>NZ_CP065139.1:0-732500 GCF_015693305.1 Sphingobium sp. Cam5-1 | reverse complement strand
ACCGTGAGGGAAAGGTGAAAAGCACCCCGATGAGGGGAGTGAAACAGTACCTGAAACCGGATGCCTACAAGCAGTGGGAGGGTCCTTGAGACCTGACCGCGTACCTCTTGCATAATGGGTCTGTGACTTAGTGTATCGAGCAAGCTTAAGCCGTTAGGTGTAGGCGCAGCGAAAGCGAGTCTGAATAGGGCGAATGAGTTCGATGCATTAGACCCGAAACCCGGCGATCTATGCATGACCAGGTTGAAGGTGCGGTAACACGCACTGGAGGACCGAACCGTTTAATGTTGAAAAATTATCGGATGAGTTGTGCTTAGGGGTGAAAGGCCAATCAAGCCGGGAAATAGCTGGTTCTCCGCGAAATCTATTGAGGTAGAGCGTCGGATGATTGCCGTTGGGGGTAGAGCACTGGATGGTTGCGGGGGTCGCGAGATCTACCAATACTAACCAAACTCCGAATACCAACGAGTCTAGTCCGGCAGACAGACGGCGGGTGCTAAGGTCCGTCGTCAAAAGGGAAACAGCCCTAACCTACAGCTAAGGTCCCCAAGTCACGTCTAAGTGGGAAAGCATGTGGAACTTCCAAAACAACCAGGAGGTTGGCTTAGAAGCAGCCATCCTTTAAAGAAAGCGTAACAGCTCACTGGTCTAAATAAGAGGTTCTGCGGCGAAGATGTAACGGGGCTCAAGACGTGCACCGAAGCTTAGGGTGTGATCCTTTGGATCACGCGGTAGCGGAGCGTTCCGTAGGCCGTTGAAGCGATCTGGTAATGGGTCGTGGAGGTATCGGAAGTGCGAATGCAGACATGAGTAGCGATTAACAGTGTGAGATGCACTGTCGCCGAAATTCCAAGGGTTCCTGCTTAAAGCTAATCTGAGCAGGGTAAGCCGGCCCCTAAGACGAGCCCGAAGGGGGTAGTCGATGGGAACCACGTTAATATTCGTGGGCCTGGAGGTGTGTGACGGATGGCGTAAATTGTTCGGCCTTATTGGATTGGTCCGGGCAGTGAAGTTGTCCCAGGAAATAGCCCCTCCGTATAGACCGTACCCTAAACCGACACAGGTGGAATGGTAGAGTATACCAAGGCGTTTGAGAGAAGTATCCTGAAGGAACTCGGCAAATTGCCTCCGTACCTTCGGAAGAAGGAGGCCCCACATTAAGGCAACTTTTTGTGGGGGGCACAGGCCAGGGGGTAGCGACTGTTTAGCAAAAACACAGGGCTCTGCTAAGTCGGCTTCAAGACGACGTATAGGGCCTGACGCCTGCCCGGTGCCTGAAGGTTAAGAGGAGGAGTGCAAGCTCTGAATTGAAGCCCAGGTAAACGGCGGCCGTAACTATAACGGTCCTAAGGTAGCGAAATTCCTTGTCGGGTAAGTTCCGACCTGCACGAATGGCGTAACGACTTCCCCACTGTCTCCAGGATATGCTCAGCGAAATTGAATTCTCCGTGAAGATGCGGAGTACCCGCGGTTAGACGGAAAGACCCCGTGCACCTTTACTGCAGCTTCAGAGTGGCATTAGGAAAGAACTGTGTAGCATAGGTGGGAGGCTTTGAAGCGATGACGCCAGTTGTCGTGGAGCCATAGGTGAAATACCACCCTGTTGTTTTCTGATGTCTAACCTCGCACCGTTATCCGGTGCAGGGACCCTCTGTGGCGGGTAGTTTGACTGGGGCGGTCGCCTCCTAAAGAGTAACGGAGGCGCGCGATGGTGGGCTCAGGACGGTTGGAAACCGTCTGTTAGAGTGCAATGGCATAAGCCCGCCTGACTGCGAGACTGACAAGTCGAGCAGAGACGAAAGTCGGTCATAGTGATCCGGTGGTCCCTCGTGGAAGGGCCATCGCTCAACGGATAAAAGGTACGCCGGGGATAACAGGCTGATGATTCCCAAGAGCTCATATCGACGGAATCGTTTGGCACCTCGATGTCGGCTCATCACATCCTGGGGCTGGAGCAGGTCCCAAGGGTTTGGCTGTTCGCCAATTAAAGTGGTACGTGAGCTGGGTTCAGAACGTCGCGAGACAGTTTGGTCCCTATCTGCCGTGGGCGTCGAAATTTGAGAGGAGTTGACCCTAGTACGAGAGGACCGGGTTGAACATACCTCTGGTGTACCTGTCGTCGTGCCAACGGCGCAGCAGGGTAGCTATGTATGGACGGGATAACCGCTGAAAGCATCTAAGCGGGAAGCCTCCCTCAAGATAAGATTTCTTCGAGCGGTCGTAGACCACGACCTTGATAGGCCGGATGTAGAAGTGTGGTAACATATGGAGCTAACCGGTCCTAATTGCTCTGATCGCGCTTAAACGGTCCCTGCAAAAGTAATACTTTTGTAGGATCGTAGAGTCCCACCATCAATGACAATGCTGGAAACAGCGTCAGCCATTGAGCGTGGTGATCACCTCAAGCCAGATAACAACTGAAATACACTTACCGTGCACGGCATCGATTATAACCCAAAGCGCAAGCTTCATTGCTTGGTGACCATAGCGTCTGTGACCCACCCGATCCCATCCCGAACTCGGCCGTGAAACCAGTCTGCGCCGATGGTACTGTGGCTCAAGCCCCGGAAGAGTAGGGCGTCGCCAGGCATTGAAGCTTGCGCTTTGAAATAAAAACCCATCACATGTTTTACAAAAGGGCGGCCCATAAAGCCGCCCTTTTGCCTTTGGTGACGCGGGATGGAGCAGCCCGGTAGCTCGTCAGGCTCATAACCTGAAGGTCGTAGGTTCAAATCCTACTCCCGCAACCAACGCCATAGAACTCGATACGCCGCCCCACGGGGCGGCGTTGTCGTTCAGGGCGAATGCCGCCAGATCCGCCACCTTCGACACAATCTCTGCCTCGGGGCCGTTCGCGCCATCGGGGTAGATGGTCACCTTCTCGATCAACTGGTCCATCAACGCAGCCGCTTCGCTGCGGATCGCGCCATCGTCCAGCGTCTCGCGCAGCGTCGCAATCTTCTTTGCGAACATCTCCATCAAAACAGGGGCGGGCAGAATCTGCGCGGACGGTTGTGGCGGCGCCGTTCTTGGCAGGCGGAGCTCAATTTCGGTTTTCTCCGCTTCGCGGTCTGCAAGCAACTTCGCAAGCGCGGGGTTGAGAACGCCGCTCAGCATATTGGCTGCGAGATTGGCAAGTTCCGTCTCAACAACCGCCAGACGCTCCTTCTGCGCCGCACAGCGATAATAATCCTTGCCGCTGATCGTATAATTGGATCCGCAGCAACTGCACTTGATGAGGCCGGACAGGAGATGCTTCTTGCGGTTCTGGTCCGCAGGCGAAATCTCGCCGCCGGTCCGCTGGCGGCGTTTGATCTCGGCCTGCACGGCTTCCCACAGTCCATCGTCGACGATGCGCAGATCAGGCACTTCGATCTCCAGCCATTCCGACCGGTCGCGCATCTTGTAGCGCCGTTCGCGGTTCTCGCTGTCCGGATTGCCGCCACTGGCGTCGTCCCCAGACCACGCGGCCGACATAGAGCGGATTGTTGAGGATGTCGGCGTGTCGCTTGGGATCGCCGCGGATGGTGGACGCGTTCCACGCACCACCACGCGGACCCGCTATGCCCTCCTCGTTGAGCGCCTTGGCGATTTGGATCGAGGAAAGCCCATTCGCAAAATCACGGTAGATACGGCGCACGACCTCGGCCTTCTCCGGCGCAATCTCCAGATAGCCGCGAATTCGCTCGCCATCCTGATCGTACAGCTTTTGACTGGCATATCCATAGGATCGGCCGCCTGCGATCGGTCCGGCGGCCACCGCAGCGGCCATGCCGTGCAGCGTCTTGTCGACCAGGTTCTTGAGGAAAATGGCCCCGAGCAGAGCTGCGACGCCGAACTTGATCTGATCCACATGACCTTCAGTCACCGTATGGAGGCCGATACCGTGATAGCTGAGTTTCTTGCCCAACCAGGCGATGTCTTCGCCGTCGCGCGCTATGCGATCCAGCGCTTCGCAGACGATCATATCGGCGCTGCCGTCTTCGATCATGCGCAGCAACTGCTTCAATCCCGGCCTGTTCCGCTTGTAGCCTGATTCCGCCGGATCGTGGAAGGTCGCGACGACCGTCCCGTTCAGATAATCCACCAGCTTCATGCACGAAGCGGTCTGATGCTCGCTCGAGGTGACCGTTTGTAGGCTGGTGGAGTGGCGACCATAAAGTATGATCCGTGGTGCGGATTTCGTCAGCACGAGACATTGTCCTTCTTGGCGGAAGCGTTGTAAGATGGTTCGGCGGGATGCCCAGTGCAATGGGCGTGCGGGGCCTGCCTGGCGATCAGGCGCACGAGATCGGCCAGCGCGCGCTGCGCTGCCTCATCCCGTCGTGAACCTTCCTTGCCCATAAGGCATTTTTAGTACGGCGCTTTTAAGGCGTGCATGGACGTTACACATCGGCTTGGAAGCCTCCATGTCCCGCAACCTTCGACCTACCGTTACCGCCTGCCGCGCGGTTACAGTCACCTCAAGCCCGACATCGGAGGGATCATCAAGAAGCTGCGCCAAGACAGCGCGATGAAGCAGGAGTCGCTGGCCCATGATGTCGGCATCAGCAGAGGCGCCTTGTCGCGGATCGAGAACGGGGCCGCACTGCCGAGCCCCGAGACGCTCGACCGCCTTATCGAAGTGGACTTGTAACGGTTTTGTGCCGGTCACTTGAGAGTTTAGAGCTCGATCAAGGAGACCGACGAGATGATGAAGCATAGCGAAGAGTTCAAGCAGGAGGCGGTGCGCATTGCGTTGACCAGCGGTTTGCGTCGGATTTGGGGGCCGGCAAGTCGACGCTGAACAAGTGGGTGTCGCAGTATCGGCCCAGTGATCTGGTTTCAGCGCCGCAGGCAGATCTGGCGCGCGAGAATGAACGGCTTCGCCTTGAGAACCGTGTGTTCCGGGAGGAGAGGGAAGTTCTAAAAAAGGCCACGCAGTTCTTCGCGTGCCAAAGGCCGTGAAGTTCGCCTTTGTGCATAGCTGGCGGCACCGCTGGCCTGTTGAACTGCTCTGCCCCGTCGCTTGTCAGTGAACGCGGCTATCGCTCCTGGCGCTCGCGACCGATCAGCCGCCGGGAACAGACAGACATGAAGGTTTTGGCCCATATCCGCGAACAATACAGGCTGAGCCTTGGCAGCTACGGCCGCCCTCGCATGACGATGGAGTTGAAAGAAGTGGGGCTCGATGTTGGTGAGCGCCGGGTCGGGCGTCTGATGACCCGAAGGGCGGCGTAGCCAACAAGGACCCGGCGATCAGGGCATTGGATATGGCGGTGCGCCTGCGCCAGCCTCCGGAGGGCTGCTTTTTTTTTCATTCGGATCGGGGCAGCCAATATTGTTCTTACGACTATCAGAAAAAGCTGCAGGCCTATGGCCTGCGTCCATCGATGAGCGGCAAGGGTAATTGTTACGACAACGCCTCTGTTGAGACGTTCTTCAAATCCCTGACCGGCACAAAACCGTTACAAGTCCAGTTCGCCATCGGCCTCTGAGCGGCGAAGAAGTTCAAGCTCTACCCACGAGCGCCCGAGGAGCCGCATCGGTGGAATGCTGGAGGTGAAGATGATGGGAAGTGAGCAGCCTCGCGGCAGTTGCTTCCTGTTGAACGTCAAAAATTTGCCCAGCAAATTGCCTGCGCACAGTTTTACTTGTGCGCAGGCGGGGTGCATTACATCTTCACATTGACCCCGAAGCTGAACATCCGGCCGACCATGTCGAACAATGAGCCGTTCGTTTGCGCCGGATTTGAGGTGCTGCCGCTGGGATAGACAGGCGGCGTCTTGTTGAGCAGATTACGGACGTTCAGATAGAGCTCGACTGGCGTACCTTCCGGGCGGACAGCAATCTGGCCGTCGAAATAAAGGCGGCCTTTCACCTTCTGGTCCAGCAATGTCCCGGCCGCCGCCCGGACGCTATCGACAATTCCGCCACCAATATAGCGGGCTTGCAGGAAACCGGTGAAGCGCTCGCTGCCATAGGTCAACTGCGTGGTGTTGCGCCATTTGGGATTGGCGAAGAGGCCGACGTCGCCCGCTTGCTCCTGTGGAGTTGCGCCTGGATTGGTCAGCTTCTGCGAGATCAGCCGGTTCGTAACAGACCGCAAATTGAGCGTGTCGCCACCAGCGAGCGGAAGGGTGTAGTTCAGGTCGATATCGACACCGCGTGTCTGGAATGCGGCATAGTTGATCGGCCGGAGCAGCACCGTGCTCAAATTGCCATTTGCATCGCGAATGAAGTTGGAACAGGCGGCATTCACGCCGTTAAAGCATTGATTGAGCAGGTTCTGCGGTGTCAGCGTCGTGACGGCGCCCTTGATCTTGATGTCATAATAATCGACCGACAGGGTGAGCCGCGGCATGAAGCTTGGCTGGAACACGACGCCATAAGTCTGGGTATCGCTCTTTTCAGGCTTCAGGTCAGGATTGCCCGACGTCAGCTGGAGGATGCGAAACACCTGAACGTTGCCCTGGAAGGGGTCGGTTCCATTAAAGACGTCCTGCGTTCCTGCCACGAACAACTCGCTAAGCGAAGGTGCCCGGATGTCGCGCGACCGCGTGGCACGGAAACGGATATCGTCAACCGGCGTCCAGCTGCCGCTGACCTTCCAGGTATTGACCGATCCGCTGGTGCTGTAATGCGTGCGCCGTCCCGCCAAGTCCAAGGTGAGTTCACGGGCGAAAGCTACGTCGCGCAAGAGTGGGATCGAAGCTTCCAGATAGCCTTCCTGGACTTTCTGGCTAGCTGACCAGGGCAGCACATTCTGGATGTTGTAGGCGCGCTGTTGTGAAAGGGCGTCGGACGTGACGGCGGTCTTCTCCCACCGTGCTTCGAAACCGGCCGCAGCCTTGATCGGGCCAGCCCATCCTTCGAACAGCGTGCCGGAGAAGTTGATGCCCGCATTCTTCAGTGTGTTGTGAGTACGCGCGACGGCGGTTCCCGTGACGTAATCCACCGCTGCCGCGGATGGCGATCCCGCGCCGAAGATGTTGAAGGGCACGCAGCCATCATTGGGATTGGTCAGCGTCGAACGGCAGACGATTTGACCATTGGGAGCGGTGACCGCATCAACTGCGCGCGCATAATTGGCGATGATATAGTTGGAGGAGACTGCGTTGCTTGCCTTTGCATCCCCGTAGGAGAAGAAGGCATCGACATTCCAGCTGCCGATCTGGCCCTTGATCCCGGCAAGTCCGCGAGCGACCTTTTCGTTGTTGCGGGAGAAGAGATAGCCGTCCTCGCTATCGACGCGTGAGACAGTAAGGCTGGTCACGCCAGTCGCCAGCATTTGATCTCTTACCGACTGCGGAAGATAGGCATTATCCTGCTGGATGGTGAGATTTGTCGATCCCAGATGCAGGTTGGGGCCGTTGACATAGGCTGCCTTGACCTGACCGTACGATCCTTCGGCGAAGATTTCCCAACCGTCTGCGACTTCGTAATCCACATGGCCATAGATGGTCTTGCGATTATTCGGGCGGTTGAGCGGTTGGGTCGTCGTTGTATCAAAGCCGCTGCCGCCCGACTGAGTCCCGCTGGTCGTCAGCGTGCCATAGTCATAAGTGCCGACCGTGCCGCCGGGGCCGAACATGATGCCAGTGAACGCGGCGTTGGCGGCGGGAGTACCGCCATTACCCGACACGACATAGCCGCCGGTCGTGGCGCGGATGCGGGCATTGGGAGCAAGGATCTGTGCCGGGCTTCCCGTCGGATTGTTGATGACATTGATCCCACGGCGGGCCCAATCCCGTTCTCCGGGCGCGACGCCATTGTTCCTGAAATATTCGGCGCCGATGGAGACATGCAACTTGCCATCCATGAAGGCATGCCCGGCGGCAAATGTCAGCAGCCTTTCAGCATTGTCGCCATACTGGCTGATGCCCGCCTGCGCCTTGGCCCGAATGCCTTCCAGCTTTGTGTTGAGGACGAAGTTGACAACGCCCGCAACAGCGTCCGAGCCATAGGCGGCTGATCCACCGCCGGTCACGACGTCAATGCGTTCCAGCAATGCGGACGGGATAAGGTTGGCATCGACAAGCCCGGTCGAGGTTGCGGGCACGAAGCGACGGCCATCGACAAGCGTTAGCGTCCGGCTGGCGCCAAGCCCGCGAAGATCAAGGAAGCTGGCGCCGCCGTTGGATGCGCCGCCGGTAGATGGGTTGCGCGTGCTGGTGGCGGTTGCGGACAGCGCCGGTAGATCGCGGAGAGCGGCGACGGGGGTGGAGGGGTTGCCGCGTTGAAGCGACTCGCTCGACACCATTGTGACGGGAGTGGGCGTACGGGCACCACTTGCAATACGAGACCCGGTGACGACGATTTCTCCGCCGTCATCGGCGCTTTGCGGCGCGTCGGCGGGCTGCTCCGATGTCACTGCTGCCACGGGCGCGGGTTCGGCCTGCGCCTGGGCAAGCTGCGGGAAAGCGGCCAGTGCGATTACGGTCGCCAGACCTGAAACGCTGCCCCCCTGATAGAGAAACCGGCGGAAAGACGTTTGAACTATAGTCGCTTCACATGAGCGCATGACGGCCACCCCTCAATTAGTGATTTTTGGGAAAGTCCTATTTCCAGGATTTCTCATTCCCATGTGAAGAGATCAGCACTATTCTAATTGTAAAACAAATGAAACATTCGGATATCTTTGTTTAGAAAATTTCACAATATAATAGATTTAGGGATAAACAACATTAAAATGCCAAATAAATGGCACCGAAATATACAGTAGTATTGAGAATGATGTTCTAATTTATTCTATCCACTCGTCATCATCTACATTGGATTGAAGATGATCTTCAAGGCGATCGAGAAAGTTGAAAAACTGCTCGGCCTCCTCGGGCGAAAAACATTCGAGAAGAGCTTCACCCACTTGCTTGCGCTGCGGGGCGATTGCGTCATGGGCCGCAGCGCCTTCGGCCGTCAGGCTGATGATCTGCTTGCGGCGGTCGGTCGCGGAAGTCCGGGTCGTCACATATCCAAGCTCATTCAGATTTTGGACGACCCGGGTGATATTGGCGGCGTCCAGGCCCACCATCGCCGACAATTCGCGATTGGTCAGCGGCCCCCGGCTCGCCAGTTGCAGGATGACCCGCCAGTCGCGTGCGCGCACCACTTTGCCATCGGGCATTTTGAAATCCGACGGCCGGGCGATCTTGGCGGAAAGCAAATGGATGCGATGTGGCAGGAAACGGCGCAGGTTGATGGTGTCGCGCGGCTCGACGCCGGGGGGGAAATTCCGTTTCTTGGTCTGCATATCTTGTCCGCCAGCTATGATTTGATGAAGGCTCCGTGCTTCGCACAACATCGTGTCGTGGTCGACAGCGCGAGTGAGCGTAGTGGTTCGCATGGTCAATATCCCAGCGGCTCCAGTGCGCCCCTTGTGCAGAAGCGTGCCGCCAGACTGTCCACCCCGCTCGCCAATATCGTAGCATCCGTGCCGACACCCACAAAGGTGCAGCCCGCCGCGATATAAGCCCGTGCAAGTTCGTCGTTGAGCGTCAGCAGGCCGACAGCCTTTCCGGCATGTGTGACGCGACCGATCAAGGCGTCGATCACCTTTCGCACTTCGGGATGATCCGGCTGTCCCCGATGACCCAGCGATGCTGCGAGATCGGCCGGACCGATGAAGATGCCGTCGATCCCATCCACCGCCATGATCGCATCGAGCGCATCCATGCCCAGCTGGCTCTCAATCTGGGCCAGCACACAAATTTGCTCATTCGCGTCATCTATATAATTTCGATCCCTGCCCCAGCGAGAAGCGCGTATCTGGCCAGCGGCCAGACCACGGTTGCCTTGCGGCGCATATCGAGTCGCTGCGACGATAGCCGCGGCCTGATCGGCGCTTTCCACAAAGGGCGCGAGAATTGTCATGGCCCCGATGTCGAGAACTTGCTTAATACTTGTCGCGTCAGTCGCGGGCAGGCGCACTATGGGGTGCGAGCGAGACCCGTTCATCGCTTGAAGCTGAGCCATGAGATTGGGTATCGAATGAGGCGCATGCTCCGCATCGAGCAGCAGCCAATCGAAACCGGCGGCGGCGCACAATTCAACCGTGACGGGCGTGCCGAGCGTCTGCCACAGTCCGACCTGGACCTGCCCTGTGCCCAACGCTGCCTTGAAACGGTTTATCGTCATCGCGCGTCCATCTTACTGGCGAAATGCCTCTCAATGGCACGAACAGATAGATCAATGTCATTGACAACGCAACTAACAACTTTCATATGAAATGGCATTGAAGCGCTCGCAGAGCCTATCTCCGACATCATTTGGATGCCAAAACCCATGCCAGATATGATCAGCATCGAAGGATTCCCGATCTCGCCCCTCCATTATATCGGCGGGCAGAGGACGGCTTCCGATTCCAGTTTCGAGATATTCTCGCCCATCGACGGGCGCATTTTGGGGGAAGTTGCCGAAGCTTCGCCGGAGTTGGTTGGACAGGCTGTCGCGGCGGCGCTTTCAGCGTTTCCGGCCTGGGCGGCGTTGGGCGCTGAAGGGCGAAAGCCTTATCTTGACCGGTTCGCCGAAGAAATCAGCAGGCGTGCGGAAGCCTTGTGTTTCACCGAATCGAACGATGCAGGCGTGCTGCTTTCACGGATGCGGCACGGCATCGTGCCGCGCGCGGCGCTGAATATCAGCTATTTCGCCGAGCATGCCATGACCCTGCAAGACAGGGTGATCGAAACCGCGCAGGCGACCCATCATGTGCGGCACGATCCGGCAGGCGTGTGCGCGATCATCACGCCATGGAACTCGCCATTGATGCTGACGACGTGGAAGGTCGGGCCGGCGCTGGCTTCGGGCAACACCGTGGTCGTAAAGCCGCCTGAATGGGCGCCGCTGAGCTGTTCGTTGTTGGCGGATGCTGCTGACGCTGCTGGACTTCCACCCGGCGTTTTCAACATCGTGCAGGGCAGCGGCGCAGTCACCGGCGCGGCTCTGGTGGCCGATCCCCGCTTGGCGCGCATTTCGTTCACCGGTTCCGTGCCGACCGCGAAGCTGATTGCGCAGGTGGCCGCTGCAAATCTTGTTCCCGCCAGCCTTGAACTTGGCGGTAAATCGCCCTTCATCGTTTTGGCCGATGCCGATCTGGATGCGGCGGCGGCGACCGGCGCGCTCATGTACCGCAACGCCACGCAAGTCTGTCTTGCCGGTACGCGCTTCCTGGTGGACGCCAGTGTCCGTGACGAATTTGTCGAGCGCATGGCGAGCTATGTCGCAAAGCTGCGCGTCGGCGATCCGCGTGACGAGGCGACCGAAGTCGGGCCTATCATCCATCCCCGCCAGATCGCCCGGGTGCGCGGCTATGTCGAACGCGCCAAGGCGGCAGGCGCGCAAGTCCTGTGGGGCGGCGGTGATCATGATTATGGCGACCTCTACTTCCAGCCGACAATGTTTGCTGGCGTAGACGCCGATGCTGAAATCGTTCGCGAGGAAGTTTTCGGGCCGGTTCTGGTTCTTCAGACCTTTGAAGATGATGAGGAAGCCGTTCGTCTGGCTAACGACACCGTCTATGGGCTGGGCGGAGTATGCTATGGCGAAGAGGCCCATGCACAGGCGATAGCCGAGCGCGTGCGGACCGGCTTCATCTGGGTCAATTCCTTCGGCATTCGCGATCTTGCTGCGCCCTTTGGCGGACGTGGCCAATCGGGCATTGGCCGCGAAGGAGGCGAGTGGAGTTTCGAATTCTTCTGCGACGTCAAGGATGTCGTCGTGCCCAAACAGCCCTTCAAACCCAGCTTCAGCCACCGCTGAACACCAAATAACAGGATATTAGAAAATGGGCACTATCGTTGGCGCCGCATTGGTTTCGCATCACCCCGGATTGATGCAGCCGGAAGATTTCCGGATACAGATGGGCGCAGGCCAGGATTCCGATCTTGTCCCCGGTTTTGCCAGACTGCGCGAACGTATCAATGCGGTCGAAGCCGATACGCTCGTAATATTCGACAGTCACTGGTTTACCACCGGCTATCATTTGTTCGACGCGGGCGAACATTATTCGGGGACTTATGTGTCCGACGAGATGCCATGGTATCTTTATGACCAACCCTATGACTATAGAGGTGCGCCGGACCTGGCCCGCTTGTGCGAAGATGTCGCCGCCGAACAGAATGTCATGGGGCTGGCGACAGCCCATCCGTTGCTGCCGCGCCATTATGCGACGATCAATGTCGTCAACGCGATCAAGGCGCATGAGCGCGTGTTGACGGTCGGCACGTGTCAGAACTGCAAGTCCGAACATTTTCTGGAGTCCGGCCGCGTGCTGGCCGAGGCGATCCGGCGCAGCGACGCGCGGGTCGTATTGCTTGCATCAGGCGCGCTCAGCCACAAATTCAACGGCATCAACTGGGTCCAGAAAAATCCCCGCATATATGATCCGGAGAATGTCTCCAGCCCTGAAAATGTCGAGAGTGATCGTGAAGCGATCGCGCTGATGGAAGAGGGGCGGCACGATGTGATTGTCGACCGTTTCCCCACTTTGTACCGCAAGATACCCTGGGAAGGATTTGGCGGCCATTATCTTCAGATGATTGGAGCGCTCGGTGGGCGGGACTGCCGTGCGAAGGGGGAAACTCTTTCGGAATATGAGAATGCTCGCGGTACGGGCAATATCCACATGTGGTTCGAGGTTTGAACATGAGCGTCCTTAATGGTCCACGCATCGAGCGCCGCCGCGTCATCGTCAACAACAGCGCCTATTGGGGCACCATGCAGGATGATGGTCAGCTGAGGCTGGACGATGGCAGGGTCTTCGATCCAACTGGTCTCCAGCATCTGCCGCCGCTCGAGCCGATGCCGAGCAAGATCATCGCGGTTCACTTAAGCTATGCATCGCGCGGCATCGAATCACGCAACAATCCCAAGCCGACCGAGACCCCTACCTATTTCACTAAACCCATCACGGCCCTGAATGGCCATGGCGGCGAACTGGTGAAGCCCGACGGCATCAAATATCTGAATTATGAGGGCGAGTTTGCCGCGATCATCGGCAAGGTCACCCGTAACGTGACGCCCGAAGAAGCGTGGGATTGTATCGCGGGCTTTGCCCCGGTGCTCGACATGGGCGCGCAGGATTTCCGCGACACCGACCAGGGGTCGATGCTGCGGGTGAAGGGCATGGACG
This sequence comes from Sphingobium sp. Cam5-1, assembly GCF_015693305.1. NCBI lineage: Bacteria > Pseudomonadati > Pseudomonadota > Alphaproteobacteria > Sphingomonadales > Sphingobiaceae > Sphingobium > Sphingobium sp. Cam5-1. Next base: position 719,395 of record NZ_CP065139.1, on the reverse strand, counting down.
GTTTCTGCCCGATCGGCCCGGGCATCGTGTCAGGTGTCGATCCGCGAAATGAAGTGCTGCGCACCTATCGCAACGGCCTGTTGGTGCAGGAAGCGAAGATAGGCGAGGAGATGGTCTGGGGGCCGGACTATATGATCGCCGATATCGCCCGCTACATCACGCTGTTGCCCGGCGATGTCATACTGACCGGAACGCCTGCCCATTCGCGTTCGCTCGATCCGGGTGACACGATCGAGGTGGAGATCAGCAATATCGGGCGCCTGCGCAATCATGTCGTCGCAGGGCCGCGCCCGCGTGCTGACGGCATCGGTCATCCGCCGATGGACACGCCGGAGGTGCGCCGCGTGTCGCTTGGTTTCGATGAGCGCGTACGGGAAGATCTCAAGGCCAATTACCGGGCGGCCAAGGAGAAGCAGGCATGATGAAGGTTGGTATCGTCGGGGCTGGAGCGATCGGCTGCTGGCTGGGCGCGCGGTTTGCGGCGGCGGGGCATGACGTATCCGTTTTCGCGCGGGGCGAAACACTGGCGGCGCTGCGTGAACATGGATTGCGCCTGACCGACGATGGCGTGACGAACGCTTATCCGGTGAAGGCGGATGACGATGCTGCCCGGCTGGGGCATCAGGACTTGGTCATCGTCGCGGTCAAGGCTCCGGCCATGCGCGCCGTCGCAGCGGCTGTCGGCGCGATGATGGGAGACGGCAGCATCGTCCTGCCAGCCATGAACGGGGTGCCATGGTGGTTCGCCGACGGGCTGGGTGTTGCAGAGGAGCCGACCCGTTCGATAGTCGATCCTGATGGTGGCATCCGCGCGAATATTCCGTCAACTGCCGTGGTCGGCTGTGTCGTTCACGCCAGCACCTCGCTGGTTCAGCCTGGCCATGCGCGCCGGAACATGAGCGACGTTCTGATCATCGGGGAACCGGGCGGCGGCATCAGCGACCGGGTAACGAAGCTGGCGCAGGCGCTGGAGTCGGTTGGTCTTGCCGCCAAAGCCAGCGCCGCGATCCGGCAGGATATCTGGTACAAGCTGTGGGGCAACATGACCATGAACCCGGTGTCGGCAATCACCGGCGCTACTGCGGACCGGATCATCGACGATCCAGATGTGCGCGACCTGCTGATGGCGGTGATGGCGGAGGCCGCGACGGTCGGTGAACGCATCGGTTGCCCCATAGACGAGCCGGGCGAAAACCGCATTGCCGTCACCCGCAAGCTGGGCGCGTTCCGCACTTCCATGTTACAGGATGTTGACGCGGGACGCCCGATAGAACTCGACGCCCTGCTCGGTGCGCCTCGGGCGATCGCAGCCGCGCTGAATGTGCCTACGCCTGCCATGAACATGCTCTACGGCCTGACCCGCCTGTTCGGTCAGACGCGCGGACTCGTGCCATGACTGAAGACCGCCTCGCATCCCTGAAGGCGGTCTTCGCGGGGCGAACCTTCGTCGATCAGGCGGACATGGCTCCATTCCTGACCGACTGGCGTGGTTTGTGGCGTGGGGATGCGATCGCTGTCGTGCAGCCGCAAACGGTGCAGGAGGTCGCGGCGATCATGCGCTGGGCGAGCGAGACCGGCACGCCGGTGACGCCGCAGGGCGGAAACACGGGGCTATCGGGCGGATCGGTGCCGGAGAGCGGAAGCAGGGGCATCGTCATGTCCCTGACCCGCATGAACCGGATCCGTCGCGTCGATACGATCAACAACAGCATGACGGTGGAGGCCGGATGTCTGTTGGCCCAGGTTCAGGATGCGGCCGATCAGGCGGGACGACTCTTCCCCCTGAGCCTGGCAGCCGAAGGGAGCTGCACGATCGGCGGCAACCTCGCCACCAACGCGGGCGGCACGGGCGTGCTGCGCTATGGAAATGCGCGCGACCTGTGCCTGGGGCTGGAGGTGGTGACGGCGAACGGGCAGATATGGAATGGCCTGCGCGGTCTGCGCAAGGACAATAGCGGCTATTCATTGCGCGACCTGTTCGTCGGATCGGAAGGGACGCTCGGCATCATCACGGCCGCTGTCGTCAAACTGTTCCCGCGCCCAGCCGCGCAGGTCACCGCCTTTGCCGCCGTGGAGAGCCCGGCGGCGGCTCTGGCGCTGCTGGAGATGATGCAATCGCGGGCGAGCGATCGCCTGACGGCCTTTGAACTGATTAGCGACATCTGCCTCGATCTGGTATTCGATCATGTTCCCGGAACGCGGCTGCCGGTTTCACAGCCCGCACCCTGGTATGTCCTGGCCGAAGTCAGCGATCCTTTAAGCGACGAGGCGGCGACCGAGACTTTGCAGGGCGCGCTCATGGAAGCGTTCGAAGCTGGAGTGGTGCTCGACGTCGCTATTGCCTCGTCGATAGCCCAGAGCCAAGACTTTTGGGCCCTGCGGGAACATGTGTCGGAAGCGCAGGGCGCGGCGGGCAAGACCGTCAAGCACGATGTCTCCGTGCCAATCTCCGATATCGGCCTGTTCATTACCGAAGCCACAACTGCCCTCATGCGGCTCCATCCCGACGTCCGGCCAGTGATATTCGGTCATCTGGGCGACGGTAATCTTCACTATAATATCTCTCCTGCGATCGGGGGTGATGGCGAGGCGCTGCTCGCCCGACAGGGTGAAATCAATCGGATCATCCATGACATCGTAGTGGCGCATGGCGGTTCCATTTCGGCCGAACATGGACTTGGCGTCCTGCGCCGCGATGAGGCGGCACATTATAAGGCACCCGTCGAAACCAGCCTTATGCGCGCGATCAAGCACGCGCTTGACCCCGCCGGGATACTGAACCCCGGCAAGCTTATCGCTCAATGAGAGGATAATGGCCTTGCAATATCGCAACCTGATCGGAGGCGAATGGGTGAGTGGCAACCCATCGCCCAACATCAACCCGTCCGACACGAACGATGTGATCGGCGAATATCACCAGGGCGAACCCGCCGACGCTGCTGCTGCGATCGCCGCGGCGCGGGCGGCCTTTCCTGCCTGGTCGCGCGGGCCGATCCAGCAGCGGGCCGACATATTGGACCGGGTCGGCAGCGAAATCCTCCAGCGGACCGAAGAAATTGCCGATCTGCTTTCCCGCGAGGAAGGGAAGACGCTGCGCGAGGCGCGTGGCGAAGTGACCCGCGCAGGCCAGATATTCCGCTTCTTCGCGGGCGAGGTCGTGCGGCAGTGCGGCGACAAGCATGACTCGATCAGGCCCGGTGTCGAAATCGATATCACGCGAGAACCCGTCGGCGTCGTGTCGCTGATCACGCCCTGGAATTTCCCTATCGCCATACCGGCGTGGAAGATCGCGCCTGCTCTGGCTTATGGAAATACGGTGGTGTTCAAGCCCGCCGATCTGACGCCGGGCTGCGCGTGGCTACTTGCCGAGATTTTGCACCGCGCAGGCATTCCGTCGGGCGCGTTCAATCTGGTCATGGGGCGGGGATCGCGGCTGGGTTCGGTGCTGGCAGGGCCGGGCGTCGATGCGGTCAGTTTCACCGGATCGGATGGGGTGGGCCGCAATATTCTGGCCGCAGGCGCAGAGCATGGCTTCAAAGTCCAGCTGGAAATGGGTGGCAAGAACCCGCTTGTCGTCATGGCGGATGCCGAACTGGACGTTGCCGTGGAGTGCGCGCTGGACGGCGCCTTCTTCGCGACGGGGCAGCGGTGTACAGCATCCTCCCGCCTGATCGTTGAAGACGCTATCCACGACCGGTTCGTGGAAGCGCTTTCGAGGCGGATTGGTGAACAGGTCGTCGGCGATGCCCGCGCGGCTGACACCACGATTGGCCCTGTCGTCGATGAGCGGCAGTTGCGGAGCAATCTTGATCATCTCGCCCGCGCGCATGAGGACGGGGCGACGCTGGTGACCGGCGGCGAGCGTGTGGAACGTCGCACGCCCGGCTTCTTCCAGTCACCGGCATTGTTCGTGGACACCCGATCCGGGATGCGGATCAATCAGGATGAAGTCTTCGGCCCGGTCGCTTCGGTTATCCGGGTGGCCGATTATGACGAGGCGGTTACGGTTGCCAACGATGTCCGCTTTGGCCTTGTGGCAGGCATTTGCACGACATCGCTCCGCCATGCGAGCCGGTTTCGCCGCGACGCCCAGGCGGGGATGGTGATGGTGAACCTGCCGACTGCGGGGGTCGATTATCATGTGCCTTTCGGCGGTCGCAAGGCGTCCAGTCATGGCCCGCGCGAGCAGGGCTCCTACGCTGCCGAATTCTACACGACCGTAAAAACCGCCTATGTTCGGGCGTGAGGATGGAATGATGCCGCTTTCTCCGGAAGTCATAGACCAATTGGCTGCCAGCCTTGATCATGCCGAGCGGACCCAGACGCAGGTCGATCATTTTTCCATCGCTTATCCAGATCTGACGATCGAGGATGCCTATGCGATCCAGAAGGCGTGGGTCGCGGCCAAGATCGCAGGTGGTCGCAGGCCTATTGGTCATAAGATCGGGCTGACCAGCCGGGCGATGCAGCGGGCCGGGAATATCACCGAACCTGATTACGGGACCCTTCTGGACGACATGCAGTTTCGCGACGGCGGCGATATTCCAACCGCGCGCTTCATCGTGCCGCGCGTCGAGGTAGAGCTTGCCTTCATTTTGAAGGATCGGCTGTCAGGACCCAACTGCACCATCTTCGATGTTCTTTCGGCGACGGACTATGTCGTGCCCGCGATCGAGTTGATCGATGCGCGTATTCGACAGGTTGATCCGGCCACCAAAGCCACGCGCAAGGTGGTCGACACGATTTCGGACAATGCCGCCAATGCGGGGATCATCATGGGCGGCCGACCAATTCGCCCGCTCGATACCGACCTTCGCTGGGTATGTGCCACGATTGCCCGCAATGGCGTGATCGAAGAATCAGGTGTCGCGGCAGCGGTGCTGAACCATCCGGCAAACGGCGTCGCCTGGCTGGCGAACAAGCTGCATCCCTATGGCGTTTCACTCGAACCGGGTGAAATTCTTTTGGGAGGATCCTTCACGGCTCCTGTCGCGGCACGACCCGGCGACACATTCCATGTCGATTATGGACCGCTCGGGACGGTGTCCTTCCATTTCACCTGACGGCCTGGGACGCCTCACATCATTCGGGATTCATATGTTTCTGTATGAAAGCGCGCAACCGTATGACCTTTTCCGGCATCACGCGATCAATTGATTCATAGAGCGTCAGGTAACGGATGATCTCCGGTTCGACGACCCGCCGCATCGTCAAGCCCCAGCATATGGCGAAAGGTTCGACATATTGCGGGGAGAAAGTTACGCCCAGGTTGGCGGCTGCCATTCCCAGAGCAGTCGTCATATTGTCGAAAACCTGTTTAGGCGCGATCACAAAGTCATGGTTGAGCGTTGCCCCAAACGGCCCGACGCTATGTTCATGGTCCCGCCCTGCCATGAAAAAATCCACGCCTGCCAGATCGGACCATTTAACCACGGATTTGGCGGCGAACGCATGGTCAGGTGAACACCACAATACCCAGGGAGAGGCATAAAGGCGCGTAGCGGCAATATCGCCGCCCTCTGTGCGGTCCGGCCCCAGCGCCAAGTCCGCTTCCCCGCTTCTCAACCTTTCAGCCATCCATTCAACGCCTGTGTCGATGACGCGCACCTCCGTCCGGGGTTCAACCTCGCGATAGGCGGCGATGATTGAGGGAAGGAGCATGGCCGCAACCGCCTGGGGCGCTGCAACCCGGATCACATCGACCGACTGGTTAGCGATGTCTGCCGCCGCGACCGCCGCCGTGGTGAAACGGTGCTGGACCGAAATAGCGACCGGCAGGAATTGTCGGCCCTGCGCCGTCAACGCGATCTTGCGGGTGGTTCGTTCAAACAAGCTGAAGCCGATCACCTGCTCCAGCTCGCTGATCAGGTTGCTGACAGCCGATGGCGTGAGATGCAGGCGGCCAGCAGCCAGCGTGAAGCTGCCTTGTTCCGCAGCGGCGATGAACGCACTAAGCTGGCGAGTGGTAAAGCGTGGCGCCACCGGCTTCTCCTCAATCAGCGCTGACTTTTCACGAACCCTGCATTGCTTCTACCTCGCAGCTAAGGGTTCACCAAGCCGCAGGCTATGATAGCAGAGAAAATATCATTGACTAAGCAATGAATGACGTGCATTTGCAACATTATTGTTTCAGCTAAATTGGTTCTCTGCTAGAGAGTCGGCCCTAATCCTCGATCCCGTCTCAGGTCTTGTGAGCCGGTGCCGATGGAAATTGCCGCCCCGCAGCACCGCCCACTGACGGTTAGAAAGGCACCCATGTTCGAATTGCTCAAGCCAATGCCTGCAGACCCGTTGTTGCAGATCATCACCGCGCACCGGGCGGACCCGCGCGAGGATAAGATTGATCTTGGCGTTGGCGTATATCGCGATGAGGCCGGACATACGCCCGTGATGAGGGCCGTTAAGGCTGCGGAAAAAATCCTGGTCGGAGAGCAGCCGAGCAAGGGTTATTTGGGCATCGTTGGCGACCCCATCTTCACCGACCTGTTGCGGCCGATCATATTCGGAGCGGAGAGGGGTGATGCGGAACTAATCCCTGCGGTTCAGACGCCGGGGGGCGGCGGTGCGCTCAGGTTGGGGGCGGAACTGATCGCGACCGCGCGACCCTCCGCCAAATTATGGCTGGGCACGCCGAGCTGGCCGAACCACCGTCCGATTTTCGAAGCCGTCGGCGTCGAAGTGCGGGAATATGCTTTTGCGGATCTCCATAAGCAGGAGCTGCTGTTCGATCCCATGATGGACGCGCTGTCGGAAGCATCAGCGGGCGACGTGGTGCTTCTGCACGGATGTTGCCACAATCCCACCGGCCTCGATCTGGATCACGCCCAATGGGAGGCGGTCGCCGATCTCTGCGCCAGGAACGGGCTCGTGCCTTTTGTCGATCTCGCTTATCAAGGTCTGGGCGAAAATCTTGAGGCCGACGCCGCTGGTTTTCGCACTATATTCGACAAGGTGCCCGAACTGCTACTCGCCTATTCGTGCGACAAGAATTTCGGCTTGTATCGTGAGCGCACCGGCGCGCTATATGTCAAGGCGCCGAACAATGAGCTTGCGCGCAACGTCGCGAGCAACCTTGCCGTCCATGCGAGGGTGAGTTGGTCGATGCCGCCTGACCATGGCGCGGCAGTGGTGCGCAAGATCCTGGAAGACGCGGACCTCACTTCGGATTGGCGCGCCGAATTATCCGATATGGCGCAGCGGATCCATGCCGTGCGCAGTGCCATTGCTAGCGCGGCGGAGCCGCTGGCCCCGATCGCGCGGCAGCATGGGCTGTTTTCCAACCTCGCTGTGTCAACGGCGCAGGTCGATGCGCTGCGGAAGGAATATGGCATCTATATCGCCCCCTCGGGGCGGATGAATGTGATGGGACTGCGCATCGAAGACGCCCCCCGGCTTGCTGATGCGCTGACAAGCGTTGGAGTGATACCCAAGCAGTGAAACTCTGACAGCGTGGTTTTGGAAGGAACGGGGTCGATGCGCTTTAAGGATAAGATCATCATGGCGACCGGCGTGGCGACAGGGCTTGGCCGCGTCGCTGCCGGATTGTTCGCGAGAGAGGGCGCGAAGCTTCTGCTCGTCGATTATAATGAGGCAGAGCTTCAACAACTGGTGGCGGAGCTTCATGGTCAGGGAGTAGAGGCTGCGGCGGTTGTCGGGGATGTCTCGAGAAGCGAAGTCGCGAACGCCGCGATCGCCAAGGTCGAAGCAGTTTATGGCCGCCTCGACATCCTGCTCAACAATGCCGGGATCAATCCTGTCGGCAATATCGTCGATACGCCTGAAGATGTCTGGGATCGCACGATTGCTGTCAATTTGCGGTCGGCCTATCTGTTTTCCGCCCGCGCCATTCCGTTGATGGAGAAAAATGGGGGCGGCACGATCGTCAACACGGCCTCCATTGCTTCGTTCAAGGCTTCCACCGCGGAAGCCGCCTACAGCGTGTCGAAGGCTGGGCTGTTGCAGCTGACGCGCGTTATCGCCAAGGATTTTGCCGCGCGCGGCATCAGGGCCAATGCGGTTTGCCCGGGCTTCCTGCCGACATATATGGCCGACCGGCTGCAGGGTGCGTCCGATGAACAGCAGGCCGCTCGATCGCGCAAGGCGGCAGAGCTGGTGCCGATGGGACGCGAGGGTAGCTATGAAGAGATTGCCAACATCATAGCATTTCTCGCCAGCGACCAATCATCTTACATGAATGGGGCTGGCATCACCGCTGACGGCGGCCAGACAGTCTGATGGACGCCGCCCATCTCGGCTTGATCGCAGGGCTGGGCGTCGCAGCCCTGTCGGCTACCACCAGCCTGCTCGTCCGTTTCGCCGGAGCACGCATTCCAGCAATCACGCTCAATGCGTGGCGGTGCACTGTCGCGGCCCTGATCTTCCTGCCGTTATGGTTGGTGAATAGCGGAACGGTGCCCGATGGCTGGACGATCCTATGGATCGGCCTGTCGGTCCTGTTCAGCATCGTGATAGGCGACACATCCTTTTTCCTGGCGATCAAGAAAATCGGCGTGTCCAAAGCGACGCCGATCGCGAAATCCTTTCCCGTCTTTACCGTATCACTATCCTGGCTATTTCTTCAGGAAGCCGTTGGCCCGCTTAAGCTGCTGGGCGTAGCGCTGGCGGTGGGGGGGACGGCTCTCATGTCCCAGCGCGCTCCGGGATCGGTCATCGCCGCCGCGCAGGAGGGCGAGGAAGAGCGGCAATCGGCCCGGGATCATTGGGTGGGATTTGCGATCGCCATAGGCACCGCGCTCGCCTGGGCAGTGGGAACGGTCGTGCTGCGGGTGTCGCTAACCAACGCGGATGTCATTACAGTCAGCCTGTTCAAGACGATCATCGCAGGCTCCATCCTGTGGACGCTGTCGGGACCAGTCGATCATTTGCCGGTTAGAGCTGTGCTGCGGAACCGTACGAATTTCCTTCTGGCATTAGCGACAGGCATCACGCTGGCGGGCGCGGGTTTGTTGCTGGTCTATTCCATATCTGTCGTAGGCGCGGGCGCGGCTGCGGTCTATGCTGGCTTGGCTCCCCTTTTCGCGGTGCCGCTAGGTATGCTGATCTTCAAGGAAAGAATGGGGATCAGCGCAGGTATTGGATCCGTGCTGGCGGTGGCTGGCGTCATTTGCGTGTCGATGGGATAAGGCGCACCATGCAGGCGGAGGCTTGATTGGCGGGACGGGACAGGCAGTCGGTTGACGCGGTTGTCATTGGATCCGGCGCGGCAGGGCTGACGGCGGCGTTGGCACTGCGGCATGCGGGTGCGGACGTCATGCTGGTCGAGGCTGAGGATGTGCTCGGCGGAACATCAGCCATTGGCGGGGGCAATCTCTGGATTCCCGGTAGCAGCCCTATGGCGCGGGCTGGATATGGGGATGATCTGGATGCTGCCGCTACCTATCTCCGCCGCGTTGGCGGGACGCAGCCGCGATCCGACAATATCGACGCTTTCATCGGCCACGGCGCGCGCATGGTCGATTTCATCGAGGCGCGCGGAGCGCTTCGGTTCACCGCGATCCCACGCCATGATTATCATCCGGACTGGGATGGCGCAGGGTTCGGCCGCAGTCTGGAGCCGGAACCCTTCAGTGCAGGTGCTTTGCTGCAAGAGCGGGCAGGCTGGTTCCGCACCAATGCCGGTCGCGCGCCTCTCACCTATGTCGAATATCGTGCCGGCGGCAATCCGGCGACGGTAGCGATGCGCCGCGAGGAAGACATCAGGACGCAAGGCGCGGCACTTGTCGCCGGGCTTGGCTATTCCTGTATCGACATGGGAGTCGATATGGTGCGCAGCGTCGCGGTGAATGCTGTGAAGCGCCAGCAGAATGGCCGATTTGCAATCGAGCTGGCAGATGGCCGCGATGTTGATGCAGCATCAGTGGTCATCGCATCTGGAGGCTTCGCGGCAGATCCGGCCAAAAGGCGCGCCCTGCTGCCCGCCGTCGATTTCGTCCCTCTCACGGCCGGGCGCGCAATGGGTGACGGCCTTCGCTTCGGGCTGGATTGTGGGGCCGACCTTTTCGGCCTTGGCGATGGATGGCTGGGCGCGGTCCATGCACCGGACGATGGCAGGCCTCCCTTTCTGGTGGTGCGGGAACTTGCATTGCCCGGATCGATGCTGGTGAACGGGGACGGCCACCGCTTCGTCAACGAAGCCTTGGGATATAATGATGTGGGCCGCGGCATGCTGGCGTTCGACCCCGCACGGGGGAGCTATTTCTGCGCCCGCGCATGGCTGATCTTCGACGCCGCTTTCAAGGCGCGTTCCCCTGTTCTGGGCATCGCGCCAAGCGATTCTGCACCGATGAATTGGCGACAGGCTGATGACTTGGTGGAACTGGCGCGGAAGCTATCGATGCCAGCAGATGCTTTGAAGCGATCGGCTGAACGGATGAACGAAGCGGCCGACAATGGCAACGACAAGGATTTTGGCAGGGGCGGAGATCCCCACCAGCGGTTCAACGGTGACCCGTCGCATGTACCCAATCCCTGTCTGGGCGAAATTTCCACCCCCCCTTATTATGCCGCGCCCATCCTTCCGGGGCTGTGTGGCACGAAAGGCGGTTTATTGGTTGATGCCGAAGCTCGAGTGCTGGACCGGTCCGGCGACCCGATCCGTGGGCTTTATGCCTGTGGCGATGTTGCTCCTACGATCATGGGTTTCGGCTATGCCGGGGCGGGCGCATCTCTAGGACCTGGAATGACCGCGGCATTGCTAGCTGCAGAGGCTATCGCGCGAGATAGTATATGAGTTCATGCTGATCATCCTGGCTTCACAGTTCGGAATCGGACAGTCGCCTATCGGCCAATCGCGCGCTGGGATGGCGTTTCGAAAGCCACGCCGCCCCCCAAGCGATCAACAGGCCGAGCACATCTGATAGATTGTGCCCCGCATCCGCAAGCAGCGCCATCGACCCGGAAGTGATGCCATAGACAGCCTCCACGACCACGAACCCGAGGTTGAGTAACGTGCCCAGCGCAAAGGCGCGTCCGAAGTCCGATGGTGAATGGGCATGATCATGGTCATGCCCCGCGTGGCTATGCATGGTTGGATGCTCCTTCCGCCCCGTGGTCTGTCAACTTCTCAACCAGATGCTGGGGTTCCTCCAGATTTTCCTCGTAGGGCAAGTCCTTCTGCCCATAGCGGGCATAAAGCGTCGGCAGGACGAAGAGGGTGAGCAGCGTGGCGGAGATGAGGCCGCCGATGACGACCGTCGCCAGCGGCTTTTGAACCTCCGCGCCTGCGCCGGTGCCGAGTGCCATGGGCACGAAGCCAAGGCTTGCCACCAGCGCGGTCATCACCACCGGGCGCAGACGCTGGATCGCGCCGGTACGGGCCGCTTCGGCGCGGTCGACGCCCTTGCGCATGAGGTCCTGAATGGAGGACACCATGACAAGTCCGTTCAACACCGCGATACCGGACAGCGCGATAAAGCCCACTGCCGCCGAGATGGAGAAATCCATCCCTCGCAGGAAGAGCGCCAGCACGCCGCCCACCAGCGCGAGTGGAACCCCTTTTGGATGCCATGTCGTCCACTTGCCCCTTGAGAAAGCGGCCGAGCGGGCCTGAGATGGCGAGGTCCGGCAAAGTCATTGTCGATGATGACCCGCGCCAGCGAAGACCGGTGCGATGGAGCGGCCCCCAGCGTACCGGGTAGCGCCGCCATCATGGTGGCCGCCGACCCTAGAAATCCCTGCGGTCCGCGCGATGAGCAGGGGCTCTCACTGGGTCCACAGCGTTACCGGGCCGATCAGACCGCTGGGACGTAGGGGCGCGTTCCGTTTATAGGTAGGCGCGGCGGTGAAGGTTATCGGTTTGGCGCCCGGCTGCTTGTCGCCGATCAGACGGTTGACCCAGAGATTGGCGACTTTCACCTCCAGCTGGTTGCTGCCGGATTTGACGAAGCGGCCGATGTCGAGGCGATAGGGTGCGAACCAGCTGGTCCCGGCAAGCTGGCCGTTGACGCGGACTTCGGCGAGGTCGCCTACCTTCCCAAGATCGAGCCAGAGTGGCTGTCCGCGCTTTGCGCCCTTGGGCAGTGTGAAGCGGCTGGTGTAGGTGGCGATGCCGGAGAAGTAGCGGACGCCCTCTTGCCTCGCTTCATTGAGTGGCGTGAGTTGGGGCATCGGCAGGGTGGCGGGCGCACCCCGGCCGGGCTGGAAGCTGATCTGCCATGGCTGGTCGAGCGTCGCGATCTGGCGCGGGGTGGGCGCGGCGATCGTCGCGGCGGGGGCGCTGACGGGCTTGCGGAAGAGGATGAAGAAGGCATCTTCCGCGCCGACATCGAGGGGGATGACGGTTTCCTGGCCTTCGGTGCGGTAGGAGACAGGTGCTGCCGTGCCGTCGATGGCGCGCCAGATTTCGGGCTGGCGGCCGGTGACGCGGAAGCGGGCCTCGATCCTTTCCGCGCGGTTCTGGCGGTTGTTGACGAAATAGAGTTCGCCGTCCGGCAGCGTGCGGTGGACGAAGCGATACTCGGTGTCGGGCGCGCCGCCGGTGACGCGGAAGTCAGGGGCGATGCCAACGCGGGCAAGGGCGGCGTCCGGGTCCTGGCTGGGGATGATGCGTGGTTTGGCGGTGGTGGTGCCTTTCCACAGGCGGTCGACCAGCGCGGCGAAGGCGGCGGGATCATCCTTCATGGCGGGGTCGCGCTCGGGCGCTTCGCCGATGACGGGGATGCCTGCGTCGGCGATCGCGGCGATGCGGCGGAGGGTGGGGAGGGTCATGACGCGGCTCGACCCGCCGAGATAAAGGGCGCGGTAGCGGGCGCCGCCTGGGGCGACCAGCTGGCCGTCCTCGACCTTCAGGACATTGGCGAGTATGTCCGCGTTGACGAAGTCATAGCCATAGCCCTTGGGCAGTCCCGCCGGTTCGCCGGTTGCGAACAGGGCGGTAATGGGCGCGTCCTCCCCATGGAACCAGGCGATTTCGGCATGGTCGCGGCCCTGCTGAAGCAGGTAGCTGGTGCGGGCCATGTAATCGACCCAGGGGCGGGCCATTTCCGCCCAGCTTTCATGCCGGTTGAAATATTGGCCGAAGATCATGAGGCTGAGCCCCGGCACCTTGTCATCCACCGGCTGGTGGACGGAGGTGTGGACGATCGGGCGGTTGATGCCGGACGCGAATTCCAGATCGATGATCCGCTTCAGGTCCGAAGGCGCGAACGCCCAGGGCGAGGAGACGGAGGTCATGGATTCGGCGGCGACGATATTCTGACCATAGATATGGGCGACCGACGCCGCGCCCTTCATGTCGCCGAGCAAGGTCGGGCGGGGCTTTGCGTCGCGGTTCCAGGTCCAGAGCGCGGCCATGGGCACATCGGCATGGCTGCGCATGGTGAGGTCGTCGCCCAGCACCGGGCGCACATCCTCCAGCGCCTCGCCGTAGATGATAAGGCCATTTTCATGCGCGACCTTGGCAATGGTGCCGTAGTGCGCATCGGCGAGCAGATCGGCCAGCGTCTGGCGATAGTCGTGGAGGAAGGCGTTGCTGCGCGCGGGCGAGCCGACGATCGCGCCGGTGAGGACGGGTAGATAGGGCAGGGGGTCATAGCCGCGCCGGGCGGTGAATTCCTCCACCATGCGCGGGGTCCAGTTGGAGGGGCCGACCTCTATGCTGTCGGTCAGGAGCGCGCGGATGCCCTTTGCGCCGATCCATCCGGGGCCGACTGCGTCACGATACATGGAGAGGTAGGTTTCCATGTAGCGGCGGACGGCGGCGGGATCATATTTGTCGACTTCGAGGCCGGTCGCTTCGGCGGTCGCGGGATGGTTGGTCTTGCCGAGCAGCGAATAGCCGAGGCGCAGGATACGCCAGTCGCTGCCCGAAGGCGGGGTCCAGTCGAGCGTGCCGTCAGGGCGCAGATGACTGCTGATGTCGATGACCTTCGATGGGTCGATCGCGCCAGCGGTGGAGGATGATCCGGCAGGGAGGGCGGTGTAGTCGCGCAGGACGGTGAAGCCCGCCTTGGCCTCGAAGCGGTCGAGGCGGGGTTCGGCGGATAGCTGGAGCGCGCCGATGGCGAGCTTGGGTTTGGACGGTTCAGCGAAGAAGTCGATGGTGACGGCACCCGGAACGCCGTCGCCAAGGCCGGGCGCGCGGGGCGCGTCGTTGCGCCGCAGGACGATGCGGAAGCGGCTGGCGGTGACGGCGGGGAAGGCTATCGTGGTAGCGGCTTCGGACAGGGGAAAGTCGCCGATCTGGCGCCAGTCGCCGCCTTGCTGCGCCTCCAGCACCGGACGGTAGGCGGGGTCGCGGAAGGGGGGCTTGGCATTGGGGACGAAGAGGCTGGCGGAGCGGACCGTGACGGGCTTGCCATAGTCGAGGATCAGCGTGCCGGGCCGATCGGGGGTGCCGGTGGTGATTGGGGCGGTGGTGTTGAGATCGGCATCGTCGAGCGCGGCGGCATCGATGGCGGTGCCGTCGCCTTGACGCATTTGCGGGCGGGGCAGGTTGGTGGGCTTTACCGGATAAGCGAGCAGGCGGACGTCGCGATAGAGGGGGGCGAGCTTTTCCGCGCCGCCCATGCCTTCGAATGCGGCGGGGAGGGACGCGTTCTGGAAGGGACCGACCGTGGCGGGTGGTTGAGGCAGTGGGCCGGTCACGCGGCGGCCTCCCCGCACGGTGGTTTCCGCCCAGACGAGCTTCTTCATCGCGTCTTCTGGCTTGACCCAGGGGCCGCCAGTTTCGCTCCAGCCGGGGGAGGAGGCGATGGCGAATTCCAGGCCCTTGGCATCAGCGGTACGGACGGCGTGGGCGAAAGCGTCCTTCCACTCAGGCGTCATATAGACGAGGCGCTTGGGAACGATCTGCGGCGTTGCCAGGCTGGCGTCGAAATTCTGAACGCCGCCGATGCCCATGCGGGCCATCCAGTCGAGATCCTTGTCGATCCCGTCCTTCGTCACATTGCCGTTCATCCAGTGCCACCAGACGCGCGGGCGCGCGCCTTGCGGCGGATTGCGGAAGCCGTCCGCCAGGTCGTCAGCGAGCAGCGGCGTGGTGAAAGCCGTGCAGGCGAACAGAAACGCAAGACGGAAGACGCGGGTCTTCATGCCGGTATCCTTTGGATCAGCGGGCGGGGGGAGAGGAGAGGGATGCGGAGGAGCCGAGCAGGCCGCGCATGCGCATCCAGTCGGTGAATTGCGGCAGGAGCCCGGTGGTGGTGGTGCCGGGGCGGCCGGCACCGAAGCCATGTTCGCCCCGCTCATAGGCGTGGAGTTCGACCGGACGGCGAGCATCGCGCCAGGCTTCGGCAATGGCAAAGCCCTGCTTCTTGAACAGGCTGTCGTCCATGGCGATAGCGGCGAACATCGGTGGCGCGTCGGCGGGAACGGCGACGGCAGTCATGGGGCCGTAAATGTAGCCGATGAAGGCGGGGCGGGCGTCACCCTGCCCTTCGAGCACGGCGTTGAGCGCTGTCATGGCTCCGGCAGAAAAACCCATCATGCCGAGCCGGGCGGGATCGACGCGGAACTCCTTCGCGCGGCTGCGGATCATCGCGAGCGCGGTCAAGGCATCCTGCGTCGCGCGAGGCTCCTTGATATTGTCCGTCGCGCCCGGCCGGATCGCCTGCACCATCCGCTGGCCCACATATTTGCTGTAGGCCTTCGCATCCCGAGGCGATTCGTTCAGGCGATATTTGAGGACGAAGGCGGCAATGCCCTGGTCGGCAAACCAGCGGGCGATTTCCTCGCCCTCGCTGGTCATGGAAAGCTGTAGAAAGGCACCGCCGGGCGCGACCAGTACGCCTGCGCCAGTCGCCTTGGCCGGATCGGGGAGATAGGGAGTGATCGTGGGGCGGGTGACATTGCGGACAATGTCATTTTCCATTTTCACCTGACCATAGCGGATGCTGTAATGTTCCCACTGTTCGTTGTCAGCGTCCTTGGCAGACGGATAGAGGGGGATTTCAGCAAGCTTTGGCTTGGGGATCGGGGTGACCTGCGTCTGAGCGGTGGCGGGAAGGGCAATCGTGAGGGCCAGGGTGGCCAGAATCAGACGCTTCATCGAATGGGTCTCCTCTCTACCTGCGTATTAAATCGCATTGTTGCGTGCGATTGCACCATATACAGTCGCGCTCGGCTTGGGAATGCGCGTAAATGTCGCAGGATCGACGCTGTAAAGGCCGAATTTCGGGCGGTAGCCAAAAATCCATTCGAAATTGTCGAGGAGAGACCAGTGGCTGTAGCCGATGACGGGCACGCCAGAGGCGATGGTCTTTTGCAGTTCGGCGAGCGCGGCGGGAATGAGGCGGGCGCGGATGCTGTCGTCGTCGGTGCCTACGCCATGTTCGGTGACAAAGATGGGGACGCCGGTCGCTTCATACGCGTAGCGGACAGCCCCGGCTAGAGAGGGCGCATATACTTCCGCGCCGGAATAGTTGAGCTGCGCGCCCTTGGGCGGGGGAAGCTTGCCCTTGTCGCTCCACATGTTGCGTTCGTAATTCTGGACGCCGAGGAAGTCGTCGGCGCGTGCGGTGTCCAGCCATGCGCCGTAGAGTTCCCGCCGCTTGGCATCGCGCAGGCTGTTGCGGCCGATGGCCTGGTCGTCGAACATGGAGAGGGAGAGGCCGACGGGCAGATCGCTGCGCACGGCCTTGATCGCTGCCTTGGCCGCCTTGTGCGCGGGGACGAGGTTTGCCTGCATGGCGTCGAGATCGTCGATGTTGGCGGCATTCAATGCGGTGAATTTGGGCGTGCCCATGCGGCGGGCAGCTTCGGCGAGCATCGCCTTTTGCGCCTCCAGAACCTGCGGCGGCAGGACGATGGCGCGGAGGACCAGGAGGATGTTGGGTTCGTTGAAGGTGATGGCGTAGCTGATGCCGCCTGCCAGATGCCGGGCGGCGCGATCGCAGAAGCGGGCGAAGAGCTGGATGCCTTCGCTGTTCGTCCAGCCGCCCATGGCGCCGAACCAGCGCGGCGCGGTGAAATGGTTGAAGGTGACGACCGGGTTCAGGCCGCGTTCCCGAGCGCCTTCGATCATGCGCTTGTAATGATCGAGCATGGCGATGGAAAAGAGGCCGGGTTCGGGCTCTATCCGCGCCCATTCGAGGGAGAAGCGATAGCTGTTGAGGCCCATGCCCTTGGCAAGGTCCATGTCCTGCGGCCACAGGGCGAAGCTGTTGGCGGCGTCGCCCGAGGGCGTGGAATAGATTGTGGGCTTGATATTTTCGAGCAGCCACTGGTCGCTGGCGACATTATTGCCCTCCCCCTGATGCCCGGCGGTGGATGCGCCCCAGAGGAAGCCTTGCGGGAAATGGCGGCTGCTCAGCTTATCGGCGGCTGCAAGCGCGGGACTGGCGGCGAGGGCCGCGCCGGTGGCGATCAGGGTCCGGCGGTCGATCATGTCTCTCTCCCTTTTTCGGGTTAGTTTGTTGTGTCTTTGATGAAGGCGCAGATTTCGTCGGCGAGGCGGCGGTCGCTGGTGCCGAGGTGCATGGGCAGGCTGTAATGATTGTGGCCGCTGGCGATCATCGCGCGCGGCATGGTGCCGTGGCGATTGAGACGGTCGTGTATCAGCCCGAGAAATTCCTGTTGGAAACGGGCGGGGTCATGTTGGGCGCAGGCGATGAAGAGGGGGAGGGTGGTGGAAGCCACGGCTTCGAGCGGCATGCGGTCAGGGTAGAGGGCTGGGTCGCCATAATAGAGCGTGTCACGATCATCGAGCGGGGTGTAGCCGTAGAGGCCGGAGAGCAGGATGGCGGCGCGGATATCGGCGGTGCCGTGAAGCTTGATATAGCCTGCCACATGGACGGCGCCTGCGGAGGTGCCCATGAGGACGATGCGGCTGGGGTCGCCGCCATGCTGGGCGGCGTTGGCTTTTGTCCAGGCGATGACGGACGCTACATCTTCAGAACCTGCGGGCCACGGATGGTCGGGGGCGAGGCGGTAATTGGGCACGATGCCAACGAAACCCGCCTGCGACGCCATGCGGCCGACATTGGCATTTGGCCAGCTCTGAGAGCCGCCCTTGTCGCCCTTCAGGAAACCACCGCCGTGGAAGAAGATGAGGATGGGGATGGGGGTTGCCGCCGAGGGTGCGTAGAGGTCGAGGCGATGGCGTTCGTGCGGGCCGTAGGCAAGGTCGAGCGCCGTGGCGGGCAGGCGGTCTGCCAGGGCGCTTTGTTCGGCATCGTAAAGCGCCTTCGCCTGTTCAAGGACGGCTGGCCCAAGGGTCTGGCCCATTGCCGCGATATCGTCGCTCATCCCATCCCGTCCTCAAATGGCACCTTATGCGGCGAGCGGTCCCACATGGACCGCCCGCCCGCTTGGGTCAAAAGCGCGCTTCGAACGAAACGCCGATGGTGCGTTCGGCTTCCCGCGTCCGCCAGTTCACATAGCCGCCATCCGAAAAGGGCAGGCCCAGAATCGCCGAGTTGAAATCGACGTCGAACAGGTTGCGCACGAAACCGCCCACGCGCCACGCGCCGTCCGCATCGCCGATCCCCAGATTGACGTTCACCACCTCATAGGCAGGCTGGATGGTATTCCTGTCACCCACGGCATTCTGCGTCTTGGACCGGAAGGACAGGTTGCTCGAAGCGTCGAACGTGAGGCGGTCGGTAACCGGATATTCCCAGTTCGCGCCCAATACCACGCTATATTTGGGTGAGCCGGGCAGGACTTCCCCGCTGGCGTCGAACAACTGGCCTGGCGTTGATGAGGCATTACAGACCGTTGCCGCTGTCCCGGAAACGACGAACACGGTTGGACAGGCGGTCACATAATCGGTGAATTTCGCGTCCGAATAGGTGAGGGACGCGTTGACCGAGAAGGTCTTGGACGGACGGGCGACCAGTTCGACTTCAAACCCTTTTACCTCCGCGCCGCCGGCATTTTCGGTGAGGAATTCCTGACCATCGAAGACTGACGTCTGAAGATCCTTATATTTGTCCCAGAAGGCGTTGAGGTTGACGGTAAGCGTGCGGTCGAGAAACTGCATCTTCGCGCCAGCCGTGATGTCGTCCACCGTCTGCGGCGCGACCGTGCTGCGGGTTCCGGTGAGACCGGAGAAGGTGACGGTCGGTCCCAGATAACCGCGTGCATAGGTAGCGTAGAAGAGCAGGTCGCGGTTGGGCTTATATTCGAGGCCCGCGCGACCCGAAATGTCGGTCTTCTTTGCCCGACCGGACTGCGGTGCGCGCACGGTATAAGGTGCGGTGCCCGACGGCGTGAAATTATTGGCGGGCGAAGGCGGATCGAAAGGCGCCAATTCGGGATCGACATAGGAGTAGTTCAGCGCCTTCACCTTATCCCGCGTGAGGCGCGCGCCGCCGATCAGGCTCAGCGTGTCGGTGATATGATATTTGCCATCGAAGAATAGGGCGGCGCTGTCCGATGTGGTGCGCGTGACATTGTAGCCCGCCGTGATCGAAATGGTCGGGAAGGTCGAATAGGGCAGCGCCGGACGCAGGATGGCGCTCTGGCCGCCGCCAAGGCCGGTCTTCTGGCGCGAGAAGAACAGGCCCGCAATATATTCGAGCGGCTGGCCCTGCGGCGAGGTGAGGCGCAGTTCCTGCGAATAGAAGCGCTTGGTTTCGCCCTTCGATTTGGCGAAGAACTTTTCATAGGGCAGGCCGTCGATCGCATAGGTGTAGGGCGCTTCGTTGAATTCGCGCCAGGCGGAGACGGAGGTCAGGACATGGTCGCCCAGTTCGAGATCGACTTGAAGCGAGGCACCGTAATTTTCGACATCGTAGAAGCCTGCGCCGTCTTCGACCGACTCTTCATTGTGCAGGCCGGGCGTGACGCCCAGCGCCGCGAGGTTCACAATGGGAACGCCAGCGACGCCGCCGGGCGCGGTCTGCGCGGCGGAGAGCCTGTTGAGCGTCCAGGTCTGGCCCGGCCCCTTTTGCTTCTGGCGCGAATAATCGCCGATCAGGGTTACGGAGAGGCCGTCGGTGGGTTCGACCAGCAGCTTGGCGCGGGTGCCGTAATAATGCTGGCCACCCCATGTCTCATCGCGGACGACATTCTTGATAAAGCCGTCATAGGCGCGGTCGAAGGCATAAATGTTGAGCGCGGCCTTGCTGCCGATCGGGATGTTGACCGCGCCATGGATGTCGCGCTCGTCAAACGAGCCGTAGGAGGCGAAGACATTGCCGTTGAATTCGCCCAGCTCCGGCTTTTTGGTCGTGATGTTGATGACGCCCGAGGAGGCGTTCTTGCCGAACTGCGTGCCCTGCGGACCTTTAAGCACTTCGATCCGTTCGAGGTCGCCAAGGCTGTTCACCGGGCTGCCGAAGCCGATGACGACGTTATCGACGACGAGGCCGACCGGCGCTTCGGATGCGCTGGTGAAGCCACCCAATGTGCCGACGCCGCGGACGCGGAAACCGGCGTCGTTGGGGGTGGTGCCAAACTGTACGCCCGAGAAGGTGTAGGCGATGTTGGTCAGGTCCTTGAAACCGGTCGCGGCCAGCTGATCTCCGCTGAGGGCGGAAACGGCGATGGGCACGTCCTGAAGGCGCTCGGCGCGGCGGGTGGCGGTGACGATGATGTCCGCGCCGCTGCTGGCGGACTCGGCGGCCTGTTCGGACGTGCTGCTGCCTTCCTGCGCCCATGCCGGCGTGGCGAGGGCGAGCAGGCTGGCGCTGCCCAAGGCTATGCTGGTCGTGAACTTACGCATGATGTTTTCCTCTCCCCTTTTAGATTACTGTTCGTCGATGATGCGGTTGGTGAGCGTGCCGACGGTGCCGATGCTGATTTCGACCTTGTCGCCCGCCTTCATATAGAGCGGGGGGGTACGCTTATCGCCGACGCCGCCGGGGGTGCCGGTGGCGATGACGTCGCCGGGGGCAAGGGGCGTGAAGGCGGAGATATATTCGATGACGGTGGGGATATCCCAGATCATGTCGCTGATCGGCTGATCCTGGACGAGTTTGCCGTTGAGGCGGGTCTGGACGCGCTGGGCGCTGAGGTCGCCCGCCTCGTCCGACGTCACCAGCGCGGGGCCGAAGCCGCCGCTGTTGGGGAAGGTCTTGCCGGGCGTGAACTGGATATTGTGGCGCTGCCAGTCGCGGGCGGAGCCATCGTTGAAGCAGGCGTATCCCGCGACATGCGCCATCGCGTCGGCACGGGCGACCTTGTGCGCAGGCTTGCCGATGATGACGGCGAGTTCGCCTTCATAATCGTAGCGGCTGGTGACGGCGGGCTTCACCATGGGTTGGCCATCGGCGACGAGGCTGTCGGCATAGCGGACGAAGATGGCGGGATGCTCCTTCTGCTCGCGGCCGGTTTCCTTCACGTGCGCGGCATAGTTGAGGCCGACGCAGAGGATCTTGGCCGGGTCGGGGATGACCGGGAGGAGGACGATGTCGTCGCGGTTGAAGCGATCGCCTTCGCTGAGGGTGGCGAGGTTGCCAGCGGCGAGCGCGGCTTTCAGGCTCGGCGCGCCGGTGAGTTCGACGATCGCCTCGCCGTCGAGGCGGCCGAAGCTGGGGGTGCCGTCGGGGCGGCGGAAACTGACGTAGCGCATCAGGCTTGTTCCTCGGAAAGCGGTTGCGGGGTCCAGTCGCGGCGGTGGCGGAATTTCTCTTCGGCAGCGCGCAGGCCGGTCAGGTCCTTGTCGGACATGCCCCATTGGTCGATGCGGCCTTCGGGCCAGGTCCAGTCTTCGGGCGCTCCGGCCTTGTAGTCGTCGGGGACCTTCTCAACAGCGGTGGAGAATTCGATAACGGGGCCGAAGGGGGCGATGAAATAGGCGAAGACGTTCGCGCCGGGGCCGTGACGGCCGGGACCCCAGGCGGGGACCATGCCATGGTCGCGCAGGCGGCCGATGCCGCGCATGACCGCGTCCATGTCGGCCATCTCGAACGCGATGTGGTTGAGCGAGGAGAAGCCTGCGCGGGCGAAGGCTGTGGAATGGTGGGACTCGTTGCAGCGGACGAAGACCATGCCCTTCGTCCGGTCGGAGACGCGGAAGCCTAGCGCGTCCTCGATCAGGTGGCCGGTGGCTTCGGCGTCGGTGGCGTTGAAGACGACATGGGTGAGCTTGACGGGAAGGTCGCGGCCTTCGATCGGGGCGACTTCGCTCGCATCGGTGAGGAAGCGGAGCAGTTCGCCTTCGGCCAGTTCGACGATGATGCCGTGGCCGTTGCCCGGATCGGCCGAGGTGACGGGGCGGGCGGGGAGGTTCGCCTTGGTGACGCTGGCCTTCAGATGCTCCAGCCGTTCGGGCGAGCAGGTGAAGGTGGTGGAGCGGACATAGGGCTTGTCCGACTCTTCCAGCGCGACAAGATAGGGGAAGGGACCCGAGCCGCGCAGATAGTGGGTGCCGCCCCGCACTTCGGCGGGGGCCATGCCCCAGATGTCGGTCAGGAAGGCGGCGGCCTTCCCGGCATGGGGCAGCGCGAGTTCGATGCTGCGCAGTTTCATGTCATGTCTCCGTGGGTGAGGCCAGCGGCGGCGATGCCCGCGATGGCGCAGGCTTCGTCCATGTCGCCGGTGTCGCCGCTGGTGCCGACGGCGCCGATCATCCGCCCTTCCACGTCACGGATGATGACGCCGCCGGGTGACAGAGCGAGTTGGCCGCCGGTTACGGCCACCACGCTTTGAAAGAAGGTGGGGTTGGAAACGGCGCGGGTCGCGATGACCCGCGTGTCCGCCCCCAACCCCAGTGCGCCCGAGGCTTTTGCCCTGGCTATGTCGAAGCGGAAAAGGCTGGCGCCATCCTCGCGCGCGAAGGCGACGGGGTGCGCGCCTGGGTCGAGGATGATGATGGCGAGGGGCTGGGCCTGCCGCGCGCGCGCCTCCGCGAGGGTGGCGTCGATGATCGTGCGGGCTTGGGCGAGGGTGAGCGTCATGGCCGGAGCTTTGCCTCTAGCTGAGTAAGAAGGTCGGCGGGCGCGCCAGTGCCGAAGACATAATGGTCGGGGCGGACCAGCACGGCCTTAGCGTTGTGCGCGGTGAGCCAGTCGGCGATGGCGCCATTGGCGGGGACGACGGTGATTTCGGCGGGGGCGTCGATCGGCTTGCTCGTGAAGAGGCGCCAGCCGCTGCCGGTGATGTCGTCCAGTAACTGGCCGTTCATGCTCGGCTGGATGAAGCGTTCGCCTGCGCCCGGCGTGCCGTCGGCCACGATACCCTGCGCGATGGCGGGGATGAGGTCGGCGGCGGTGCCATGTTCCGTGCCCTTGGCGGCTTCGCGCATCTGGGTGTCGCGGGTGGCGGCCAGATCCGGGTCGAGCATGCAGATGTAACGGCCTGCGGCGACGGCGGCGGAGATGACCGCGCGGACATGGGGGTCGCGTTCAGTCTGGTAGGTGTCGAGCAGGGTTTCTGGGGCGCGATCGGCCAGCACCAGTTCCAGTTTCCAGGCGAGGTTCGCTATGTCGCGCAGGCCGTGGCACATGCCCTGGCCGAAGAAAGGCGGCGTCTGGTGCGCGGCGTCCCCGGCGAGGAAGACGCGGCCCTGACGCCATTGCTCTGCGATCAGGCCGTGGAAGCGGTAGGTGGCGGCGCGGACGATCTTGTGCGGTACGCCAGTCAGATAGGGGGCGACGAGCGCGGCGACATTGTCCGGCTCCATCATGACGGCGTCATCCTCGCCGGGGAGGAGCATGAATTCCCAGCGGCGGTGATTGCCGCGCCCCGGTACGATGGTCGCGGGGCGCTTGGGATCGCACATCATGACGGAGAGTTTTTGCAGGTCGGCGGCTTCCGGCACGCCCCAAATATCGGGGAAGCGGACGGGGCCATCGACTTCGGCATCGACGACGAGCCAGGGTTCCTCGAAATCGAGATCGTCGAGGGCGATGTTCAGTGCCTTGCGGACCATGCTGCGCGAGCCGTCACAGGCAATGACATAGCGGGCGCGTTCGGTGCGGTGGCCCAAGAGGCGGAGGGTGACGGCTTGCGCGTCCTGATCCAGCCCTTCGAAGGCGGTGCCGAGCTGGACCGTGACATTGGGATGGGCCGAAAGGGCATCGCGCAGATGCTGTTCCAGTTCGGGCTGGTAGAAGAAATAGTCGTTGGACCAGCTGAAGGGGCGGGGGCGGCCGACCGTGCCCATGTAGCGGATGACGCCATGATCCGCGCCGACATGAAGATGGCCCTCCGTTTCGCGCATATCGACCGCTAAGCGATCAATGACGCCTGCGGACTGGAACAGGCGCATCATCTCATGGTCGAGATGGACGGCGCGGGGCAGGGGATAGGGGTGCGCCTCCTGCTCCACGACAAGGACGGATAGGCCCGCCTTGCCAAGAAGATTGGCTGCGAAAGCCCCTACCGGGCCACAACCGATGATCGCTACATCGAACATCTTACGGGGTCAGTTCTTTCAGGCGGAAACGGGCTGGATTGCCTTGTGGAGGCGGCCGCCCTGCATGATCATCAGCAGGCGGGCCGGGTCCTGAAGGATGGCGACATCCTGCGTGGGGTCGCCTTCGACCAGGAGGAGATCGGCGAGATAGCCTTCCTTGATCAGGCCGACCTGCATGCCCATCAGCTGGCCGCCAAGCATGGTCGCGGCGCTTAAAGCTTCGGTGGGCGTGAAGCCGAAATAATCGACGAAATGCTGGAGGTCGCGGGCGTTGCGGCCATGGGGATTGAAGGGGAAACCATAGTCGCCGCCGATCAGGATGCGGACGCCACGGCGTTTGAGTTCGGGGACGAGGTTCGCTTCGAGTTGCATGCGCTGGGTAGCGCTGGCCTTCATCGCGCTCATGTCGATCTGGGGTGGGGGCGTGGCTTCCAGCGCTGCGACTGAGACGCCGGGGCCGGGGGCGTAGAAAATCTCATCCTTGTGGGCGGCGAGCGCGTC
Source organism: Sphingobium sp. Cam5-1 (assembly GCF_015693305.1). Taxonomy (NCBI): domain Bacteria; kingdom Pseudomonadati; phylum Pseudomonadota; class Alphaproteobacteria; order Sphingomonadales; family Sphingobiaceae; genus Sphingobium; species Sphingobium sp. Cam5-1. Next base: position 694,632 of record NZ_CP065139.1, on the reverse strand, counting down.
GATCGCGGCTTCGTCGGCGAAGGAGCAATGGTAGAGGATGCGCGCGCCTGCTTCGAGCGCAAGGTCGATCGCGCGCGGGGTGTAGGCGTGGGTGGCGATCAAGAGGCCGTTCGCCTTGGCCGCTTCGCCAGCCGCCTGCATTTCCTCGTCGGTGTAGAGGATGTCCTGCGCCGAGCCGGGCTTTAGCGCGTCTTCGCCGGAGATGACGAGCTTCACCGATTTGACGCCCGTGTCGCGGCAATGGTCCATGAAGGCGCGCATCGCGTCAGGGCCGCGGCCGTTGAAGACGTCGCCGGTTTCGACGCCCTCTTCGCCTTCGGGGCTGCGTTCCAGCGTCGAAGGGATCAGGCGGGGGCCGGGCGTCTCGCCTGCCGCGATGGCGCGGGCGAGTTCGGGCTCTATGCCTTCGCCCAGGGCGCCTGCGGAATAGGCGCTGGTGAAGCCATGGTCGAGCAGGACGCGGGCGTTGCGCCAGGCAGCGGTTTTGAGCTCGTCAGGCGGCAGGATGAACTGGTGATAGATATGTTCGACGGAGCTGCCCCAAGTTAGGTGGCAATGCGCGTCGATCAGGCCGGGCATGAGCGTGTTGCCATGGCCATCGATGCGGGTGTCGGCAACGACGGACTGAATGTCCGCATTGGCGGGGAAGATGGCGGCGATGCGATCCTGATCGATCAGGACGGCGCCCGGTGCGCTGGCAGCGCCGCTGCCATCGAAAATGCGCACGTTGTGGATCAGCTGCCGCATCTTGTTCTCTCCCCGGCATATTTTGTTTGCCGGGGCTTACATGCGCCTTATTCGTCCGTAGGAAAAATAATAATTTTTACTAATACCATAGTCAGGGCCTATGGATGAAATAGTCGAGCAGGCGTTGTCCCAGACCGGACAGGCGAGCGCCCTTCAACTTGCGGATGCCGATGCTTCGGGGAAAGATGGCTTCGCGGATGGTGACGGCGCGCAGAACGCCGATCGACAGTTCGGCGGCGGCGACCTGCATGGGTAATATGGTGACGCGGCTGCTGCTGCGCACGATCGCCTTTGTCGTCAGCAGGGAATCGCAGCGGATGCTGCTGCTGGGGACGGGCGCGTCGGCGGCGAGGAACAGGGCATCGACCTGCCTGCGGAAAGCGCCGCGCGCTTCGGGCAGCACCCAGCGCAGATCGGCGACGTCCTTCAACGACACTATGCTTGGCAGATGTTCGTTGGCGCGCCCGACGATCAGCGAAAAAGGGTCCTGCGAGAAGGTGAGCTCATCCAGATCATCGGGCGGCGTATCCATGCCGGTGGTGACGAAGGCGAGTTCGATGTCGCCTTGACGAAGGAGGGTGGCGAGGTCAGGATCGGGCCGTTCAATGACATGAAGCGCGAAGCTGCCAACATCCTCCTCAAGAAAGCGGACGGCCCCGGGCAGAAGGCTGACCAACGCGCCGGGCGTACCGCCGACGCGCAGCGGCCCAGCAATGCCCTGGCGGGAGAGGCGCAATTCTTCCTCGGCGTCCTTGAGCAACCCCTCCATCGCCTGCGCGCGGCGAAGAAGCACGCGGCCTTCCGCCGTCAGCGCTATGCCTGCGCGCGATCGTTCCAGCAGGGTGGCGCCGATCGACTGTTCCAGCTGGGCGATCGCGATGGAGACAGAAGGCTGGGAAATGTTGAGCAGCCGCGCCCCTCCGCTGATCGAATTGGCCCGGCATACGGCCAGGAAGGTGCGAAGGGCGCGAGGATCAATCATGCTTAGCGTCTAGCCCTCCAATACAGCAACGACTTGGATTAACTCGGCCTCCGAAAAGAGTAGGGATCACGAATCGAGCGTATTCGATCTATCTACATGAAGTGAAGGCAAATATTGGACGGCAGATATCACGCGGCACCTAAAAATCATACACCAGAGGCATTTGCGAACGCCTGGTGGCGTCTGACGGGCTATTTGCCACCTACAATTTCGATGTAGCGCCGATAGAGCCCCCGGACCGGTGTTGTCGATTACCGACGACTGCGAGATCCGCCCTTTGGGCACGACCCCACTTATAGCCGACGCTCGTCATTAAAATAGATCATTTCTTTCAAGCCGCTAGTCCATCAAAGCCGACGTTCGGTACCGCGCTCGCTCAGCCAGAGCCTCAAGGCGTTGCTGTCGTAGCCCTTATCCGCGACCAAATATTGTGAGGGCGGCACGGCGGGCCCCCCCGCACAGTATAGGACGCGCAGGTAGCTCAGGTGATCGAGCGCACGCTGAGCACGACGCCGAAGTATGCCACCCATTGGTCGATCCGCACCATGGCAGCCGAGTCTGGGCTGTCGCACACACCATCCGCCGAATCTGGGGTGCATTTGGCCTGTAGCCGCACCGGTCAGAGACATTCAAGCTGTCGAGCGATCCGCTGTTCGTCGATAAGGTGCAGGACATAGTTGGCCTGTATATGTCGCCACCGGCGCGGTGATCGGTAAGTGCTACAAACGACACCGGGCAACCGAGTTCCTCGACTTCCTCAATAGGATCGACGCCGAGATGCCAAAGGGTCCGGACATGCACCTCGTGATGGACAACTATGCCACTCACAAGACAGCGAAGATCAAGGCCTGGCGGCGCGCCGTCCACATTGGCATGTCCACTTCACCCCGACATCCGCTTCCGGGATCAATCAAATCGAGCGCTGGTTCGCCGAATTGACCCGCAAGCAGTTGCAGCGCGGTGTCCACCGATCCACGGCCGAACTCGAAGCCGACATCACCGCCTTCATTGCGGCTCACAATGAAAATCCCAAGCCCTACAAATGGGTGAAGTCAGCCGACGAGATCTTCGCCGCGGTCAAACGATTCTGCCAAAAAACAATGAACCGAACTTCAGATTCACGTGACTAGACAAGCAAAGCAATTCCCCGGGCCTTGGCATCGGCATATAAAGGCGTTCTTGGCCCTTAGCGGCGATCCAAGGATATGGGCATGCACGACGACCTGATCAGCGCGATCTATGATGGCCCTTTGTCTGATCGGCCCTGGGCGGCCGCTCTGCCGAAGCTGCGCCGTCTAACCGGGGCTCATCGGTTGATGTTGAAGTTCACGCCGACCAATGTCGGGGGGTGTAGCGCGATATACACGGATTCAGCCTGCCCGGAGAATGACCGCGATCCTGATAGGCCTACCGAGGCCTATCGCCGGATCTATCAATGGAAAGATCCCGTCTACTATGGCGGCATCCCCGGTGGAGAGGTGCGTCAGCTGGAGGCGTTGATAGATCGGCAGACCTTCAGGGCGTCGGACTATTATCGCGAGCTGTGCCGCCCACTCGACATCGAACATGCTTATTTCGCCTTTGTCGGGCGGTATGGCGGCACGGATGTGTGGTTAAACGGCTCCCGCGGCGGCGACACCGGGCCATTCTCGGCGCCCGAAATGGCGTCGGTCCGTCAATTTCTTCCGCATCTTTCGCGCGCGGTTATGATGCACCGGCGATTGCGCCAGCTGGAGGATCAGTCGGCGATCTACGCCCATGGCGTGTCAGCGCTGGCTGTGGGCATTGTGATGCTCGATCATCAAGGGGAAATCCTGGAGATCAATGCCGAGGCGGAAGCTATTCTCGCCGGGCAGTCTTCGGTCCGTCGCCTCGGTCGCAGGCTTTGTCTGTCAGGTTCGGCGCAACAGGAGTTCGCCAACGCCCTGCGGCAGCTTAGAAGCGCGTCTACGCCCGCCGCGCATGCTATCGCCGGACAGGACGGCTTATCCCCGGTCAGCCTGATCATCCGTTCGGCTGAGGGGTTGGTCGGGCAGAAAAGCGGCTCCGAAATCGCCTTTGTCGTGTATCTGAAACGCGATGCCCAATCCTTGCCAGCGACGGCAATCGATTATGTGTCCGATCACTTTGGCCTCACCAAAGCCGAGGCGCGGCTCGCGATATTGCTCACCAATGGCCACAGCATCGGTGAAGCCGCTTCCCTGCTTGGCGTGACCGTCACGACGGCCCGCACCTACTGCAAGCGCGCGCTGACGAAAACGGGGACGACGCGGCAGACGGAACTTGTCCGCCTGCTGCTAGGTAGTCTTTCCAGCCTCGCCTGAACTCAGGCGCTTGTTGTGAACTGTCTCCATTTGGAGGCAGAATGGCGGCGTATAGCGCTTTAGGGCACTTCGGACGGAACGACATGGCTGTTCCCGATGGAGAGAATGGATGCCTGCCCCTGCGCCCCTGATGCCGCACATCGACTTCGCCTATGACGAACTCCCGAACCTGCACGACATCCTTGAGGAGCTACGGGCCCATGGGCCTGTGGTTTCGGTCAAGAATCACGGCGCGCCGACCTGGCTCATATTGGACCATGCCGAACTGAATCGCGCGTTCACCGACGAGGCGCATTTCGATCCCAGCGACGGGTATCTCGCCATGACCGAAATTCCCATGGGCCGCAATTTGCTCGCGCTGACGGGGGAGGAGCATCGCGTGACCCGCGCTATGGTCGCTCCTTCCTTTCTACCCGCGCGCACGCGAAGCTATGTCGCAAGCCTGATCGAGCCCGTAGCGCACGAACTGCTCGACCGCATCGAAGGGCAGCGAGAGGTCGAATTCGTGGGGTCATTCACGCGGCTGTTCCCCTTTTCGGTCATCACCCGGCTGTTGAGCATTCCCGTCAGTGACGAAAGCCTGCTTTTGAAGTGGGCCGTCAAGCTGATCGATTATCCCTGGGATCCGCAAGGGTCGCTGGAAGCCAAGGCAGGCTTCGACGCCTATATGGAGGCCATCATCGAGGAGCGTCGGCGGCAGCCTGGCGATGACTTCGTATCGATGCTCATCGCGGCTGAATTTCATGGGGAAAAGCTCGACAATGAGCGTATCCTGTCCCTCTTCCGCTTACTTTTCCCGGCTGGGTCAGACACCACCTACAAAGCCGGAGGGAGCCTGTTCGCCTGCGTCCTTGCAGACCCCGGCCTGCGCAGCCTTGCGTTGAAGGGCGAAGCGGAACGCGCGGCAATCGTGACGGAAGGACTGCGCTGGCAGCCGCCAACGGCCCTATTGCCGCGAATGGCGTCCGCAGACGTGGACCTTAGCGGCGCACAGATCAGCAAGGGCGATTGGATTTTGTTCGGCATCACGGCGGCCAATAGCGACCCGAAAATATTCCAGGACCCGCGCCGGTTCGACCCGTTCCGCGACAATCGCGAACTGATCAGCTTTGGGCGAGGCAGGCATTTCTGCGTCGGCATGCATCTCGCCCGGCGCGAACTGGAGGTGGCGCTGCGGGTCGTCCTTGAACGCTTTCCCAACATTCGCCTGTCTCCCGGCAAGGAGGTCGAATTCGTCAGCGCGGTGCTCCGGGGTCCCAGGGAATTATGGGTTCAACCCTACGGCGCGGCATGAAAGGGGAAGAATGATGAAGGTTAGATTTGTTGATCCGGACGGGAACGAACATCTGGTCCCCGCTGAACCCGGCGAAAGCGTGATGCGGTGCGCTACACATCACTATATCCCCGGGATTGTTGGTGAATGCGGCGGAGCGCTCGCCTGCGCGACCTGTCATGGCTATGTCGCGGAAGATTGGGTGTCCCGCTTGCCGCCGCCCTCTGAACTGGAAAAGGAGATGCTGGAGGGCTGTATCGCCGTGCGGCCGAACAGCCGCCTGACTTGCCAGTTGATTCTAAATCAGGAAATGGACGGCATTACCATTCATGTTCCTGAATCGCAGACTTGATCCCGTCGACACCCGTTCCCTCTGCTTTCCGTGTTACGATGCTACGGCAAACGTCGCCTGGCGTGACCGGTTGGAGCCATTCGCGCAACATGCAATCGATCCACACCGTGCCCTGATATAGGCCATTTTGGACGATCCGATCGTCAAAGCGATTGGCAATGTCCCGATACTCTTCTTCCGTCAGCCGTTCAAAGAAGTAGTCGGATACCCATGCGACAATGACATAAAGGGCCGTGGAGAACAGCGACGCTTTGTATTGGAAATGAAGCTCATCAAAATCAAGTCGAGGACCGCCGAGGCGATGATATTCATCAATATATGTCCTGTGAACATCGGCCACGATGCTGATGTGCTTCTCTGGTATCTGCATCATCAACATGCCGCTCATCGCTTGCGCAATGCTCATTTGGCCCGCGCCTGCCCAGTCGAATAATCCGGCCTGCAATGTGCCACCGGCATTTCGCCAGAACCACGCATTGTCGATATTCAGATTGGGGTGGCACATCCCCGTATAATCGACCTTGTCGTGGAGATAGGCCAATAGGTCGTCCTTATGCGCGAAACCATAGAGCAGGTCTTCGCGGAAGGTTTTCAGGAAGGCGGGGTTCGACGCCTCGGTGATGAACAGTTGCGGGGCGATGCGGCCAATAAAGTCGATCAGGCGGTCGATCTGGGGGGTTGGGTCCTCAAGGAAGCTGTAATCGCGTGCGGCTCCCTTGAAGGGAAAGAGGCTTTCCAGATCATGCCCAAGCAGCCCTGTTTTGTGCGCGGCGGTGAGGCTTGCCATCGCCTTTGCCAGGGTGCGGTAATGTTCCTCGATATCCGGCACCTCATGGTCGAAGCCCTTGCGATAAGCAGGTTCGATGGTGCCCTCGCCGAACCGCAGGCGTTCGGTGATGAGTATGTAATTGTTGGTCAGCGATGAATAATCGCCGAAGTATAGAAAGGGGACGCGGACGGGCAGATTGCGTTCTCGCCCAAGGTGCAGCATCGACACTTCGCCGTGCGCCATATGTGCAAGGCTGTATTTGAACTCGACATCCTTGGGCGGGAATTTGATGAACAGGTCGTTCTCGATGCCGGGCTCTGCCTTCGCATAGGAGACCGTGAGGATGGCATTTTCCGAAGCCCCCGGAACGTCCAGCGGCTGGATGGAGACGATCTGCGTGACAGCATTGTCGGGCAAGATCGTTCCTGCCGATCGAAAGGCATTCGTCAGAAACTCCGGTCCGAATTCCCGAACCATGTCGAGAGATATCGGGAAATCCAGCCCATAATGATCGCCTGGGGCGATTTCGAGATGGTTCTGACGAAATTGCTCTAACGTGCGCTGGCAAGGGCGGGCAGGGCTGATGGGTTCCAGCAGATCACTGTCGAGCCATCCTGCCGGACTGCTGATCCTGGCACGCCCATCGCTGTGGCGAACCTCGGCGACGAGCACGGGCGTTCCGGATGGCAGCTGGTGAGAGATGTCGGACAGGCGTGAGGCTGTCGCGGTCACGCCGGTCGCGCCCGTCAATTTGTAACGCTGGCCTGGCTGTGCATGGGGACGCGCACTCACGCCGGGATTATCAACGGATTTCATGTTATTGCATACTCTCCAAGCACGACGAAGATGGCAGGATGGGCCGCCCCAATCTCTTCACCGGTTTTTCTAAGCATATATGACAATTTCGAGCCCTCCATCAAACTTTTTCGACATTGTCTCGAAAATGACGACACTTCCCCGTCTTGAAGTGCTCGCCGTTTGCTGACATCGCAGGGGTATGAAGGTTGACCACAAAACTCGCGCCAATAGACCGCTGGGTCGGCCCCGACGCCTGACCCTCCCCCAGATTGTGCAGGTCGCCAAGGAGATAGGCCTGGAAAATCTGACCATGACCGCGGTTGCAAAGCGGCTGGGAGTCAACGGCACGGTTCTCTATGGTTATATTGCGACGCGCGATGATCTCGTGCGCCTCGTGGCGGCTCAACTGGTGCAGGAGGACATCCAGGCTACCGATACAGGGCAGCCCTGGTTTGCCTTTGTCGCGGAGGCTGCAATCGCCCTCCATAAGACGCTGACCGGCCCCGGCAAGCTGCTGGCCCATTTCCTTACAGGTGGCCTGGGCGCGGAAGTGGAAATTGACCGGACCGAGGCGTGGCTCGAAAAAATGACCGCATCCGGCTTCACGGTAGCCGAGGCTCTCATGGTCCATCGTCAGATGGGCGAGATTGTCATTGGCGCAGCGGTCATCCTGTTACAGGTCAGGGCGCTTGAGCAGGTGGGGCATCCTTTTGAACAGGCCGCGCTCAAGGTGCTGGATACCCGGGCGGGCGAGGTCCCCCTTCTTGCAAGCGAAAAAGCTATCTTCGCCGCACGCGCGCCAGTCTGGCAGCGCAGCATCGTGCAATTTCTCGAAAGAGTGGCTGCCGATCGTGGCGAGACGATCGACAGCAGACTGATTGAGGACATATTCGCTGCGGCTGGCGACTGAGGCGAGAAGGGTCAGGCGCGAGAAAGAGAAAGGGCGATCAAATGACCGCCCTTCCATCCTCTGTCTCTGGTCAAGCCGCGAGGCGATCCTGATGCGGACCGGGCGCTTCGGCAGGATACATACGCGGCATACCAACGTCATAGGCGCGCGTCAGCATGCTGATGAAAGCCTTGTCGTGAAGCGGTTCAGACGGGGTCTCGAACTGAAGTCCTTTCGCCCGCAAATCCTTGATGAACATGTCGAACACCTGATCCTGAGTCAGATCGTCCTTATGTTCCAGCACCATCTTCATCTCGTCCATGTCCTGGAAGACGTTGCCGCCCCAGTGGACCATCAGACGCGATTCGCTCGCGGGAACTTTCTGGATCACCGTGTCGCCTGTCTTGATCAGCCAGGCGTTTTCGGCCTCCGGGTCCGGATACAGCATCGAGTCGATGCTGAGGCCCTGCGGACGGCGCCTGTCGAGTGGACCGCAGGATTCGCCACGGTGGAACATCATCTCGTTCTGCGCGACGACGGCCTGGTTCCACATGGGTTGAGCGACCCGCTTGGGAGCGGCCTGGGGGCCTTCAGGCCAGTAAGTGAAGCCGCCGCCGATAGAGCCGGGATAGAACCACGCGACGACCTGCCCCTTCTTGAGCGACCATTTCTGGAACAGGCCGGACTTCGCCATCGTGTTCATTAGCCAGATCGGCGTGTCGTTCTGCGAAATGCCACGGAATGCGGCGGCGTCCAGATGCCCAGGATCGGAGGACTCGGCCGGACCTTGCATGACGAAGTTCATATTGTCCGGGATCGCATATTGCGCGTTCCAGTAGGAGCGGATCTGCGCCAGATGCTTCGGATTGTAAAACAGGTCGTCCATCTCTGCATACAGGCTGACGCCGGCCTTTGCGAGATAGCCGCGGAAATAGGGGGACAGGAACATGTCCCAGGTCAGTTCCACGCCTTCAGGCACGGCGCCAGACGTGGTCGCGACCACTTCTTCCGGGCTCTTGAAATGGAGGGCCAGGATCATCTTCCACGGACCCTGCTCGCGGATCAACTTCATCAGGCGAGCATATTGATCGTCGGAATATACATTATCGATCAGGCGGGGTTCCGCGACCGGGCGGATCACATAATCCGATGCTGTCGGCATTCTTGGGGTTCCTCTCCAACTAAACAAACGTCCTTTAATCATCGCTGTCGCTAGTGTCATTGCTTTTTCGACAATATCTCGATAATTCGTCGTTATAAAGGTTTTCGCGCTGCCTTTCTGGAAGGCAGGCATGAGAGATGGGCGAGAGCAATGTCGGTGACGAACCCGATCAAAGTTTCTGCCGCAGCCAGCTGGCGGCCTTCATTGCTGCTTGCCGAGGATGCCTACCTGGCCCGCGCGCTGCTCGTTACGCCCGGCCCGGCGCGCGGCGAGCCGTCGCCCGATCTGCCGCGCAAGATCATGAGCGTCGGCATGGGCGAGCCTGTCGGCGGGGCGACAGAAGCCGCCCGTGATGACTTCAACGAACGCGTGCAGGCGCAGATGCAGCAGATGATATGGACGCATCCGCGCGCCAAGAACTATTACAAGAACAGCAAGGGCCGAGTCATCATATCATGGCCTTTCAAGCTGCTCGACTATTGGACGCAGTCGCGGACGCCCGATGTAGCGCACTATCACTTCAGCGAACCCGCCTGACCGGCTGCCGCGGTAAGCTTTTCTGCATGTTGGAGATCAGTTATGGCCTATGAACTGCCGAGCGGCGGAACGCTCGACGTGAACTTCATGTTCACCAAGCTTTGCGTCGCCGATCTGGACAAGGCGGCGCGATTCTACACCGCGCTGTGCGGCCTGATAGAGATGAACCGTGTCGAAGCGGAGATCACGGGGCATCGCGTCAGCGAGATCGTCTATCAGCCAACCTATGCCGGTGGACCGCTTTTCATCCTGGCGCATTTCCCCGGTCGTGCGCCGCCCGCCAGCGACGAGGTGATCCTTGGCTTCTCCGCCAAGGATGTCGATGCTTTCCTGAAACGGGCGGTAGAGGCGGGGGGCCGTATTCTGGAACCCTTGAAGGAAAGCGGGGACGGCATGGCGCATGCGTTTGTCGCCGATCCCGACGGCCATCGTATCCAGATCAGCCGTTCGCTCGGCTGATCGCGCGTCGCCGCCCCAGGGTTTCGACCCCGCGGCAATTTTTTACTTTGTTGCCAAGTTGGAGAATAATCATGCTGTCGAAGGTCAAGCTCGACAAGACCGACCTGTCCGTTAGCCGTTTGTGCTACGGCACGAACATGCTGGGCACCGCCATCGATCAGGCCGGAGCCAACGCCATTCTGGACAAGTTTGCGGAACTGGGCGGCAATTTCATCGATACCGCCCGGTCCTACGGCGACTGGATTCCCGACGCGCCCAAGGGCGCAAGCGAGCGGGCGATCGGAGCCTGGCTGAAGGGGCGCAACCGCGCCGACTTCGTGATCGGTACCAAGGGCGGCTTCTTCGACCTGCGCGTCGGCGACTATCGCAACCGCGCCACGCCTGACGACATCAACAGCGACCTTGCAGAAAGCCTGGAGCATCTGGGTGTCGATATGATCGACCTTTACTGGGTTCACATGGACAATGCGGAAGCGCCGGTCGGCCTCATCATCGACACGCTGATTGCGGCGCAGCAGGCGGGCAAGATCCGCTATTTCGGCGCGTCCAACTGGACTGCGGCCCGCGTGCTGGAGGCGAACGCCTATGCCCAATCCAAGGGCAATGCTGGCTTTGTTGCGGTCGAACCCTTCTGGGGTCTGGCCAAGCCGAACGAGGAAGCGGCGATGGCGCAGGGCTATCAGCTCTATTTCGAGGATCATGGCGGCGCGCTTCAGGGCAGCGACATGACCGTTATACCTTATTGCGCGCAGAGCCGTGGTTTCTTCTCCTTCCTGGAGAAGGGGCAGGTTCCCGATCACCTCAAGGGCTTTTACGACAACCCCGCCAACCAGCAGCGGTTCGAGGCCGCCAAGCGCGTGGCCGAGCATCATGGCGTTTCGGTCAGCGACGTCGTGCTGGCCTATCTGGTCAATCAGCCGCAGCAGACCATTCCCATTTTCGGCGCATCCAGCCCAGCCCGCATCGCCGAAAGCGTCAAGGCCGCAGCGGTCAGGCTGTCGCCTGAAGACCTCGCCGAACTGCGCGTTGGCTGAAGCACGGGAGAGCATGATGACTAAGGTAGCTTTGGTAACGGGCGGCACGCGCGGCATAGGGAAAGCGGCGGCGATCGAGCTTGCCCGCCGGGGGTTTGCCGTCGCGGTGACTGGTCGGACGCGCAAGGAAGGCGAAGGGAAGGCCGAAGAGGGGACCGGCTCGGCTTCCATCGCCCTTCCCGGCAGCCTGGAAACGACGGTGCAGGAAATCGAGGCTATGGGAGGCCGGGCCATCGGCGTCCCGATGGACATATTGGACCGTGATAGCATCGATGCTGCGGTCGATACCGTGCTGGAGACATGGGGCCGGATCGACGGCCTGTTCAACAACGCGCTTGCCCAAAGTCCCTATCTGATGGCGCCGATCGATGCCGTTGATGCCACGAAGGCGGAGCAGACGATGGCGGGGTTGATGATCAATCATCTGCACATCACCCAGAAAGTGTTGCAGCCGATGTTGTCGCAAGGGGCTGGGCGCATCGTGTTCATCACCAGCGGTGCTGGCACCACCCTGTGCGAGCGCAAACTCGAAGAAGGGGGATGGGGTTTCCTCTATGCGGCGGGCAAGGCCGCCTTTTCCAAGCTCGCCGAGTTCGTCGATCTGGAATATCGCGACCGCGGCATCGTGAGCTTTCACATCCAGCCTGGCCTCACCATCACCGAGACGCTGACGGCCAAATATGGCGATGCGGCCCTCAACTTGGGTGGCGGAATGCCGAGCTACACACCGGCGGACACCGGCCGCACCGTGGCATGGATGATGGACTCACCGGACGCAGTCGCGTTCGCCGGTCCCAAGCTCTATACCGCGCCGACATTCTTCGAGGATCATGGACTGGCCGCGCCGGCCATTTCATGACGCCATCGCGGTACAGGAGAGAAGATGGAGCAGGTGGACGGCGTTTTGCATCGCCTATCAGGCAAGGTCGTGGTCGTCGCTGGCGCAAGTCGCGGCATTGGCGAGGTTACGGCGAGAAGGTTGGCTAGCGAGGGAGCATCCGTAGTCGTCGCTGGCCCGCCGTCCGAGGAAGCCGCGGTGGAGGCGGTCGCCGCCGATATTGGGCGGGGCGGTGGGCGCGCGATCGGCGCGCTGTTCGACGCAACCGACGATGCAAGCTTTGCAGCGCTCTGCGATACGGCCATCGCCGCATTTGGCGGAATTGACGTCTTTCATGCCAATTTCGCCGATCAGGCGATTTTGCTGGAGGACAGCGATATCATCGACGCGACGGATGCAGTGATGGACCGCACGCTCGACGTGAACCTTAAGGGGATGGCCCGGGCGACCCGGCACGCGCTTCCCCATCTGCTCGCGCGCGGCGGCGGTGCCATGATCTACAGTTCGTCGGCGGCGGCGACCATGGGTCAGAGCGTGCGGCCCTATTATGCGATGGCCAAGGCTGGCATCGGCGCGCTGGTGCGCCATGTCGCGAACCGCTGGGGCCGCGAGAATATCCGCGCCAACGCGATCCTGCCGGGATACATCATCACGCCGCTGATGCGCGACCATGCGCCCGCGGAGCTTCTGGCCCAGTTCCAGAGCGAGACGCCCGCGCCGAGGCTGGGGCGAAGCGAGGACATCGCCGCCATGGTCGCGATGCTGGCATCTACCGATGGGGAATGGATCAACGGCCAGACCATTTCGGTGGACGGAGGCCTCACCATGCGGTGAGACCCGGCGCTGTTCAGGCTGCGTCGCCCATGATCTGGCGGGTTTTTTGCAGCAGGTAGGCCACCCGTTCTTCGGCAGGCATACGCGCAGCCAGATCAAGCGAGGGCACTTCGATGCCGATCGGGACGCCTGCCGGGAGCAAGGGCATCAGCGCCGCCAGATCATATTCGCCCTCGCCCGGCACTGCGCGGTCGGTGACTGCCGAAAGGGGCCAGTCTGCGGGTTTTGCCAATGTGCCGTCGCTGATCTGGATCGTCCTGATCTTGTCCGGAGCCATTGCCCGTACCGCCTCCCAATGCTCGCCGCCACGGATGACGTGGAGGACGTCGAGGGTCACACCGGCGTGATCCCCGGCCGCATCAGCCGCTGCTGCCGCCTGCGACAGCGTCTGCCAGCTCGATTCGAGATAGGGTTCTATTGTCAGTGCGAGGCCGCGTTTCCCAGCCTCATTCGCGAGCTCCGCCAGCCGGTCATTGCGGCGGTTTTCATCATCGTCGAAGGCGAGCGTCCCGCAGACCCGTGCACCCAGTCGCGCCGCCAGGTCGAGGTTGCGCAGATTTTCCTCACGGCTGATGTCAGGCGTTATCAGGAACGGCTCAACGACATGGACGAAGAGACCGGCGTCCCTGATCGCTTGAGCGAATGTCTCGAACAGATGGTGGTCCGACACCAGGCTGTAGGGGGCGGCATGGGGGACCGGCAGGCCTTCAAGAAACAGGCCGATGCCGTCATAGCCGCTCCGTGCGGCGACCTCGACAAAGCTGAGCGGTCCCAGTTCCAGTGCCGAAAGCTGTTCAAGGGCGTATTTGCGCTGGGTCATTAAAGTTCACCTTGATGCGGGTCTGCAAATGTCACGAATAGAATAACCACCTTATTGGCAGTTGATGGTCATGTCGGCTGCTTTTTCCGCGACCATCATCGTCGGCACGTTCGTATTGCCGCCGGGCACGCGCAGGCGGCTATCGATGGTCGCCATGGGATCGTCGCCCATCCAGCATGTGCCGATCGAGTGGATCTCGGAAATGGCTGTATCACGTGGCCCGAGGAAAAGTGTCTTGGGATTATCAGAATTTGATCCGCCGCTCGCGAGCGGGTGTCGTGGAACGCTGGACGTAAAATTGGCGCAAAGCATGCGCTCAGGCCTCGCCAGATCGGGGCGATCCGCTTCATTCTTGATCAGCATGGGCGGACCCGGGATCAGGCTCTCTTCGACCTTGCCATCGACAGCAAACTTCGCGGCTGTGACTTGGTGAAGATCAAGATCGGCGACATTGTTGGGACGCGGGGCGAGGAAAAGAACGGCAATTTTTTGTCTTGGGCAAACTGAATGACAAAGTGCTCCCTGGAAATTGCGTCGAAACCCTCATCATCACTGGTCCTGCCGGTGCGCCGTCAAGGCGAAGTTTACCGTGACCTTCGCAGCGATCGTTTCATCGGTGGCTGAACCGACATCAAACATGTTCCGGTCAAGATCTGCTCGGCCTTCGGCTCTGGCCGTGTCTCCATCCTGACGCAGCGTGAAGCGTAGCGTGACCGGGCGGCGGCGTCCGTTCAGGTCCAGCGTGCCTCTGGCTTCGTACAGGTCGCCGCCCTGTGGTCGGAAACCCTTGGCGCGGAACACAGCATGCGGATGCGTCGATATGTCGAAATAATCGGGGCCTCGCAGCGTTTCGTCGCGTTGTGCGTCGCCCGTGACAGCGGAGGCCAGGTCGATCGTCACCAGGATTGTGCTGCCGGGCAGATCGTCCGGGCTGTAGCGGATGTCCGATTTCCAGTGAAGGAAAGATCCGTCCACCGCCGCGCCGTTCCACATGGCGATAAAGCCGAGCTTTCCCGGCCCCACGACGCGCCACCGCGATAATGGAAGTTGTTGTGAATTGGCCGTTGGCACCGGCATAGCTTTTGGGGCCGTCGGGGTCGTGGCAGGCCGCTGCGTTGGGGCAGAAACGGGTGAAGGTGGCGCTATCTTGATCGGCGCGGGCGTCCCTTTCTGCTGCGCCACGGCTATGGTGGGCGTTCCGGTAAGAAAGAATGATGCCGCACCTGCCAGTGTCACTGTTCCTAGCGCAACCAGCAGCGTAAGCCCCGGCGCCAAACCCGGGATCATGCGAGCAAGCAGATCCTCGCGCTTGTAAAATTGATGGCGAATGGCTCCAGCGACATGCAGCACGACCAATCCGGCCAGGACGTATGCGGCCAGGCGATGTGTGTCATAGGCTATTCCGTTGAGGCCAAGAGGGATCGGCAGGTGTGGCCAGGCAATCGTGCCGAACAGCAGCGTCGGCACCCGCAGCTTGCTAGTTGAGACCAGCGCCCAGCCGCTGAGCGGGGCGAGCAGCATGACGGCGTAGAGCAATTGATGCGTCACCTTTGCCGCGAACGCAGATATTCGATCATCCGCCAATGCCGGGGGGCGGGGATGGGCCAGGCGGATGCCAACCCGCAGAAAGGTGAGCAGCAGGATGACGATCCCGATCGACTTGTGCAGCTGATAGGCGGCAAATTGGCCCAGCCCCGGCGCGATGCCGGACAATTGCCAGCCCAGGACGAGTTGAAAGCTCAGGGCTGCCGCGATCGACCAATGCAACGCGATCGCCGTCATGGAATAGCGCTGTGGCGACATGGGCAGTTTTTTCCTTATGGCGATGTCAGGGAAGAGCGCGAGCGGCGGGCGGGCAATGAAGGGAACAGCGGTTCATTCGTAAACCTTGGACGAATTATTGTGCCGTCCTCCGGTCACGAGAAGGGCTAATGCGCATGCCGCGATCAGCGACCCTGATGCCATGGTCAGCGCCACGGCGGGAAGCTTGAAATCGAGAGTGAAAAGGAAACCAGCAAGGATGGGACCCAAAGCAGCTCCTCCACGGCCGACGCCGATCACTATTCCCGTGCCGCCCGCCCGGACGGCCGTTGGGAAAGATTGCGCAATGATGGCGTAAAGGCCGACGACGGCCGCGTTGGTGAAATATCCCGCCGCCGCAGCGACCAGGGCCAAGTCGAAAAGGCTGGCTTGTCCCTGTCCGAAGACAGTCACCATTGCCATCGACAGTAAGAGGGCGGCGATCACCAATATGCGGACGTCCAGCCGCCAGCTCATGGCACTGAGCGAAAGCGCGCCCAGCAAGCCGCCTACATTGGCCCATACCAGCACGCCACCAGCGGACGAGGGTGCATAACCCATGTCCACGACGATCTTGGGCACCCATTTGAGGATGAAGTAAAAGGTCATGATGTGAAAGAAATAGGCGGCCGTCAGCAGCACCGTCGTGCGTGCGAGGCCGGGACTGAACAGCGCGGCAAAGGACGCCTTGGGCGCCGCCGCATTTGAAGGTGGCAAAGCATCCAGTGCATTGTGTCCCATCCGGCCCATCAGCTGATTGATCCGGTCCAGCGCATTGGCCGGGCGTCGTTGAAGGAGGAAGCCGATTGATTCAGGGAGCAGCAGGAACGTCAGCGGCAAGAAGATTGCAGTGACGACTCCTCCAAGCAGGAATATGTCCCGCCATTCGCCCGACATCAGCAGCATCGAAGCGGCCGAGCCGCCAAGGATCGCGCCGATCGGATAGCCCGCCGCCATGAGGGCAACGGCCAGGCTGCGGGTGCGCGCGTTGGCAAGCTCTGCGACGATGGCGTTGGTGCAAGCCAGCATGCCGCCGATGCCGAGACCAGTGACAAGCCGTATCGCCGACAGGGAGACAATGCTGAATGAAAAGGTCGCGGCCAACATACCCGTCGCCATGACCAGGAGGCAGAGCAGGATGGTGGGCCGACGGCCGATGCGATCAGCCAGGCCGCCGAGCAGCACGGACCCCACAGCCATGCCGATCAGTTCCATCGAAAGGACGACGCCCAATGCGGCGCGATCAATGCCCCACTCCGTGGCAATGCCGGGTGACGCGAAGCTGATCGCCAGCACATCAAAGCCATCAAGCGCGTTCAGCATGATGCACAGCGCTACAGCCGCGATTTGCAGGCGGCCCATGGGCGCTTCATCAAGTAATTGCCTGATGTCGGTTCCGTTATGCGCCATCCTCACCTCCCCTGAAATGATTGTCGATCTGGTTATTGCCTCGTTGGTCAGGCGTCTTCCGGAGCTGTCAGCATAAGGGCGTCGAGGGCGATCGCGCCTTTGCCCTGCGGATAGACGATCACCGGATTAAGATCGATCTCCCGAATTGAAGGTTCGGCGAGAAGGATGCGGCCAAGCCTATGGATAATCCCCGCTGCCGACTCCACATCCAGCGCGGGCGATCCGCGAAAGCCGTGCAGCAGCGGCGCTTGCTTGAGCTTATGCAGTTCAGCGGCGATGGCATCGACCGAGAGGCCGGGGGTGATCAGACGCACGTCCTGGAGGATTTCCGCCGTGACGCCACCGAACCCGCACAGGATGACTGGCCCCCAGTCTGGATCGTTTTTCGCGCCGATGATAAGTTCGACGCCGCGTTCGCCCATGGCTTCGAGCAGGACGCCGTCGAGCGCGATGGTCGCATCATGGGCGGATACATCGGCATATAATCGGTCCCAGCCCGCGCGCAGTTCGTCGCCGTTGGAGAGGTTCAACACCACGCCGCCCGCATCGCTTTTGTGGCTTAGACGGGCGGACTGTGCCTTGAGCGCGACCGGATAGCCGACCGCCTGCGCAGCGCGGAGCGCGTCGTCGATGCTGGTGCAGAAGGCGCCCCGGGGGAACGGGATGCCGAGCGGGGCGAGGATCGCCTTGGCGCGATATTCCGGGATGACGCTGCTGTGCCCGGCGAGGCCGGGGGCGGGCAGAGGGGTGGTCGGCGCTTCGCTGAAGTCCCGGCGCGCATGGTCGTTGAGGCGCTTCAGGGCGCGGAAGGCGCGTTCGGTCGAAGGGAAATAGGGGATGCCAAGCGCGCGCAGCTGATCAATATGGATGGACGGGACCGGTGCACCTTCGTCCAGTCCGGCGAAGATGATCGGTTTGTCCGGCCGCAATTCGTCAACGGCGCGCAGGATCGGCGGCAGCTTGATGCCGACAGTCACGGGATCGGTCTGAATGATCCCCGCGACGATGCTGCCGAACCGGTCGTCCGTGAACAGTGCGGCCAGGGTCCGGCGATAGAGGTCGGGATCGACGAGGCCCTGCGCCGTCAGGTCCAGCGGGTTCGAAACAGGCACGAACTCGGGCAGCGCCGCGCGCAGGGCAGGGGCATTGCCGTCATTCACCTGCGGCAGGTCGAGGCCGAGTGTTTCGCAAAGGTCAAGGGTCAGCGCCTTGAACGCGCCGCTTTCGCCCAGCACCGCGACGCCGCCCGCCGGGATGGTTGGACAGCGCAGCGCGATTTCGGCGATATCGCCCAGCTCCTCAAGCGTCTCGGCCAGGATGACGCCCGCCCGTTCCACCTTCACCCGCATCACCTGATAGTCGCCCGCCATCGCCCCCGTGTGGGTCGCGGCGGACTCACGCGCGGCGGCCGACCGGCCCGGGTGCAGGAGGACGATGGTCTTGCCCAGCCCCCGGGCGCGGCGGGCATTGGCCAGGAAGCGCTGGGGCTTGCGGAACTGTTCCACGATCATGGCGATGACGCGCGTGGAACCGTCTTCCAGCAGGTAATCGACATAATCCTCGACGCCTGATGCGGCTTCGTTGCCGGTCGAGATGGAGAAGGACAGACCCAGATCGCGGGACGCGAGCGTGGTGCATAACACGCAAGCCATTGCTCCGCTTTGCGACACGACGCCGATGCCCGGACGGTCGCCGAGCGTTTTGGCATCCGTTTCAACGAAGGTCAGCGGCACGCGATCTATGAAGTTCGTCATGCCGAGGCAATTCGGCCCTTCGACGACCATGCCGGTCTCGTCGGCGATCCGGCCGATCTCTCGCTGCTCCGCCAGACCTTCCTCGCCGCCTTCGGCAAATCCGGCGGAAAAGATGACGGCGGCGCCGACATTGCGTGCGGCCAACGCCTTCACCGTATCGAGCACCGCTGCGCGCGGGATGGCGAGGACGGCGGCATCAACGCCATCAGGCAAAGCATCGACCGACGGCAGACATGGCCGTCCGCCGATCTCCGCGCGCTTGGGATTGATGAGGTGGATGTCGCCGGAAAAGCCGTTGCGGATCAGGTTGGACAGCACCGACGCGCCGAGCGCGCCGGGCTTGTCCGACGCGCCCACGATCGCAACCGATCGCGGGCGCAGCAGCCGGTCGAGTGCCTTGCCGGTGCGGGCGGCGGCGAGGGGCGGATTGAGGGTATCGGCCGTCATGGGTCCGTCTCTCCAAAAAACTGTTTGGGCGGGCCGCTTTTAGGTCGGTCCCGCCAGTCCTTCGCGGTTCAGGCCTGCTGTTTCGACTTATCGTAAGCGCCAAGACCGGGCTTGTAGCTCTTGTCGTCGATGAACTGTTTGATGCCTTCCTTGCGACCTTCATTGTCGAAGCTGTTGGCCGCTTCCTGCGCGCGGATCAGATAATCCTCGGCATTGTCATAGGTCATTTCGCGCACCCGGCGGATGGCGTCCTTGGTTGCCTTGAGCGCCACGGGGTTCTTGCTCAGCAGCGTCTGTGCGACCTGCGACACGCGGTCCTTCAGTGCCCCAAGCGGCAGCGCTTCGTTGACGAATCCCCATTCGGCTGCCGTTTTGCCGTCCACATTCTCCCCCATCAGCGCATGATACATGGCGTTGCGGAAGCTGGTAAGTTCCGTTGCCACCTTGGCCGCGCCGCCGCCGGGCAGGATACCCCAGTTGATTTCACTAAGGCCGAACTGCGCTTCCTCCGCCGCGAAGGCGAGGTCGCAGGCGAAGAGCGGGCCGTAGCCGCCGCCAAAGCACCAGCCATTGACCATCGCGATGGTCGGCTTCTGATACCAGCGCAGCCGCCGCCACCAGCCATAGCTTTCCCGCTGCGCGCCGCGTGTGCCCTTCAGGCCCTGCGCCTCGGTCTCCCGGAAATATTCTTTGAGGTCCATGCCAGCGCTCCACGCCGTGCCTTCGCCGGTCAGGACGAGCACGCCGACATCGTCGCGAAACTCAAGCTCATCGAGCACGCGCATCATCTGGCGATTGAGGCGCGGCGACATGCAATTGCGCTTGTCCGGGCGGTTGAGGCTGACCCAGGCAACGCCGTCTTCCACCGTGAAGGCGACGGTTTCGATTTCGGCCTGCTCGACGCCATCGGCTTGCAGGAAATTGGTCATGGGAAAGTCCTTGTTCTGGTCGTCATGTCGGCGAAAACTGGCATCTCGGGCGGCTGCGTCTGCTTCTCCGCCTGAGATCCCAGCGTTGGCTGGATGACGCGTAGTTGAATGCGGTTGGTTCAAATCGGATAATGGCCGGGCTGGGTTTCCATCGTGATCCAGCGCAATTCGGTGAAGCTGTCGATCCCGGCGCGGCCGCCGAACTTACCATAGCCTGATGCCTTGACGCCGCCGAAGGGCATTTGCGCTTCGTCATGGACGGTCGGGCCATTTACATGGCAGATGCCGGACTGGATTTGCCGAGCGACCCGTAGGCCGCGTGCCGTGTCGCGGGTAAAGACCGATGCGGACAAGCCATATTCGGTGTCGTTGGCGAGTTCGATTGCATGCGCTTCATCGCGGGCGCGGACGATGCCAACGACCGGCCCAAAACTTTCATCGCGAAACAGCTTCATCTGTGGAGTGACGCCATCGATGACATGGGCGGGCATCAGAACGCCATTCGCTTCGCCGCCGTTCAGCTGGATCGCACCCGCCGCCAGCGCATCATCTATGAGCGAACGGACATGGGACACCGTCTTGCTGTCCACGACCGCGCCCAACGGCGTCTTGCCCTCACGCGGGTCGCCGACCGCCATGGTGCCGACCTTGGCCTGGAATTTTTCCGCAAAGGCGTCAGCGATGGCATCGACCACGATGATCCGTTCGGTCGACATGCAGATCTGGCCCTGGTTCATGAAGGCGCCGAAAGCGGCGGCCTTCACTGCCTCGTCAAGGTCGGCGTCCTCCAGCACGATCAGCGGCGCCTTGCCGCCCAGCTCCAGCACCACGGGCTTCAGATGTTCAGCGCAGCGCTTCGCGATGATCCGGCCGACCGGCGTCGATCCGGTGAAGTTCACCCGGCGCACGGCTGGATGGTCGATCATTGCGCCGACCACATCGGCCGCATCCTGTGGCGCGTTGGTGATCAGGTTGACGATGCCGCCAGTGAAGCCTGCTTCCACAAAGGCCTGGACGATCAGGCCGTGGGTGCGCGGGCATTGTTCCGATGCCTTGAGCACTACGCTGTTGCCGCAGGCGAGCGGCACGGCGATGGCGCGAGTGGCGAGGATGATCGGCGCGTTCCAAGGCGCCATCGACAGCACCACGCCCGCCGGTTCGCGGATCGCCATGGCGATGCAGCCCGGCTTATCGGACGGGATCACCTCTCCACCGATCTGGGTAGTGAGGGCGGCAGCTTCGCGCACCATCGAGCTGGATAGCATCAGGTTGAAGCGTGCCCAGCCCTCGGTCGCGCCGATCTCTGTCATCATCGCGTTGATGAAATCGTCCACGCGGGCGTCGAGCGCGTCGGCGGCCTTCATCAGCAACGCGCGGCGGGCATTGGGGCCGGTTTGCGACCAGGCGGGGAATGAGGCCTTGGCGGCATCGACCGCGGCAAGGGCGTCTTCGACGCTGGCGGCGGCGGCCCGGGTGGCGACGGCGCCAGTGACCGGGTTCAACCGTTCGAAAGTCGATGCGGCACTGCGCGATTCGCCGCCGATAATCAGGGAAATTTCCGATGCGGACATGTGTCAGGTCCTCTCCTAATGTTATGTTGCATATCAATGTTGATTGTTCTGAGCAATAACATTATGAGGGTGGCATGAGCACGAGTCCTTCCGACAAGAGACTGATCAATCCGGTCGCATCGCGGCTGGGTTATCGGCTGCGGCGGACTTCTTCGGGAATGATGGCAACGCTCGGCGCGGCGCTGGAACTGGTCGGTCTGCGACCGGTGGAGGCCACCATTCTCATGACGATCGGCGCCAATCCCGGCTGCATCCAGAGCGACATAGGCCGCATGCTGGGCATCAAGCGCGCCAATATGGTGCCGTTGATCACTGGCCTCATTCAAAAGGATCTGGTGCAGAAGTCGCCGGTCGATGGACGCTCCTTCGCTCTGTGTCTGACGACCCAGGGAAAGGACGCGCGCCGCGAGGCGGACGCCATCATGTCCGCGCACGAACGCCGCTACACGCGCTTGCTTACGCCCGAATATCAGGATGCGCTGCGCGTCGTGCTGGACGTTTTGGAACAGGAAGAAAATGCCACGGATGAGGAGAGGGAAGCGGCGGTCATGTAGGCCGCGCTATCCTCCCGCAGCGTACGTCAATTGGGAGCCTATCGCCGCGGTAAAACAGTGCGCGGCAAGCAGGGAGGGATGCAATGGAGGCCAGTTTCAGCGCGCAGATATTGCCCGCGCTTTACGGATGCTGTGAACGTCCGGACAATTGGCGGCCGATGCTGGACCAGATTTGCTCTGGTCTTGGCGTCCGCAGCGCGGCGGTGCAGATTTATCGGCAGGAAGGCGACCACCTGATCCAGCGCTGGCAGGAGCGGGACAGCTATTCCCATGCGAACGCCGCGCTGCACGACCGATGGATCAACAATCCCGACAATCCCCGGCTCGCTGTCGTGCCGCGCGATCGCCTGGAAGGGCAACTCGCGGTGCGCACTGATGAACAGCGTTTTGCTTCCGCATCGCCGCAATTGCAGGAAACGCGGCATCGACTGGCGCAAGTTGGTCTAAGGGGCGGGGCGGGCCTGCTTTTCGAATTTGCGCCGTCGCGCTGGTTCAGCCTGATCCTGCACCGGCAGATCAATGACACGGTCGAGCGCGACGGCTATGACGCAACCTTCCTGGCCGACATCGCCCCGCATCTGCTGACCATGTCGCGCGTATCGGCCACGGTGCAGGCGGCGCAGGCGGCGCAGGCATCCTTGGCCTCGATCCTGGACCGTTTACGGGCGGGGGTGATCCTCTGCAACGCGAGCGGCGAGGTACGTTGGCACAATCGCGCAGCGGCGGCGATGCTGGGGAATGGCGCGCCCTTGACGCTGGGACAGGGCCAACTGCGCGGGGTGTCCGCCGAAAGTCGTCAGAGGCTGGCACGGCTTTTGTCACCTGCTTGCCATGGCGACATGGTCACGGCGACCTTCGGCGATCTTGAGGGCAGCATAATGCAGGCCATCGCCCTGCCCAACGACGCTTTCAAGGGCTCGGCGGCGCATGGCTGGGACGATGACCGAAACGGTGTCGCCTTGATCCTGATCGATCCATCTCAGGCGCCTCCCTTGTCGGCGGGGCACGTCACGTCGCTGTTCGGCCTGACGCCTGCGGAGGCGCAACTCGCCGTCGCGTTGTCGCAAGGCACATCGCTCAATGCCTATGCCAGCCGCCGCGGCATTTCCGTCGGCACCGTGCGGATCCAGATGAAGCGAATCCTCGAAAAGACGGACAGCCGCCGCCAGGCCGATCTGGTGGGCAAGCTCTATGGGTCCGTCATCGCTCAATTGCATGGCAGCATGCATTGAACAAGATGCTGCGCCGCATATCCCATTTGGGAGCCGCGCCGCTCAGTTCTCAAGTCCAAAATGCCAGTAACGAGCCGACGACTATTAGCGGCCGAAAGTAGAGGATGTGCGTGTGCGCAAAGCATCGGGATTAATTGTGAGTTTGGCCGCTGGCGCGTTGTGCGCGGCAATTCAGCCTGCATCAGCGCAGCAGACATTGCCGCCGGTACTGGCCGACGGGCCGCCGTCCACCGTCCCGGTCGCAGTCCAGATCGCTCGCTGGCACATGCTGGATGGCGACATCAATTCGCTGACTTTCCGCAGCATGGACCGGCTGTTCACCACGCGCACCGTCGCCCATGCGGGCACGCCCTGGCGGCTGCCGCGCGCCGACGCGCCGCTGGATGTCAGCTACACTTTCGGCGGCAAGCGCTACACGGCGCAGGACTTCCTCGATCGCACCTACACCAACGCGCTGCTGGTGATGAAGGACGGCAAGATCGTCAGCGAAATCTATCGCAATAACAGCGATGAAAACAGCCGCTTCATCGGCTGGTCCATGACGAAGTCGGTCACGTCGCTGCTGATCGGTTGCGCGCTGGCGGAAGGACGGATCAAATCGCTAGACGACGATGTCGCGACTTACCTGCCCGAATTGAAGGGCGGCGGATATGATGGCGTCACCATTCGGCAGATATTGGAGATGCGGTCTGGCGTCGATTATGAGGAACGCTACGATTTCGCCAATCCTGGCATCGCCGCGCGCAATCATGTCGACGCGCTGGTCAAGAATGTCGCGCGCTTTGCCGACGCAGCGCGGACGATCAAGCGGCTGCATGCGCCGGGCAGCGTGTTCCAGTACAAGACGCTGGACACCGCCGTGCTCGGCTGGCTGATCGAACGGGTCAGCGGCACGACCGTCGCGGGCTATACCGCGCAGAAATTGTGGGAGCCGCTGGGCGCGGAGCAGGACGGCTTCTACATCATGGATGGGCAGCCGGGCACGGGCCGCGAATTCAGCGGCGCTGGCTTCAACGCCACGCTGCGCGACTATGCGCGGATCGGCCAGATGATGCTGGACGGCGGCCGCGCCAACGGGCGGCAGGTGGTGCCGGCTGAATGGGTCCGCACATCTACTGCGCCGTCCACGCCAGCCGATGCCAAGGCCCCGGGCGTCCCCACCGGCTATGCGATGCAATGGTGGCTGCTGGACAATAGCGGCGCCTACAGTGCCGTGGGGTTGCAGGGCCAGTTCATCTACGTCGATCCGCGATCCCGCACCGTCGTGGTCAAGATCAGCTATTTCCCGCCGGGCGATGAGAAGCCGACGGCGGAAACCGGCGCTTTTCTGAAAGCCGTATCGGCGTGGTCACCGAAATAATCGCAAGAATAGCAAGAATAAGGGAGGGTAGAATGAAGCGTATATTGTTGATGGGCTCCACCGCCATCATGACGCTGTGGACAGCGTCCGCCGGGGCGCAAGAGGCCGCTCCGCAGCCTGAGTCATCCAGCACATTGGGCGAGATCGTCGTGACGGCCCAGCGCCGGACCGAAAATCTGCAAAAGGTGCCTGTTGCTGCCAGCGCGCTGGACGCCAACGACCTCAGGGCGAACGCCGTCGTGCGCCTCAACGATCTTCAAAATGCGACGCCTGCGTTGTCCATTTCCGACGCGGGTATCACGTCGGCGGTCAACATTCGCGGCATCGGCCTTGCCAGCAACTCGCCCAATGTGACCGCAGGTGTCGCCACCTATGTCGACGGGCTGTTCCAGCCGCCGATCGTCCAGGCCAACAGTTTCTACGATCTGGCAAGCGTCGAAGTATTGCGCGGCCCGCAAGGTACGCTGGTCGGCAGCAACTCGACCGGTGGCGCGATCTTCATCAATTCGCGCAATCCCGATCTGAATGGCATCAATGGCTATGCCGAAGGCAGCGCTGGCAATCGGGGGAATTTCGGATTGGAAGGCGCGGTCAACGTGCCGCTATCCTCCACGCTGGCTGTGCGCGGCGCTGGATTCTACCGTGGTCACGACAGCTATTTCAATGACGTCGGCCCCTTCAACAACGAGGCAGGCAAGCTCGATGAAAAGGGCGGAAGGCTGGGCGTACTATGGCAACCCGGAGACTTCCGCGCGCTGTTGAAGGTCCAGTATAATGATCGCGACATTGGCGGCTATGCCTATCGCCCGATCCGGGGAACACAATATGCCTCTTATCGCGTCGGCGACATCTACACGCTGAACTATGACACGCCGGTGGCGATCCGGGAAAAGGCGTTCATC
Source organism: Sphingobium sp. Cam5-1 (assembly GCF_015693305.1). Lineage (NCBI taxonomy): Bacteria > Pseudomonadati > Pseudomonadota > Alphaproteobacteria > Sphingomonadales > Sphingobiaceae > Sphingobium > Sphingobium sp. Cam5-1. The sequence continues at coordinate 668,855 of NZ_CP065139.1, read as the reverse complement.
TCCAGCCTGGAACTGCGGCAGGAGTTCGCCAACGGCATCGTGTTGCGATCGATAAGCGGCTATCAGAGCAAGAAGATCGAAGGCGTCAACGATGTGGACGCGTCGCCTGCTCCGGACGGTATCGCGCAGGACTATTATGCCCGGGAACGGCAGTATAGCGAGGAAGTCAACCTGATCTCACCGACCGGCGAAACGCTGGAATGGATTTTGGGCGGCTATTTCCAGCGCAATGAGATCAAGGTGCGCATTCGCGAACTGCGCGCTGGTTTTCCGACGGATATTGATCCTGATAACACACGCACGACGCTGGGCGTCTTCGCGCAGGGGAGCTACCGGGTAACCCCGGATGTGCAACTGCAACTCGGCGCCCGTTATTCGCATTACAAAGCCAGCGGCGTGGGTCAGGTGCGCATCGGCGCAGGCATCCCGATCTTCCCGCCTGGCGGCCTGCCAGTTGCGAATTTGGCAGGATCGCACCAGGATGGCCGCGTGACCGGCAAGGCCGCGATCAACTGGACTGTGAACGATGACCATCTGCTCTACGCCTTTGCCGCGCGCGGATATAAACCGGGCGGCTTCAACGCAGTGGATTCGGAATTCCGGCCCGAAATGGTGTGGAACTATGAAATCGGCTGGAAGGCGAGCCTGTTCGACAAGCATGTCCGCACGCAGATTTCGGCTTTCTACAATGATTATTCCGATTTCCAGTTCGAAGTGATCGAACCGACGACCGGCTTCAACGGCGTCCAGAATATTTCGCAAGGCAAGATCAAAGGTTTCGAAGCGCAGTTGCAGAGCAAATTCGGCGGCTTCAGTTTCGACGCCAATGTCGCCTATGTCCATTCGAAGCTGGCCGGGCTGACCTTTATCAACACGCGGGCTATCCCATCGGGAAGCCTGGGTCCCCAATGCCCTCCCGGCACGCCGTCTGCGCCTCCGGTCTGCTTTGATTACACGCCAGCCATCACCACTACCGACGGCGGCCCTAATCTTTATTCACCCAAATGGACCTATGGCGGCACGGCGGCCTACGAATTCCAGTTGGGTGACGACGTGACCCTGACGCCACGGGTCAGCTATTCCTATGTTGGCCCCCGCTTCACCTATCTCGCTTACTCGCCGGTGTCCGACCGGATCAAGGGCTATGGCCTGCTGTCCGGCCTCGTCACCCTGCGCACCGGCCAGTTCCATATCGAGGCCTATGGCACCAATCTGACCGGCAAGCACTATGTCAGCGGCCAGTTTGGTCTCAATGAATTTTACGGTGCGCCGCGCGAATATGGGATTCGCGCAGGCTTCACCTTCTGACGTTGAAGGAACCCGCCGCCATCGGGTGGCGGGTTTCAGGATTGGTGCTTTGGGGCTTGTTCGGTCAGGCCAAATCGGATCATGCTCAATCCCCACCATCAAATGCCGGGACTAAACACTTAGTCAAGAAATCGTGCCTTGGTCAGGCACTCCTCCCATTCCGCGAGGGGATCGGAGTCAGCGACGATGCCGGACCCGAGGTCTATCGTCAGCCGCCGTTCTGCCGGTGAAACGGTCAGGGTACGGATCGCGACGTTGAAACGCGCGTCACCGTCCGGGGTGAAATGGCCGATCGATCCTGTGTAGATGCCGCGTGGTCTGTCTTCCAGCTGTGCAATCACTTGCGCCGCGCGGATCTTGGGCGCGCCGGTGATGGAGCCGCAGGGGAACAGGGCGGCGAGGATGTCGAAAGCGTCCACATCCTCACGGCGGCGCGCCGTCACGGCAGAAACCATCTGGTGGACCGTCGGATAGGTTTCGACTGAGAAAAGCTGCGGCACCTTCACCGATCCAGGCTCCGCCACCCGCGACAGGTCATTGCGCATCAGGTCGACGATCATCAGATTTTCGGCGCGCTGTTTGGGATCGGTGGCGAGCGACTGAGCGGCAGCGGCATCCGCTGAGGGATCGCCGTGTCGCTCCGCTGTACCCTTCATCGGACGACAGGCGATGTCGCGCCCAGTCACCGTGAAGAATAACTCCGGCGAGAAGGAGAAGTTGAGGTCTGCGCCAGTGGATATGATCGCGCCATAGGGGGCACGTTGGCGCTGCCGCAGCCGGGCGTAGAGCGCCAGCGGATCACCGTCGAAGTCCATCCCGGCGCGGAAAGTGAGGTTGGCCTGATACAGATCGCCTGCACGAATGAGTTCGAGCAGCTCCTCGATCCGCTCCATATGCTGCCTTTTCGTGCTGGCGGGCGTCAGTGGCCCCATGCGGAACGCTGTGTCGCTGGGCAGCAGGTCCGCGAACATTTGTGACGGCAGCACCAATGGAGTTCCGAATATCCCGAACCAGAGGAGCGGCCCGCAGGAGGGGGTAACCGGCATGGCGGGATCGAAGGCGGCAGCGGCATCATAGCTGACAAAGCCGGCGGCGTGTGCGCCTTGTCTCGTGGCTGCGCGCACCGCTTCCAGTGCAGGTGCGACTTCCGAAAGCGTCGAAGCCTCGATCACTTGCAACGGATGGGTGAAGAGCGTGACGTCGCCGTGGGGCGAGGATGCGTCATCTAAAAGCACATAGGGTTGATCGAAGGCCGACAGGAAACCCATGGCCTTCACACCACATTCTGGTCGGGCCGATTGCGGCGGCACAGTGAGAAGATGGTTCATTGCACGCTCCACGTCGCACGTGCCGAGAAATCTTCGGCCTCTGAACGAGCTTTAGGTCTGCTGTGGCCCCACATCGCGCTGTGGCGATCATTCGAACTGATCCGCAGATATTCATTTTTTCTAAGTCTTTGGTCCGACGCTATATTCCACAGGAGGGAATGGAAGGAGATAAAACCAGATTTATCAGTCTCTTGACGATTCTTATGACCCCATCATCTGCGACGAGCAGGATGAAGGCCATGGGGGACGACGACCGCCACTATTTCCTTTTCCTAATTTATGTGAAACTGTTCCAGTCAGGAGAGCGGTGGATGATCGAGCAATTCTCGACGCAGGACGTCGCCAGGCGTGATCGCCTGGCTTACTGGAACAGGATCGCCTCTGGCCGGTCCGCCGGGCTGATGATCGACAGTTCCAATCGCGAATTTCTAGGCCAGCTTGGTTGTTGGACACTGGGCGATCTCACCATTTTCAAGGCGCGGGCGGAATCTTCGGTCGTGTCGCGCAGCGCGCGGCACCATGGCGAAGAGCGGCTGCTGGTGCATCTCCAGACCCTTGGTCTCAGCGAGCAGCGTCAATCCGGCCGCGAATGCGTGCTGCGTCCGGGCGACCTTTCCATCTGCACCACCGCAGCGCCGATGCGGATCGAGGTTGCATCCCATGAAATGATGGTGGTCGACGTTGCCCGCCATGAACTTGAACGGCGCGTGCCGCAGCTGGACCTCCATATCGGCAGTCCGACGCCCGGCAATTCGCCGACCGTCCACAGTTTTCACCAACTCGCTCTCGCCCTGTGGCGGGAGGCGGAGAGCCGCGCCGCGCCGCCTGATCCAAGCTGGGCCGAGGGTGCCGAAACGCTGATGCTCGACCTGCTGGGCCTTGCCTTGCGCAGCGCTGTTCGTGGTGGTCCCAATGTCGATGGTCGGGGACTGGCGCGGGTCAAGGCGATCGTTGAAGCGCGGCTTGGCGATCCTGACCTGGACACGGAATCCATTGCTCGCGAAGTCGGCGTTTCGCCGCGCACGATCCAGACCTGGTTCGCCGCTGAAAGCACGACGCTACGCGCCTATATATTGGACAGGCGGCTGGAAAGGGCGCTGGAAATGCTCGCGGGCGACCGGGCGGCGAACATCACCGCGATCGCCCTCGAGCTCGGCTTCAACGACCCTGCTTATTTCGCGCGCTGCTTCCGCAAGCGGCACGGCTATTCACCTCGCGAAGGGCGCCAGATCGCGCGCACCTGACCAGCGGTAATTGCCAGAGATCGTCCATCGGCCGCTCCGATCGCAGGAGCGCGCCTATCATCAGCATGCAGGAGTGACGCAGATGACCAACGGATTGCTTCCCGGGAAAACGGGTTTTGTCACTGGCGCTGCCAGCGGCATTGGGCGCGGCATCGCCAAGGTGCTGGCGGCGGAAGGAGCCGACGTCGTGCTGAGCGACCTTGCCTCCTCAGCCGAGGAAGGCGCGCAAGCGGTCGCGGAGATCGAAGCGGCGGGTGGCACCGCGCGCTTCATGGCGGCCGATGTTACCAGCGCGGCCGATATCGACGCGCTGATTGCGCAGACGCGCGCGATCAACGGGCGGATCGACTTCGCCGTCAACAATGCGGGCATCGGCCTCAAATCCATGCTGGCGGACAGCAGCGATGATCTGTGGGACAAGGTGAACGATGTGAACCTCAAAAGCTGTTTTCGCGTCATGCGCGGCGCCCTGACCGTCATGCGGGAGCAGGGCGGCGGCAGCATCGTCAACGTCTCGTCCATCGCCGGCGCCGTGGGCCTCCGCGAAGCGGGCGTCTATGCGGCGACCAAGCATGCGATCCTTGGTCTGACGCGAACGGCGGCAGGGGAGAATGGCGACGTTAATGTGCGCGTCAATGCTATCCTGCCCAACGCGATCCGCTCCAAATTGCTCGACGGCACTTCGCCCGAGTTCCTGGAAGGGCTGCTTGCGCCCCAGGCGATCAAGCGAATGGGCGAGCCGGAGGAGTGCGGGCACCTTACGGCCTTCCTGCTGTCGGACAGGGCGGCCTTCATCACCGGCGCGTGCATCCCGATCGATGGCGGCTATCTGGCAAATTGACCACGGGGGCAATTCGCATTCGTGAAAATTTCGTGGAAATGAATCAAATTGCGCTGGAGTCCTGATCGGCAGCGCTCCAGTGCAAGCGCGAGAGGCAGGTTTCTGTCATTTCGATGATGAGCGCGAAAAGCGTCCATTGTCGAGGGGAGGAACCATGATCAAGATTATTGCCGCTTTGCCGGTTGCGTCAGCGCTGGCCATAGCAGCCGGGACTTTGGCGCCCGCTTTAGCGCAGGAAACGACGCCTGCGCCAGTTCCCGCCACAGAAGAAGCGCCCCAGAGCGGCGGTATCCAGGACATCGTCGTCACCGCCCAGCGGCGTTCGGAAAATGTGCAGAAGGTGCCGATCGCGATTTCCGCCTTCACCAATGATGCGTTGCAGGAGCGCGCGGTGCAGAGTGTCGCCGCGCTGTCGGGGCTGGCCCCCAACGTCACCTTTGACGCAGGAACGCCCTTTTCCGGATCATCGTCTGTACTGGCCGCCTATGTTCGTGGCATCGGGTCCAACGACTTCGCCTTCAATATAGATCCGGGTGTCGGCGTCTATCTGGACGGCGTCTATCTTGCACGTTCGGTCGGCGCGAACCAGGAACTGGGCGACGTCGAGCGGATCGAAGTGCTTAAAGGTCCGCAGGGCACGCTGTTCGGCCGTAACACCATCGGTGGCGCGATTTCCATCGTCACCCATGATCCGGGCGACAAGTTCCGCTTCATCGGCGACGCGACAACGGGCAGCTACAAGCTGTTCCAGGCGCGCGGCACAGCGGACATTCCGATCGCGGATGGGCTGTCGAGTTCGGTGTCCTTCTCGGTCAAGACGCGCGACGGCTATTTCAAGCGCAAGCCATTTCCAGGTGCGCAGCCAGGCACCTATCAGGTCGAACCTTCCACCGCCTATGCCGGTGCGGGTTATGACAATACCGGGATAGGCCGCGAAGGCGGCGAAGACGCCTGGAGCGTGCGCACCAAGCTGCGCTGGGAACCGAGCGATGCGGTGCGGGTGACGCTGAGCGGCGACTATAGCAGCAGCAGGCAGGAACAGCTTCCCAATACGTTGCTCGCGACCACGCCCAATGTCGCGGGCGGCGCGTTCGATGTTTTCGCGGGCAGTTATAACTGCGCCATTGCGGGCCAATCGACGGGATGCGGCAACGGTCCGCCGTCCTTCGCCTATGGCTATCGTCGCGCTGGCCGCACCGGCATGTTTGACCTGCCCGCGATCTTCGGCGTCAATGCTGACGCGAACCCCGATAATAATCGTCTGCCTTATGACAATCGCTTCGTCACTGGGGACAAGGACAGCAGCTATGCGACGGGGCTGAACTTCGCCCGCATGCAATCCTATGGCGGCGCGGGCACGATCGAATATGATCTGTCGGACAGCCTGACGGTCAAATCCATCACCTCCTATCGCGAACTGCACTGGAAGGTGGGCATGGACAATGACGGTTCGCCGCTCAACATGCTCCAGATCAGCTTCGAGATGAACCAGAAGCAGTTCAGCCAGGAATTCCAGCTTCTGGGTAACGCGCTGGATGAGCGGCTGAAATATGTTCTGGGGGCCTATTATTTCAAGGAGTCCGGCAATCTTCACGATTATGTGACCTTTGCCGAAGGCTTGTTGCAGGTCGATGGCAACAATCTCCTGAGTACCAAGAATGGCGCCCTGTTCGGCCAACTGGATTTCAAGCCCATCGACTTGATCGGCATCACGGTTGGCGCGCGCTATACAAAGGAAAAGAAGTCTTTTGAAGGGTTCCAGTCCGATCTCAATGGCCTGACCTACAAGATACTGAACGGCTTTGGCGTCCCGCCCTGCGCGTCGCTGACGCCGATCAGCGACGATTGCCGCATCGCTGCGGGCTTCCCCAATGCCAATGCGCCGTTGCAGCTTTATCCCGGTGGCGTGAACCGCAAAACCTTCGACAATTTCTCGCCCAAGATCGGTGTCCAGCTTTATCCCAGCGATGACCTGATGGCCTATGCGTCCTGGTCGAAGGGGTACAAGACAGGCGGTTGGACGACGCGCCTGTCGAACCCGCTGCCCGAGGCTCCGAACTTTGACGAGGAAAAGGCGACGACTTGGGAAATCGGGATCAAGTCGAAGCTGTTGGACCGGCGTCTTCAGCTGAACTTCGCGGCCTTCACCACCAACTATAAGGGCATCCAGCTGAATTTCCAGCAGGGCGTGTCCCCCACCATCCAGAACGCCGGTGACGCCCGCATCAAGGGGTTCGAGGCCGAAGCGGTGTTCGCGCCCATCCGCGCCTTCGCCCTGACGACATCGCTCGGCTATATCGACGCCAAATATACCTCGGTGCTGCCGGGCGCGGTGGTCGCGCCCAGCGTGATCCAGGGCGGCGTTTTCGTGGGTGCCGAACTGCCCAAGACGCCGCATTGGAAGGTCAATGTCAGCCCGCGCGTCGAGCTGGATGTAGGCAGCAGCGGTGCGAAGCTCATCATGCTGGCCGACTGGACCTACACTTCGCGGATGCGCAACGACACCGAAGGGACCTTCCTGCTCAACCGCAAGGCTTCCAACGTCGTCAATGCCAACGTCACGCTGCGCCTGCCCGACGACCGCTACAGTGTCACGGTGGGCGGCACCAACGTCTTTAACGAACGCTTCCTGACCACGGGTCAGGCGCAGATCGCCGGGGGGCAATTCTACGGCACCTATAATCGTCCGGCCGAATGGTACGCCAGGCTGGGCGTGAAGTTCTGATCAACCCTCTGGATAACGGAAACAGGAACGCATCGTCATGTCCACTGTTATGAAAGCCCCGCCGTCGACCGCCTTCAAGATCGTCGATGTACCCGAAAACCTGTCGCACGTGATCGACGCGCGCGGCGTGAAGGGCAGTTTCATCGGGCCGACGGAAGAGGAAAGCCCCTGGGTGCCCTTTGGCGAAAACGCCGCCATCCGTCACCTTGCCTTCGACGTCCGCCAGAACATCTATTGCAACGTGCTCTGGCTGAAAGGGCCGGGCGTGCTCGGCACCCACAAGCATCGCGGGCGGCTGGTCATGATGTGCCTGGAAGGCAGCCTGCGTTATCTGGAACATGACTGGGTGGCGGGTCCCGGCGACTTCTTCCTGGAAGTCCCCGGCGAACGCCACACGCTGGTCAGCGAACATCCGCAGGGCGGCAAGCTTTGGGGATGGATGCAAGGTCCGATCGAGTTCTACGACGAGGATGGCAAGTTCATCGAAACCTGCGACGTGTGGTGGTTCATCAACCATTACGAGACTTACTGCCGGGAAAATAACTTGCCCATCAACCCGCAACTCTACCTCTGAAGGGGGGCGTCCGCCGGGAGGAGTAGGCCCGCCTCCCGGCGGATGGATTGCAAAATGACCAAGAGCAGGCCTCTGCCACGAAAAGCCGTACACACCGCAGCGCCGAAGGCCTCATGAGCTTCCCAACTCCCGACCAGCGCCGCGCGATCGAGTGGGATTGTACCCGTCTCGTCCACCATTATGCTAATCTGAACGATGCGGCGAAATGGGAAGCCGCAGCCAACTTGTTCACAGATGATGGCCGGCTATTCCGGCCAACCGCGCCCGATCAGCCGATTGTTGGCCGCGAAGCTATATTGGCCGCCTTCCTCGCCCGCCCGCCGCGTACCACCCGCCATGTCTGCGCCAATGTCGTCATCGACATACTCAGCACAGATGAGGCCACAGGCGAAAGCGCTATGCTGTTGTTCGTCGGCCCAGGCGCGCCGTTGGTGGGATCATTCAAGGACAGGTTCATCCGTACCAGTGGAGGATGGCGTTTCCTGGAGCGCAGCGGATCGCTGATCTTTTCGGCATGAGGCTATTCCATTTCATTCCTGATGCTAAAGTCGGGTCATGAACGAACAGACGCTATCGCCCACCGTCAAATCCGCCATGCGCACAATCGACATCATCGAATATGTCGTGTCGTGTCGCCGCCCGCTGGTGGCGCAGGAGATCGCGCAGGCGTTGTCGATCCCGGTCAGCAGCCTATCTTACCTGCTCGCGACGTTGACGGAGCGTGGCTATCTGCAACGCGAAGGGCGGCGCTACAGCCCGGGACCTGGGCTCGCGCGTCTGCAAGGACCCGCGCCCGCTTTCTCGCTTGCTGAACGCGCCGCGCCGCTGGTGCGGTCGCTCCGCGTCCAGCTGAACGAGACCAGTTCCTTCTTCGTGCGCAAGGGGTGGGAGATGGAGGCGCTGGTCACCGAAACCAGCGATCATGCGCTGCGCTATGCGGTGCAGACCGGTCGTCGCACACCGCTCCACTGCTTTTCGGCTGGCAAGGCCTTGCTGGCGGCGATGTCGGACGAAGAGTTCGAACGCTATCTGGAGGAAAGCCGTCGCGAGGCGCTGACTCCCACGACGATCACGGACGCGGATGCCCTGCGGCAGGAGATCAGGCTGGTGCGGCAGACGGGCGTAGCGCGCACGCGGGAAGAAAGCACGCCCGGCATCTACGGCTTGGCCTATGTGGCGCGTGCGGATGGCGAAGTGGCCGGAGCGTTCAGCGTCGCCGTGCCGGTAGTGCGGTTCGATGAGGAACTCGACCGGCGCGTGGTGTCCGCGCTGACACGGACGGCCGCTTTGTTCGATATTACTTGAAATATGCCGCTGATCCCGGTGCCGTTCGCGCTCGGGGCAAACGGGTGAAGGATATACGTCGTGCTCCTGCGAAAGCAGGAGCACAGGCCCAAGCGCCGAACTAGGCTCCTGCCTTCGCAGGAGCACAGCAGCACTGCCCCCAAAAAATCCGGCGGGGCGTCAGGGAGAAAACGCCCCGCCGGTTGGATGATCAAGCGGTCTTGCGGGTCCGCCATCCATCCGCATAGCTGTCACGCGCGACTTCGGAATAGGGCGCGGGGCTGACAGTGGCGTGGATTTCGACCTGGATATGCGGCTCGACGGTCGGCTTGCTGGTGCCGCCATCGGGTTCGCCCCACAGCAGCGTCACCTTCGTGCCAGGCTCCGCATATTCGGCATCCACCATGGCTAGCGTCAGCATCCGGCCTTCATTGGCGCTATAGCCGACCCAGGTGGACAGGCCGACCTGCTTGCCGTCGACCAGTACCGAGTCATAGGGGTGCATCGAATAGACTGCCGAGGGGAATTCGAAATATTTCGCGCGGTCGCCCTTCTGGAAGGCGGAGCTGATCACGCGGGCGACGTCTTCGCTGTCGAGCGCCAGAGTCACCTTCTTGCGGTGCGGGCCAGCTGCAATCTTCTCCAGCGCTTCCCGGCCGATGAAGTCATGGTCGAACTTCACGAACGGACCATAGCCCAGATCCCAGGGGGTCAGATAATAGCCCTCGATGCTGTCGGGTACATAGCTGCCGCCGATCGACGCTTTGGCTTCGTAGGAATTGGCGGTCAGCCATTCGCGATAGGGCTTCAGCGCTTCGCCGCTATAGACGGCCGGCAGCGGGGAGGGGATCCAGCCCGATTCCAGCGTATTGGACGAATAGGTCCGGCCGCCCACCAGCGTCAGGCCGAACGGCTCGCCCGCCTTGATCAGCGCCTGGCGGACGGTTTCGCGCTCCGCCCACGGACCGAAAAGCTCATAGCCCGGCTGGCCCGCCATGCCATGGCGCAGCGCGCGGACCTTGCAACCGGCAATGTCGAGCGTGGTCATGTGGAAGAATTTGAGGTCGGGCGGGGTCTGGCCCATCGCCGCCTCAAGGGTCTGCATCGCATTCGGCCCTTGCAGCTGATAGCGATAGGACTTGCGGTTTTCCGGGTCGGGGCGAACGGCGGTACGCTCGTCACGTTCGACGGTGACGTTCCACTTGCCGGTCTGGGCATGATATTCCACCCATTCGATAGCGGGCGCGCGGCCGACCAGGTTGAAGCGGTTTTCTTCAAGGTAAAAGAGGATCACGTCGCCGATGACGTAGCCGTCGGGCGTCACCGGCACCCACTGCTTGGCGCGATCGGGGATGAAACCCTTGAAGCTGTTGATGCCAAGGTAATTCAGCATCGCGAACGCATCCGGTCCGCGCACTTCCAGATCGACCATATGATAGGACTGGTTGAACAGCACGGCCTTCTGCGCCCATGCGGTCTGCTCGTTGCGCCAGTTGGAATATTCCGCCGGAACGCCGGGATAGGCATTGGGGCCGGTCTGCTGGTTGCGCAGGAAGTGAACGAGGTCACCCTTGCCTTCGACCAGATTTTGCAGGCTTTCAGTCATTCATCGTCTCCCATCATGGTATTGGAGCCAACGGGCATGTCCAGCCAGTCGGCTATGGCTTCGTTAAGGGCATCAGGCGCCTCGGCTGGCAGCATGTGGCCCGCCTTGGCGATGATCTTGAGGTGCGCACCGGGGATGCGCGCGGCTATGGAGCGGTGCTGTTCAGGCGGGCTCCATTCGTCCTCCGCGCCCACCGCGACCAGCGTCGGACAGGCGATATTGGGCAGCAGCGATTCGACCTCCGGGCGACCGAGAAGTGCAGTGATCTGCGCGGCGTAGGTGTCGATGCCCGCCTGCGTCGCCATCAGGTGCAGCGGCGCGATCAACTGCTGATCGGCGCGGCGGGCGGGTGCGACCATGGGGGGAAGCCAGCGGTCGACCAATGCGGCCATGCCCTCCGTCCGGCCGAGCGCCAGCAGGGCGTGGCGCTTCTCTGCCTCTCCTTCACGGACGGTGTGTGTGCCGGTGCTAATCAGAGCGAGCTTTTTGACCCGTTCGGGCGCGAGCCGCACGACCTCCAGCGCGACCCGCGCGCCCATGGAATGGCCGAGCAGCGCCATCTTCTCGGGGCCAGAGGCGATCACGCGTCGGGCCATTTCCACGATGCTGTCGCACGCGCCAAAGCCATCGATCGCCGAGGCGTCGGGGAAACGCTTCAGCTGTGCGGCGAACATGCGGGAATCGCAGAGAAGGCCGGGCAGAAGGACAAGATTTGCGGCGGAAGCAGACACGATAAAATCGCCTTAATTCGTATTCATGAAATTTCCTATATACGAATTAAAGGAAAGGCGCTAGAGAAGAAATGGCAAAAAGATCGGGCGGCCGGTGCTGCTCGGCAAAGCCCAAGCATATCAGGAGAGCGGTCATGGCGGGCGCGGCGACGATCCACCCGAACTGGGAACAGCATATCCCCAAGCGGATCACCGATGGCTATTCGATCGAGATGACGGCCAAGGACTGCGACGCCCTACGGGCGGCTGCGTCGATGCTGGCGCCGGAAACGCCGATCGCCATCACCTTCCTGCCGGGCGAGACGATTGATGCGCGGATCGACGCGGCGAAGTTGGTTCGTGACCTTGGCTTTGAACCCATGTCGCATCTGTCGGCGCGGCGGATCGGGTCCTTTGAGGAGCTGGAACAGACGGTGCGCCGGTCGGCCGAGGAAGCAGGCGTGCGCCGCATGTTCCTGGTGGCGGGCGATCCTCCTGTTCCTGCGGGTCCGTTCGAGGATGCGCTTTCGCTGCTGCGCACGGGTCTGTTCGAAAAAAATGGCGTGAAGGCGATCGGTATTGCAGGGCACCCGGAAGGTCATCCGGTGATGAACGAAGAGGCCCGGTGGAGCGCACTTTTGGCGAAATGCGCGGAGGTATCGGATCGCGGCATGGCCCCGCTTATCGTCACGCAGTTCGGATTTGATGCGACGCCGGTGCTTGACTGGCTGATCGAGTTGCGGCGGCGGGGCATCGATGCGCCGGTGCGGATCGGCGTGCCGGGACCGGCGGGGATCAAGACGCTGCTGCGCTTTGCTGCCCATTGCGGGGTCGGCGCGTCTGCGTCGGTGCTAGCCAAATACGGAATTTCCCTGTCGCGCCTGCTGGGCGCTGCTGGGCCCGACCGGCTGGTGGGCGACATCGCCGCTGGCCTGCATTCCGGTCACGGCCCCGTGCGGCTGCACTTCTATCCTTTCGGCGGGCTTGCCCGGACGGCGGAGTGGATCGGACAGCACCGGTCGAACCAGAATTGACGCACATCATCCATAGGGGGATAGATTGACCCAGACCTGCATCCTGACCCTGTCCTGCGCCGACCGGCCGGGCCTGGTCGCCACCGTCGCCGCCTTCCTCGCCTCGCACGGCGGCAATATCCTTGAAGCCCAGCAGTTCGACGATCGCGAAAGCGGCCTCTTCTTCATGCGCGTCGTTGCCGCACTGGCCGAGCCGTGGAACGACATTGGCAAACTCAGCGCGGCCTTCTCCACGGTCGCGGACGATCACGACATGCGCTGGAGCCTGCGTGACGCGGCGGAACGGCGGCGGGTGCTGCTGCTGGTGTCGAAGTTCGACCATTGCCTCGGCGACCTGCTCTACCGTCACCGCATCGGCGAACTGCCGATGGATGTGGTCGGCATCGTGTCCAACCATCCGATGGCCGCGCTCAACACCACGATGATCGGCGACATTCCCTATCATCACCTGCCCGTCACTAGGGACACGAAGGCGAGCCAAGAAGCGCAGATCAAGGCGGTGGTCGAGGAAACCGGCGCGGAACTGATCGTGCTGGCCCGCTACATGCAGATATTGTCGGACGATCTCGCCGCTTATCTGTCGGGCCGCTGCATCAACATTCACCACAGCTTCCTGCCCGGCTTCAAGGGGGCCAAGCCCTATCATCAGGCCCATGCGCGCGGCGTCAAGATGATCGGCGCGACCGCGCATTACGTCACCGCCGACCTCGATGAAGGGCCGATCATCCATCAGGATGTCGAGCGGATCAGCCATGCCGACAGCCCCGAAGATCTCGTCCGCAAGGGCCGCGACATCGAACGGCGCGTGCTGGCCGCCGCCGTCGCCTATCATCTGGAAGACAGGGTATTGGTCAATGATAGTCGCACAGTCGTTTTCCGCAACTGATCCGCGCGTGACCCGAACCATCGACGGCAAGGCGCTCGCTCGCACGATCGGCGCGGAGACGGCGCGCCAGGCGGCGGAGCTGCACGCGCGCACCGGCGTGCTGCCGACGCTCGCCGTCGTGCTGGTGGGCGATGATCCGGCAAGCCAGGTCTATGTCCGCCGCAAGGTCAAGGAGACGAACGCAGCGGGCATGCGGTCGATCGAGCATCGGCTGGACGCTTCCATCGCGCAAGCCGAGTTGCTCTCCCTGATCGCCTCGCTCAATGCCGATCCCGCCGTCCATGGCATATTGGTGCAGCTGCCTCTTCCCCGGCAGATCGATGCGACGCGGGTGCTGGACGCGATCGATCCGGCCAAGGATGTGGACGGCTTCCATCCCGTCAATGTCGGGCGGCTGTCGACCGGGATCGGTGGATTGGTGCCGTGCACGCCGCTCGGCTGCATGCGTTTGCTCGACACGGTGGTGAAGGAGTATCGCGGCCTTCACGCCGTGGTGATCGGCAAGTCCAACATCGTCGGCAAGCCCGTCGCCATGCTGCTGCTGGAACGCGAATGCACGGTGACCGTCACGCATATCGCGACCAAGGGCTTGGCCGACATCGTGCGCACCGCCGACATCGTCGTCGCCGCCGCCGGTAGCCCGCGCCTCGTGCGCGGCGACTGGGTGAAGCCCGGCGCGATCGTGATCGATGTCGGCATCACCCGAGTGACCGACCAGGATGGAAAGGAACGGCTGGTGGGCGATTGCGCCTTTGACGAAATCGGCCATGCCGGAGCGGTCACGCCAGTGCCGGGCGGTGTGGGGCCGATGACCATTGCCTGCCTGCTTGCCAATACGGTGCAGGCGGCGAAGCGGGCGGCGGCTCTTGGCTGAGTCCTGCTCCACCACGCGGGTCGCGGTGCGCGACCTGCCGCTGATGGCGGACATTGGCATCAACCCCGACGAGATCGGCACGTTCCAGCCCTTGGTGGTCAGCATCACGCTGCTGGTCGATCCGGTGACGGAGGATATGCTGGGCGCGACGATCGACTATCGCCGCGTTCACGAACTGGCGCGGATGCTGGCGGAAAAGCGCATCGGCCTGATCGAGACGTTCGGCGCGGAACTGGCGCGATCCTGCCTCGCCTTCGACCATGTGCGGCAGGCCGAGGTGGTGATCGACAAACCCCGCGCGCTGCCTTCGGGGATGGCGTCAGTCACGATATCGATGTCGAAGTGAGGCACGGGTAGAGCCGGATACCCAACTCTCTGATCACCCCTTCCGGAAAGAAGTCGGCGAACGCCCATATTCCTGCGCGAAACAGCGGGCTAGATAGCCAGGATCATTGAAGCCGCACGCATAAGCGATTTCGCTGACGGTCAGGCTGCGGCATGCCATGTCCTCCAGCATCGCGCGGACGCGGCCCAAGCGGATCGTGCGCAGTTCGCGCCCGACGCTGGTGCCCGTCGCCGCGAACAGGCTGTGCAGATAGCGCACCGAAATGCCATGCTCCGCCGCGATGGCCGCTGGCGTCAGCGCCGGGTCGGCAAAGCCGCTGGTCAGCGTCCGTCGGATCTGGTGCATCAGGCGGCGGCGATGGGTCGTTTCCTCGCCCGCCATCCCATCGCACATCAGCGCCAGGCAGCCGCCAAGCTGGTCAGCGATCAGGTGAGCGGGCAGGGGTCGTCCTTCCTCCACGGCATGGGCGACGCTGTGCAGCAGCCCGTCGACCGCCGCACCCCATGGCGATGAGCCGACTAGGGGGCGGATGGTGCAGGCATAGGGATCGGCCAGCCAGCGTTCCACCCAGGCGCTGGGCAGCGCGACCAGATAGGCCTCGGAAAATGCCGATGTGACGAAGCTGAAATTGTCGAGATGGCTAAACAGCAAAGCCTCGCCCGCGCCGAGCGTCGCCTCCCGCCCATTCTGGCGCAGCGTGATGCCGCCGCTGCGCATATAGACAAGGTCGAAGCGCGGCGAGGCGCCGTGGCGTCCGCTGGCGTCGTGAACGCCTTCCTGGCTGGTTGCGTTGATAACGGAGAATTGCACGTCGCCGATATGCTGCTGCCGCAACTCGCCGCGGAATGTGGTGCGATCCGGCACGCGAATGTCGATGGGCGTCACATGCGCCTGCACCTGCCCGTGCCAATGGTCAAAGGCGGGCGCGCCGTCCAGCGCGGCAGTCGATACGTGATAGCCGGGGCCATTCACCCGCAGTCCGTCTCCTTCCCGCGCCGTCGATCGCGCGTTCGGTCGCGACGATAGCGGGAAAGGCGGGGACGCGCCACAAGGACGTTAGGTTAGAGGTCAAGAAGCAACAGCGGCGATAACGCTCGCGAGCAGCAGGGGGTGAAGAGCTTTCCTTCGTCCCGTTCCTCGTCAGTCAGATAGCTGTCGCGATGGTCCGGCACCCCTTCCAGCACGCCGGTGACGCAGGTGCCGCACACGCCTTGTTCGCAACTTATCGGCACATCGACCCCTGCATCGGCCAGAATGCTGGCAATCGACGCGCCGGGTGCGATCGTAAAGGTCGCGCCCGTGCTGGCAATGCGCACATCGAAGGGCTGGTCGCCCGCCTGTACCAGCGGTTCGGCGGATTCGAACAGTTCGCGATGGATGCTGGCATCCGCCCAGCCAAGCCGTTTAGCCTCGTCCCGCACGGCGTTCATGAAGCCTGCCGGGCCGCACACATAAACATGAGTGTCTGCGCCGGGGGACCCAAGCGCTGCCGCCGGATCAAAGCGAGGCGATCCATTATTTCGACTGAAATAGGTGCGTCCGCCCGCCGCGTCCACGGCGCTGCCGAAGGCGGCGTTTTCCGGGTTCCGGCAGCAATAATGCAAGTCGAAAGCCTTCCCTTCGCTCGCCAGCGCCGCCGCCATGGACATGATCGGGGTGATGCCGATGCCGCCGCCGATCAATATGTGGCGGCTACCTCCTTCGGCGAGCGCGAACAGGTTGCGCGGCGTGCCGACATTTACCTGCCGCCCCGGATGGAAGGCGTCATGCACCCGAGCCGATCCGCCGCGCGATTGCCGTTCGCGCAGCACCGCAATCTGGTAGCGATGTCGCTCGACCGGGTTGTTGCACAGCGAATATTGCCGCACCAATCCTTCATCAACCACGACGTCGATATGTGCCCCTGCCGCGAAGGGCGGCAGATCGCCGCCGTCAGCCCGCGCGAGGTCGATCCGCACGATATCCGGAGCCAGCAGCATGCGTCCGGTGATTTCGAGCGTCAGCCCGTCAGCCAGCTTTGCCATGACCTGCGTCAGACGACAGGTTCGACCGGCAGGCGCGTACCGGCCTTGCGCCTCAGTAAATCGAGCGGTGATTCCGCGCCGGGTTGCGGCAGCGCGCCTTCTGCCTCGTCGGCGATCAGCTTCTTCATGATGCGGCGGGCGCGGGTCGCGGCGACGTCGGCTGACGCCATCACCGGTCCCATCTCATCGAGCGTTCGGGTGCCCATCATGCGCTGTTGTTCTTCCAGGATCGGCTTGTCTTGCCCGACGAAGGCTATCTCGATGGCGGCGCGCCACATCTCGTCGACCGACGGATCGTCCACCTTATAGTTGCGGGCGAAGGACCAGAAATACCAGCTGGAGGTCGCATCCTTGGGCGTCAACAGGTCGCACCCATAGAGCCAGACGCCCTCATCCCGTGTCTTGCCCACCGGGGTTACGCCGACGTCGAGCAGCAGGTTGCCCGGCGGGTCCCAGCGCATATAGGCCCAATGATCGACATTCTGCGCATAATTGTCGAAGGCAGCGGCCCAGGCGGGCGGCGCCGCCCCGTCATGCGCCCAGCGATTGGACCAGACAGTGGTGCCGCTTTGCAGCGTCTCCAGCTTGCTGCGGGTCAGCGCCTCGCTGTTGAGAACGCCTTCATGCACGAATTCGGCATGGGTCAGGTCGAGTAGATTGTCGCTGATCAGCTCGTAATTGGCCGCGACCTCCATCAACCCCTCGATCCGGCGGAAAGATGGGTCGCTGTTGCAGGAAAAATCGGGGATCGTGCTTTCGTCGGCGTGATCCGCATCGCCGAGCCACAGCCAGATCATGTCGTAGCGTTCAACCACGGCATAGCGCTTCACCCGCATCTTTGCGGGAATGACGCCGTCGATCAGCGGCGTGCGCGTGCAGCCGCCGGAGGTGCCGAAACGGAAGCCATGATAGCCGCATTGGACATCATCGCCGATCAGCTTTCCGGCGCTTAGCGGAGCAAAGCGGTGCGGGCACACATTGCCGAGAGCGACCGGATCGCCATTTTCGGTGCGGTAGAAGACGATCGATTCATTGCAGATCTGACGTTCCAGCAGGGTGCGCCCGATCTCGCTGCTCCAGGCGGCTACATACCAGCAATTCTTAAGGAACATCTGCCTCTCCGCATTATTTCAGCCCGTCGTCGGGCCGTTTTTCGCTGTCAGGATAGATCGGCGCGTCCGGGCTTGCGCGGACAGGAGAGCACAAAAGTTGGGACTAGGAAGCAGGGCCTTGAGGTAGTTTCGGCCGTAAACTAATCGACAGCCATTTCTTCGGGCCAGTAAAGCCGGGTGGGATTGGCGACTAGCAGACTATGCTGGAGGCTGGCGGTGGGCGCGATGCGCGGGATCATATCGACCAGCGCGCCATCGTCGGGAATGGCCTTTTCCATGTTCGGGTGCGGCCAATCGGTGCCCCAAAGTACGCGGTTCGGATAATCTGCTACCAGAGGAGCGACCGTCCTTGCGAAATCGTCCCACGGGGGACCTTGCGGGTCTAACCGATCGGGACATGTGACCTTGGTCCAGATGTCGTCCCGGCTGTCGAGCAGGGCGCGAAAAGCGCGCATGTCGATGCCGTTTGGCCCTTGGGTGACGTCCGGACGGCCCATATGATCGATGACGATGATGGTGGGAATGGCGTCCAGGAAAGGGCGTAGCTCTTCCAGAAGGTCGGGTTCAAAATAGACGACGACATGCCATCCAAGCGGCTGGATGCGGCGGGCGACTTCGAGGAACTTGTCCTTGGGCGCATCATCGACGAGGCGCTTGAGGAAGTTGAACCGCACCCCGCGAATGCCGCCTTCGTGCAGCGTTTCAAGTTCTGCATCGCTGATTTCCGGATCGACCACCGCGACGCCGCGCGCCTTGCCGTTTGACTGCGCTATGGCGTCCAAAGTCGCGGCATTATCCGTTCCGTGGCAACTCGCCTGGACGATGACGTTGCGGGAGAAACCCAGCCGGTCCCGAAGCGCGAAGAGCATATCCGGCCCGGCGTCATCTGGAAGATATTTCGCCTTGGGACTGAACGGGAATCGCGCCATGGGGCCAAAGACATGGCAATGCGCATCGACCGCGCCCGGGGGGGCGTGAAGCGCGGGACTGACGGATTGGAGTGCCAGCTAACAACGCGATCCGTCATGCAAAAATCTCTCCGTCCATCAGCTTTCGGGCGGTGCGCAGCAAGGCGGCGCTGACGACCTGGCCCTGATCGTCCAGTTCCATGACGCAGGTGGTTTCGCCGGTGGGATGCTCTACCGAAAGGCTTTTGATCCTGCCATCGGGAATGGCGGCAAGCTCCGCCGCTGGCGTGCCTTCGATGAGGCAGGCGGTGGCGATACTGACCGCGCCCAGCACGCCGATGGAGGCGTGGGCACGATGAGGAATGAAGCTGCGCACTGTGATCGCGCCGCCGTGGCGCGGGGGTGCTACCAGCATCATCTTGGGCACCGACTTTTCCTTTACATCGCCAAGGTTCATACGCTCTCCAACGGCGAGACGGATTTTCTCGATGCGGGCCTTCAGGGCGGTGTCCTTGTCCAACGCATCGCGATCTTCATAGCCGGTGATGCCTAAGTCCTGCGCCTTCATGACGACGCAGGGCATCCCATTGTCGATCAGGGTGACGCGAACGCCTTCGACCTCATCGAAGACATTGCCGGTTGGGAGCAAGGCGCCGCAGGAAGAACCGGCGGTGTCGCGAAATTCCAGCGGGATAGGGGCAGCGGTGCCGGGGACTCCGTCGATCTTCGCGTCGCCGTCATAGCGGACGATACGGCTCGGCGTTTGCACGGTCGCAATCGCGGTCTGGCCGGTATTTTCCATGTAGATGGCGACGCGGCTCTCCCCATCCTGCGCCTCGACCAGGCGGCGTTCGACGGCGAAGGGGCCAACGCCAGCGAGGATGTTGCCGCAATTCTGCGCGTCCGTGACGATGGCTTGATCAACGAAGACCTGGAGAAAGAGATAGTCGACATCCACCCCGGGCCGCGCCGACTTTTTGACCACGGCCACCTTGCTGGTCAACGGGTCGGCGCCGCCCATCCCGTCGATCTGACGGGGATCGGGTGAACCCATGATGCGCAGAAGGAATCTGTCGCGAATGGCGGGGTCGGCGGGCAAATCTTCGGCGAGGAAATAGCCGCCCTTCGACGTGCCGCCGCGCATCCACATGACAGGGGCCGACTTATACATATTTCAGGCCCATTTCTTTCAGGCGGGGACGCATGTTGTAGATGTCGAGCCCGAGTTCTCCGGCGGCGAGACGCGTGCGCTTGGCTTCCTCGGCGGCTTCGCGGGCCTGGGCCTTTTCGAGGACAGCGGCGGCGCTGGCGCGTGGGACGATGCAGACGCCGTCATCGTCGGCGATGATGATGTCGCCCGGATTGACGAGGGCGTTGGCGCAGACGACGGGGACGTTCACGCTGCCGAGCGTCGCCTTTATCGTGCCCTGGGCATGGACGGCCTTTGACCAGACGGGGAAGTTCATTTGCGTGAGGTCGCGGATGTCGCGGACGCCTGCGTCGATGACCAGGCCGCGACAGCCTCGCGCCTGGGCTGAGGTCGCGAGGAGGTCGCCGAAATAGCCGTCGGTGCAGGGGCTGGTCGGCGCGAGGAGGAGGATGTCGCCTTCGCGGAGCTGTTCGATCGCGACGTGGATCATCCAGTTGTCGCCGGGAGGAGCGGAGATGGTGACGGCGCTGCCGGCAATGCGGGCGCCGGGATAGATGGGGCGCATGTAAGGCGCGAGGAGTCCGGTGCGGCCCTGGGATTCGTGGACGGTGGCGACGCCGCAATGGGCGAGGGCGTCGATGATGGAAAGGTCCGCCCGGTCGATATTCTGGACGACGATGCCGGACATGCGATTTGCTCCTTTGGCGAAAGCATGAAGGAAGTGGCGAGAAAAAACGGGTTGAACAAGTTTGAACTGTGTCATTGTTATTAGTTTTTGCTAAGTGTTCGTGATGGCACCTGATCAGTTCAATATCCGGCACCTGTCTGCCGTCGCCGCCGTGGTCGCGCAGGGGACCGTCAGCCTGGCGGCGCGGGCGGTGAATTTGACGCAGCCTGCGGTGACGCAGGGGATTGCCAAGCTGGAGGCGCAGCTGGGCCTGCCGCTGTTTGAGCGGCATCCGGGCGGGATGACGCCGACGGAAGCGGCGGTGAGGCTTGCGCCGCGACTGGAAGCGGCGTTGCGGCTGATTGGCAGCAATCGGGCGACGGCGGCGCAGATACGGGCTTTCGTCGCGCTGGCGCGGGCGGGGAGCTATGCGGCGGCGGCGGCCGAGGCGGGCGTGACGGAGCCGTCGCTGCACCGGGCGGTGGGCGACCTTGGCCTCGCGATGGGATACAGGCTGGCGGAGCGGCGTGGCCGGGGCGTCGCGTTGACGAATGCCGGGGCGGCGCTGGCGCGGCGATTGCGGCTGGCACTGGCGGAATTGCGATCGGGGCTGGAAGAGATCGAGGCGCTGAAAGGGCAGGAGAGCGGGCGCGTCGTGGTGGGCGCAATGCCACTGTCGCGCGCAAGGCTGCTGCCCCGCGTGATCAGCCGGTTTCGGCGCGAGTTCCCGCAGGTGCATATCAGCGTCCATGAAGGATCGCATGCCGAGCTGGTCGGCCCGCTGCGCGATGGCGAGGTGGACATGATGATCGGCGCGCTGCGTGATGCGTCGGTCGGGCAGGACCTGTTGCAAAAGCCCCTGTTCGAGGATCGGCCGACGATCATGGCGCGGGCCGGGCATCCGCTGGCCGGAGGATGGGACGCGGATGCTCTGCGGCGTTTCCCCTGGATATTGCCACCGGAAGGGACGCCGTTGCGGCAGTTATGGCGGGAGATGGTGGAGGCGCTGGGCGGCGAATTGCCTGCCGTGCCGATCGAATGCGGATCGGTGATGACGATCCGCGAACTGCTGGTGAATGGCGATTATCTGACGATGCTGTCGGTCGATCAACTGGCGCTGGAGCTGAACGCCGGGATGGTGATTGACATCGGCCCCGCGCCCGGCGCGATCAGCCGCATGATCGGGCTAACCACCAGAACGGATTGGCGGCCAACCCGCTTGCAACAAAGTTTCATGGCAGCGATCGATCAGGAGATTGAAGGCATAAGTTCGTAAAAACTTATGAGGATGCCGGGGATTCGATTGGCAGGGCCGATAGGGATGGGCCATCCCTTGGCGCATGGAGCAGGAAGTCGGTCTGATCGGGTTTGGCGAGGCGGGTTCTACCTTTGCATTGGCAGGGGGTTGGGCCGCGCGGGCGCATGTATTCGATAGCAAGACTGAAGATGCGGCGGCGCGGGACGCGATGATCGCCAGCTATGCGGACGCCCATGTGCTGGGCGCGCGCTTTCTGGAAGATGCGCTTTCCGGCGTAGCATTGGTGATCTCGCTGGTGACGGCGGATCAGGCATTGGCGGTTGCCGAAGCTGCGGCGGAGTGCATCGCGCCCGGCACCATTTATTGCGACATGAACAGCGTGGCGCCGCAGACGAAGCAGGAGGCCGCGCGGAAGATCGAGGCGGCGGGCGGGCGATATGTCGACGTGGCCGTCATGGCGCCGGTTCGTCCGGCGGCGCTGTCCGTCCCGTTGCTGTTGAGCGGCGGTGCGGCGGAAGAAGCCGCGGCGCGGTTGCAGGTGTTGGGCTTTACCAATGTGCGCGTTGTCGGTGACGCGGTGGGCCGTGCCTCCGCGATCAAGATGATCCGGTCGGTGATGGTCAAGGGGTTGGAGGCGCTGACGGCGGAATGCGTGCTGGCGGCGGAGGCGGCTGGCGTGCGCGACGAAGTGCTGGCGTCGCTGGATGCGAGCGAGAAGGCGCGGCCTTGGGGCGAGCGGGCGGACTATAATCTGGAGCGGATGCTGGTTCATGGGCTGCGCCGTGCTGCCGAGATGGAAGAGGTGGTGAAGACGCTGGAGGCGCTGGGCACCGGGGCTGCGATGACGCGGGGGACGGTGGCGCGGCAGCGGGCGATCGGGGCGCTGGGCGTGGCGGATGTGCCGGATGGGTTGAGCGGGAAGGTTGGGGTGGTTTTGGCGCGGGGTGAGGCTGCGGGGGGTGATGGTTTGGCCCGAGATGGGAGTGCAGTTGCGGCTTGAGGGAGTTTCGTCATCCCAGCGTTGGCTAGCGCAGCCCTTCGGGTCGCTGGGATGACAGGAGTTGGGCGAGGGTGCTTTCCTCCTTCGTCACCCCGGACTTGATCCGGGGTCCCGCTGTTTGGCGTGCAGGGATGAAGAAGCGGGACCCCGGGTCGAGCCCGGGGTGACGAGATGGTTGTGGGGCGGCGGCTAGTACCGCGCCTGAATTGAGGAACAAGAAACGCGATGAGCCTGATTATCGACTGCCATGGCCATTATACCGTGCTCCCCAAGGGGCATGATGCCTGGCGGGAAGAGCAGAAGGCGGCGTTCAAGGCGGGCGTTGCTGCGCCGCCTTATCCGGACATCAGCGACGATGAAATTCGCGACACGATCGAGTCCAACCAGTTGCGCCTTATCAAGGAGCGGGGCGCGGATCTGACGATCTTTTCCCCGCGTGCTTCGGCGATGGCGCCGCATGTTGGGGATGCGGAGGTCGCCCGGGAATGGGCGATGCGGTGCAATGACCTGATCGCGCGGGTGGTGGGGCTGTATCCCGAGACTTTCGCTGGCGTGTGCATGTTGCCGCAGTCGCCCCAGGCCGACATGGGCAACAGCATATCCGAGCTGGAACGGTGCGTGACGGAGTTGGGCTTTATCGGGTGCAACCTCAATCCTGACCCCGGCGGCGGGCATTTTCAGCATCCGCCGCTGACGGATCGTTACTGGTATCCCTTTTACGAGAAAATGGTCGAGCTGGACGTCCCGGCGATGATCCATGTGTCGGGCAGCTGCAACCCGGCGATGCATGCGACCGGCGGCTATTATATCGCGGCGGACACGATCGCCTTCATGCAGTTGCTGGAGGGCGACCTGTTCGCGGATTTCCCGACATTGCGCTTCATCATTCCGCATGGCGGCGGGGCGGTGCCCTATCATTGGGGGCGGTATCGCGGGCTGGCGGACATGCTGAAGAAGCCGAGCCTCGACACGCATCTGATGAACAACATCTTTTTCGATACATGCGTCTATCATCAGCCGGGCGTCGATCTGCTGGCCGATGTGATCGACAATAAGAATATCCTGTTCGGATCGGAAATGGTCGGCGCAGTGCGCGGGATCGATCCGACGACTGGTCATTATTTCGATGATACCAAGCGCTATGTCGATGCGCTGGATATCAGCGATGCGGAACGGCACGCGATATTCGAGGGCAATGCCCGTCGTGTCTTCCCCCGTCTGGACGCGCAGTTGAAGGCGCGCGGCCTGTGAGCTTCCGCACCCCCCATTTATCCCTGTGGGGGGTGGCTCCATCTCCCGTCCTTGCTGTGGAAGGACGGGACGGGAGATGGATTTTTCTTTGTCTGGAGAACCGCCGATGAGCGTTGATATCCATGAATATCTGGCCGAGTTCGACGATATACCCGGTACGCGCGTCTATACCGGAAAGCGCGCGCGGCAGGGTTATTGGATGAACCAGTTCGCGATGAGCCTGATGAAAGGCGATAATCGTGAACGGTGGAAGGCGGACGAGCGCGCCTATCTGAACGAATGGCCGATGACCGAAGATCAGCGGCAGGCGATTTTGGATCGCGACTATAATCGTTGCCTGGATCTGGGTGGCAATATCTATTTCCTGGCGAAGGTGTTTTCGACCGACGGCATGTCATTCTTGCAGGCGGTGGGAACGATGACGGGCATGAGCACGGAAGACTATCAGGCCATGATGGTCGCTGGAGGGCGATCACCAGAGGGCCAGCGTTCGATAAGGGAGAAACGTTGATGGCCCGCATTACCGCTGGCGTAGGGACCAGCCATGTGCCGGCGATCGGCGCCGCGATGGACAATGGGAAAGTCGGCGAACCCTATTGGGCGCCTGTGTTTGCCGGTTATGACTGGTCGCGCCAATGGATCGCGCAGGAAAAGCCGGACGTCGTGATTTTGGTCTATAATGACCATGCGTCGGCGTTCGACATGAAGATCATTCCGACCTTTGCGATTGGTTGTGCGGATCGCTACGGCATTTGCGACGAGGGATGGGGGCCTCGGCCGGTGCCCGAAGTGGAGGGGCATGCCGACCTTGCCTGGCACATCGCGCAGAGCCTGATCCTGGATGAGTTCGACATGACCATCATCAATGAGATGGATGTCGACCATGGGCTGACCGTGCCGATGAGCCTGATGTTCGGGCAGCCGGAGGCTTGGCCTTGCAAGGTCGTGCCGCTGGCCGTCAATGTCGTCACTTATCCGCCGCCGTCGGGCAATCGCTGCTGGATGCTGGGCGAGGCGATTGCGCGGGCGGTGGAAAGTTTCCCCGAGGATCTGAACGTGCAGGTGTGGGGCACGGGCGGGATGAGTCACCAGTTGCAGGGGCCGCGCGCGGGGTTGATCAATGCCGAATGGGACAATCGCTTCCTCGACCTGTTAAGTGCCGAAGATAATGGGCAGTTGCGCGCGATCCCGCATATCGAATATCTCCGCGAAACTGGATCGGAGGGGATCGAGATGGTGATGTGGCTGATCATGCGCGGTGCGCTGGGCAAGAAGGTCACGCCGCTGCATCGCCATTATCATGTTCCTGCATCAAATACCGCAGTCGGGCATCTGGTGTTGAAACCCGACGATTCATAACGACAATCGAAGGGATGGATCATGGCGCGCGCCGACATCGAGGACGCATTGGTTAGGCTGGAGCAGGTGCATAAGCAGCTGGGGGTGCTAGCCACCGGTGCGGAGCCGGGCTGGGAAAAGCAATATTTGCAGGCTCGGCGGGCGTTGCAGGAACAGATCAACCGATTGTGCCAGGCGGATGCGGAGCTGAACCTGTCCGATGATGATAGCCGCCGGTTCCGCGATGCCTTTGGTAAGTTTCGGACGGCGACCGCGCTGCATCAGGCGGATTGGCCGGTTGTCGATATCGATCGGCAGAACACAGGATACATTCAGTCCGCCGCGAATGTGGGGCAGACTTATCAGCAATTCATGACGGTGATGCGCGCGCTGATGCAGCGATAGCCAGAGCGCGCGGCCAGTAAGATGAGGAGTTAGAGTATGAAAATCGCGCTGGCCGGTGCGGGGGCTTTTGGTGAAAAGCATCTGGATGGCCTGAAAAATATCGACGGTGTGACCGTCACCTCGCTCGTCGGGCGAAATCTGGAGCCGACGCAGGCGATCGCGGCGAAATATGGGATCGGGCATGCGACGACCGATCTGGCCGAGACTTTGGCGCGCGATGATGTCGATGCGGTGATCCTCTGCACGCCGACGCAGATGCATGCAGCACAGGCGATCGCCTGCATGGATGCGGGCAAGCATGTTCAGGTGGAGATACCGCTGGCCGATAGTTGGGACGATGCGCTGGCTGTGCTGGCCAAGCAACAGGAGACGGGGCTGACCTGCATGGTTGGGCATACGCGGCGGTTCAACCCGAGCCATCAATGGGTGCATCAGCAGGTCAAGGCGGGCGCGTTCAACGTCCAGCAGATGGACGTGCAAACCTATTTCTTCCGGCGCAAGAATATCAATGCGAAGGGCGAGCCGCGGTCGTGGACCGACCACCTTCTGTGGCACCATGCGGCGCATACGGTGGACCTGTTCGCTTATCAGGCGGGGCGGATCGTGGATGCGCACGCGATGCAGGGGCCGATCCATCCTGAACTCGGCATTGCGATGGACATGTCGATCCAGTTGAAGAGCGAGAGCGGGGCGATCTGTACGCTTTCGCTGAGCTTCAACAATGATGGGCCGCTGGGGACGTTCTTTCGCTATATCGGCGATACGGGCACCTATATCGCGCGCTATGATGATCTGGTGAACGGCAAGGAAGAGCCGATCGACGTGTCGAAGGTGGACGTGTCGATGAACGGGATCGAGTTGCAGGACCGGGAATTTGTTAGCGCCATCCGGGACGGGCGGGAGCCTAATTCCAGCGTGGCGAAGGTGTTCGACTGCTATCGGGTGCTGGGCGAGTTGGAGACGCAGTTGGGGTGAGAAGCTGCGGAATCACTGGGGGCCGCCATTGTCGGCCCCGGCTTTCTCTGCGGCCAGTCTTTCCTCAATGATGCGGCGGCCAAGCGCCAGGCCGTTATCGGCGATGATGAACGCCATCTGATCCCCGGCGCTGCGGTTCACCTCGCCCTGTTGCGCCTCGATCATTAGCCGGTCCTCTTCGAAGCCTTCCGCTATGCGAGCGGCAAGTTTCGCCGTGAATTCGCGGTCGCCGATGTTGAAATTATGGGCATAGCTCCAGAAAAAGTGACTATTCTGTTCGTCCTCGGGCGTGACGATCTGCGTCGCGCGGAACTGCATCGCCTCGCTGACGCGCTGGCCTTCAGGGGCGCCGCTGCCTGCAGGGGCGCTGCCCGAATCCATCAGGAACACATTGCCCGGAATGTGCAATTCATAAATATGCCAGCGATCGACGGGACCTTCGAACGTGTTGAAGCCCTTAAGATAGGGGGCGATGCCCGGCTCCCCCAAATACCAGCGGGTCAGCCGCACCTTGTCGGCATCCCGCTCGATCTTGGGCCGGATATGGGCGATCGTCGCTGAACCGCCCAGCGTATTTTCATGCACATAGGTCAGATGGGAAAAGTCGAGGAGGTTGTCGAGGATCAGGCGATAATCGGCCTTGTAATGAATATATGCCGGAATGGACGCCCAGGCCGGATCGTCCTGATAATGGCAGTCGGGGATGAGGTCGGGGTCGGCCTTTGCCGGGTCGCCCATCCATATCCATACCTGTTTGTACCGTTCAACCGTCGGGTAGCTGCGCACATTGGTGTTGGGGCTGACCCCCTTTCGGCCGGGTTCCTCGATGCATTTTCCATCGGCGTCGAACAACAGGCCATGATACATGCAGCGCACGCAGTCGCCTTCCCGCCGCCCTATCGACAGCGGAGCGAAGCGGTGGCTGCATCGATCCCGAATGGCGGCCACCTTGCCATCCGTCGTGCGGAAGAACAGGATGTTGTCGCCGAGCAGCCTGCGCGACATCATCGACGTCACGTCCAGTTCGTGGCTCCATGCGCCGACATACCATGCGTCGCGAATGAACATCCTGTCTCTCCTTCAATCCTTGCCCCAACATGGCATTTAAGAAGGAGCACGGCGTTAGTGACGTGCGAAAAGCTTTGGCCATTTACTCAAAAATCGAATAGGATTTCGGCGGTGCCCCAGTCCACCATGCCCCCTTATTATTTCATCTACGGACAACATATCCGCGATCTCGATCCGCGCTTTATCCATGTCGAGAGAATCAGCGATCGCGGCACGCTGCACCATGGCAATGTCGAGCCGCACGTCCATCCGCACCTGCATCAGCTTTCCTATTGGTTGCAGGGTGAAGGCCGTTTCACTATCGACGGCGCAGAGCATGACCTGTCGCCCGGCACGTTGACATGGATACCCGCGAACGCGGTCCACGGTTTCAGGGCGGACGCGGCGGCCGACGCCATCGTGCTGAGCCTGTCGCATGATTTCCTGTCCGACGTCCTTGACTATGTCGATGCCGCGCCGGTTGACGCGCTTGCCCGGAACCCGCTGATCTCGAAAATGCCCGCGGAACTGACTGGCCGCGTACGGGAGGCGTTTCTGGACCTGGAACGAGAACATCAGTTTCCGTCCTGGGGCCTGAAAAATGTGGTGAGCGCGCATGTGCAACTGATCATGGTCATGCTCGCCCGCTTGTTCGAGGCCGACCGGCTGGCGTGCCATGCCCCGCCGAAGGCCGCCACGCTGTTTTCCCGCTTCATCAGCCTGCTCGAACAGAGATTTCGGGAGTGCCGCACGGTCGATGCCTATGTCGCGCTGCTGGGAACGACGCCCTATCTGCTCAATCGCGCCTGCCGGGAAGGGGCGGGCCGGAATGCGTCTGAAGTGATCCGGGGCCGGGTCCTTTTGGAGGCAAAGCGGCTGCTCCATTACACCGCCCTTAATTCGGGAGATGTCGCCTTTGCACTGGGCTTTAGCGATCCGGCGCATTTCGGCCGGGCGTTTCGCGCGGAAACCGGCCTGTCTCCCGCCCGCTGGCGGGCGCAGCAGCGCAAGCTGGCCGACGCAGACAAGGATTGAACCGCCCGTGCGGCGGCGCTCTGGACGGCAATCAATTATCATGATAAATAAAATCATGAGTGAATTGGGAGATGCCCTGCATGAATGATGACGACCAATCTCTCCTGCAAAGACGCAGGCAGGTGCTGGGGACGGGCGCGCCGCTTTTCTACGACCAGCCTTTGCATCTGGTCCGGGGCGAGGGAGCGTGGGTGTTCGACGCGGATGGGCGCCGATATCTGGACGTCTATAATAATGTGCCGCATGTCGGCCATTGCCATCCCCATGTGGTGGAGGCTGCGTCGCGGCAACTGGCGACGCTCAACATCAACACGCGCTATCTGCACGACAATGTCGTCGATTACGCCGAACGGCTGGCCGCCACTACGGATTATGATCATGCGGGCGTCTTCTTCACATGTACCGGGACGGAGTCGAACGAGCTGGCGCTACGCATCGCCCGGCATGTGACGGGCGGCACGGGCATCATCGCCAGCAGCGTCAATTATCACGGCAATTCGGCAGTGCTCGCATCCCTGTGCACTGCCTTTCCGGTCCCTGAACCCTTTCCGGACTTCGCCCGGCTGGTGCAGGTGCCCGACCCTTATCGCCACCGTTTGGGCCGATCCGACGCGCAGTTGGCGAGTCATTATCTGGATGAGGCGCGCGGGGCGATCGCTTCGTTGCAGGATAGTGGCGTCAAGCTGGCGGCCCTGCTGATCGATCCTTCCCTGGCCAATGAAGGCTTGCCCGAATTCGTGCCCGGATACCTTACCGGCCTGGTCGAATTGGTGCGTGCGGCCGGTGGCCTGGTCATCGCGGACGAGGTGCAATCAGGCTTTGGCCGAACGGGTGCCGCGATGTGGGCTCATCAATATCACGGTATCATTCCAGACATCATCACCACCGGCAAGCCGATGGGTAACGGATTCCCGATCGGCAGCGTCATATCGACCTATGACGTGATCGACGAGTTCGGCCGGAGCGCGAATTATTTCAACACTTTTGGCGGAAACCCCGTGGCGACGGCCGCCGCCGCCGCAGTGCTGGACGTCATAGAGAATGAAGGGCTGATCGCCAACGCCGCCACCGTTGGCGCCTATGTCGAAGAGCGTTTGAAGGCGTTGATGATGCGCCATGAGATCATCGGCAATGTGCGTTGTCGCGGCATGTTCTTCGGCCTTGAACTGGTGGCGGATCGCGCGACGAAACAGCCTTCGCCCCATGCGGGCCGGATCGTCAATGCGATGAAGGACAAGGGCGTGCTGCTCAGCCGCATTGGTCCATCCGACAACATCCTCAAGATGCGGCCGTCGATGGTGTTCGCCCGTGAACAGGCGGACATCCTACTGGCGGCGCTTGATGAAACACTGGAAGAAATGGGCTGCTGATGTCCGCATCGAACGACGCTTTTTACGCCCGGACGCCGGATGAACAGATCGCCGCGCTTCAGCTGCTGGCGGAAGCGGCGCTGGCGCAATGGCCGGGACGCTTCACGGATCTGACGCCCGTCAAATATCGGGAGAATGCCGTATTTTCCGTGTTCCGCGACGATGGCCGCCGCTTTGCCGTGCGCATCCACCGATATGGATACCATAGCCCAGAGGCGCTGCGATCGGAACTGGCCTGGATGCGGTCATTGGCCGATGCGGGCGTGGGTGCGCCCCTGTCCGCGCTCAGCCATGCGGGCGAGGCGCTGGTCGCGGTGGCGCATCCCGCTGTGCCAGAGCCGCGCCAGGTCGATTTCCTCGAATGGTTGCCCGGAACGCCGATCGGGTCGGCGGACCATGGCCTGTCCCTGACTGGCGCGGATGCAATCGCGGCAATGGAGAAAGTCGGGGCGCTTGCCGCCCGCGTGCATGGTCATTCGCACGCATGCGCCAGTGCGGGGACGATGGTGCGTCATGCGTGGGATGCGGACGGGTTGATCGGATCGGAACCCTTTTGGGGGCGCTTCTGGGAAATGCCGGGGCTGACAAGGGCGCAGCTTGCACTATTGCAGGAAGCGCGGAAGCACGCCGCGCACGACTTGGCGGCCTTTGGCATGGATGGCGATCGATACGGCCTTATCCACGCCGATTTCGTGCCGGAAAATCTGCTGTTCGACGGCGAGCGGATCAATCTGATCGATTTCGACGATTGCGGCTTTGGCTGGCATATGTTCGAACTGGCGACCGCGCTGTTCTTTCTGCACCATCAGGAGGATTATGCGCAGCTGACGCAAGCGTTGCTGCGCGGTTATCGTCAGGAGCGCGTGCTGCCCGCCGAGCATGAAGCGCTGTTGCCGCTCTTCCTGTTCCTGCGCGGCACGACCTATATGGGCTGGACGCAAACGCGCTATGAAACGGAAACGGCGCAAACCCAGGGGCCGATGATAATCCAACGGACGTGCGACCTGGCGGAGCAGTATTTGAAGACGAAGTTGTAATCGTCGGAAATGCTGAACTGCTGCTGACAGTTACAGGAAAGGCAGAGTGCCGACATCGACGATGCCGCCGCCGCCATCGACGCTGATCGCCGTCCCCGTGATGAAGGATGCATCATCGGATGCGAGGAAGGCGACGACCGCCGCCATCTCGTCGGGCCGCGCCATGCGTCGCAAGGGGTAGGCGCGGGTCAGCTCTTGCTGAAGCCGGGCGGGATCGATGCCCTTTTCCCGCGCCATGTCCTGAATTTCGCGCTGCGCCATTTCGGTCAGCGTCCAGCCCGGGCACATCGCGTTGCAGCGGATATTTTCCGGTCCATAGTCGAATGCGATCGACCGGCTAAGCCCCAGCAACCCCGCCTTTGATGCACAATAGGCGGCATAGGACGGCGCCCCGGCGAGGGCCGCGACCGATGATATCAGGACGATCGCCCCACCGCCGCGCGCGCGCATCGCCGGAATGACGGCACGGGCGGCCAGCATCGCGCCATCCAGATTGACGTCGAACGCGCGATGCCAGTCGGGCAGCGAAATGCTTTCCACCGATCCGAATTGTTCGGTGCCCGCGCTGACCACCAGAATGTCGATGCCGCCAAGCTTCGCGCATGCCTGATCGACGGCGCTTTGGATGTCGGCGGGGCTGGTTGTGTCGCCGACGATCGCAATGCCGTCGCATTGTCTTGCAACCCCGGCCAGTGACTCGCGCCGCCGTCCGAGCAAGACGACCCGGCCGCCTTCGTCCGCGATGCGCTGCGCCGCGGCGGCCCCGATCCCGCTGCCGCCGCCGGTTATCAGGGCGACCTTACCGTCAAATCTTTTCGCCATTTTCTCTCATTCTCCGATGATGGCTGATCCGGCGACATTTCCCTTGATTAACTTATCATGATAAATTATTCAACGGA
The DNA here is from genome assembly GCF_015693305.1 of Sphingobium sp. Cam5-1. Taxonomy (NCBI): domain Bacteria; kingdom Pseudomonadati; phylum Pseudomonadota; class Alphaproteobacteria; order Sphingomonadales; family Sphingobiaceae; genus Sphingobium; species Sphingobium sp. Cam5-1. The sequence goes on along the minus strand of NZ_CP065139.1, from coordinate 636,619 downwards.
CCTTGAGGAGACGGATCTCCGGCCGCGCCGCTTGGGCGGCTCGCCGAACGGCTTATCAAATAACCAAGGTGACGCTGAACACGATACGGCTAAAATAGGGGGAAAAATGATGATGACTTGGTCTGCTTCACGGCTAAGCTCGGCATCCTTGATAGCGATGATGCTGTGCAGTCAGCCAGTCATGGCTCAGGATGCTTCCGCACTGCCTCAGTCCGATCCAGCGCTCATGCCAACCAGTCCCTTCGGCGAAATCACCGTTACCGCGCAGAAACGTGAGCAGAGCCTGCGCGACGTACCAGTGTCGATCTCTGCCTATTCCGGCGATCAACTCAAGAAGCTGGGCATCACCAACACTACTGAAATCACGCAGCAGATCCCGGCGATGCACATCAATGCATGGTCGCCCAATGTGACGATATTCAACCTGCGCGGCATTTCTCAGAACAACTTCACCGACTATCTCGAAGCACCTGTCGCCGTCTATACCGACAATGCCTATATGGGTTCGATCAACGGCATCAGCGGACAATTGTTCGACATCGAACGGGTGGAGGTGCTGCGCGGCCCGCAAGGCACGTTGTTCGGACGCAACGCTACGGGCGGCGTTGTCCATTATCTCAGCCATGGCGCGACCGACCGCGACCTGAACGGCTATGTCGAGGGCAGCTATGGCCGTTTCCGGCAGCGCTCGCTGGAAGGCGCCGTGGGCGGGCAGATTGCGGAAGGCTGGCGCGCTCGCCTGTCCATGCGTCGGGCGTTGGGCGGCAACTATATCAAGGCGAAGGACACCGACGCTGCCAATGGTCTGGTCAGTTCTGGACAAGATGTCGGCGGGCAGAACGCCTTTTCCCTGCGCGCGACAACGCAGATCGACGTGACGCCCGACTTGATGGTCGAACTATGGTATAAATATTCGCGCGACCATGAAGTGCCGACCGGCGCCTATTCCTTCGAAAATTGCGTGTTCGAGGCGAATGGCTATTGCCGGGTCAACTCCGCGGGGCTGACCAACGGTCCTGGCGGCGTCGTCAATGGCATTACCGGAGCGAAAGCGTCGCCCTATGACAATTTCTCCGGCACGGCGGGGCACCTCAATCGCCGCGTTCATATCGGCCAGGCGAACGTCACCTGGAAGCTGGGCGATGTCGAACTGACGTCGATCACCAACTATACCAGTCTCAAGAAAGACTATCTGGAGGATGGTGATGGCCTGCCGATCGAAGTGATCGTGTTCGGCACGACCGCCAAATATGACCAGATTTCGCAGGAATTGCGCCTGTCGGGCGAGTCCGGTCCGCTCAAGTGGCAGGTCGGCGGCTATTATCTCGACATGCGCACCAAGGGGACGATGACCACGATCGGCGCGCCCGTGATCGGCAACGCTATCGACCTGAATGGTTCGGCCAACGCTCCGCGCGTGCTTGAACGCTATTCGCTGGTGTCGAAGAACTGGTCCGTGTTCGGGCAGGGCGAATATCAGTTGTCGCCCACCTTGTCGCTGATCGCGGGTCTGCGCTATTCCAAGGACACGAAGTCCATGGACTATGTCTCGACGCTCAGCGACACGGGTTTTCCGGACCAGACACTTGCGACGGACGAAACATTTGCAAGCCAGCGGCCCGGCGCGAACCGCATCAGCCATGGCGATTACGCCGCGCGCGTGTCGATCAATTACAAGCCCAATCGCGACCTGTTGCTGTTCGCGTCCTATAATCGCGGCATCAAGGGCGGAAACTGGACGCTCGCCCCGACCGTGACGGCGGAACTGTTCCAGCATAAGCCCGAAACCTTGCACAGTTTCGAACTCGGCGCGAAGCTGTCGACCCCGGATCAGAAATTGCGGGTCAACGCCACGCTGTTCCACTATATTTACGAAGATTATCAGGCGTTCGCCATGATCGGCGGCACGCCGCAAGTGTCGAACAGCGATGCGCTCGCGACCGGCGCGGAAGTTGAACTTACCTGGCAGCCGGTGGACCATCTGAACATGATGCTGGGCGGCAGTTGGGAAACGTCCAAGGTCAAGACCGTGCGCGCCGCGGGTGAACAGATCGGGCCGGAACTGTTCCCCGGCGCGCCGGACGCGCAATATTGCACCAATATCGGCGGGGCCTTCCGCTGCGTCTTTCCCGATGCGACCGTCAGGAACGCGGAATTCCCCAACGCGCCACGGTTCAGCCTGAACTACCTTGTCCGCTATGATTTCGACGTCGGCGCAGGCACGGGCGCGGTGCAGGTCGATGGAGCCTGGTACGACAAGCAGTTCCTGGAAGTCACCAATGCCGCCTCTTCCGTCCAGCCCGCCTATAATGTGACGAACGCGTCGGTCAGCTGGACCGATCCAAGCAAGCGGTTCGACATATCGCTATGGGGCAAGAACGTTTTTGGCGAGCAGTATCGGGCCTATACCCTGAACCTCGGCATCCTTGGCACGACATCCTATTATGCGCCGCCCGCCAGCTATGGCGCGACGGTGCGGGTGTCCCTGTGATGCGGAGTCCGGCGCGCGATCGATCCCACCCCGACCATCCGCTGGCCATCGCCAGTTTTGTCCTGTTGGGGACGATCGGCGTCCTGTCCTTCATCGTGCAGCCCGCGCTGGTCCAGGGTTTCGTCACGCAGCTCCACTTGACCGAGGCGCAGGCGGTGGACCTGGCCGGGATCGAGATGTCGGCCGTCGCGCTGATGACCGTCATATTGGCGTTCGTGGGCAACCGCTTCGACTGGCGCATGTTGACCATCGGATGCCTGCTGGTCGCGGGCGCGGGCAATCTGGCCTCGGCGGTGACGGCGGGAGGAAGCGGCTTCGGCGCAGCACGATTCCTCGCCGGGTTGGGCGAGGGCGGGGTCATCAGCCTGAGTTTCAGCTTTGTGGGCCTGACCCGGCGCACCGACCGCAATCTGGCTTATTATCTCGTCCTCCTGCTCGCTTACGGCGCGTTCGGCATATGGCAGGCGCCGATGCTGTTCGCGACGATCGGGCTGAAGGGGATATTCCTGATCTTCATGGCGGTGACGTTGCTGTCCATTGGTTGCGCGCCTTTTTTGCCGCGATCGTCCAGTGACGCCGATCGGCACGAAGGACAGGTCGCGCCGCGATCGTCTGGACTGCTCATGGTTTCTGCGCTTACCGGCGTTCTGGTCTATAATCTGGCGCAGGGCATCGCATGGGCGAACCTGTTCCTGATCGGCATTGCGGCTGGCCTTGGCGAACAAAAGGTTGCCGACGCCCTCTTCATCTCTCAGGTCGTGGCGGTGGGCGGCGCGCTTGCCGCCATTGTGCTCGCCGAACGGATTGGACGCATGTCCGTCTTCGCGGCGGGAATATTGGGCGGCGTCGCCTGCATAGGCATGCTGATCGGCAAGCCGGGCGCCACGGTGTTCCTGATTGGGGTGTGCGGGTTCAACTTCCTTTGGAATATGGTGCAGCCCTTCATATTGGGCGCGGTCAACGAGATGGACGGCAAGGGCCTGATGATGCGCGCCGCGATCGCCGTGCAGATGGTCGGCCTGGGGGGCGGGCCGATCCTGTCGGGACGCCTGATTGGCAGCGGCGATTTCACCCTGGTGGAAGCCGTTTGCATCGGTTGCTTCCTGCTCAGCTTTGTCCTGTTGATCCTGCCGCTGCGCAAGCGGCATGTCACCATGATCCATCCCCATGGCGCTTTCGCCGACGCTAACTGATCCCGGAAGAATAGGCGCTCCTGCGCGGCAGGAGCACAGGAGAGTATCAGCGCGTCAAACCGGAAAGATGGCGTTGATCTGTCCAGTACCCGAAGAGGGGAAATAGGGCGTCACGACCTCGGCCTTGCCAGTATAGTCGGCGCCGCCCAGCACGCCCATCATCATCGCGGTGTCGTGCATGAAGCCTTCGCCATGGCATTTGCTGGCATAGTCCTGCAACATGCCGACAAAGCTGCGCCATTCGCCCTGTTCCCACATTTCCACGGCGCGCCGATCGACGGCTTCGAGCAGCGGGCTCCAGATCTTGTCCCTATATTCTTCGGACTCGCCATTTTGGGCGAAGCGGTGGGAGAGCGACCCGCTGGCGAGGAAGGCGACATTGCCATCATAGTCGCGCTCCACCGCTTCGCGCATGGCGCGGCCGAGTGTCATGGAATCTTCAAGGGTATGCACCATGCAGAGCGCCGACACCGACACGGCCCGGAAATGCTGGTCCGGGTTCATGTAGCGCAGCGGCACCAGCGTGCCATATTCCGGCTCCAGCGACGCGATCTGATGCGCGCGCGTATGCACCCCCGCCTGTGTGGCCGCCGCCGCCAGCAGTTCGCCCAGCGCCGGATTGCCGTTGCAGGCATAGGGCATGTCCTTGATGAAATGCGGCAGCTCGCCGGAGGTATAGACGCCCTCCCACCGTGCCGAGCAGTTCACATGATAGCCTGAATTCACCAGCCAGTGCGTGTCGAACACGACCAGCGTGTCAACACCCAGCTCCCGGCATCGGCGGCTGATGATCCGATGCCCTTCGATCGCGGCCTCGCGGCAGCCCTTGTGCGGGCCATCCAGTTCCGACAGATACATGGACGGCACATGGGTGATTTTGGCCACCAGTGAAACCTTGCCCATTGCGGCACTCCTTTTCCTCAAAAACCTATGCGCCGTGAACTACGCCCGCCTTTTGCAGTCGCTGGTGAATGCTGTTCGCCTTCCAGCCTTCTGCTTCCTCCACATACATGGACAGCGCCAGCGGACGCTGCGCAAACAGCGGGTCCAGAAAGGTGCGGATGGCGGTGAACAGGGCATCGAAATAGCTCTGGCGGAACTCGGCTGGGCGTCCCGCGCCCATCTTCACGTCGATATTGACGAAGGCGTCGTCAGGCCCTTTGCCATCGGCGATGACATAATGGTCCAGCCGGATGCCGCGCACGCGGATGCCGCCGACGGGGAACACACCGCCAGCTTCCTCGCGCATGTGGCGCGCGATCAGGGCGAGTAGCGCGTCCAGGTCGAACGCGCCCTCGATATTGGCGGTATATTCGACAGTTGCATGGGCCATGCGCCTTCTCCTTCCTTCAGCCTGCGACCAGATGATTGACCAGCCGCCCGACGCCTTCCACCTGCGTCACCACCGTATCGCCGGGCGCGCAGAAATGAACGCCCTGCGGCGTGCCGGTCAGGATCATGTCGCCGGGCATCAATGTGGTGTGGCGCGACAGATAGGCGACCAGATCCGCCACGGACATGATCATGTCGGCGGTCGTGCCGTCCTGAACCAGCTCGCCATTCACATGGGTCGTCAGCTTCAGCGCCTGCGGGTCGGGCACGTCCGCCGCATCGACGATCCATGGGCCGATCGGCGTCGTCGCATCACGGTTCTTCACTCGCGCATTGGGCCGATAGTAATTTTCCAGATATTCGCGGATCGCATAGTCGTTGGCGACGGTGTAGCCGCTGACGCAGGCCAGCGCTTCGGCCTCCGCCACGTTATGCGCGGGCCGACCGATCACCGCCACCAGTTCGCATTCGGGATGCATCTGGTTGCCGTCGGCGGGGCGGGGCGTGTCGCCTTCATGCCCGACGAAGCAATTGCCGCCCTTCATGAACACAAGCGGCGTCGCGAGCTTCGGGGCAAAGCCTAGTTCCTTGTTATGATCGGCGAAGTTGAGGCCCAGCGCATAGACTGCCGCGCCATGGACGACCGGCGGCAGCCATTGCGCGGACGCGGCGGGGACAGACGATCCATCGGGCAGGATCAGGCTTTGTTCGTCCTGCGACACCCGCGCCCATATGTCCCGGCCACGATGATAGATGCGCGTACGCTTCATCGTGCATACTCCTCAACAAGAGCAGTGGCCGGGTCGAAACCCGCCGCCTCCGCGCGTAAAGCCATGCCCGCCTCCACTTCGGGGGCGTCGCCGGGCAGCCCAATCAGCAGCACATCGCCTGCCCGCATCGTCAGGAAGGCAGATATGTCCGCGATCAGTTGGCCCGGTGCGCGCACGAGGCGGTCGAGCGGCCATTCATGCGCCACTTTGCCATCCACAAAAGTCGTGACCCGATCAGGCAGAGTCGGCGATCGCCATGCTCCCATCAGCAGGAAGCCATCGGCATTACGTTGCGCAATGGCAGGCCGATAATAATTGGCCTGTCCGTAGGCGATATCGACGGCGATGGCGGCCGCGCCGACACAGTCCAGCGCGTCTTGCGCGCTCACCCCGGTCGTGTCCCGCGCGATCAGTAGCGCGACCGTCGCCGCCGCCACGGCGCTCCGCCCCGGTTCGAGCCGCACGGTGCCGCGCGACAAAGTGACCGCAGGTTTCATGAAGACCACCGGCGCCGCTGGAGGTGCGAGATAGGGCTTTTCGTGAAAGTCCGGGGCGAGCCGGGTCAACTCGTCCCGGTCGTTCAGGACCACCCCATAGATGTGCCCATTGCAAATCATCATCTTGTCCTCTCGCGGGCACAGGGTAACAGGGGAAGCGGTTGCACCGGAATCAACCGGGGCTTCCGCTGAAGGGGGTGGACGTGGCGAAGGCAAAGGCGGGACTGACCAGATATTCCCAATCGCTGGCGGGCACGTTGCTGGCGGCGCGCGAAGCGGTGATGGCGCCGATCCGTCCGATCCTGCGGGAAGCGAATGTGACCGAACAGCAATGGCGCGTGCTGCGCGTACTGGCCGAAGTCGATGAGCTGGACGCAAGCAGCATCGCCAAGGAAGCCTTGCTCTATGCCCCCACCGTCACGCGCATCCTGCGCGAATTGACCGAACGCCAGTGGGTCGTTCGCAGCATCGATCCGAACGATGGCCGCCGGTCGGTCATTTCCATTTCCGACGAAGGGCGGAAGCTGGTGGAGGGCACCGCGGTTTATACGGTGCCCATGCTGTCCGCCTATGCCGAAGCTTTTGGCGAGAAGCGGCTGCGCGACTTCATTGCCGAAGCGCGTGAACTGGCCAAGGCGCTCGAACGCTTTTCCCCGGACCGCTGACGGCCAGCCCGTCATAGCGCGACCGTCATCGTCTTGAGTTCCAGATAATCGTCAAGCCCATGGCGCGATCCTTCGCGGCCAAGGCCCGACATCTTGATGCCGCCAAAGGGCGCGACCTCGGTGGAGATCGCGCCGGTGTTAACGCCCACCATCCCGGCCTCCAGCGCTTCACCCACGCGCCAGCTGCGCGCGAGGTCGCTTGTATAGACATAGGCGGCAAGGCCATCGGGCACCGCATTCGCCAGGCGGATGGCCTCCGCCTCATCGGTGAAGCGCATGACTGGGGCGACGGGGCCGAAAATCTCTTCCTCTAAAAGGCGCATGCCGGGCGCCGCGTCGGCCAGGATCATGGGGGGCATGAACCGGCCTTCGACAGGCCTCTCCGTGCCTACCGGCACCGCGCCCTTCGCCTTGGCGTCGGTGATCAGCGCCGTCACCTTGGCGACCGTCGCATCATCGACCAGCGGGCCTATCGCGGTGCCGGGCGCGTCGCCGGGGCCGACCGTCAGCGCGGCGGCAGCGGCGGCGAAGGCCTGGACGAAGCGATCGTAGATGCCGGTTTGGACATAGAAGCGATTGGCGCAGACGCAGGTCTGGCCGCCATTGCGGAACTTGGCGATCATCGCGCCCGCCACCGCCGCGTCGATATCTGCATCGTCGAATATGATGAAGGGCGCGTTGCCGCCGAGTTCAAGGCTGAGCTTCTTCACGGTAGGCGCACATTGTGCATAGAGCAGCGCGCCGGTGCGGGTCGATCCGGTGAAGCTCAGCTTGCGCACAATGGGGCTTGCCGTCAGTGCGCCGCCGATCGCCACGGGGTCGCCCGTGACGATGTTGACCACGCCCGGCGGGATGCCCGCCGCCTGCGCCAGGACGCCCAGCGCGAAGGCGGTGAGCGGCGTCTGTTCGGCGGGCTTGATCACGATGGTGCATCCCGCCGCCAGCGCGGGCGCGAGCTTGCGGGTGATCATCGCCGCCGGGAAATTCCATGGCGTGATCGCGGCGACCACGCCCACCGGCTGCTTGATCACCATGATGCGGCGGTCCGCCTGCGTCGCCGGGATGACTTCGCCATAGGCGCGCATGGCTTCGGCCGCGAACCATTCGAGGAAGCTGGCGGCATAGGCGATTTCGCCCCGCGCCTCGGCCAGCGGCTTACCCTGTTCGGCGGTCAGGATGCGCGCCAGCTCCTCCTGATGCTCCATGACCAGCTGATGGTAGCGGCGAAGCGCATCGGCGCGCGCGGAGGCGGGGAGGGCGGCCCAGCCGGGCAGCGCATCCGCCGCCGCCGCGATCGCTCCCTGCGTCTCCCGCGAACCCATGGCGGGCACGCGCGCGATCAGGCTATCGTCGGCGGGATTGCGAACCTCCAGCCATTCGCTGCCGCTGCGCCACTCACCGCCGATCAGACAAGCGTCAGGCCTCAGGTCCAGTGTCACTGGACCCCCAGTCGCGGCGTCTGGTGCGTGCCGCGCGCGAGGGCGACATTTTTCGTCTCCATGTAGAAGTCGAAGCTCCAGTCGCCGCCGTCGCGGCCGATGCCGCTTGCCTTCACCCCGCCGAACGGGGTGGGGAGGTGGCGGACATTCTCGCTGTTCACCCACACCATGCCGACGTCGAGCGCTTCCGACACGCGCAGCGACCGGGCAAGGTCGCGGGTCCACACATAGCCTGCCAGCCCGTAATCGACGTCATTAGCCTTGGCGATCGCGTCGGCTTCATCGTCGAAGGGGATCGCCGTCAGCACCGGGCCAAAGATTTCCTCGCGCGCGATGCGCATCGACTGTTCGGCCTGGGTGAAGAGCGTGGGCTGGAAGAAGAAGCCTGACGTTCCATCGATCGGCCTGCCGCCAGCGGCGATGGTCGCGCCGTCCTCTACAGCGATCCCGGCATAGCTTGCGACCTTGGCGAAGTGGCGCGGGTGGATCAGCGGGCCGACCTCTGTCGCCGGGTCGAACGGGTCGCCGACCTTGAGTGCCTTCACCCGATCGGCCGCTTTCGCCACGAAGGCATCGTAGATGCTGCGCTGAACCAGCAGCCGGGACGAGGATGTGCAGCGCTGGCCATTGAGCGAATAGATCATGAATATCGCCGCATCCAGCGCCGCATCCAGATCGGCATCGTCGAACACGATGCAGGGATTCTTGCCCCCCAGTTCGAAATGCACCCGCTTCAGGCTTTGTGCGCCCTGTCGCATGATCGCGCTGCCGGTGGAGGATTCCCCGACGAAGGCGATGGCCTTGATGCCCGGATGTTCGGTCAGGCGGCGGCCGGTGGTTTCGCCAAGGCCGTTGACCGCGTTGAACACGCCTGCGGGCAGCCCCGCTTCCGCCCCGATTTCGACCAGCAGCCGCGCCGAGTAGGGCGACCATTCGGCAGGCTTGTGCACCACCGTGCATCCCGCCGCCAGGGCGGGCGCGATCTTCCATGTGGATAGCATGAAGGGCGTGTTCCACGGGGTGATGACCGCGACCGGGCCGATCGGTTTGCGGGTGGTGTAGTTAAGATGATCGGGCGCCGACAGTGCCTGCCCGTCAGCGGCGGTGGGCGCGCGGTCGGCGAAGAAGCGGAAATTGTCCGCCCCGCGCAGCGCCGCCTTGGACATGAAGCGCCAGCATTGGCCGGCATCCAGGCACTCGACCGCCGCGATCTCGTCCGCATGAGCCACGATCAGGTCTGCCATGCGGTTAAGGACCCTGCGCCGTTCGTCAGCCGGGGTGGCCGCCCAGATGGGAAACGCCTCACTCGCGGCGGCGACCGCTGCCTCCAGCTGCGCTTCGGTTGCATCGGCGCACTGGCCCAGCACATCGCCCGTGCCCGGTTCCAGTATGTCGAACAGCGTCCCTTCCCCCGCGATCGGCTTGCCGCCAATGAAATGGCCCAGCGGGGCAGCGGTGAAACGGTCGATCGCCGCCATGGCAAGGGCGCGCTTGTCAGTCATCGGCAAACTCCGGGATGAAAGGGCCGCTTCAGTCATGCAGCACCTGAAAGGACAGAAATTCACTCAGGCCATGTGGCCCGAACTCGACGCCGAAGCCCGACGCCTTGACCCCGCCAAAGGGGGTGTCGGGACGGATCGCGCCATGTTTGTTGACCCAGGCGGTGCCGCATTCCAGTTGCAGCGCGAGGTCGCGGGCGCGATCGATGTCAGACGACCAGATCGACCCGCCCAGGCCGACCTCCGCCGCATTGGCGGCGGCGATCGCTTCGCCGACATCGGAATAGCGGATGATCGGCAGCGCAGGGCCGAACTGTTCCTCGTCCACCAGCGCCATGCCGGGCTTTGCATCGGCGACCAGAGTGACGGGATAGAAAAGGCCTGCGCCCGCCATCGGGCTGCCGCCGGTCAACACCCGAGCGCCGTCCGCGCGCGCTTCATCGACCAGTCGGGCGACCTTGCGGAACTGCATGTCATTTTGCAGCGGGCCGAGCAGGCTGTCTTCCTCCGTGCCGGGGCCGGTCTTGACCGACGCGGCATAGGCGACCAGCGCATCGCACACGGCATCATAGATGCTGTCATGGACGAACAAGCGCTTCAACGCGGCACAGGTCTGTCCATTGTTGATGAACGCGCCCCAGAACAGCCCTTCGGCAATGGCGTGCGGATCGGCGTCGGGCAGGACGATGCCCGCATCATTGCCGCCCAGCTCCAGCGTCAGGCGCTTCAGCGTCGGCGCGGCGCTCGCCATCACCTTGCGCCCCGTCGCTGTGGACCCTGTGAAGCAGACCTTGGCGATGTCGGGATGGCTGGTCAGCAGGCCGCCAAGCGCATCGGGTCCAGCAACGGCGTTAAGGACGCCGGGCGGCAGCGCCGCCTGGAACAATTCGACCAGCTTCAAGGTGGTCAGCGGGGTGAAGGGCGACGGCTTGATCACCACCGTGTTCCCGGCGCGGATCGCGGGCATGATCTGCCAGATGGCGATCATCAGCGGCCAGTTCCACGGCGTAATTGCCGCGACCACGCCCAGCGGACGGCGATGGATTGCGATGTGCGCGGCTTCATCGTCCTGCACATATTCGACCGGCAGCACGAGACCTGCCGTATGCCGCGTCCACGCTGCCGCGCCGCCCACTTCGAAACGCGAGCCCATGCCATTCATCGGCTTGCCCTGTTCGGCGGTCAGCAGCCGGGCAAGGTCTTCGGCATGCTCTTCGATGATGTCGGCGCAGCGGGCAACAGCGGCCTGCCGATCCGCATCGGGCGTCGCAGCCCATCCGGCGAAGGCGGCACGCGCCGCCGCGATTGCGCGTTCGCATGCCGCAGCATCGACCGTGGCAACCGCCCCCGCCGCATCCCCGGTCGCGGGATTCGCTATAGTGGACAGCGTTTCGCCATATTCAGGCGACCCAGCTATGATAGCGCCAGCATATGTCATTCGCGGCCATCCTTCTGCTTAGATGTTGGCCGCAATAACTTATCATGATAAATTATTCAAGGGATGGATCTCTATCTGGTTTTCTGTTTCCGCGATTGGCATTTTCATGATGGACAGACGCGAACCGCGTCGCGAAAATAAAGGCGAGGGCACGACATTGCCGCAGCGAAAATCATCAGGCGCGCCGCAGGTTCCGACCATCAGGGCGGTGAGCGTTCAACGCCTGCTTGAGCGGATCGACAAGGATGATGAAAAGGTCGCCGCACTGCTGGCCCGGCACGAGGTTGCCCTTGCCGGATTGCTCGATCCTTACGCGATCATGCCACTCGCCCATTATGTCGCGCTGTTGGAGGACGCCGCCGACCTGCTCGACGCGCCGCATTTGGGCGCGGAGATGGGCAGCTGTTTCCGGCCCGCCGACATTGGCCCTACCGGATTGCTCTTTTCCCTGTCGGGCACGCTTGGCGATGCCTTCGCGCGCATGGGCCGCTACCTGCCCGCCTTTCAGACATCGACGTCCTCCGGTCTTCTGAACGCGGGCGAGCATATGTTGTGGGCGTACCGGATCCACGACCCGCGGATATGGCCCCGGCGGCAGGACGCGGAATATGCGGTGATGGCGACTTGCGAGCTGATCCGCAGCTGCCTGACAACCCCATGGTGGCCGATCGAGGTGCATTTCGAACATGCCGCGCCAGCGGACCCCGGGCCGTTGCGCCGATTGTTCCGTGCGCCAATATTGTTCGATCAGCCTACGAACGGATTGCTGCTGGCGAAGCAGGATGTCGAACGGATCAACCGTGTGGAGGATCGTGACCTGTTGCACGTGCTGGAACGGCACGTCACCGAACTGCTCCAGGTCCATCTGGCGGAGGATAGCTATGCCGGACGCGTTGAGTGGCTGATCGCCATGTATCTCGACAAGCGCCCGATCACGCTGGAGGGGATCGCAGCCGCGCTGGGTCTTCCCGCTCGTAGCCTGCAACGCCGTCTGGCGGAGGAGGGAACTTCGCTACGTCAGTTGCTGCGCGATCACCGCACGCGGCTGGCAGATGCGCGGCTGGGCGACGAAGGACGGGGGAATGTAGCGGGGCTGGCGCAGGCGCTCGGCTATTCGGAGCGGTCGGTATTGTCTCGTGCCTATCGGAACTGGACCGGGCGCTCCCTGGTGCGGGGACGGAAGGTGGTGCGCGGGGGATAAAACTCGCCCCGTCCGTTACACAGCCGTTGGCGCATTTTGCCATTTCCTTGTCGCGACCTGCCATATCGGTGCGATCATTTCCGGGCCAGATTTTCTCCTGAACTTTGGGGAGAGGGTCGATGGAAGAGGTGATGCGGCGGCTGGACGCCCTCAATTATTACACGGCCACGAAAAAATATGACGTTCAATATCCCCGCCTGACGCAGGACATCGACGCCGACATCGTCGTGATCGGCGGTGGCTTTTCAGGCATCAACACCGCGCTTGAACTTGCCGAGAAAGGCTTCACCAACAGCGTCGTCCTGGAAGCGCGCCATCTGGGTTATGGCGGCACGGGCCGTAATGGCGGGCAAGTGATGGCGGGCATCGGTCACGACATCAACAAGGTCGCACGGCATGTCGGCAAGGAAGGGCTGGAGACGCTGTTCGACATTGCCAGCCTGGGCGCGGGCATTCTGCGCGGGCGGGCGGAAAAATATGGCATCGATGCCGCCGTCCAGCGCGGTTACGCCTATCTCGCCTACAATGATCGCCAACTCAAAACGCTGCGCGGTTGGGTCGATGAATTTCGTGCCGCCAGCCCCGGCGAGGATATAGAATTGCTGGTGGGCAAGGACGTCCAGAAGGTGATCGGATCGGACCTGTTCGCTGGCGCTATCAAGCATATGGGCGGTGGCCATGTCCATCCGCTGAACCTGTTGCTTGGCGAAGCCATGGCTCTAGTGGGTCATGGCGCGCGGATATTCGAAAACAGCCCGGTTATCAGCGTCGAATATGGCGACCGCATCACCGTCCGCACCAATGCAGGCAGCGTCCGGGCGTCCAAGCTGCTCTGGGCCTGCGACAGTTTCCTGGCCGGTCTGGAACCGGAAATATACGGGAAGACGATCAACACCTATGCTTATCAGATCGCGACCGAGCCGCTGCCGGATGAACTGATCCAGCGTATCAGTCCGATCCGGGGCGCCTATAGCGACATCAGGCCGGTGATCGACTATTATCGCGTCACCGCTGACAACCGTCTGCTTTATGGATCGGCCACACAGATGGTCGAATATTTTCCGTCCGACATCGCCGCCTGGACACGGCCGTTGATGCTCAAAACTTTCCCTTATCTTAAGGATGTGAAGATTGAGTATGCCTGGGGCGGGCCGATGGCGTGCAGCGCCAATCTGTTTCCCCAGATCGGGACCTTGTCCGGCCGCCCGAACGCTTTCTTTGTTCAGGGATATTCGGGCTTTGGCGTCACGCCGTCGCATATCGTCTGCAAGGTGCTGGCAGAGGGCATGAGCGAAGGATCGGCCCGCTACGACCTGATGAGTTCAATCCCGCATATGCGTGTGCTGGGCAAGGATTCGCTGCGCCGGGGCATGTTGTCGGGCGCCAAGACCTGGCATCAAATTTCGGGTTTTTTCAATGGCCGCCGCTGATCAGCGGGGCGTAGGAGGGTAATCATGTTCGCCATACATCAGAATGTTGTTCCAGACCTTGATAGCTGGGGTACTGTTGCCGACCTGGGTTCCGAAATAGTCGAGGGCGAGGGATTGTGCTTTGGCAAGATGGTCCATGGATCGCCTGACATGCCGCTATCATGCGGATATTTCGCGACGGTCAAAGGCAAGTTCCGCATGACTTATCCTTTTTCGGAACATGCCATCGTGGTCGAAGGCAGCGTTACGCTGACAGACGAGGGCACGGGTAAAGCCACGACCTATGGTCCCGGAGATGGATGGTTCGTCGAACGCGGCACGTCGGTCCTGTGGGAAATCCACAGCGATCGTTTTACCAAAAATTATGTCGCGATAGCCTGAATTGAAGGGAGTCATATCGGGGGCGGGGTGAGAGGTTCGCCCCTATCCGCCGCTGACACTCTGCCCCCGGGCGGCGCGCCAGTCGCGGGGTGAGCGGCCGGTGTGGCGGGCGAAGAAGCGGGAGAAGTAGGCAGGGTCGTCAAACCCCGTGGCATAGCCGACCTCCGCGACCGACAGGTTGGAATAGAGGAGCAGGCGGCGGGCTTCGAGCAGGGCGCGCTCGTCGAGCATGGCGGCAGGGGAGAGCCCTGCGACGCGGGCGCAGGCTTGGCGGAGCGCGGTTTCGCTGACGCCCAGCGCGCGGGCGTGGGCAGCGACAGGCTCCCGATTGCGGAAACGCTGCTCGATCCGATCGCGCAGGCGGGCGACGAGACGGGCCTGGCGGCCGCCGCTGCTGGCGCTGGCGTCGGACAGGGCGGCGTGGCGCAACGCCTGGACCATGAGCCAGAGGAGGAGCGCTTCGACCGCCGCGCGTTGCCCCGGGCCGGACCATGCAAGCTCGCGGGCGAGTGCGCCGATGCGGGTTTCCACTTCGGCGGCACTGGGCATGGCGATGGCGCGGGGCGCGCGGAAGAGCGGTTGAAGGTCGGCGTCACGTTCCAGCAGGTGGCGCAGATAGCTGTCCGCGATGGTCGTCACCCACCCGCGCGAGTCGCGGTGCCAGGAAAAGCCGTGGATGATCCCGGTCGGCACCAGCAGCAGGCAGGGCGCTTCGAATGTGACGCTTTCCCCATCCGCCCGCATCGATCCGCCGCCTTCGGCGATGAGGATGATATGGTTGAGATCGCGG
The DNA here is from genome assembly GCF_015693305.1 of Sphingobium sp. Cam5-1. Lineage (NCBI taxonomy): Bacteria > Pseudomonadati > Pseudomonadota > Alphaproteobacteria > Sphingomonadales > Sphingobiaceae > Sphingobium > Sphingobium sp. Cam5-1. Next base: position 621,493 of record NZ_CP065139.1, on the reverse strand, counting down.
TGGAGATGCGGCTGGATCGTCCACTCGCTGGGGCGGGAGCGGTCGTCCAGGCTTTCGACATGGACAAAGCCCTCCGCAACGCTGCGCTGAGGCTCTCCATAGAGATAGAAGCTGTGGACGGGATTGGCCATGGTTCGCCATCGAAAGCTGCTGGATTGTCCAACTTATAGGTCAGTTCCCCCCTGTCCGGCAAGGCGTGCCCCGCGCATCATGCACGCCGTCAGATGCGGGAGAGCTTTCATGAAGACACAGGTCGCCATCATAGGCGCGGGGCCTGCCGGGCTGTTGCTCGGCCATTTGCTTCGGGCGGAGGGGCTGGAGGTCATCGTGGTGGAGCGAGCCTCACCCAGCTATGTTCTGGGGCGCATCCGCGCAGGCGTGCTGGAGCGGACCACGACGGATTTGATGGACCGGCTGGGCCTTGGCGAGCGGATGCATCGTGAAGGGTTGCCCCATGACGGCTTTCACCTGGCCAGCGGCGAGCGGTCTATCCGCATCGATATCGCGGGCCTGACCGGACGGCAGGTCATGGTATATGGCCAGACGGAAATTACCCGCGACCTGATGGAGGCGGCGACGGCGCGCGGTCTGGAGATCATCTATGAAGCGGCCGACGTGGCATTGCATGACGTTGACAGCGACGCGCCGTACCTGACCTATCGCAAGGATGGCCGTCAGGAGCGGATAGATGCGGAATTTATTTGCGGGTGCGACGGCTTTCACGGCCCTTCGCGGCGAGCCATTCCGGCTGGCGTAGCGACCGCCTATGAGAAGCTATATCCGTTCGGTTGGCTCGGCATCCTGGCGGACGTGCCACCATGCGATGACGAACTGATCTATGCCAATCATGAGCGCGGCTTTGCGCTGGCGTCCATGCGGTCGGGGACGCGCAGCCGCTATTATATTCAGGTGCCGTTGGATGAACGGATCGAGGATTGGCCGGACGATCGGCTGTGGGATGAGCTGGCGGTGCGGTTGGGGCCTGAAGCGGGTGCGCGGATGGTGCGTGGGCCAGCATTGGAGAAGTCGATCGCGCCGCTGCGATCCTTCATATTCGAGCCGATGCAATATGGGCGGCTGATGCTGGCGGGGGACAGTGCGCATATCGTGCCGCCGACGGGAGCGAAGGGGCTGAACCTCGCGGCGTCGGACATATTCTACCTTTCGGCGGCCTTGACTGGATGGTTCCGGCGGGGGGACGGGGACGCGGTAGCGCGCTATTCCCAGCAGGCTCTGGCTCGAGTCTGGAAAGCGGAACGATTTTCCTGGCAGCTGACGCGGCTGATGCACCGCTTTCCGGAAATGGATGCGTTCGACCGGCGAATGCAGGTTGCCGAGCTGGACTATATTGCCTCTTCCAGGGCGGCGCAGGCGGCTATCGCGGAAAATTATGTGGGCTTGCCGCTCTGAAAAGGACTTAGAACATCCGTGATGGTCGGCTAACCGTCAGCATGCCGCTACCTCTGCCGCAGGCACGCGGTTCCATTCTGGTGGAAGGACATTATTGCTGAGTGCGCAGTGGGTGCCCGATGGTGTGTACATCAAGGCCACGCATCGGTTACAGGAGTCACAGGCGCTGTGGTGCGAATGATCTTCGCGGAAGCGGTTGACGATAGCGGGATCATGAACCAGCGCCCGAGCCATCACGACGGCGTCAAAGCCTTCATCAAGTACCTGTTGCGCGTTATTCATTGACAACACGCCGCCCACATAGCCGAGGCCGCAGCCAACAGCGGCGCGTACGCGTCGTGCCGCCTCCAGAAAGTAAAGCTCCGAGAAACGGATATTTTTCGGCGTCATCGCTTTGAGCGCCATCATTTGCAACCGGTATGCCAAGCCGGATTCCAGCTTTGACATGTCGTCCAGGGGCAAGGAGCTGTTGAAGATCGCCCACGGCGATTCGATGTTCCGGCCCCCCGATAGTATCAGCATGTCCGCGCCAGCTTTTTCGAGTACCCGTGCCGTCACGATTGCATCATCGACGGTAGCGCCCTTCTTAACCCCATCATAGAGGTTGATCTTGGCCAGTACAGCCAGGTCGCCCCCGACCGCGTCCTTCACGGCGGACAGTATTTCGGCCGGAAAACGCGCTCGCTTTTCAGCGGAGCCGCCATAGTCATCGGTGCGCTTGTTCGACAACGGCGAAATGAACTGGTTAAGCAGATAGCCGTGTCCCATGTGCAGCTCGACCGCGTCGAAGCCCCCTTCCCGCGCGAGGAGTGCGGCGGATACAAACTCCTGGCGCACCTGCGCCATGTCTGCCGGGGTCATTGCACGCTGGAACCAGCGCCCTATCATAATCCCCATCTGGTCAATTCCACCGCTTGCCGACATGGCGCGTGAGGTGGACAGTTGGCGATGGTTAACGAAGCTGCCCGCATGCGTGATCTGCGCCGAAACCTTCCCGCCTTCCGCATGAACGGCGTCGGCGATGGCCGCGTAATGAGGCAGCGACGCCCGCGACATGACGCCTTGGCCTTCAAACGTACGACCGTCCGGAGATACCGCCACATAGGCCAGAGTTGTCATGCCAGTCCCACCCGCGGCGATACGGCGATGAAACTCAAGTAGCGAGCGGGTCGGGCTCGATTGATAGGTCATCATTTCATTCGCACCCGACCTGATGAACCGGTTTGGCACGTTGATGGGGCCGAGGGTGAAGGGGGCGAAAGCATTAGTCATACGCGCGTTGTACTTCTCAATGCGCGTAATCGCCATAGGTTGTTTCTCTTATTCCCATTTCAGCCACCGTTACTGTAACGGACAGTCGGTTTATGACAGCGCTTCGGCGCGAGGGGCATGGGAGCAGATCGTGGGCGGATGGACAGAAGAGCTTATTCCCGACTTATCGGGAAAGCTGATCCTGATCACGGGTGGTGCGAGCGGGATTGGCTTCGAGGCGGCCCGAGGACTGGCCGCAAAAGGGGCCAGGGTAATCGTGGCGGATCGAAACGAAGAGGCAGGTAGCGCCGCCGTTGCCAAGATCAACGCGTCCTGCTCCCCCTCGGCGGCTGAATTCAGGCGGGTTGATCTCAGCTCTCTGGCGATGGTTCGAGACTTTGCAGCCGATCTGATCTCGGAAGGGAATCCTATCGACGTCCTTGTGAATAATGCGGGCATTCAGCCGATCAGTGAGCGTCGGACCTCCCAGGACGGTTTCGAACTGACCTTCGCCATCGGACATCTGGCTCACTTCACCCTGACATCCTTGTTGTTGCCGTCGCTTGAAAAGGCTCCAGCAGCACGGGTGGTCACCGTCTCCAGCCTCGTCCATGGCATGGGCTGGTTCGATTGGAACGACCTGCAAATGGAACAGGGCTATCGTTCGGATCGCGCATATAATCAGACGAAATTAGCCAACCTGCTCTTCGCGCGCGAACTCCAGCGCAGGCTTGATGAGGCGGGCAGCAACATCAGGAGCATTGCTGTCCACCCGGGCGTTGCGCGCACCTCCATCGGTGCAAGTCGCAAACAACTCGGCAATTTCCGGTTGGGAGACCATGTGGTCAGCGCGACCCTGTCGATTGTGCTGCCCTTCTTCGGCCAGCACGCTTCGGCGGGCGCCCTCCCGACACTATATGCAGCAGCCGCACCGGAAGCAGAAGGCGGGGGCTTCTATGGACCGGCTGGTTTCGGTGAGATGAAAGGCCCACCAGCACCGGCCAAGGTTAAGCCTTCCGGTCAAGACATGGATGCCGCCAGGAGGCTATGGGATATGACGGAGGAAATGACCGGCCATTCCACGCGGGTTTAACGCTTGTGCCGACGAGGTTTTTCCCTTGTATACTGAACATCTTGTCAAGGCCTTGATCGGTCGCACTGGCGCGGACTAGGAAAGGCCATGGACGAAATCAAAGAAAATGACCTTTCGATGGACCTCGGCATCGTGCGTCCGGGCAAATCTTCGCGCGGTTCGAAGACCGTCGACAAAATCCTCCGCGCCGCAGTTCACGTCTTGATCGAAGAGGGGTCTTCGGCCTTCACATTGAAGCGGATCGCCGAAGAGTGCAATTTGCAGATCGGCAATGTTACTCGCCATTTTCCTCGTAAGGAAATGCTTGTTCAACTGCTTCTTCACGAAATTCTGGACACGGGCGAAGAGCTTCTGAAATTCCGTGTCTATGAATCACATATGCCAGCCGAAGAAGCCCTTGCTCTTGTCATTACCGGTACAATGGAAGGCGCGAAAGCTAAAGGCACTACGCATATCCTGACAGAGCTTTGGGCCATGAGCAATCACAATGAATTTGTGGCCGACCGGATGGAGGTTCTGTATGACTATGTCCATAAACTGATTGGATCGTTCGTAAAGCAGCTCAATCCTTCCCTGAAAGAGGATGAAGTCGAAGCTTTATCACTCTTCATCAATGCGGCCATGGAGGGGAGTACGGTGCTTGCCGGATATGGCAAACCATGGAGAGCGAAATTGCCCCTTATGAAAGCGATCGCGGCCCATTCGCTTATCAACATGGTGAAAACGATCACTTCCGAAGACATGCAGCGGTTTAAAGCTTGTGCCGACGCAGTGAATGGAGATGAGCGACCACCGGTCGTTCGAAAAGGTCGATAGTCTTACTTGGGCATCGCCCTAATCACGATAAACTATGCGCTGGTAGAGGCGCGCAACGTCAAAGCTATGCGCGCCTTATAGACCTTTAATCGTGGCGATACCTGCTTAGCTTCTTCGCGCGTCTGGCTGGCAACGGCAGTCGAGGCATGCCGTTTCTATTATCGGAACATATACTTCCTTGCGCTCGCCGTATCGCGGGGTGAGCGAGCGACGTTAGCGCGCCTGCGAAAAACCCAGGCCGGAAATGGCGCCTTCCTCTCCCCAAAAGCACCTTGACATAAAGTTGAAAAGATTCAACATGCACCAATGTTGAGAAATATCAACATTGGTGCATGTGAGGGTGAGTCTCGCCTGCTGCGGCGCGGAAGAGGGGAAGGCGGCGGAATATCTGATGCTGAGCAGTTTCGCTCTTTTGGCCCCCACGCGGTGACTGGCGCAGAAGATTCATGCGGTTCCACTGCCCACTTAGGTGGTCTGGGCAACGGAACTAGCAACTGAGGGCGCCCCTGCTGGGCAGCCCAATGACTTTGATTTTAGGAGTGTCGGATGAAGATTCAACATTTGCCCAATATCGCGACCGTCGAGGAAGCGACGAAGGTGATCCGGGAACATGGCCATGTCATTATAGACGAACTGGTGCCCGGTGCCGTTATTGACCAAATTCTGGCCGACATGCAGCCCTATATCGACGAGACCCCGTTCAGCGAGAATGAATGGTTCGGCAATGGATCCCAACGTGTCGGGAATCTGATCGCCCGGTCACCGGCTGGGCGAGGCCTCGTCATGAATCCCTTGGTTCTCGGGACGGTCAGAAACATCCTGAGTCATGCTTCGGTTGTCCAACTCGGCGCAACGGAAATGATCTCATTGAGGCCGGGCTGTCCAGCGCAATATATACATCAGGATGAACTGACCTTTGACAGCTTTCCGTTCCCTGACGATTATCTCGTTTCGTGCAATACATTATGGGCACTGACCGATTTTACCGAAGAAAATGGAGCGACGCGCGTTGTCCCCGGCAGCCATGCTCGCCCTCGGGCCGAGTATCAGATGGAAGACACATTACCGGCAGAGATGCGCCGTGGTTCAGTGATGATCTTCACAAGCAAATTATGGCATGCGGGCGGGAGTAATCAATCGACAGAGGTTCGTCGTGCCCAGTCTATCAACTATTGCGTGGGCTGGGTCCGGCAGGAAGAGAATCAATTCCTCGCCTGCTCTCAGGATATTGCACGGACACTGCCGGATGATCTTCTGAAGCTGATGGGATATCAGATCGGATTTGGATATGGGCATGCTGGGGCACAGAAAGATCCGCTGGAGGCATTAAAGCAGGTGTAGCGTCATCCGGGCGGCGACTGTGTTGACATCGTAAGCTCGCCGCTCCTGATTGCCCATCTCGCGAAAGCCTACATCGCTTTTGCCAAGCCTCTTGCCCGCTCGGTCATTCGAAAGTCATGAGCGCGTATCACTGAGAATTGTGTTTAAGTTCAGCTTTATAGGCCAAAAACGACGGTCGATAAGGCGTGGTTCTGGCCCTCTGGATGCGCTGCCAGATCATCTGGAAAAGCGCTTGACAGAAGGTTGAAACAGATCAACATTGCCACATGTTGAAGAAAATCAACAATAGAAAATTAGGGGTGCCGTTGATGCGTGCGTCTTCGAGCAAGCCGTTTGAGAGGGGGAAGATATGAGCCGGAAGATGAAGAACTCCACACGTTCGAAGTTGGTCTGCGCAACTGCTATCCTGGTTCCTGTGTGGAGCGGCGCGGCCCTGGGTCAGGTCGATGCGTCAGAGGCCGCAGCTGCGCGTCCCTATGCCGAACCGGGCCATGAAATTGTCGTTACCGCGCAGCGCCGTGAGGAGCGGGCGCAGGATGTCCCCATCTCCCTTGCCGTCTTCTCACCGCAGCGTTTGCAGCAGCAGAATATTACCCAGGCTCAAGACCTTCAGGCGTCGGTTCCTTCCCTCGTAGTCGGCAACAATGGCGCGTCCAATCGCGAGGCGCAGGTCTTTACGATCCGCGGTCAAGGCTCGACGTTCCAGGCGTCGCCCGGCGTCGTCGTATACCTCAATGAAGTCCCGCTCCCGGCAGCCATTTCAGCCAATCAGCAGGGCGGCGCGGGCAACTTCGTCGATCTTGAAAATTTGCAGGTGCTCAATGGTCCGCAGGGCACCCTGTTTGGCCGGAACACCACTGGCGGCGCTGTGCTTCTTGTTCCCCACAAGCCGACAAATGAATTTGAAGGCTATGTGGATGCTCGCATCGGCAATTATGACAATCGCCAATTTGAAGGCGCGGTTAATGTTCCGATCGTTGATGATAAAGTCTTGCTGCGTGTTGCGGGCGCCTATCAGGACCGGGATGGATATACCCGCGATGTTGTCTGGAACAAGGACCGGGACAATTTGCATTGGTATTCGGGCCGCATAGGGCTGACACTTCGTCCGAGCGAGCGGTTCGAAAATTATACCATGTTGTATGGCTCGAACTCGAAAAATAACGGGACGGGGCTCATTCACCGTGGTTTCAACATCGAAGGGCTGACGGCTTACGGCCTTTGCTATGAAGGGCCGACGGTGCCGGGTGTGATTGCGTCATGCGACGTATACCGCGCCGCGACGGCCAATGCGGACGCGTTAGGTCCCCGCCGGACGGCATTCAGCAACGATGCCTTCTCTCGTACCAGAACATGGGGTGCCACTAACACGACGACTTTCGACGTCAGTGACGAGCTCACGCTGCGTAACATTGCCAGCTATCAACGGTATCGTACCATCTATGGCTCTGACCCGGATGCTACCGTGCTTCAGGCTGAAGATGACAACACGGCCCGGCTTCCCGCACCTGGCCAGGTTACACTGCCTGGCGACGGAACGCCGCTGGTTTATGCAAATACCGCCGATGTCCGGCCGCTCGACGATTTCCGGCAGATTACTGAAGAAATTCAGCTTCAAGGCAGTTTTCTCGACAAGAAGCTGGAAGTCACCGTCGGCGCATTCTTGTTTGACCAGCGACCCATAAATCCGCAGGAAGTCAGTTACATCGGCTTCTGTCCGGCTGCCTTCACTGGCTTTTGCCCGCCCAGCGTTCAGGGCTATTCAGTGAAGAACAATTCCAAGGCCATTTATGCGCAGGCTACCTTGGATTTGGGTCTGCTGACACCGGCGCTGGACCGTCTGAGACTGACTGGGGGCATCCGTAACACTTGGGATAAGGTTGCTGGTGCTGCCTATGCCTATGGCCCAAGTTCCAACCCCGCAGATCTGCCTGGTACTATTCGATGCACCCTTAATCCAGCGATCGACGTGACCAGTCCGGCTCAAGACTGCGCGTTCGGCGCTACGCTCAAGACCAGCAGGCCGACATGGACAATCGGCGCCGACTATCGCGTCTCGCCCGAACTCCTGCTGTACGCAAAAGTCAGTCGCGGCTACAAGGCAGGCGGCTTTAACAGCAATGCGGTTTTCGCGAATTCGGCGACCTTCCCGCCTGAAACCGTCACTTCTTACGAAGGTGGGTTCAAGTCCGATGTTAAGGTTGCCGGCATGCCTACCCGACTTAACGCAGCCTATTATTATCTGAACTATTCCAACATTCAGCGCGCGGGCGGTGATTTCAATCCAGCCACCAATGGCGTCGGAGCCAGGGTTTTTGGGGCGACCGCCCGGATACAGGGCGTGGAAGTGGATGCATCGATCCGGCCGATCCGAGGCGTCGAAATCGGGGGCACGTTCAGCTATACCGACGCCAAGTACAAGCAGTATGAATTCACGGCAAATGTCGCGACGGCGGATTGCAGCGGGGGCGTAATCCAGCCTGGCGCAACCGCTAACCTGAAATGCCAGCCATTCCAGTTCGTGGCACCTTATATCTATAGTTTCCATGTCTCAGCCGAGCAGTCACTCGGCGATAATCTGGGAATGCTGGCGTTCTTCCTGAACTATTCGCACACTTCGGCACAGGATACATCGACGGCTTTGGTTTTGCCGGGCCAACCTGATTCAGTGCTGGAGCCCTATGGCATATTGAACTTGTCGATGGACTGGCGAAAGGTCGCGGGCAGCGGCCTCGATCTGGGTCTCTATGCCACAAATCTTACAAACAAACTCTACCGCGTGGGGAACAGCAATCTCCATGAGACACTGCTTTTCTCCAACTCTTTGTACGGGGAACCAAGAATGTACGGTGTGCGTGCGCGGTACGCATTCTGACGGTTTGGAGTGAATGCATGGCCCGTCCCCGGCCGATCTGGATAGTAGAACCAGGCAGCTCGGTACGGACTATTAGATGTTTCGGGTGGTGAAATGGACAGCGCCAAGACGTGGGAGAGAAGGCCGCCAGCAATAATGCACGCGTCGGATTTGGATTTAGGTGTTTAGGATGAAGATCGGGGTTAGCGGTGCCAGCGGGCATCTTGGCAAAATTGTCTTGAGGCGGCTGATAGAGTTATCGGGCGATCATGAGGTGGTCGGGATATCTCGCTCTCCGGAAAGCATTGAAATTGGAGGTGAGGCGCGGTTTGGGGACTATGATGTTCCGGATCGATTGGGAGAAGCCTATGCCGGTCTCGATCGCTTGCTCCTCATCCCGACACTCGATGTCTCATACGGTGCTCGAACCCGACATTTGCGCCAGGCGATCGACGCGGCATGCGCGGCTGAAGTCGGACACATCGTCCTCATCTCCGATGTCGGAACGCGCAAGGAAGCCGAACCCCATTTTGGGGCCGCCAGCTGGGCGGGGGAGCAGCATCTTATGAAGCGTGCGACGTCCTGGACGATCCTTCGCGCAGGCTATTTCATGGAATCCTTTGCTCAGGAGGTACTGAAGTGGCAGACCATCGGGCGGTTGGCAGAGCTAAGTGAAAATCGGGTCGGGTTTGTCAGTCGCGACGACGTCGCGGCAGCGGCGGCCGCGATCCTGGTTGGCGAGGGGCATGCAGGAGCCATTTACAACGCTACCGGGCCAGAGGCGCTTTCGGTGGCCGACCGAGCTGCCCTTGTCTCGAAGATAACGGGCAAGAGGGTCGAAATAGTCGAAACCTCTCTCGAACAAATCAAGCATGAACTTGAGGCGGCGGGATACCCATCTGAATATATTGGACTTGTTCTGGATATCAAAAGCAAGACTTCGGAAGCTGGATACGACATTGTCACGGGCGATGTAGAGAAATTATCGGGCCGGCCTCCGGTTTCGCTCAGAGACGTGTTGGCAAGCTATATCGATGCCGGCGTTTGCGACAATGTTGCGTGACACAGCCATTCGGGTTGCGGGTGTCCTAAATCCCGTTGGAGACGATATATGAGCATGAGCATCACATCCAATTCTCATCCCGTTATAGAGGAATCACGCGCAGGACTGACGACGCTGTCGGCCGATGCAACCGCAGATGACATCATGGCTGTAACAGATCGCGACGGCGCGGTCATTGTTCAGCAGGTTCTCTCTCCAGACTTGCTGGCGCGGATCATTGCCGATCTTGAACCGCATCTGGCCGGGATCAATCCCAAGACCGATTATGACGGTGACGCTTACGGTGCATTCCTGCCCAATACCAAGAGGTTGGAAGGTCTTGTGCAGAAGAGCGACGCCGTCGTCGAAGCCATTCTGGACGCGCGTTATCTCGCATGGGCTGAAAAGAGCCTGCCATGGTGCGGCGAAATTCAGTTGAACGCCGCGCAACTGATCGAGATCGGGCCGGGTGAAGATGCGCAGGTGCTTCATCGGGATGAGGGCACATGGCCTGAACTCGCGGGCGGGGATCAGCAGTTGGTTGTCAATTGCCTGTTGGCGCTATCCGATTTCACTGAAGAAGCGGGTGCGACAAGAGTAGTCGTTGGAAGCCATAAGGACATGACAATCGATCCTTATGCACTGGATGCTGCAAGGGCGCCGGTCCTCGCGATCATGAAAGCTGGTGATGCTTTATATTTCACCGGCAAGACGATCCATGGCGGTGGCCCGAACCAAACGACCGATTTCTATCGGCGGGCCATGGCCATATCATTCACGCTGGGATGGTTGAAGCCGGAAGAGGCGCACACATTGTCGGTTACAGCTGAGCGCCTGCGTGAACTGCCACGGCGCATCCGGGAGCTGTGCAGCTTCGCGGGCTACCACATGTATGGCGTGGAGATGCCGATGTTCAGTCACCGGCTGCAAATGCGCGACCCATATACAGTGCTCTTCGGAGAACAGCGGTTCGAATATCAAAAACAGCACCGCTGAATTCCCGACACGAGGCGAGAACGCAAAGAGACAAACGGCGCGGGGAAGATCCAGTACCGGGACTGGGCCGTTTCTCTCCTGCCCAATCAAAACTGACAGAGGCGGTCCTGGCCGTCCCTGTCCCTTCCCGCGCGTAGCCTGGCAACGGCGGCGGGATGACATGATGAATTTTGGAGGAATGGAACATGGCTGTTGGAAACACATTGTCGATAGACGACTATCAGATCGCCAAAAGGGATGCCGCAATTGTGGTTCCACTGGATTTCAAGGAGCCTCTTCCGCAGCCTACTCCTGATCTGGAAACGGCAAAGGCCGATCTGGCACGCGCAGGCTATGCAATCCTGACGGGCGCGGTTCTGCCGGAGAAGGTCGGTCTTGCGCGCGAGGTTTTGGCGTCCGAAATCGCAAAAGAGGAAGCGGCGGACATCAACCGGGTCAGTCAATTCTTTGTCGATCCGGATGCCAAGAACCGGCGCCTTGATCGTCTGCCTGACCGCCATCCGGTGTTTCTGGAGCTACTGGAGCAGCCCGTTCTGTTGGCCCTGGTCAAGCACATCCTCGGACCTACGCCACTTAATGAAAGTTACCTCGTCCAAAGTCTCGACGCGAATGTTACGCGTCCGGGTAGTGGAGCGCAGTTTATCCACCTCGACACGGCGCGGGACACGGGGCAGCAAAAGGTTCCATATCATGCACGCTTCATCTGGTGCCTCGACCCGTTCGATGAGGAAAATGGCGCAACCCGCGTAGTTCCGGGCAGCCACCTATGGAATGATCGGGTCGATATGTCCGGCAACACATTCTACGAATCCGTGCCCGCGATTGCACCTGCTGGATCGTTGCTGATCTATACTGATATGCTGCTTCACGGCACTGGCGCGAATGTTTCGAAGGATCGGCAGCGGGCGTCAATCAACTTCGGTTACTGCCCTCCCTGGCATCGCCCCTTGATCAACTTTCCGCTGGTCCTCGATCCAAATAGGATGGAAGGAACCTCTCGCACGCTTCGCCAACTTTTGGGATATAGTTCCGTGGTAGATGGGTTCGACACGCCATGGAACTCGGCCTCGGAACAGCTTCGTTCCCTGACCGTGCCGGCTACCATCGAATATTGATCAGCTAGCCGGGTGACGATGTTGCCGGGGGCGCATCTGGCCACCGATTGAAAAGCTAATGAGATAAACCTTAGAGAGAGTATCAGGCTATGGCCCACACGAAGTTCCACCTTGGCTATTTCACGAAGTTCGGCGCGACTTCCTGGCCGGGGGATGGCAAGGAGTTTGGCTCGCAGTGGGCGGACGGTTCCTATCATAAGGAATTGGCCAAGATGCTGGAGGCGGCGAAGTTCGACTTCGTCTTCTTCGAAGACACGACGATCGTGGGTGACCGCTATGCCGGTTCCATGGAGCTTGACCTCAAAAATGCGACCTTGGCGCCCAAGCTCGATCCCCTGCCGCTGTTGCCCGTGATGGCGCAGGACACGTCGCATATCGGCCTGATCGCAACGGCTTCGACGACCTTCTACCCGCCTTATCTGCTCGCCCGGCTGCTTTCGACGATCGACTCCCTGACCAAGGGCCGCGCGGGCTGGAACATGGTGACATCGAGCGAGAAGAACGCGGCGCTGAACTTCGGCATGGAAAAGCTGCTGCCGCCGAACGAACGCTACGACATTGCCGATGAGTTCGTCGAGCTGTGCAAGAAGCTGTGGGATAGCTGGGAAGAGGGCGCGCTGGTCGCGAACCCCGAAACCGGCGTCTATGTCGATCACACCAAGGTTCACACCATCAATTTCGAGGGCAAGCATTTCCGGTCGCGCGGGCCGTTGAACACGCTGCGATCGCCGCAGGGCTATCCGGTTCTGGCGCAAGCGGGCGCGTCCGAGCGTGGCCGCCAGTTTTCGTCCAAGAATGCCGAAGTCGTGCTGGGCATGATGACCGGCGGCGTTCCGGGGATGAAAGCCTATCGCCAGGATATTCGGGACCGCGCCGAAGCGCAGGGCCGCAATCCCGACGACATCAAGGTCTTCTTCCTCACCCCGGTCAACATCTATCCGGAAGGCGAGGGACCGCATGAAATGACCGAAGCGGAAAAGCAGGCCGCGTTCGAGCATAATATCGTGATGGCGTCGTCGTCGCTGGATGTCGACTTCTCGCAATATGACCTCGACGTACCCGTGCCGCAGGACATTGTGGCAGGCGGCCACACCAGCGCGCTGGAACATATGAAGAAGGCTGGACGGGAAGAAGGAAAATCGATCCGCGACCTGTTCTCCATGGGCCAGGGCGCGAGCGGCATGGACTTCAGCGGCACGCCCGAGCAGGTTGCCGAAAAGATGATGGCTGTCATGGACGAAGTGGGCGGCGACGGGTTCCTGATCGAAGGGTCGGGTTACAATCGCCAGCTTCCCGAACTGGTCAACGGCGTCATCCCTGCCCTTCAGAAGGCGGGCGCGGTGCGCACCGAATATGAAGGCACGACGCTGCGCGAAATCCTGCGTGAGTTCTAAGCGTATCTCGAGAACATCAATTGACCGCAGCCAGTCCGCAAGGTCCGTCGTGAGCTGATGAAATGGAACCGCCTTCCGGGTCTGATATGATTGGCAAGGAAGCACGGGATCATCCCGACGGCGTAATTCCTCGTTCGGTAAAGAAGTCCGGCGCGTTGATCATTTCTGGTCCGGCAAGGGCCGGGGCGTCTGCATGACTCGCCAACCACACAACGGTCTGTGCCGTTTCCTCCGGATCGCGGGCTGCTTCTCCCTGTCCGATCATTTCAGCCTGATCGCCCATGGCCGCGCGTAGCGTGTCCGTCATGGTAAAGCGCGGTTCGATCAGGAAGGCGCTGATCCCGTCCTTGCCATGCTCCTGGTTGATATGGTCCGGGATACGATTGAACGCTGCCTTGGGCGCCAGATAGAAGAGGCCTACCCCCGGAGAGCGGGCGGCAGGTTCGATGGAGGACAAGGTCGTCATGAAGATCATTCGTCCTGAACCCTGTGCCACCATCGTTTTCAGCACGATCTGGCTCAGGTGAAATTGGTTCAGGAAATTGCCGGTGATCGCTCTTTCCGCGTCTTCCAGCGCGACGTCCATGATCGGTTGGAGGATAACCGGCCCCTGGTAGATGCCATTGTTCACCAGCACGTCTATCCGCCCCCAGCGGTCGAGTACCGCCGCGACCCCTGCATCGATGGATGCGCGATCGAGCAGGTCGATCCGCGCGCCCATTGCCTGACCGCCAGCCGCCCTTATCGCTTCCACCGTCGATGCCACGCTGCCCGGCACAGGCGTGCCCCCCATGCTCTCCATTCGGCCAGCGCCTTCAGTCATGGTGCGCCCGGTCACTGCGACGGCGAAGCCCGCGCGGCCAAGGGCGATCGCTATTGCACGGCCGATGCCCCGCGTCGCCCCGGTGACGAGCGCCACCCGTGGCTGAATTTCTTCACTTCGTTTCATCATTGGGCCATACCCTCTCCAGCTGTCCCGGCCTTTGCCGACGATCGCCTGTGAACATCATAGCCGAGCGATAAATCACAGACTTGGTTTGTTGACAATCGTCATCGTTTTACTAACCCTGTCGTCAGGAACGATGCAATAGATGTAGGAGATGAAGGCGTGAGCGTGGGAAAAAGGTTAGCCGGGCGTGCGGCGCTGATTACCGGAGCGGCCGATGGAATTGGCCGGGGCATGGCGTTGCGATTTGCGCAGGAAGGCGGGTCGATCCTGGTCGCGGATTTCAATGCGGACAAAGGTGTGGAGGTCGTGGAGGAACTGCGCGGCCTGGGCGTGGATGCGGACTTCCGCAAATGTGATGTCACGGTGCGTGATGACGTCGTCGGTGCCGTCCAGGCTTGCGTCGATCGCTTTGGCTCCATCGACGTCCTGGTCAATAACGCCTTTAGCGGCGGCGGATTGCAGCGCATCGAGACATTATCCGATGCGCAGTTCCAATCCTGCATGAACATGTGCCTTTACGCCGCGAAATGGTCGATGGAGGCGGCGTTCCCGCACATGCGCAGCCGACATTGGGGCCGTATCATCAACATCGGATCGCTTAACGGCGTCAACGCGCATATGGGGACCGCCGAATATAATGTCGGCAAGGAAGCCCTTCGCGCCTATACCCGCAGCGCGGCGCGGGAATGGGCCAGATATGGAATCTGCGCCAACATCATTTGCCCCGCCGCCGTTTCCGCCGGTTACCGCGAGTTTGAACGTACGGAGCCGGAGATTGCCGCGGCCACCACGGCGGCTAATCCGATGGGGCGGATGGGCGACCCGGAGGCCGACATCGGCGGCGTTGCCCTGTTCCTGGCCAGCGAGGACGCGCGATACCTGACCGGCAACACGCTGTTCGTCGATGGAGGTGCGCATATCAACGGCGCTGCATGGGCGCCCGACCTCGGCCCGGATAGCTGAACATCATAGGTGAGCGACGCGGAGGCGGTCAAACCCCGCCTTCGCGTCGGCCATCCTTTTAAACGCGAGACCCCGGACTCTCGCCGCTCTTAATGGCAATGCGTCGCTCCGATTTGCCACCCCGCATCCCTTTGCGCTGTTGATCGGTGGTGCGTTCGACGGGATGAGTTGGGCTGAACCGTCGCGCTTTGGGGAGGTAGGATGGCGCTGCCAGTTTCAGTCGTCGTCGGCAGCGTTTGCCCGCGAGGTGGCGAGGCCGCGAGATGAGAGCCGTGCTGAATGCGGTGCGGGCGCATGTGATGTGGGCCGCCCTGTTCAGTGCGCTTGCCAATCTGTTGTTCCTCGCGCCGACGCTGTACATGTTGCAGGTTTATGATCGCGTCGTGCCGACCCGGGGAGGCACGACGCTGGCGTTCCTGACCATTGTGGTGCTGTGGGCTTTCGCCACGCTGTCGCTGCTGGAATATGTTCGTTCGCGCATCATGGTGCGGGCGAGCATCGCGCTGGACCGGCGGTTTGCCCGGACGCTGATCGCCGCTGCCCTGCGCCAGCCGCCAGCCGCGACGGGCCAGCACGGACGGCAACAGCCCATCCGCGAATGCGACCAGCTTCGTCAGGCGTTGACCGGCCCGGTCATGAACGCGCTGTTCGATGTGCCATGGGCGCCGATCTACATCATCGTGTGCACGATCATCCACCCCTGGATCGGCCTGTTGGCGCTGGTGGGTAGCGCCGTGCTGCTTGTCATAGCGTGGGCGAGCGAGCGGGTGATTTATTCTCCGCTGGCGCAGGCCAATGCGGCGGCGAGCCAGTCCTATACCAGCCTGGACCAGAGCATGCGCGGGGCGGAAACGATCCGCGCGCTGGGCATGCGCAGTTCGATGGTGCGCCGCCATCTGGCCGAGCGGGCGGATATGCTGAAGTGGCAGGCCAGCGCCAGCTTCGCGGCGGGCCGATGGGTCATGGTCAGCCGTTTCCTGCGCAACGCACTGCAATCGGGCGCGCTGGGCCTGGGCGCCTTGTTGGCGATCGATGGGCAGATTTCCGGCGGCGCGATATTTGCCTCATCCTTTCTACTGGGGCGGGCATTGTCCCCCATTGATCAGCTGGTCGGTCAATGGCGCAGTTTCGTGCAGGCGCGTGAATCCTATGCGGAGATCAAGATCTGGCTGGAGGGGGAGTTCGATCCGGCGCCGCGTACCGCCTTGCCCGCGCCGATCGGCCGGGTGGATGCCCAGAATATTTCCGTGCATGATCGTCAGTCGGATCGGCTGATCATCAACAATGTGTCCTTCACCATCGCGCCGGGCGAACTGCTGGCGGTGATCGGGCCGAGCGGGGCGGGCAAATCGACCCTGGCACGGCTGACCGCCGGGGCAATAGGGATCAGCCGGGGCACGATGCGCATCGATGGCGCGGATTATGCGCAATGGGATGACGAAGCGCTGTCGGCGCATATCGGCTATATGCCACAGCAGCCTTCGCTCTTTGCCGGAACGATCCGGGACAACATCGCCCGCTTCGCTTTTGAGGAGGGAGGCGCCGCCGCCGACAGGGACCGGATCGACGCCGAGGTGATCGCCGCCGCTCGTCGGTGCGGTGTGCATGAGATGATCCTGGGATTGCCGCGAGGCTATGAGACGATGCTGGAGTGGGGCGGCGCGGGGCTGTCGATGGGACAGGCGCAGCGGATCGCGCTGGCCCGCGCATTGTTCCGCGATCCGGCCGTGCTGATCCTGGACGAGCCCAATGCGCATCTCGATTCCGATGGAGAGGCGCGGCTGATCGACGCGTTGCGACAGGCAAAGGCGCGCGGCGCCGCGATCATGGTGACGGCGCATCGCACCAGCCTGCTGGCGCCAGCGGATCGTATATTGGTGCTGGACCATGGCCGCACGCGGATGAGCGGCCCGCGCGACAAGGTGTTGAACGCACTAACCGCGACACGATCATTGGCTTCGGCGGAGGGGGCGTGATGTTGATGCGGTCGCGGCGCGTACTCCTGCTGACCAATGGAGAGGGGGGGACGGTGCCCGCCGTGGGGCCGGATATCCGCCGGGAAGTGCGGGCCGGTTTGTTGATCGCGGCGGCGTTTTTCCTGCTGTTCCTGGGCTGGGCGGCCTTTGCCCGGCTGGACGCGGCGGCATTGGCGCCGGGCCGTGCGACCGTCGCGGGGCAGCGGCAGAGCGTCCAGCATCGCGACGGGGGCATCGTCGCTGCGATATTGGTGAAGGAAGGGCAGCAGGTCCGGCAGGGCGACGTGCTGATCCGTCTTGCCGCACCGGCGGTCACGGCGCAGGAGCGGGTGCTGGCTTCCCAAGCCATCTGGTTGATGGCGCAGCGCGCTCGGTTGAGGGCGGAGCAGGCGGGAACGGCGATCACTGAGCCGGTGGAGTTCCGGGCGCTGACCGGGACCGACGTCGCCGATGCCGACGCCGCCATGCAGGCGCAGCGGGCGCAAATGGGCGCGCGATCGGCGCTGCTGGCGACGCAACAGGGTGTGGCTATGCAGGAAGGCAGCCAGGCGGGATCGCAGGTGCTGGGCTATCGCGAGCAGGTTGCGGCGGTGGTCGAGCAGGAACGGTTGATCAGCGACGAATTGAACAGTCTGCAAGATGTCGCGGCGAAGGGATTTGTCAGCAAGACCCGCATTCGCGCGCTGGAACGGGCCAAGGCCGACCTGATTGGGCAACGCGCGCGGTTGCTGGCGGCGCGTGACAGTTCCGTCAGCATGGCCGGGGAAGCGCGGCTGAAGGCGCTGGAGGCGAAGCAGGGGTTGCAGGAGAAGGTGACGGCCGAATTGCGCGACGTCGAAACGCAGCTGGGCGATGTTCTGCCCAAATGGACGGCAGCGCGCGATGAAGTGGCACGGACGCAAGTACGCGCGCCGGTCAGCGGGACGGTGGTCGGATTGTCGGTGCATACGGTGGGGGGCGTGATCGCCGCCGGTCAGGTGTTGATGGACATCGTGCCCCGCAACGGTGCGGTGGTGATAGAGACGCGCTTTTCCCCCGCCGACATTGACGACCTGGCGGTGGGGCAAAGGGCGGAGGTGCGATTTGCAGGGTTTCCGGCGCGCAGCCTGCCCATCATCGATGGGCGGGTGACGCGGGTATCGGCGGACAGCTTCGTCGAGGAAAAGACAGGCGTGTCCTATTTCGTGGGCGAGGTGCAGATACCGCCGGAGCAGATCGCGCTCATCAGGCGCTATGCGCGGGGCGATTTCGTCCTGAAGCCGGGCATGCCGGTGGAGGTGGTCGTGCCCCTGCGGCGGCGCACGGCATTGCAATATATGTTCGACCCGTTGACCGACCTGATGTGGCGGTCGTTCCGCGAACGATAAGCCTGTTGGCGGGGCCTTATCCTTAAGGGTGGCCTCCATATCCCGATGATCTTCGCAGCGCAGGCCGGTTCGAGGGTATCAGCTTTGCACATGCTCCGGGCCGGGGGGCAGGCCCCAGCCATCCTGGCACGAGATGGGGAGACGATATGGCCAGCTATTATAATGTTGTCGGCAGCTCGACGGTCACCGGTACGGCAGAGAAAGACCTGTTCTTTGCCTTCACCCGCCTGTCGAACCTGGACATCGTGCGGCCCGATGCGGTTCTGGCGCAGCTGGTGTGGAACACGGCGATCCTGACCGACGCCGGGACCCAATATCAGATCGCCGCGTCCAATATCCAGATTTCCATGGATCTGCTGCTGGGCGGCACCGGCACCGATATCGTCTATGGGTCCAACCTGTCCGACGCAATATTCTATAATAACGGGACCATTTCGGGCGGCTTTGGCGGCTTCGACAATATCGAGCAGTTCTGGCTGGGCGATGGCGATGATGTCATCGACCTGACCAACCACGGCGTTGGCGGTATCGATTATGCGAAAGACGTGCTGGTTCAGGGTGGCGCGGGCAACGACATCATCGTGGGCGGCGCGGGCAAGGACAATCTTCAGGGTGACGCAGGCGATGACATCATCTTCGGCTGGCGCGGCAGCGACAACATCTCAGGCGGGTTGGGCAACGACCGGCTTTATGGCGACGATCTGGGGTTCAACAATATCTCGGGCGACGACATCATTGATGGCGGTGCTGGCAATGACCTGATCTGGGGTGGCCGGGGCAGCGACAAGTTGAACGGCGGGGATGACAATGACATCCTCTATGGCCAGGCGGGCGGCGATACGCTGTCGGGCGGCACTGGCGACGACATATTATATGGCGATGACGCGAACACATCCAGCAACGACACGCTGAACGGCGATTCCGGCAATGACCAGCTTTATGGCGGCGCGGGCAATGACGAGCTGTACGGCGGCACGGGTGACGATCTGCTCGATGGCGGGGCTGGCGACGATTATATGCACGGCGGTGCGGGCAACGATCGCATCCTGGCCGGGGCGGGCAACGACCTGATCGACGGCAGCGCGGACATCGACACGCTGGTCTTTTCCGGGAACCGGGCGGATTATATTTTCACGCTTCAACCCGACGGCAGCTATATTGCCGGGGACCTGCGTCCCGGATCGCCCGAGGGGACCAAGACGATCCGCAACGTCGAATTTTTCGAGTTCGCCGATGTGACGATCCCGTCGACGGGCCTTAATGCCCCGCCGGTCATCACATCCAATGGCGGTGGCGCGAGCGCCGCGCTGTCCATCGATGAGAACAGCATAGCGGTGACCACCGTCGCTGCGACGGACACGGACGCTGGCCAGACCATAGGCTTTTCGATTGCTGGCGGCGCTGACGCGGCGCTGTTCGCTATCGATGCCGTGACGGGCGCGCTGCGCTTTCTGGCTGCGCCCAACTTCGAAAATCCGGCGGACGCGGATGGCGACAATGTCTATCAGCTGATCGTCGCCGCCAATGACGGCAATGGCGGCGTGGACACCCAGAGCCTGTCCGTCACCGTGCGCGATGTGGCGGATGGGGCCGCGCCGGTCATCACCTCCAACGGCGGTGACGCCGCCGCCGCGATCACGATCAATGAGAATGCGACCGCCGTCACCACGGTTACCGCGACGGACACCGATGGCCCATCGATCAGCTATTCGATAGCGGGCGGCGCTGACGCCGCGCTGTTCACCATCGACGCTGCGACGGGCGCATTAAGCTTCAAGACCGGGCCGGACTATGAAGCGGCGGCGGATGCCGATCACAACAATGTCTATGACGTGATCGTGCAGGCCAGTGACGGTTCGAACGCTGATCGACAGACGCTGGCGGTCACGGTCGCTAACCTCAACGACAATGCACCGGTCCTTACATCCTACGCCGGGGCGGCATCGGCGGCGCTGTCGGTGGCGGAAAACAGCTTGCTGGCAGCGACGGTGCAGGCGAGCGATGCCGATGGCACGGCGCTGGGTTACAGCATCAGTGGCGGAGCGGACGCCGCGCTGTTTACGATCGATGCGGTGACCGGCGCGCTCAGTTTCAAGGCGGCGCCCGATTTCGAAGCGCCCAATGATGTCAATGGCGATCGCACTTATGATGTCGTCGTCACGGCCAGCGATGGCACCAACAACGTGGCGCAAACGCTGGCGATCACCATCGCCAACGTCAATGACAATGCGCCGGTCATCACCTCCAATGGGGGCGGAGCCAGCGCGGCCATCAGCATGGCGGAAAATCAGACGGCCGTGACCACCGTGACGGGCGCCGACGCGGACGGGACGGCCCCCAGCTTTGCGATTGCGGGTGGGGCCGATGCGGCGCTGTTCACGATCGACGCGGTGACGGGCGCTGTGTCATTCCTGACCCCGGCGGACTATGAAAACCGCCTGGATGCGGATCAGGACGGCGTGTACCAGCTGATCGTGCGGGCGACCGATGGCAGTTATGTTGATGACCAGTTGCTGTCCATCAGCATCACCGACATATCGGAAATCGGCAAGACCATCATCGGATCGTCCGGCAACAACAGCATCAATCCGACGACGAGCGTGCTGGGTTACCAGACGACCGCACTCAACGACACCATCTATGGCATGGCGGGGAACGACATCATCGATGGCGGCGCAGGCGCGGACTATATGGATGGCGGTACGGGCAACGACACCTTCTATGTCGACACCTATTCCGAGGACGGCTTTGCCGGGAATGACGATCAGGTGATTGAACTGGCGTCGGGCGGCACCGATCTTGTCTACGCGTCGGTGAGTTACCGGATGGCGGCGGAGGTCGAAAAGCTGACCCTGACCGGGCTTGCCCCGATCAATGGCATAGGCAACGACCTTGCCAACATCATCGTCGGGAATGAGGCCGCCAACCAGATTTTCGGCGGACTGGGACAGGACAATTTGTCCGGCAATGGCGGCAACGACCTGCTGGATGGCGGTGATGATAACGACCTGCTGTATGGCGGCGAGGGGAACGACACGCTGATCGGCGGGCTGGGCAATGACAGCCTGGACGGCGGCGCTGGCGCGGACAACATGACCGGCGGCCTGGGCGATGACGTCTATGTGGTGGACAGCTGGTCCGATGACGGCAATGCCGCCAATGATGACATTGTCATCGAAGCCGTGGGCGGCGGCACCGATCAGGTCAATGCATCCGTCAGCTATCGTATGGCGGGGGAAGTCGAAAAACTGGTGCTGACCGGCACTGGCAATATCGACGGCATTGGCAATGATATGGCCAACACCATGACCGGCAATAGCGGCGCGAACAGCCTGTGGGGCGGGTTGGGCAATGACTCGCTGGTGGGTAATGGCGGCAACGACAGATTGTTTGGCGAAGACGGCGGCGACCTTCTGGACGGTGGAGCGGGCGACGACTTTCTGGATGGCGGGGCATCGACCGACACTTTGAAGGGCGGCGCGGGCGCCGACATCCTGATCGGCGGCGCAGGCAAGGATACGCTGACGGGCGGCACGGAGGCGGACACCTTCGTCTTTGCAGGGCTGGCATCATCGCTGAACAGTTCCAGCTATGACCGCATCAACGACTTCCGCATCAGCGAGGGGGATCGCATCGACTTCGATTTCCTGAACGGAAGCCTGCCCGCCGCCAATTACGCCGAGGCGGCGATCGCGACGAACAATTTCGCCGATGCGCTGAGCGCTGCCCAGGCGACGGCGGGCGTCAACCATGTGACCTTCATCGCCGGAACGACCGACGGCTGGATATTCTACGACGGCAATGGCGACGGCACATTCGAACAGAGCGTGATGCTGGTCGGCGTCAATACGCTGGCGGGCGTGGATGTGAGTAGCTTTATCTAGGGACGCAGGGCGCGCGTTTAGGCCGACGTCGGCGCGGCTGAGTTCCTCGACCAGGAGGGCTCCGTTGGCTGGCCGCAAGGCCGCCTGGGAACCATAATGACCGATCCATGTTGAGGTGGAAGAACGGTCTTTGGCGCGGTGTTCACGCACATTCGCGAAATAACCATGGCGTTCATGGAATGGCGCCTGATGAAACAGTTGACGAACGTCAACGGGTGGGCCAGCATCCCGTCGATTCGCGCCGGGTCGCCGCCAACACTTTGCCTGAACTTTGGAAGAAGCGTTCGCTGGAGAAGTGATGGGCCTACCATCTTCCTGGCGGTGGTCGGACAATTTTTGGGGACGATCGCTCGTCCAGTCGCAAAGGCGGTAAATGCATGACTGAAGTTGTGGGCATGGGTGGTCAGGGCATCGCGCTGAAGCGACGCAAGCGTGGGATGCTTTTCAGGGCCATGCTTGCGCAAAATGTCGGGACGGGTTGTGCGTTCGGTGGTCTGGGCGTCAGCGTCCTTGCATTGCAGGATCGATATGATGCGTCATTGGCCATGGCCACGATGGCTCTCTCCCTTGCCATCCTGTCGCTCACCGCATTTGGTCCGCTGATAGCCGTGGCGATTGGTCGCTGGGGCCTTCGCCAGGTCATGTCGACAGGCGTCTTTATATCCATGGTCGGATACACGGCGCTTGCTTATGCGCCGACAATGCCGATGGCGCTGGCTGCATGCGGCCTTCTGATCGGTCCCGGCGCTGCCCTGTTTTCCGCCCTGCCGCCTGCGGTCCTGGCGAGTGGCTGGTATCCCGAAGCGCGGGGCAAGGTGATGGGCATTGCCTTTCTGCCCCTATTCGTGACCGTCCTGCCCGTCATTGGGGTGAGCATCATCCAAAATTATGGATTGAAGAGCTTCTTCCTGTTGCTTGCCGGCTTGCATCTGCTCTTGCTGCCGCTGACCTTGACGGTGATCGATCCGCCGGTCGAAGCGCCGGACGAATCCGGCTGGGCCGAGGGGGTGACATCGGGTCCGACGCAGATCGCTATTTTGAGCGGCGCGCTGTTCTGGCTGATCGCGGTCGGTGACGGCATCCTGAATGGCACGGCCATCACGGGTGGCGCGCATCTTCTGCCCATCGTCGAAGGATATCATGGGTCTTTGCAGACGGGAGCAGTGCTGCTCGCCGTTTCAGGCGCGGCCAGCATCGTCGGATCGCTGGTGGCGGGCTTTGCGTGCGATCGGGTCGGTCCGGCCAGGACGCTCGGCCTCGTCGGTCTGGGCTTCGCTGCTGCCTGGGCAATCATGGGCATGTCAGGAGGGATGCTCGCATTGAATGTCGCGGCGTTCCTGATCGGTTTTTGCGGCGCCTCCGTCTTCCCTCCGATCAGCGCGCTGGTTGTTCAGCTATATGGCCTTGACGCCTTGCCAAAGGTCCTGGGCTTGCTGGGTGTCATGACGCTGCCATTCTCCTTCTTCATGTCGCCTGCCGCCGGATGGTTGCGTGACTTTGCGGGCAGTTATGAACCGGTATTTGTCGGCGTGTTTGCACTCTGCGCCTCTGCCGCTGCCATATTCTTCGGGATGAGCAAATATCATGCGCGCAATAGGGAGGTGCATCTGGACATTCCCGACGCCGGGCTGCCGCCTGCGAAAGCAGCCTGAAAAAAGGCGTTCCGCAAGGGCGGATAAATTCACTCGCCATTTGGTTGAACATCGTCAACTATTGATAATGTTCAGCGAGCGTCGGGGCCGCTTAAGCGGCTCCGGCGACATGCCTGCGTTTCCATATGTTGAGGATGCATAGGGGGAACAGGCGTGGAAATGCTGGTGAGAAAGGTTTCCGTCGATGGCCCACAAGAAGTTCCACCTTGGCTATTTCACGAAGTTTGGCGCGACGTCCTGGCCGGGCGATGGCAAGGAGTTTGGCTCGCAATGGGCTGATGGTTCCTACCACAAGGAACTGGCCAAGATGTTGGAGGCGGCGAAGTTCGACTTCATCTTCTTCGAAGACACGGTGATCGTTGGCGATCGCTACGGTGGCTCGATGGAACTGGACCTTAAGAATGCGACGCTGTCGCCCAAGCTCGATCCGTTACCGCTGCTGCCGGTAATGGCGCAGGAAACGTCGCATATCGGCCTGATCGCGACAGCTTCGACCACCTTCTACCCGCCCTATCTGCTTGCAAGGCTGCTTTCCACCATCGATTCCCTGACGAAGGGGCGCGCGGGATGGAACATGGTGACATCGAGCGAGAAGAATGCGGCGTTGAACTTTGGCATGGAAAAGCTGCTGCCGCCCAGCGAGCGCTATGACATTGCCGATGAATTCGTCGAACTGTGCAAGAAGCTGTGGGATAGCTGGGAAGAAGGGGCACTGGTCGCTAACACCGAGACGGGGGTCTATGTCGATCATACCAAGGTTCACACCATCAATTTCGAGGGCAAGCATTTCCGTTCGCGCGGGCCGCTGAACACGCTGCGATCGCCGCAGGGCTATCCAGTTCTGGCGCAAGCGGGTGCATCCGAGCGGGGCCGTGATTTCTCATCGAAGAATGCCGAAGTCGTGCTGGGCATGATGACCGGCGGGGTGAAGGGCATGAAGGCCTATCGCGAGGACATCCGCAACCGCGCCGAAAAGCAGGGCCGCGACCCTGATAGCATCAAGGTGTTCTTCCTGACGCCGGTCAACATCCTGCCCGATGGCGGAGAGCCGCCCGAAATGACCGAGGCCGAAAAGCAGGCGGCGTTCGAGCATAATATCGTCATGGCATCATCCTCGCTCGACATCGACTTTTCGCTCTACGACGTGGATGCGCCCGTGCCGCAGGATATTGTGGCGGGCGGCCACACCAGTGCGCTGGAACATATGAAGAAGGCCGGGCGGGAAGAGGGCAAATCCCTTCGCGACCTGTTTTCCTCAGGGAAAGGGGGCAGCGGCTCACGGTTCAGGGGCACGGCGCAAGAGGTCGCGGATCAGTTGATGGCGGTCATGGACGAAGTGGGTGGCGACGGCATATTGATCGAAGGGTCCGGCTATAATCGCCAACTGCCCGATCTGGTCAATGGGGTCATCCCTGCGCTTCAGAAGGCGGGCGCGGTGCGCACTGAGTATGAGGGCACGACGCTGCGCGAAATCTTGCGCGAATTTTGAGGACTGGTTGTCGGCATACGTGGCGGACGGTTGCGTTGCGACCGTCCATGCTCACCCGGTTCGAGCGTTTCTGTCGCGGTAGAATTGAATGCCCAGTTGCAGGCTTTCCGCGATCCGGTCGGCCTTCTCCTGAAAGGCCGCTGCAACGTCTGGCGCGAGGATCTCACCGCTCGTCTGTCGCCACAGGGCAAGCCAGCGGCTGAAATTATCGGCGGTCATGTGCGGTTCGTGCCGGACATGCGCGACCATCGGCTGGCCCTTGTACCGGCCGGTTCCCAGCATCACCGATGACCAGAATGCCTTCAACTTTTCCAGATGAAGCGGCCAGTCGTCGATCGCCTGATTGAATATCGGGCCAAGGATCGGGTCAGTGCGCACACGATCGTAAAATGCGGGGACCAGCCGGTCGATATCCTCTTCGTTTATTTCGCTCATCAGTATTCGGCCCTCTCAATCGCAGGAAATGAGGGCATTGCGCAGTTCATAGCCTGTCACCAGCGGATTCCACGCCAGTGTTGGCGCGCGGTCGAGCTTCAGACCCGGCACCTGCAACAGGCGTTCCAGGAAGAGGCAACTTTCCTGAAGCGCGACCTGCGCGCCGGGGCAGCGATGTTCGCCATCGCCGAAGGAGAGGCCCGCATTGCCATATTTGGCGCTGACTTCCCGGCCCGGCACAAATTCGCAGGGCCGCTCGCCAAAGGCAGTTGTGTCGGTGTTCGCGGCGCGGACGTCGATGGCGACAGCAGCACCGGGAGGGGCGCCCGCTGCCTCCGCCCCGTCGGCGGGCATGCGGCGGTAGAGATAGCCGACGACCGGCTCCAGCCGCAGCAGCTCCTCCAGCAGGGCGATCTTCCCCTTTTCATCCGCGGCGAGGAAGGCGGTCTTCAAATCTTCACGCTCCAGCATATGCCAGGCGGCCATGACGATGAACTCGCGCGTCGTCGCCATTCCAGCGGCGCCATAGACCAGGCATTCGGTCAATATCTCCCGACCATTATAGCCTTCGTCGATAAGGTGGGAGATGACATCGTCCCGTCGCTGCTTCCGCCGTGCGCGGATCGCTGGGGCGACGTCATGATAATAGAAGGACAGCACCCGACATTGGGATTGCACGAATTTGACCAATGAGGCCAACTTGCCCGGATGCGGACGAAAATCGCCGGTAAAGAACACGTCCAGCCGTCTTGCCAGCCCCTTGGGATCGCTGTCGGTCAGGCCGACGATATGGCTGGCAACGGCGACGGCTAGCTCAAGGCTGAGCTGGTCGAGGAAGGCGGTCTTGTCCTTCACGAACCGGGAAACCAGCATTTCGCTGAGTTCTACCATTAACTCGCGATAGTGGGTGGTGACGATGCGAGGCGTGAAGAAACGGGCGGTGGCGCTGCGCTGAACGCGATGCGTTTCGCCTTCGAGGAACAGGATGGGCTGGCGCGTCGCACTGCCGATCCTGCCGACCTGTTCGGCCAGGAAACCGGCCTGCCGCACATTCTGATTGCGGAGGATGGCGCGCGCTTCGGCGAAATCGCGGGTGCGCATATCGGGATCGACGGTCCCTCCCGCGTGGGCGGCTGCGGCTGACTTGCGGTCATCGCCCTCGCGATGAAAAGGACAGGCGGCGGAAAGGCGAGCGTCCATCAGCGTCGACCCTCATATAATGCAGGACGAGCGCCTAACTTAGGTGCCCCCCGGTGCCGGTCAAGGCCCCACCTGTCCTGATCAATCATGGGGGAGGGGAGGCGACTGGCCGCGCAGCAGCCCGGCGCCTCCTCCCCGCCCTTACGGTCAGTCGAACTTATAGTCTTCCAGTACGGGTTCTTGCAGCTCGTTCCACATGTCGACAAGGCGGAACGGCCAGGGGCCAACGGGGCGGCCCTTGCTGTTCTGATAATAGCTTTTCGACCTGGGATGGGTCCAGATCATGTGCTTCATCTGCTCATCGATGCGCTTGTTGTGGCGCAGGAAGGCTTCCTCCGTCACTTCGATCGTGCGGGCGCCGGTCGCGATCATGTGATCGAGGCATTCGATCAGATAATGGACCTGCGATTCGCTGACGATGTTGAGGCCGCCTGCGTGGTTCGGGCCGATATTGGGGCCGGTCGACAGGAAGTAGTTTGGATAACCGGGGATCGTCGTGCCCATATAGGCGCGCTCTTCCTCGTCCGCCCAGTCCACCGCCAGATCATGACCGTCGCGGCCCTTGATCTCCAGATCCTGCACCAATGACGAAGCCATGAAACCGGTCGCGCAGATGATGATGTCGAGTTCGTAGAACTTGCCGTCGTTCGTGCGGATGCCGTTCGGCAGGATTTCGGCGATGCCTGCCGTCTCCAGCGTGGTGTGCGGCTGGACGAGAGCATCGTACCAGCCCGCGTCCATCACGACGCGCTTAGAGAAGATCGGGAAGTCGGGCGTCAGCTTTTCGATGAGGTCGGGACGGCCCGCCAGCTTGTGATGCATGTGCGACAAGGCATATTGGCGCATGCCTTCATTGAGCGCCGACACGGCGATGCCGTCTTCGGGGTAGGACGGGTCCTTCACCACATTGGGATAGAGGCCGTCGGCCGCGAACCAGAATACGCGGAAGCGGAACCATTCCTTATAATAGGGGATGTGCCGCAGCGCCCATTTCACCGGCTCGGGGACTTCCGCCTTCACTTCGGGATTGTTGATCATCCAGTGCTTGGTGCGCATGAAGACAACCAGTTCATCGACGTCCTTGACGATCGTGGAAACGATCTGCGCGGAGCTGGCGCCGGTGCCGATGACGGCGACCTTCTTGCCCTTCAGGTCGATATTTTCGTCATAGTCGGCCGAATGGGTGATGATGCCCTTGAAGCTTTCGATGCCGGGGATCTCGGGCAGCTTCCAACGGTCGGTGGTGCCGAACGCGTTAAACACGGCATTGGCCTTGATCACTTCGCGCTTGCCGGTGTTCAGGTCCTCGACCGTGACGTTCCACACGGCTTCATCCTGATCGAAGATCAGGCTGTGCACGACCGTGCGGAAGCGGATGTTGCGGCGGACGTCATATTTGTCGGCCACGGCGCGGAAATATTCGCGCATGTCGGCGCCATGCGGATGATAGTGGTTCCATTCCGGGCTGATTTCGAAGGAATAGGAATAGAAATGGCTGGGCGTATCCACGCCGACGCCGGGATAGCGGTTCTTCCACCAGGTGCCGCCGACTTCCTCATTCTTTTCGATGATCACATGATCGTAACCGGCACGTTCCAGCTCGATCCCGGCGAGAATGCCGGTAAGGCCTGCGCCGATGACCAGCACCTTGAAACCGGGCGGCGGAGGGGTGCGTTTCGGATCGTCCTTGCGCGTGGGGCTGCGCTTGAAGCCGCCCTGCTCGATGACCATGGGGACGAATTCGTCAGTCACCGGCTCGCCGACGCCGATGCTCATCATCTTCTGCATCAGTTCGATCGGCGGATCTTCCGACTTCGCCGCGCCCGGCGTCGTCAGCACATGGATCAGCTTTTCATGCAGGTCGTCGACGCAGTCCTGCGGGATCACATAGTCGGGGTTGGTGTAAGGGGGATGAATGTGGACCTGGAAGGTCTGAAGCATCGATTCATCATGCGTCAGGTGCACATAGACCATCAGCAGGGTCTGGAGATTGGCAGCCTTCAGCGCCGCGCGCAGTTCGGGGCCGTCAGCCAGCGGAAGGGGGCGGCTGCCACTGTCAAGCATGTTCGGCAAAGTCTTCGTTCTCATATCCATATGTCTCTCCATGAGAGCTGGGGTCTGTTGGGGACGCGGGGCTAGTGTACCCCTGCTATTATCTCGCCATCATCTCCACATTCTCGCTCAACCGTCCTTCAGGGTCGCTGGTGAACAGGACGCGCACGCCATGTTCGGGCATTTCGCGAACCGGGCCGACATGCCTGCCACCGTGCGCGAGCACCCGTTCGGCAAGCGCGTCGAGGTCCGTGGTGATGAATCCAAGGATCACTTCCCGGTCGCGTGGAGCAGGCCTATCTAAAAAGTTGATCATCGTCAACGATTCTGCGCCCATGCTTTCACCCGGACCCATAATCACTTCACGCAGGCGCCCCAAGACCGCAGGATCGCCCGATTCCACGCGGTGAAGGCTGTTGAGTCCGTATACCGCGCCGTAGTAGGCGGCCATGGCTTCCTCATCCTCCACGATCAGCTTGGTGAAGCCGAATCGCGTGTCGCCCGCGTTGCTCAAAGTCCTTCTCCCGGGGTGTCGGACTGCGCGCTTGCTGCTTCTGCGATGATGCGTTCGAGACCGGCTATGATGTGGGTGAAGCCGTAGGTAAGGGCTGCCTTCCGATCCACCTGCAACAGATCGTGCTGAAGATCCTGCAACAACGCGGCCTCATAGGCCGTCAGGGCATGGAGATGGGCGGTCGTCCGCTTGTTGTTGTGTTCCGGAGGCGGCGGCTGGGACGTGATGAAGCCGAGTGCCGAGGTCGTGAACCACCGCACCGCAAAGGCAAGATCGGGGCCGGTCAGCCCCTGCGCCCTGATCAATTCCACCACGGGTATCCATGTGCGCAACCAGCCCGGCGATGCATGACCATCCCACAGGCTAAGCTTCATCGCGACGGGATAGCGCTGGAACAAATCCACCGTTGCCCACAACCACTGGCGCACTTCCTCCTGCCAGCAGCTGCCCTTCGCCGGATGATCGAACCGGCTATATATTTCGTCGGCGACGGCGATCAGCAGATCGTCGCGACTGGGGAAATAATTATATAGGGTCATTACCCCGGCATTGAGGCCTTTTGCCAATAATCCCATGGAAAATCTGTCGATCGACATCTCGTCGAGCAGGACAAGTGCCGCCTGGATGATCGTGCCGCGCGACAGCCTGGGAGGCCGCCCCCTTCCACGCGCGGGAAGGCCCGGCTTAGGATCGGCGTCGAGCGTCATCCTGTCGCCGATTTTCGAACCGCCTGTCACCCTGACCTCTCCCGTTCTTATACCATGCAAGAAATAAGGGTTTAGGCGCGCCTGTCAATTTACGTAAGGTGTACGATATCATCCACGCCTGTTGACCCGCAAAGGGAACATCCTTGTTGATCGGCGGCGCGGCTGAAGCGGCGGCCGTCGCCCTGTTCCTGCTGTCTGATGGGGCAAGCTATGTGACGGGGCCGGACTATTTCGTCGATGGCGGGGAAGCGCGGCTTTTGCAAAGCTGGTCTGCCCGGGAGATCATGTCTAACAGCATGCAGATGCAGCATGTTAGTGACGACCAAGTGATCCGCGGGCAGACTTTGGCGCGCCAGGATATTGAGGCGCTGATGGGCGCGCCGCGCTCGTTGGCCGAGTGTGTGATCGAGGGTGCGGATCTGTCGCATCTGGATCTGTCCCAATGGTCGTTTCAACAATGCGACATGCGACGCGCCGACTTCACCGGCGCAAAACTTGATCGCAGCACCTGGCAGTCGTGCCGCGCCGCTTCGGCCAATTTCACGGGTTGTGATCTTGGCGAAGCGCGCTTTGCCAACAGCGATCTCAATGGCGCTTCGCTGAAGCGCAGTATGTTGCAAGCCGCACGTTTTTCCGGCTGCAAGCTAACGGGCGCCGATCTGTCGGATGTTCGGGCGCTAGACATCCACCTTGAAGAAACGCTGCTGATCGGCGCGAAGCTGGCCGGGCGTTCCTTTATGAAGGCGAGGCTCGCCCGGGTCGATTTTTCTCAGGCGGACTTGCGCAAATGTGATTTTCGCATGGCATCCTTCGAGGATTGCAGCCTGCGGGAGGCGCTGCTGACCGGCACGCGGTTCGAAGGCGCGGACCTGCGTGGTGCCGACCTTGGTGGCGTAAGGCTGGAGGATGCATCCCGCTTTCGTGGCGCGACGATATCGTGGGAGCAGGCGGGGCAATTGCTCAGCGAATTGGGATTGAACGTGCGATGAGGGTTTCCGCCCTTCGCTCGCGCCGCTCAATTCGAACGGGCGTCGGGATCATGCACCCTTAATTGTCGCAATATTCCCACCGGCCCGCGTTACAGGCTGCCACCGCGCGGCGCCATGACGCCATCTTGCGATTATAATCCGCGCGAGCGTCGGCATAGCCTTCGCCACCGCCCTGAGCGCGGCGATAGTCGCGCATGATCCGCGCATCGCGGTCGCGCACATAGGCGAGTTGCTGTTGGTTCATCTGCCGGATGATCGCCCGATCACGTGCCCGCGCGGCAGAGCTGCGCATAGTAGGATCATGCGGATCGTCCGCGAGCGCAACCGCTGGAAGCAGCGCGGCGCCGAGCGCGGCCACGCAAGCGAATATGCTGATCTTCATGGACCCTTCCCCCCTTTTATTCCCTTTCCCCTGCTATTCGCGATCCGCTCGGGCCAAAGCAACGGATTTGCGACGAACGGCAGATCGCAACTTCCAACTTACGCTTCGCTCATGTCGCATCGCCCCGGGGTAGTTCAGCGGGGGCGGCTGGCCAGTCTCCGTCCTGTAGCGGGGGCAATGCTTCGAACCAGGCGCTGTCCCGATTGAGCGTGAAGCGGTCGCAGGAAAAGCGGATGTCGTCACGGGCCACGGCGCGCAGAACTTCATGGATGCCGCCCACGCCGCTGGCGCTGATGACGACATAGCTGACCTTGCCGTTTTCGCAGGTGACAAGGGCTTCGACGACCTTTCCGACGGTCTGCCCGTCGGATGACGTGACCGGAACCCCCGTGATGCCGGTGGCGGTGAAGAGGGTCGGGTAGGGCGATCGGCGGCTGGATTGGGCGGCCGACTTGCCGCCATCCTCATAGGCGCGCTGGCGGCCGAGCCATCGCCACACGCCGATCAGGTTGACGAAGGTGAGGAAGCCGTTCGTCGCGACGAGGTTGGTCTGCCCGGACGACAGACCGACCACCGACCATGCGATCGACCCCAGGGTGAAGACGACGAAACCCCAGCCGGTGACGCGCGCACCCAGATTGGCGGCGGTCATCATCGCGGCGATCATGGTCGCTATGGGCGCGACCCAACCAGCAACATTTTCCAGAGCAGGCTCCTACATTCGAAGCATCGAACGACGCTTCAACGCGCGCCAGCCATGTTGGTGGCGGCGTGAAGCGGGAGCCTTGCAAAAATGGATGGCGAAGGTCGCGGCCTTGCTTAGCCCTGCGGCAGGATCGCGGCGATCCCGGCGCGTGCGATCTGGGCGTCCTGATCCGACTTGACCCCGGAAACACCCACGGCGCCGACATAGTCACCGTCGATGACGATCGGCACGGCGCCTTCGAGCATGGCGGGCATGCCGGGTGCGGATAACATCGAAACGCGGCCGTTGAGCACCAGGTCCTCATAGACCTTCGTTTCCCGGCGGCCGAGCATGGATGTCGATGCCTTTGCCTCTGCCATTTTCACGGTGCTGGCGGCGGCGCCATCCAGACGGATGAGGCCAAGCAGATGCGCGCCGTCATCGACGATCGCGATCGTCACGGCCCAGCCATTGGCCAAAGCCTCTGCTTCCGCTGCGGCGAGGATCGCCTTTACATCATTTGCTTCAAGGCAGTGCTTGGTCTTCATGCCATTCGATCCGTTATTGATGCGCCGAGCGCGGGTGAGGAAAAGCGCGCCTTATCACCCGCCGCGCGTCTTGCCAGCATTATAGAGGGGGAGGTGGTTGGGAGAGGCTTTGATCCGCTTCGACGGGGATAGTCAGCAATTCGGGTTTTTCCCTGCCGAACGACTGGATCGCGACGGTCACATTGCCTGCCGTCGCGATGTCAGACAGGGGCATGTCGATGGCAATGGCGTCATCGCCGGATGCCTGCCACTTTACCGCGACACTCCGTCCTTCCGGCAGCTGGACGGAAACATTCTTCACGCAAGCGGTCGTGGGGCCAGTCAGCAGCAGCCTGTCATTCTTTCCCGCTATAAAGCGCTGTTCGGCGGATGGCTGCAAGCTGCCCGCTTGAGGGAATTGGAGGGCGAATTCCGGCCCGTCAAAGGCTTCGAAACCCCAATATCCGTGCAAGCGGCCCTTCATCGGCCCGATCAAGTCATCAGGCTTGAAGGAAGGCGCGAATATGTAGCCGCCTTTGTCGGCCCGCGCGATTAGCGGTGCTTCGACCGTGTGGCCGTCCTTGCCCGTCAGCCGCAAGACCATATTGTGGGCATAGTCGGTGGCAAAGACGAGCGGCGCGCCATCGACGCCCAGGACGGCTCCCGGCCGCGAACCGCAGATCGGAGCGTCGCTGCTCCGGCGTAGGGGCGGGGGAACATTCTTTTCGATCGCGGGCAAGGCCGCCACCAGCACGGACTTAGGCTTGCGGAAGGAGGGCGCGCTGTTCAGCAACAGCGAGACGGACTTGCCATTCTGAATGCCGAGCGCGGGCAGATAGTTGAATTCCGGATTATTGAACGCGCCGAATATGCGCGCAAGGTCGCGGACCACGCCGATATAGGGGCTGTAAAAGCCATAGCCGCCTTCCCGCGTCGCGCTGAGTTGCAGGGCGAGGTCGGTCGGGGCGCCGATGATGGTTTCGGTGAGCGAATTGCTGTGGATGTCGCCCAGCACCAGACTGTCGCGATTTTCGACGAGGCAAGCGGCCTGAAACTCGACGATTTTCGCCAGGCAGTCGGGGTTCAGTTTGACCGCGAGGCTTGAGGAAAGGATCGGGGCGACGGTCCTCAGATATTCAGGGTGGCTGTTTTCCTGTGATCGGATGCCCAGGATGAAGGCGTTGAGCCTGCTTCGGTCCAGCGAAGCCTTGTTGATGTCCTGCGTCACGCGGACGAATTCGCCGGGACGGCCCCGGATGGCATCGGAAATGGTGCTGAGGTCGCCGCCGGTATCGGGCACCATGAATAACACCAGCTGGCGCGCATGATCCGGCACGGTCAGTTTCAGTACCCGTTTCCGATCCTTGCTCTGCCATGTTTCCGCGCTGGAGATCCAGCTTTTGGGCGGCGGGTTGGTGACGCCGCGCAGGAATGCCGACACCAGGCGATAGCGGACCGATTGGTCTGCGGGCAGATTGGCTTCGATCCTGACGACGTCGCCTGTTGCCAGTGCGGGTACTTGTCCAATTGGTAGGATTCGCCCAGCGCGGCTGACGGTCACCAGCAGTTCAGGGCCGGGGAGGTCGAAGGGTGCCGGGTCTGCCGCAGACGCGGCAACGGACGCCATGCAGGTGACGAGGGCAAGAATGCAAAGGCGTGTCGAACTGATCCGGCGATAGGTCATGCATTCTCCCTGCGCGGGTAAATCGAGCCGTCAAGAGAGAAGGCGGCCCTTTTCGTTTTGCCGATCCGCTGGGAAGGCAGGATGTGCGGCGAAGTAAGGCATCGTCGCGACGTTAAGTTCCTGGGTCGGCAAGCTTTGCGCCTTTCCGCAACGTGATGGAAAAGGCTAAAGGGGGTTTTCGTTACATCATGACAGGAGTCAGCAGTGTTACCCGCCCGGACTTTCAGCGTGTCGATCAATCAGGAATGGCGGGCTCTTTATGAGAGGATATGGCGACCCGAATTTTTCCCCCAATGGGCCTCTGGCCTGGCGGAATCGGGTTTGCGCGAAGATGGGGACGGCTGGCTGGCCGATGGACCGGACGGGCCGATCCGTATCCGCTTCACGCCCCATAATGATCTGGGCGTGATGGATCATCAGGTCGATCTGGGGGGTGGCGATCAGGTCCATGTCCCCTTGCGTGTCGTGCAAAATGGAGAAGGCGCGGAAGTCATGCTGACGCTTTTCCGCCAGCCGGGCATGGATGATGAACGGTTCGCGGCCGACATTCGATGGGTCAACCGCGATCTCAAGGCGTTGAAACGGCTGATCGAAGGCTGAGCTGCCTGCGGGAGATCAAGCCTCCCGCCATTGTCCCTGATCAATGCCGTCCAGCGTCCAATCCCCGATGCTCCACCGGACAAGGCGCAAAGTGGGGTGGCCGACGGCAGCCGTCATCCGGCGGACCTGCCGGTTACGTCCTTCGCGGATCGTGAGGCGGAGCCAGCAGTCGGGCACGCTCTTGCGGAAACGCACCGGCGGATCGCGCGGCCAGAGGGCGGGCGGGTCGATGCGTTCCACCAGCGCGGGCAGGGTAAGCCCGTCCTTCAGCTTGACCCCGCGTCGTAGCGCCTCCAGTTCCGCCTCGCCGGGATCGCCCTCAACCTGAACCAGATAGGTCTTGGGCGTCTTGAACCGGGGGTCGGCGATGCGCGCCTGCAACCGCCCGTCATCGGTCAGCAGCAGCAGCCCTTCGCTGTCGAGGTCGAGCCGCCCGGCAGGATAGACGCCCGGCCTGTCAATGAACGCCGCGAGCGTCGGCCGGGGGGGACCGGTGCTTTCGTCGGTAAACTGGCACAGCACGCCATAGGGTTTGTTGAAGAGGATGAGGGTCATTGATCAATCCTCTTCATCGAAGGCGAGGCTGCCCTGATCGATTAGCGTTTTGATGAGGCCGACCGCGCCGGGGTTTTGCGCAAGGTCCGGATTGGCCGCGACCATGGGGCTTGAGCAGAGCTGCTCGGCGAGGGAGGCGATGTCCGTCCCACAATCGAAACAATGGCCGTCCGCGAACAGCAGAATGGATGATCCCTGCCGGATGAAGGAATAACGGCTGGCCGGGTTGCGCTGGAGCGATGCCCCTTGGGAAAGCCACGCCTGTACATCATCGGCCGCGATCGGCTCATCGAGCCGCCAATCGGCATCGGAATATTTGGGCGAGCTGCTATGCTGCCCGAACCAGCGGGCGAAGGCATCGCGATCGGCCAATGCCTCCATCACCATCGCATGCAGCCGGTCGAGCGCAGGGGTGGTGATTTCTCCCGGATTGAACTGTCGGGCGAGATCGGGGTCGGCATAACGGTCCTCCTCCGCCATGCCGTCCGCCTGATGCGCGGACCAGCCTTCGACAAGGTCGGCGCGGGAGGGCGCGCGAAACCCGATCGAATAGGTCATGCAATCATCACCAACCGCCACACCATCATGCGCAAAGCAGGGTGGTACGTACAGAATGTCGCCGGGCTCCAATATCCAGTCACCCTCCGCTTCAAAATCGGCGATCAGACGTAGATCGTCATGCGGCAGCAAAGGTGTCGCGGAACTGCATGGCGGCCCGACGCGCCAGCGCCGTTTGCCGAGGCCCTGCACCAGAAACACGTCATATTGATCGAAATGAGGCCCCACGCCGCCCCCGTCCGTGGCGTAGCTGACCATCACATCGTCGATGCGCCAGTCGGGGATGAAGCGGAAGGCTTCTATGAGGGCCGCGACGTCGGGGACATGATGATCCACCGCCTGCACCAGTAGCGTCCACGGTTCGGTTCCGAGTTCGCCAAAGCGCGCCTCCGGCAAGGGGCCGCTTTCCATCTTCAGTTGATCAGCCTGACGCGTGATCAGGCGTGACTCCACGCCCTCTTCGCAGGCGAGCCCGGCCAGTTCGTCCGGATCGAGCGGATTGTCCCAGTCCTTCCACGGATTGCGGATCAGCAGCGGACGCTTTTGCCAATGGTCGCGAAGGAAAATGTCGATGTCGAAATGGGCGAGTTGCATAGGATGCCCATGCGCCCCCGGCACGCGGCTGTCAAAAGCTCGGCTCGGACTGACGGCAACGATCTGGCGCATCCTATCATGGGTCGAATCCACACTCGCGGCTTGACTCGTTATGGAACTCGCCGATACCCATTTTTCGGAATGTGGAAAGGATGAGGAACAATGGCGCGTTTGGAAGGCAAGGTCGCGATCGTAACGGGAGCAGGCCGTCAGGGTAATATCGGCGCGGCGGTATGCGACGCGTTCCTGCGGGAAGGTGCGCGCGCGGTGATCGCCACCGATCTTCGTACAGAGGACGCGGTCAGCAGCGAGATGGAAGCCAAGCATGGCGCTGGCCGATTCAAGCTCGTCGCGCAGGATGTGACGCTGGAAGCGGACTGGGCCAAGCTGGTATCGATGGTCGTGTCTGAATTCGGCGCGATCGACGTGCTGGTGAACAATGCCGGTATTTCCATCCATGGCGGTATCGAAGCCACGTCGCTGGAGGACCTGCGCAAGGTCATGGCGGTCAACCATGACAGCGGCTTTTTGGGCATGAAGCATTGCGCGCCTGCTCTGGCCGATGCGGTGACCCGCTTTCGGGGCGGTGGGTCGGTGATCAATACCGTGTCCATGGCGTCCCACATGCCCAACGCCCATAACCTGAGCTACCATGTGTCAAAGGCGGCGCAGCGCATGTTGACCATGTGCGGCGCGATCGAATTCGGCCCCAAGCGCATCCGGGTCAATTCAGTGCATCCGGGGCAGACGACGACGCCGCTGCTGAAGGAAGGCTATGAGGGATATGCGCAGCTTGGCCTCTACGAGTCGGCGCAGGCAGGTATTCAGGAGCTGGTGAACATGTGCCCGCTCGGTATCGAAAGCTTCCCGGAAGATACGGCACATGCCTTTGTCTATTTGGCGTCGGATGAGTCGCGCTTTGTGACTGGGGCGTCTATCTATCATGATGGCGGACTTGGTCGCCAATATTGATCGGCAGTGACGAGGGGCGGCTAAGGTCGCTCCTTATCGCGCTTTAGGTTGTGTGGGGATTCAGCCCATGACGGCCTGCAAATGGCGACTTTCTGCGCTTCCGGTGCTCACGTACTGAAGTACGCTGCGCGCCGGTTCTCGAAATTCACCATTTTCGCCTCGCCCTGAACTGAATCCCCACACAACCTAGAAGGGTCAGGCGTTGCCCGCTTTGGGCATCAATCCCTGCGCGATCAGTTCTGCCACGCGTCGAGCCTTTGCATCGGCTTCTTCGTCGGTCAGCGGTTCGACCGTGCCCGCGGAAACGGCGTCGACCATGTCCTGCGACAATATCCACAGGAACATTGATGCGACCTCTTCGCAGTCGACGGGGCGGATGAGGCCCCGCGCCCGCAGGCGTTCCAGATAGGAGCGAAGGGGGGTCTGCTGGCGCAGGGTCCGTGCCTCTTCCATCGCATCCCGGAATTCCGGGAAACGCAATCCTTCGCGCATGCTGATCGCGGTGACGGCATGCGCGGCCCTGGTCCGGGTGCTGCGCATGATCATGCGAGCCCATTCATAAAGGCCCTCGACCGGATTGTCGCGATCGAGCAGGCGGAGATCGGCGGCCATGTTCCGGTCGGCAATCCGGTCCAGCACGGCTCGCAACAGTCCGGGTTTGCCGCCATATTTGGCGTAGATGGTCTTTTTCGAAACGCTCGCGCGCTGGGCGATCAATGTCAGGGTGGCGCGTTCATAGCCCACTTCTATCAACGCCTGTTCGGCCACTTCGAGCAAGGCTTCCGCGCGTTCTTCAATCTCTGCCGCGCGAGGTCGGCCCGCGCCGCTTCGCCTTTTTCCCTGGTGCATGATCATTGCTTGGCTTGATCGGCCGCCAAGCGCAAGACCCGGCTGCCCACGAAACGTGCCTCGTCTTGTCCGAGAAGGCGGCGCGACGCTCCTGACGGTCGCAGGCCGCTACCTGCTGCTCACACGGGCAGCGCGGTCGTATATTTGGTCATCGACAGGGCAAAATGGGATGCAGCGCTGGCGACGGACGGATGGCCCAGCAATGTGTGCATCAGGAACAGATTATAGTCCGCGACGTCGGCAACCACGATGCGGAGCAGATAGTCCCACTCGCCCGACATGGAGAAGCACTCCACAATCTCCGGGTGGCTATCCACGAAATCCTCGAACGCCTGCCTTGCGTCGCGCGCATGGCTGCGCATCCGGATGTTGCAGAGCACATTGACGCCGCGATCGACCTTTTCCGGGTTCACCAGGCGGACGGCGCCGGTGAGAATGCCGGCCGTTTCCAACGCCTTGATCCGGCGCCAGCATGAAGCGGTGGAAGCGCCAACCTGTTCGGCGAGTTCGGCATGGCTGACCGTGGCATCCTTTTGAAGTATAGAGATGATCCTGCGGTCAATCTCATCGATTTGACGAAAATCTTTCATATTGTGTCTCGATGTGATGACTATGTTTCTTAAACTCGCCCATTTCGCGTGAAATTGGAACCCCCTTACATGGGGGTCGTGTCATATATTCCATATGGCCGCTTCAACCATCGAACGCCCCGCAGGCGCTGCGGAGGATTGGACGATCCGGCAGGATTGGGAAAGCTACACGCCCCAGGAGCATGCCGTTTGGGATGAGCTGTTCGCGCGGCAAGCTGCTCTGCTGCCCGGCCGGGCGGTGAAGGAATTTACGGACGGTCTGGATATTCTGCGGATCGCAAAACCGGGCATTCCGAACTTTGAGGAATTATCCGAAAGGTTGATGAAGCGGACAGGCTGGCAGGTGGTCGCGGTGCCGGGATTGGTGCCGGACAGGACGTTCTTCGAGCATCTGGCAAACCGGCGGTTTGTGGCGGGACGCTTCATTCGCAGGCCTGACCAGCTGGATTATTTGCAGGAGCCGGACGTTTTCCATGACGTGTTCGGCCATGTGCCGCTGCTCGCCCATCCGGTTTTCGCCGATTATATGCAGGCCTATGGCGAGGGCGGGCTGCGCGCGGATGGCCTGGGTGCGATCGAGAAGCTGGCGCGCCTTTATTGGTATACGGTCGAGTTCGGCCTGATGCGCGAGGGGCCGGACCTTAAAATCTATGGTGCGGGGATCGTCTCTTCCCATGGCGAGTCCCTGTTCGCGTTGGATGATCCATCGCCCAACCGGATCGGTTTCGACCTGAAGCGGCTCATGCGGACCAAATATCGGATCGATGATTATCAACAGTCCTATTTCGTCATCGACAGCTTCGATGATCTGCTGCGCCAGACAGTCGAGATGGACTTTGCCCCGCTTTATGAAGAGCTGAAGCAAGAGGAGGTCATAGAGGCGGACGAAATAATCCCTATGGACCATGTCTTCAGCCGGGGAACGCAGAATTATGCAAGATCAAGAGAAAGAGGTGACGGACATGGCTGACAATCCATTGGGCCTGAACGGATTTGAATTTGTTGAATTTACGTCGCCAGACCCTGATGCGATGGCGACGCAGTTCGAACAATTGGGTTTCGTGCCGACGCATCGGCATCCTTCCAAGAACATCACGCGGTATAAACAAGGTCGCATCAACCTGATGCTGAACCGGGACGATGCCGGGCGGGTGGCGGCGTTTCGCGGCGAGCATGGCCCATCAGCCAGCGCCATGGCCTTTCGCGTAGCCGATCCCGAAGCGGCGATGGCGTGGGCGCTTGAGCATGGTGCGCAGCCGACCGAGGAGGATGATACGGTCATTCAGGGGATTGGCGGATCGTATCTCTATTTCGTCAGGGACGGCGAAGATCTTTATGAGGATTGGGCGGAGTTCCCCGGATGGCGGTGGGCAGAGGCCGCCAACAATGTGGGCCTCGATATGCTCGATCACCTGACGCACAATGTCCGGCGGGGGCATATGCGTGTATGGAGCCAATTCTACCGCACGCTTTTCAATTTCGAGGAGCAGAAATTCTTTGACATCAAGGGGCAGGCTACCGGGCTGTTGAGCCAGGCCATGATCGCGCCGGATCGGGCAATCCGTATTCCGCTGAATGAAAGTCAGGACGACAAGAGCCAGATCGAGGAATTCATTCGCCAATATCATGGCGAGGGTATCCAGCATTTGGCGCTTACCACGAATGATATCTACACGACCGTCGAAAAGCTGCGGGCGCGGGGCGTTCGGCTCCAGGATACTATCGATACCTATTATGAACTGGTCGATAGACGCGTGCCCGGACATGGCGAGGATCTGGAGCGGTTGCGGAAGAACCGGATACTCATTGACGGTGATGTGGAGAGGGAGGGCATATTGCTCCAAATCTTCACGGAGAATATGTTCGGGCCGATCTTCTTCGAAATCATCCAGCGCAAAGGCAATGAAGGTTTCGGCAACGGCAATTTTCAGGCATTGTTCGAAAGTATTGAGTTGGACCAGATACGGCGCGGCGTGATCACTGTTGATGAGTGAGGCTGACATGACGCTTTGCGGTTTCGGCAATGTCCATTCGACGGAAGCGGTGCCGGGGGCGCTGCCGATTGGGCGCAATTCGCCTCAGCACGTGCCTTATGGCCTCTATGCCGAACAGCTTTCGGGCACGGCCTTTACCGCGCCCCGGCACCAGAACCAGCGGAGCTGGCTTTACCGGATGCGGCCTTCAGCCGAGCATGGTTCGTACCAGCCTTATGAAGGCGCGCGGCTTTTGCGGTCCGGGCCGCTTCCTGACGGCCTCCTTTCGCCTAACCGATTGCGGTGGGACTCGTTGGGCATGCCGGAAGCGCCGACTGATTTCATCGACGGGCTGGTTACCTATGCGGTGAATGGCGACGTGGCGCAGGGATTGGGCTGCGCCGTTCATCTGTTCGCTGCCAATCGGTCCATGATCGACCGGGCCTTCTTTTCTGCTGATGGTGAAATGCTGATCCTGCCGCAGCAGGGGGCGTTGCAGATCGTGACCGAGATGGGCGTCTTGACGGCTGCGCCATTGGACATGATCCTGATACCGAGGGGCGTGCGTTTTCGGGTCGAACTGCTCGACGGGGCTGCGCGGGGATATGTCTGCGAAAATTACGGGCTGCCCTTTCGCTTGCCCGAGCTTGGGCCGATCGGGTCGAACGGGCTTGCCAATGCGCGGGACTTTGAAGCGCCGGTGGCGGCCTATGAAGATGTCGAGCGGCCGTTCGAGATTGTTCAGAAATATATGGGGTCGCTCTGGACGAGCAGGGCGGACCATAGCCCGTTCGACGTGGTCGCATGGCACGGCAATCTGGCGCCGTTCCGCTATGACCTCCGCCGCTTCAACACGATGGGAACGGTGAGCTATGACCATCCCGATCCATCGATCTTCACGGTTCTGACGTCGCCCAGCGATACGCCCGGCACGGCGAATGTCGACTTTGTGATCTTTCCGCCGCGATGGATGGTGGCGGAGGATACATTTCGCCCGCCTTGGTTTCATCGCAATGTCATGAGCGAATTTATGGGCCTGATCGAAGGGGAATATGATGCCAAGGCGTCAGGCTTCATGCCCGGCGGCGCGTCGCTCCATAATTGCATGTCCGCGCATGGGCCGGATGTCGAAAGCCATGACAGGGCGGTTTCGGCTAAGCTCGCCCCGGTGAAGACAGACGCGATGATGGCGTTCATGTTCGAAAGCCGCCTGCCCTATGCGCCGACCAGATGGGCGATGGAGACGCCATTGTTGCAGCGCGACTATGACAGCTGCTGGAAGGGGTTTGCCAAGGCGCAGCTCCCTTTGCCTCCGGAGGAGCCGCGCTGATGAACTGGTGGGAATGCGATGAGACCCATGATTCCGCGCTGACCAGTTGGGTGGAAAGCGCGCAGGGACATCGG
Source organism: Sphingobium sp. Cam5-1 (assembly GCF_015693305.1). Lineage (NCBI taxonomy): Bacteria > Pseudomonadati > Pseudomonadota > Alphaproteobacteria > Sphingomonadales > Sphingobiaceae > Sphingobium > Sphingobium sp. Cam5-1. Next base: position 578,631 of record NZ_CP065139.1, on the reverse strand, counting down.
GACTTTCCGATCCAGAATCTGCCTTTGGGCATCTTCGCGCCGCGCGAGGAGCAGGCTCGGATCGGAGTGGCGATTGGCGACATGGTCCTCGACCTGCGGGCATGCGCGGAGGCTGGGCTGCTTGGCGGGGAGTGGGAGAAGGTTTGCGCGGAGCCGGTGCTGAACCGGATGCTCGCGCTGCCGCCGGAGCAGAGGCGAGCTCTGCGGCGGCGGATCAGCGCGTTGCTCTCCGATCCGGCGAACCGTGCGGCAGTGGAGCCGATGCTCTATCCATCGGGCGAAGTCACCATGCATTTGCCCGCGCGCATTGGCGATTACACCGATTTCTATGTGGGCATTCATCATGCGAACAATGTCGGACGACAGTTCCGGCCCGACAATCCGCTGCTGCCCAACTACAAATATGTGCCCATCGGCTATCATGGCCGCGCCTCGTCCATACGCCCGTCAGGTGTGCCGGTGCGGCGGCCGTGTGGACAGCGCAAGCCGCCAGATGCGCAGGAGCCCGTTTACGGCATGTCCGCGCGGCTTGATTATGAGCTGGAGCTGGGCGTCTGGATCGGCACGGGCAATGATCTGGGTAGCCCGATCCCGATCAATGAGGCGGGGAATCATATCGCCGGATTCTGCCTTTTGAACGACTGGTCTGCGCGGGATTTTCAGGCGTGGGAATATCAGCCGCTTGGGCCGTTTCTGGCGAAGAATTTCCAGTCCACCATCTCGCCCTGGATCGTGACGGCCGAGGCCATGGCGCCGTTCCGCATGGCCCAACCTGCTCGGTCGGAGGATGATCCGCTGCCGTTGCCCTATCTCTGTTCGGACGCGGACCTCCAACATGGGGCGCTTGCCGTGACGATGGAAGCATTCATCCAGACGCAGCGCATGCGGGAGAAAGGGCAGCCGCCATTTCGTCTCAGCACCGGGCCAGCCAGCAACATGTATTGGACGGTCAACCAGATCGTGACGCATCATGCGTCCAATGGATGCAACCTCAATGCGGGGGACCTGTTGGGCACGGGCACGATCTCCGCGCCGACACGGGAGGGTTATGGCAGCATGTTGGAACTGACCGAAGGTGGGCGAGAGCCGCTGACATTGCCTGATGGAGAGACGCGCTCGTTCGTCGAAGATGGCGACGAGATTTTCCTGCGCGCAACGGCGAACGCGCCGGGCTTTGTTCCGATCGGTTTTGGCGAATGCCGGGCCGTGGTGATGTCGGCATGACCGCGCCTGTCACCCTGCACGGATATTGGCGTTCGTCCGCCGCCTATCGCGTGCGCATCGCGCTGAACCTGAAAGGCGTCGGTTACGTTCAGGTCAGTCATGACCTGCGCGCGGGGGAGCAGCGGGATGCCGATTACCTCGCCATCGCGCCTCATGGCTTGGTGCCCGCTTTGGAGGTGGAGGGCAGGACCCTCATTGAAAGCCCGGCCATCCTCGAATGGATCGACGGTAAGTGGCCCGAGCCGCCCTTGTTGCCCCGCGATGCGGATGAGGTTGCGGTTGTGCGGTCGATGGCCGCGTTGATCGGTTGCGACATCCACCCTCTCAACAATCTGCGTGTCCTTAACCGATTGCAGAACCAGTTGCACGCATCCAAGGATCAGGTGAAAGAGTGGGCGAGGCATTGGATCGCCGAGGGCTTTGCGCCGCTTGAGCAGTTGGTCGCGCGGCATGGGGCGGGTTTCGCTTATGGGGACGGGCCGACATTGGCCGACTGTTATCTTGTGCCGCAGCTTTATAATGCGGGGCGGTTCGGGGTCGATTTGTCGCCCTATCCCCGATTGGTGGCGGCGGGTGAGGCTGCCCTGGCGCTGCCCGCTGTTCAGGCGGCGCATCCGGATCGGCAGCCGGATGCGGGTTAGCCCGTCTGTTCGGACTTGTTGAACACCGCGAGTTGATCGGCAAAGGCGCGCTGGTAGGCGGGGCGGGCTTCGCCGCGCGCGATATAGGGCGGGAGGTTGGGGTAGAGTTCCAGCAGCCCTGATCCGGTGAGCCTTCGCAGCACGGTGACCATCAGCAGATCTCCGGCGCTGAAGTCGTCCTCAAGCCACTTACGATCGCCGAGCCAGTTGGAAAGTTCCGACAGACGCTGTTTCACGCGGCTGTCTAACAGGGGCATGCGTGCTTCATACCAGCTTTGGTCGCGTTCCAGATATTTGGGCATTTCCCGTTCCAGGATCGGGGGTTCGACGGTGTTGAGGGCGGCGAACATCCAGGCAATGGCGCGGGCACGGCTATGGGGATCGCCGGGCCAGAGACCGCCATGCCGATCGCCGACGTGCAGGATGATCGCCCCGGTTTCGAAGAGGGTGAGGCCATCTTCTTCATAAGCCGGTATCTGTCCGAAGGGCTGCGATGCGAGGTAGCTGGGCTGTTTCATCTCCTCAAAGGAGAGGAGCCTGACCTGATAGGGCACGCCTGCCTCTTCGAGAGCCCATCTGACCCGCATGTCGCGGGCCATGCCCCGGCCGCGATCGGGGGAACGTTCGAAGGCCGTGATGGAGATGGTCATCCTTCAACTCCGGCTGGTCACTGTTCGTTTTTCAGATGGCCCCCGAAGATTTCACCTGCCGTCCAGATGCGCGAAGTCGAACTGGCTCGTCGGGATGATGTCGATGCGCGAGAAATCAATGAAGCCTGCGCAACTTTCCGCCATATCCTTTGTATTACGAGCGAATTTTGCATCATCGCCCACCGCGTCGAAGAAGGCGGGGGAAACGGTCATCGCTTCCGGCGAGAAGCATTCCTCGACAAAGGCGTCATAATCGGGCGCGTTCGGCGTTAGCGCACGGACGATGATATTCTGCACATATTCAAAATTCGCCTGGGTATCGATGGCGACGCGGGTGTGGTGACTGTGCCAATGTGCGACGGCATCCTCCCAGCTCATGTCGGGGCGGAAGGAGATGAAGCTGGCCTGCGACCAGCCCCAGGTGCGCGCGCCGGCCTGCGGCACATGATCCCGGTTTGGGATGATGGTGGATTCCGCAACCAGCCATGCCGCGAACCGGCCGCTATGTTCGGCCACTATGCTATCGATAGGGCCGCGGAAATGGGCATTGGAGGTGGGCAGCCAGAATTGCACAACCGCATCCTGCTGCGGCTGCTGCCAAGTTTGGAGCAGGGGCGCGGCGGGCTCCACAGTTGCGTCACGGACATTGAGGCGGATCGTATTGGCGCCCGCTTCCTTGAGCGCGGTTGGCAGTGTGGCCTTTAATTGTTCCGCATATTCGGCGCGGCTCATGCCCTCGGGCGCCCAAAGAGCGCAGATCAGCTTTTCCATTCAGATCTCTCCATCAATCTTTCAGGTCAGTCGAAATTGGCCTGTCCGCCGTCGAGCGGGATGGTGGCGCCGGTCAGATAGGACAGGTCCGATCCGCACAGCGCGACGATCGCCCGGCCGATATCTTCCTCCAGTCGGCCGATGCGGTCGAGCGGGATGGTGCGGAAGAAGGCCTTTGCTTCTTCGGGATTATTTTCGATCCACCATTTGAGGCCCGGGGATTCAGCATGCGGCGCGATGGTGAGGACGCGGATATTCTGCCGCCCCCATTCCGCTGCACCCGCGCGCGTAAGGACGCGGGTCGCCTGCTTCACCGCGCCGTAACAGCCATAGCCGGTCATGTCCCAGCGGATGCCAGCGGACGAGGCGAAGTTGAAAATGGTGCCGCCGCCGCGCGCCGCCATGTGGGGACGCACCAGCTTCATCAGGCGGAAGGAGGCGAGCGGGCCGGATTCAAATCCGGCAAGGAAAGCCTCGTCAGTCACTTCATCCAGCAGGCCGAGCGGCACTTCCTGCGCATTGTTGATCAGGATGTCGACGCCGCCCAGATCGGTGACCGCCCTGTCCACGGCGGCGGCGAGATCGTCCGCGTCCTTGACATTGCAGGCGACGGCGATGGCGCGGACGCCGCGTTCCTGCGCAAGCTGCGCGGTTTCCTGGACCTTTTCGAGCGTCCTTCCGGCGAGGAGCAGATCGACGCCTTCGCTGGCGAGGGCGAGGGCGATGCCCTGACCAATGCCCTGTCCTGCCCCGGTTATGAGGGCAACCTTGCCTTGCAGACCCGACATCGCTCTTCCTTTCCTTGGCCTAGTTTCTGTTTATCGTGGGCCGCCGCCCCTTTGGCGTCAGATTTGCTGAGGCCGCAATATGGCATCGCTGCCGCCGTCGATGAAGATCAACTGGCCGAGAAGATAGTTATTTTCCATGTTGAGCAGGAAATCGAGCAGTTCGGCGATGTCTTCGGGTCCCGCATAATCCTTGATCGCGATCGGATTACTCTGGTTGATCAGCTTGACCATGTCGGGTTGGTCGAGCAGCGGCGTCGTCATCGGCGTCTTTACGACGCCCGGCCCGATGCCGTTCAGCAGGATGCCTGCGCCGCCCCATTCAGGTCTTACCGCCGCGCGGCGCACCCAGTGGGACAAGGCGTTTTTTGACGTGGCATAGGCGTTGCCCGCGTCAGCGGCGATGGCGTCCAGCGCGGCTTCTTCCTTATCCGCGAGGCAAAGTTCGACCACCTTGTTGTTCGACGGAAGCATCGCGGCGGTTGAGCAGATGGCGACGGCGCGGGGCCGGGCGGATTTCGCCAGCAGGGGTCGTAGTCCTTCCAGCGTGGCGACCGCACCGAAATAATTGATGGCGATGGTTTCGCGGTCCATCCCCTGGCGTGAGATGCCCGCGCCCGCGAGCACGGCATCGACGCCATCGGGCGCAAGACGCGTCACCTGATCTATCATGCTGGCCCGGCCTTCGACGGTGCCCAGATCGGCATCGATATCAGAATTGCGCAGATCGACGCCAATGACGCGATGGCCGCCACGTTCCAGCCTGTCGCGGGTGGCGGCGCCGATTCCCGATGCAGCGCCGGTTACAACTATGGTTCTGCTCATGAAACACTCTCCATCTTTTGCTTTGTTGCGTTGTAGATGGCAGTTTTTTCTGCGCATAGCCAGTGCTTGTTCTCTCGCTCGCATGAGATTATCGTTGCGGTGATGACGCAGCAGCTTTTGACCGATGCCAAAGCTACGCCGGGCGGCCATAGCGGACCGTGGACGGTGCTGGCCTCTGCCGTCAGCAGTGCTGCGCGTGTCGAACTTCGCCGTTATGAGCTGCCCCGGCCCAATGAGATGTGGGAACTGGACGAAGCGCCGATCCTGTCGATCGTCATGCCGCGCGCCGAAGGGACGCAGGGCGAAATCATGTTCGATCTGGGCGACCGGCGGCGACACAAGGTTGGCCGCCTGATGCTGCGGCCCGGCGGCATCGCCATGCATTCGCGCGGCGATGGGGGCACGCTGGACATATTGACCTGCCGTTTCGATCCGGTGCGCTTTGCCGCTGTAACGGGATTGTCGGACTGGGACTCACGGCGGTTGAGCCGATGCGCGGCGATCAACTCACCGGTGCTGATGGCGCTGGCGGAGCGGCTGAAGCAGGAAACGGTGACGCCGGGCTTTGGTGCGGAGATGGCGGTCGAGGCGCTGGTGCAGTTGGCGATGGTAGAACTGGCGCGGCTGTTCCGGCGGACGCGGCAAGCGGACGCGGCGCAGGGAGGTCTTGCGCCCTGGCAGCTCGCCCGGATCGAGGAGGCGCTGCGGTCGAGTGACGGGGAATGGCCGACGACGCAGGCGCTTGCCAGCCTGTGTGGGATCAGCCGGTCGCACCTGTCGCGATCCTTCGCGGCGACGGCGGGCATGGCGCTGTCCGATCATGCAGCAGCGATCCGGATGGAGCGGGCGCAAGACATGATCCGGGGCGGATTGCTGCCAATGAACCGGATCGCGAAAGCGTTGGGCTTTGCGACGGCGAGTGCTTTTAGTGCCGCGTTCCGGCGGGCTACGGGGCTGACTCCGCGTGCGTTCCGGCAGGGGTTTCACTGAGGGCTGTTCCGCCAGACTCCGTTCGTGTCGAGCGTAGTCGAGACACGATGTACTGCGGCTTCTCGACTGCGCTCGAAGCGAACGGACTTAGTGATTGGCCTTTAGAAATTTGATCAGCACCCGCGCCAGCGCTGCGCCCTGATCTTCCTGCACGAAATGGCCGCCATTGGGGATGCGGGTGTGCGGCTGGCCTTTTGCGCCTGGGATGCGGCGTTGGAAGACCGCTTCCCAGGCAATGGTGGCAGGGTCCTGATCGCTGAAGGCGGTGAGGAAAGGCTTGTCCCAGCTTTCGAGGAAGCGCCAGGCGGCGCGGTTCGCCTCCAGCCCTTCGGCGCCCTCCGCGATCGGGATGCCGCAGGTGATCTGGAGCATGCCTTTCTTGTAGGAGGCGTCGGGGAAAGGTGCGGCATAGGCGGCGAGCACCTCTGTTGGAACATCGGTGACGCAGGCGCGACCGACGAGTAGTTCCAGCGGCAGATCTTCGCTGGTGCGGCAGGTTTCGACCCAAATGGCGATCTGCTCGCTCGGCCAATCGGGGACGCCGAGCGGTGGCGGGTCGCAATTTTGCAGCAGCGTGTTGGTGGCGAGGACAGCGCTGAAACGCTCGGGACATTCGGACAGGACGCGCAGGCCGACGGGGCCGCCCCAATCCTGGCAGACGAGGGTGACGCCGCGAAGGTCGAGGGCCTCCACGAAGGCGCGCATCCATTGGACGAAGCGGTCGAAGCCATAGTCGGCGCGAGATGCGGGCTTGTCCGATTTGCCGAAGCCGATCATATCAGGCGCGATGACGCGATAGCCGACCGCCGCTACCGGGCCGATCATGTGGCGGTATAGATAGCTCCAGGTGGGATTGCCGTGCAGCATGAGGACTATGGGTGCCTTCGCATCCCCTTCATCGACATAATGCGTGCGCAGCGGGCCAAGGCGCGTATCCTCCACCTCCACATAGTGGGGCGCGAAGTCATAGGCCGGCAGCGCATCGAAGCAGGCTTCGGGCGTCCGCAATATGCCCGGTCGGACTTCCATCGTCAGGAAATGTAGCGTTCGCGATAGGTGGCGAATTCGCGCTTGATGGCTTCTTCATCGAGGCCGAAGCGTTCGAGCGAATAGTCGTGCATCGGGCGCTGCTCGCGCTTGTTGCCCGCAAGAAATTCAGCCAGCACTTCTTCCAATTGCGCATCGACGGGGATGCCCATGCGGGAAAGGACCCGTTCGGCCTGCGCCATCGGTTCCTTGCCGACTTCGCGATAGTCGATGTCGATGAATCGGTCTTCGCCGATCCGCTCACGCGCGGCTTCGAACATGCGCATCCATTCGACAAGGCGCGGGAACCAGAAGGCGCCGACTTCCGCGTCGGTCAGCGTGGCGCTGAGCTTGTAAAGTGCGGCCTGCATGGAAACGTAGGAGGGGACGGTCTGCAACGGGTCGCGATGCGTCATGATGAGCAGCGCGTTCGGAAAAGCCTTGGCCGCGACCTCGGCATAGGGAAGGTTGGACGGGCTCTTCAATATCCACTTGCGGCCCTTGCGCGAAGGGTCCTGCCACTGGAGATATTTGAGGATGGTCTTGAGGTCCTCATGCCCCTTTGACTGGTCGTAAGTGTTCAGCCAGCGGGTGAAGCTGGGCACATAATTCATGCCCTCGATCATCGTGCTGACGAACATCTGGCCGAGGATCAGGATTTCTTCGTCCGGCGCGTCGGGTTCGAGCGGGTGGATGGACGCGAGTTCGGGTGAAAGCTGGAGCCAGCCGTCGATCATCGCCTGCGCATAGGCGCGGCGCTCGACCGGATTGCCGCGTTCTTCGCCGGGGAAGGGGGCGAAATTCTGCGCTTCGTACCAGCGTATGCCCGTCATGCCGGGCGCGCTGGCGAGCAGGCGCTGGAAGATGGTGCTGCCCGTGCGCGGCAGTCCGAGGATGATACCCGCGACATCGACTTTTTCGTTGAGAATCTCAGGGTGGCGCTTGATGTCCTCGACCATGCGCAGGCGGCTGACCAGCCCCTTTACGATCACTTCCGTCGTCGAAGCGCGGCCGGCCGGGGTCAGGCGCCCTTCTCGGTCAGATGCCTCGATATACTGGTCCATCGGTTCTAAGAACCATTCGTCCCCGAAGTCAGCGAGCCCTGCCCTTTCACGCGCCTGTTGCAGCAGCGCCTCCCGTTCGAGGGGCTGGGTCTGAATCTGGTCGGGCTGGGTCGCCATGGTCGTCACTCTTCTTCAAAAAGCTTGAGGTTGGGGTAGAATCAGCCTGCGGTCTGGCCGCCGTCGACGGGGAAGGCCACGCCGGTGATTCGCTTTGCCTCTGCCGATGCCAGAAAAGCCACGGTGTCGGCGATGTCGTCGGTGGTCGCCATCGCGCCGCTGTCTAGCCAGGATGCCGAACGCATCACCATCTGCCAGTCGATATTTTCCGGCGGGGTCTGATGCAGCATCGGCGTGTCTACGCCGCCCGGACAAACGGCGTTCACGCGCACGCCTTCCTTCGAAAATTCCAGCGCCAGCGCGCGGGTCAGGCCGACTACGCCATGTTTCGACGCAGTGTAGGCCGAATTATAAGGCACGCCGACAAGGCCAGCGGCTGACGCCATGTTGATGATATTGCCGCGGCGCTCGACCAAATGGGGCATGGCGGCGCGGCACATCTGATAGACGCCGGTCAGGTTGACAGAGATGACGCGGTCCCACCGCGTGCGATCAACATCTTCGAAGCGGCCGAAATCCAGCACGCCAGCGATGTTGCAGAGGATGTCGAGCCCGCCATGAAGCGCGACCGCGCGATCGACTATAGCCTTGCAGGATGCTTCATCCGCGACGTCGAGCGCGAGGGCGGTAGCCGCCGAACCAATGGCCTGTGCCGTCTCTTCAACGCCTTGGGCGTTTCGATCGCCGATGATCACCTTGGCGCCGTCGGCCGCCAGCCGCTTTGCCACCGCCAGACCGATTCCCGAAGCTGCGCCGGTCACGATCGCCGTCTTGCCTTCCAGACGCATGCTACCTCTCCTTAACCTGTCATTTTGTTTGTTGATGCTTGCGTCAGTTTGCTACGCAATTCAAGGCTCATACACGGAAAAACTTGACAAGCGCGAACCCGGCGGGCCTGTTTCGGTATATAAAATCAGAAGGAGGATGTCTGATGCTGTCGCTTCAGGAAATATCGGATCGGCTGGAGATTCAGGATCTTCTGTCCCGCTATAGCTATGCCATTGATGAGCGGAACTGGGACGGACTGGACGACGTCTTCACCCCCGACGCAGTGATTGATTACAGCGAAACTGGCGGCGCGAAGGGCAGCGTGGCGCAGATCAAGGCATGGTTGCCCGTGGCCATGGAGCGATTCCCGCTATTCCAGCATATGGTGGCGACGACCAAGCTGGAACTGGACGGGGACACGGCGCGCAGCCGGACCGTTCTGTTCAATCCCATGGTCTATAAGGGCGACGATGGCGTGGAGCAGGTGTTCTTCATCGGCCTCTGGTATCGCGACAAGCTGGTCCGCACGGACAAGGGGTGGAGGATCGCGGAACGATATGAGGAAATGGGTTACGCGCATAATGTGCCGGACATGCCGCCAGTGCCAACGGTCGTGGCATGAAGGCGCGCTAAGCGGCCTCCAACTCGTGCCCTGATCGGGTCCCCGCCCGGGATCCGCGGTCGGAAGCATTCTTGCGCGTTCCGCCACTATCTGGACCGGTCAATATATCCTATAGCCAGGCGTTAGAGCCGCACGGCGTTCGTGCGGGTTCATGGTGCCAGGCCAAGGGGGGACGAGGCCAGTCGATGATCAGCAGCGAGGCGGAGAAAAGGGTTGAGGGGGCAACGCGGCGGGTAGGCAGACCCAATGCGCGCGAGGCTGAGCTGAAACAAGAGGCAATGCTGGAAGCGGCGTTGGAGGAATTTTCGAACCATGGTTTCCATGGTGCCTCGGTGCGCGCGATCGCCGAACGCGCGGGCGTATCCACGCGGACGGTGTATAATCGCTATACCGACAAGGTCGCGTTGTTCGAAGCCTGTCTGGAAATGTCGGCCATCCGTCATCACTTCCCGGGGGATTGCAAGGGCACGCTGCGTGAGCAGCTGATGCGCTACGCGCTGCATGTAAGCACCCGGATAAACCATGACCGGCAGGTCAGGCTGGCCCGCATCATCTATCGCGAAAGCATCAGCTTCCCTCAACTGGAGGACGTGTCGCGCCGCCAGTTCGAACGGTTCCAGCTTGATCCGTTGCAGCAGATTTTAAGGGCGCATGGTTTCAGCAAGCCCCGTGCTGAAATGCTGGCCGATTTGTATGTCGCCCTGTTGCTGCGGCGGTGGCAGTATCGCGTGATCTATAATACGAAGGCCATGACCCCGGCACAGATCAAGGCCAATGCCGAAACCGTGACAAGCCTGTTCCTGAACGGCGCATGCGCGATGTTGAACGAGGATAGCCCCACAAAGAAGGACTGACGCGGCTCCGGCTGGCCCTCAGACAGTCGCGATGGGCGTCACGGGTGAACCGACGCTGCCCGGCAGGCGAAGCGGCGGCGCGGTGAGCAGGAAAGCATGGCGCTTTTGTTCATGCAGCCATGCGGCCAGTTGCTCAAGATACCAAAGTTCGCCCAGGAAAATGCCCTGCCGGAACAGGCATAGGTCGTGGATGGGCAGGCGGATGGGGGGTGGTTCAGGCGAAAGGATGAGGTCGAGCGCCTCGATCGCGATATTGTCTGAACAGATGGCGGTGATGCCGCTGTCGATTATCCATTGGAGCAGGCTTTCGTCCCGGCCGTCCAGGGCGCACCCTGCCATGGCCAGCGGCGTATCCTTGCCGCTCGCTTCCCGGTCGAGAACCATCCGGTCGACGCCGGTGTAGAGGAGCAGGAAGTCGCCTGTACGCACCTCCACCCGCTGTGCATCCATCGCGCGCAGCAGATCGTCGCGGGAGATGGGCCGGTACTCCGTCCCATAGGCGGCTTTCAGGTTGACCATGACGCCGCGACCCTGCACGCCCGCCATCGCCAATGTCTCTATGCCGAGCGCGCGGGCGCAGGTCTCGCCAGCCGGGCCGTCGGGGCCGTTGATATGATCGCCAGCGCGGAAGCCGTTATAATAGACCAGCTCCGCCACGCCGTCGCCGTCCGCGTCGAAGGCGCGACCGCGATGTGACAGCGCGTCCCACTGGGTGGAATGCTGGGTGTAGAGCAGGACCCGGTCATCGCAGGTGGATTCGTCGCCATTGTGGTCGAGGCGGTTGTACATTTCGCCCTCCTCGTCGCAGGCTGCGCTGAGCAGCGGTGGGCGGCGGAAAGGCGCGAGGGGAATGGTGGGTACGTTGAGTGGCAGGCTGAGCGTGAAGGCGATGCCTTCGACGACTTCCGCCATGGCGGCGCGGCGGCGTTCGGGCGTGATCAGGTTCATCCGGCCGATCTGGTCATCCTCACCGAAATCGCCCCAGTTGGACCCTTCAGGCCGGTTCACCCAGCGCGGCATGTTCACTCTCCTTCATGTTATCCTGTCAGGGTAAAGCTGCGTCATGACGCGGCGCAAGCCTTCGCGCCAGTTGACCTGGCATGGCCCGGTGATGGCGAGGCGTCGCATGTTGTCGACGCCCGAGCCGGGTTGTGCGCCGGGTGCGGGGACGATTTCGACACGCGCGGGGACGCCGATCAGGCTTCCGGCATAGGCGGCCATATCCTGCACGCTCACCATGTCGTCGCCTGCCCAATTGACGATTGTCGCGGGGACGCTTGCGGCATCGAGGAGGGCTGGCAGTTGAGCGAGCAGATCATCGTCATGGATCGGATTATAGGGGCAAGGATCGGATCGCGTGAGCCACGGTCGGCCTTCCGCCACGGCTTGTGCGACCAGCGTCGGCAACCCTCCGCGCGGGCCATAGGATGCGCCCATCCGGGCGAGGATTGTGGATATACCGAACTCCCGCGCGCAATACCGGGCAACCGCTTCCTGCGCGATTTTGGCGACTGAATAGGCGGTCATGCCTGGAAGCATGGCATCGCCTAATGGATCAGTTTCGCCATAGGCGTGGCGTGGGTCGGGGTGCGGTTTGTAGATGGCGACGGTCGACATGATCAGCGCCGCCTCCACATTGCGGCAGTGGGACAGGAGCAGGCCGGTTCCTTCCGCATTGGTGGTGATCGCCTGATCGCAATCGCTTCCCTCGACCGAGGCGGCGAGATGCAGGAGATGCGTGAAGTCGCGCGGGAGATCGGAAAAGTCGGGCTGCCGGAGATCGATGGCCAGGGTTCTGATCCCCGCTTCTTCAACCTCCTGCCGTTGCGTGGGATCGCTGCAGCGGGCGATGCCCCAGACTTCGTTGGAAAGAGCGAGGGAACGGGCGAGGGGGAAGGCGATCTGGCCAGCGGGGCCGGTGATCAGGATCTTGCGTCCTTGCAGGGGGGAAGATGATGCCATGGTCCGATGCATAGGCGCGAGGCGTGGTGACGCTAGCGGGGAGTGCGGTTCTACGCATTTCTGTAACGGTGTGATCCTGACGTAGGAGAATTACCACATGGGAGGCATTTGATCTGCTTTCCAGTCGGTGGAAGATTGGGATGTTGTTCTGAAAATAATGAATGAAATGCAGAATTGGCAGCGGTGGGGATATTGATTTCACAACATGGCATGTTAATAGGCCTGTGAAAGTGAGTGCTTACACAACACACCGGGGAACGGGGTGGGGCACGGACCTTAAAAAAGGGGGAGTTAGAGTGCGGCCTGCATGACATCGTAAGATGAACGGTGACGAAGAAGCCGCGGCACCATCCATTTCGAACATCGACGCAGCCGCCTGAACCATCGCCATGTCGGCGGAGGCGGGGCTGTTTCGGCCCTGTGGCGCCGATCAGCTTAACCAAAAAACACAGTGGAGAGGATCGGGGTTGCGGTGAGAACGCCGCCAGCCCTGCACCATATGCATAGGAGAGTGTGAATGTCGTCTGTTATCCGCGCGCGGCGGCGGTTGCCGCTGCTTGCCACCAGCATGATGGCTGGTGTTGCCGTTACAATGTTTGCTCCGGCGGCCCTGGCCCAGACCGAAGCACAGCCGCAGGCGGCCGAGCAGGATGGTGGCATTGCCGACATCATCGTCACGGCCAACCGTCGTCAGGAACGCAACCAGGACGTTCCGATCGCCATCACTGCTTTCTCGCCCGACCGGCTGGAACAGCAGGGTATCGCCAAGGAACAGGATCTTCAGGCGAGCGTGCCGTCGCTGGTCGTCGGTCCCAACGGCAATGGTTCGCGTGATTCGCAATCCTTCACCATTCGCGGCCAAGGCGCGACTTTCCAGGCCTCGCCGGGCGTCGTCGTGTATATGAACGAAGTGCCGCTGCCCGCTGGCATCACGCTCAGCCAGCAGGGCGGACCCGGCAACTTCGTCGATCTGGAGAATTTGCAGGTTCTTTCCGGCCCGCAGGGCACGCTGTTCGGTCGCAACACGACCGGCGGCGCGGTGCTGCTGGTGCCCAAGAAGCCGACCAACAATTTTGGCGGCTGGATCAAGGGTGAGATCGGCAATTATGACCGCCGTTATGTCGAAGGCGCGGTCAATGTTCCGCTGATCGAGGACAAGCTGCTGGTCCGCGTCGTGGGCGCGTTCCATGATCGCGACGGCTTTACGCGCGATGTCGTGTGGAACAAGGATCGCGACAACGAACATTGGTATTCGGGTCGCATCGGCATCACCTTCAAGCCGACCGAGACCATCGAAAACTACACGATGATCTATGGCGCGAACTCCAAAAATAATGGCGCGGGTTTCGTTCACAAGGGCTTCAACATCGCCGGTCTGTCTGCGCTTAACCTTTGCTATGAAGGCGCGACCATTCCTGGCGCTATCGCATCGTGCGATGTCTACCGCGCGGCGACAGCACAGGCGGACGCGCTGGGTCCGCGCCAGACCGCGCTGGGCATCGATATTTTCTCGCGCACCAAGACCTGGGGCGTTTCGAACACGACCGATATCGAGTTGAGCGACGAATTGACGCTGCGTAACATCGTCAGCTTCCAGAAGCTGAAGCTGGACTATGCCTATGACAGCGACGGCACGATCCTGCAGCAGCATGACGTCGATCCCAACCGCCTCCCCGCTCCGGGCCAGGTGGTTCTGCCCGGCGACAATACACCTCTCACCTATTTCAACGCGTCCGATCCGGGCTTCCCCCGCGACGACCTGAAGCAGTTCACGGAAGAATTGCAGTTGCAGGGCACCACGCTGGACAGGCACCTGACCTACACGGTCGGCGGCTTCTATTATGACCAGCGGCCGAGCGGTAAGCAGGTTGGCGCCGCGATCGTCTATTGCCCGGCGGCGTTCACGGGGACAAACGTCGATACGCCAGGCATCGCCGTGTGCCCGGCGAACTACAGCACCTATGGCACGACGCAGACGTCCAAGGCGCTCTATGCGCAGGCGACGTTCGACTTTGGAGCGGTCTCGCCTGCTCTGGAGAGCCTGCGCCTGACCGGCGGCTATCGCCACACCTGGGACAAGATCCGCGGTTTCGCGACCGCTTTCCTGCCGCAGATTGGGGGCGCGACCGCAAAGTGCGGTTCGACCGGCGCGGTCGTACCGATCGGGACTGCCCTTGCGGATTGCACCTATACCGCGGAACTGAACAGCAAGGCTTCGACTTGGCTGATCGGTCTCGATTACAAGGTGATGCGCGACGTGCTGTTGTTCGGCAAGGTGAGCCGTGGGTACAAGGCAGGCGGCTTCAACCAGCAGGCCGTGTTCACCAATACCCGCACTTTCCAGCCGGAAACAGTCACATCCTACGAAGCTGGCTTTAAAGCCGACTTCCGGATTGCCGATGTGCCGTTCCGCCTGAACACCAGCGCTTACCTGCTGGATTACAAGGACATCCAGCGGGCGGGCGCGGACTTTAATCCGGTGTCGGCTGCTGGCGGCGCGGTCATCCGGAACGCCGATGCGCGGATCAAGGGTGTCGAGGTCGAAGCGTCGATGCAGCCGTTCAAGGGCCTGGAGATCGGCGGCAACTTCAGCCACACCGATGCGAAGTATAAGAAATATGAGTTCACCACGTCGACGGGTGGCTTTGGCTGCAACGGCGGCGTGGCGCCTGGTGGTACGGTGGACCTGAGCTGTTTGCCGTTCCAATATGTGTCGCCCTATATCTGGAGCATTCATGCCAATGCTACGGTGCCGATGGGCGACGACATGGGTGAGCTGAACTTCTTCGCGAACTATTCGCACAGCTCGCGTCAATACACTGATCCAGGCAATGTGCCCGCGCAACAGCCGGGCGCCTATCTGGAAGCCTTTGGCCTGCTCAACATGTCGCTCGACTGGAACGGCGTTGCGGGCAGCGGGTTCGATGTGGGGCTGTTCGTCACCAATGCGACCAACAAGCTCTACCGGATCAGCAACAGCAATGTGTATCAGCAGGGTGGGTTGTTGTATCAAACGAGCCTGTATGGCGAACCCCGCATGTACGGGCTGCGCCTGAAATATCGCTTCGGCGGAGAATGATTAGGGAGGGCCGGGGAAACCCGGCCCTTTTTCTTTGTGGACATGGGGGGCGTCTGGGCCATCATCGGTATCGACAGGACGAACCGGGGAGAGGGCGAGAAATGGCTGTGAATGGGTTGCCCGAGCGGCTGAGGCGTAACGACATGAGTACGCAAGAGGCCTTTGCCGCCTTTGTTGGCGGGTGGCAGCTGGTGCTGTGGACGACCTTTCATGCCGATGGCACGCAGGATCATCCCTTCGGCACGGATGCGGTCGGTCAGATCATGTACAGCGCCGACGGGCATATGAGCTGTCACCTGATGCAGGCGAACCGGCCGAAGTTCGGCGAGCCCAGCGTCTATCAGGTGAGCGACGCGGCGCTTGGGGCGTCGATGCGCGGCTATAGCGGCTATTTCGGGCGCTTTTCGATCGATGCGGAAGCGGGGATCATCACGCACCATGTCGATGGCGCATGGTATCCGGACTGGATCGGATCAGAACAGCCGCGCCATTATGCGTTTGAGGGCGACCGGTTGTTCCTGGAGGCGGCGATGGGCGATGATCTGGTGCGGATTGAATGGCGGCGGGTGGTTACAAATGAGGCGCGGGCGATGGGTGGCGGGTGAGATCAGGGGCGCTGATAGTGCCTCAATGGTGGCTTTAAAGGGAAGGAAAGGGCTTCGACAGGCTCAGCCCGAACGGATGTTGGGTAAATGGATGAGAAAATGGCGCACAAGCTGCCGTTTCCGGTCAGCCGTGCGCGCTATTTCTCCAGCTTGTCAGGATCAGGCGTTCCCGCCCGTCATGTCGCGAGCAGCGACATAGGCGAAGGTCATTGCGGGGCCGATGGTGACGCCTGCGCCGGGATAGCTTTCGCCCATGGCTGATGCGGCGTTGTTGCCGACTGCGTACAGGCCGGTGATCGGCGCGCCTGCGTCGTCCAGAACCTGCGCCTTTGCATTAGTGAGCAGGCCGCCATTGGTGCCGATGTCGCCGGGATAGATGGGCATGGCGTAGAAGGGACCCTTGTCGAGTGGGCGCAGGCAGGGATTGGGGCCGTGGCGGAAGTCGCCATACATTTTGTCATAGGCCGCTTCGCCGCGGTGGAATTCGGGGTCTTCGCCCTTGGCCGCATGGGTGTTGAACTGGGCGATGGTGGCCGATAGGGCCGCAGGATCGATGCCGATCTTGCCAGCCAGTTCCTCGATCGAGCGGCCCTGTTTCAGGATGCTGCGCACGCCCTTGTTATGGATGAACGTCGGCATGAGCGGGTAGAGCGGACCCATCGGGAATTTATGGCGATATGTGTGGTCGAAGATCATCCAGCTGGGGCTGGCGTCATTATGTTCCGCTTCCCGCCGGGCCATTTGCTGGCCGACGATATGGTAGGAGGCGGCTTCGTTGAGGTAGCGCTTGCCGCTTTGGTTGACCATGAGGCAGCCGGGGAGCGCGCGCTCGACGGTGCATAGGCGCCCGCGATCCTCGCCGGGGACATAGAAGACCGGCGCGGCCCAGGCCGATTGCAGGTTCAGCATGGTCGCGCCGACCGCTTCGCCCGCGCGGATGGCGTCGCCGGTATTGCTGGTCACGCCGCCCGAATAGCGCGAGGTCGGATAGAGGGGCGAGTTGGCGTCGCGCATCGTCTGGTTCTTGTCGAAGCCGCCAGCGGCGAGGACGACGCCCTTGCGCACGCCGATGCGGTAGGGCTTGCCATCCTTTTCGACCACGGCACCGGTGACGCGGCCATCTTCGCGGATCAGTTCGCTGAGCGGGGTGTTGAGCCAGACGGGCACGCCCGCCTTGTCGAGAGCCATGCGCAGGCCGCCGGTCAGCGCATTGCCGAGCGTCAGGCGGCGATCCTTGCGCGAAGTCAGGCGGAAGGGGAGGTCGAGCCAGTAGCGCGACATGTTGACGACGAGGTTCTTCATCCAGCCCTTTGTGCGGTAGAGCAGTTCGCTCGTTTCGCTGAAGTGCCAGTTGAGATAGCCGAACAGGCTGGCCGCAGGCGAGGCGAAGCGCAGGGTGCGGATTTCCTTGCCGAGCGGCTTGCCATCGAGGGGCATGGGCAGATGGGTGCGATAGCCCTGCGCCGACCCGCCGGGATTTTCCGCATGATAATCGGGATAGGGGAAGGCCATGTACTGGACCGGCGTGTTCGCCATGACCCAGCGCAGCATGGGCGCTGCATTATCGACATAGGCACGGATATTTTCGTCCGGAACATTGTCCGCCGAAAGGCCGCGCAGATAGGTGAAGGCGTTGTCGAGATCATCTTCAAAGCCTGCCGCTTTCGCGACGTCGCTGCCCGGGATCCAGATGCCGCCGCCCGATGTGGCCGACGTGCCGCCCCAAAGGTCAGCCTTTTCAACGATCAGCACTTCGGCGCGGTTGTGTGCGCCGACGAGGCCCGCGAGCAGGCCGCCCGCGCCCGACCCCACCACCAGAATGTCGACTTCCTTGTCCCAATTGCTCATTATAGCCCCATTCCGATCCGGGTTCCAAAGCGGACGGGGAGCGCTGCCGCCATCAGGCCGCTGCGCCAATCCCCTCCCGCAATATTCACGCGAACTGTGCCCTTCCCGGCCATAATGTCAACTTCTTGCGTAGCTGGCGGGCGATTTTAGCGTGCAAGGATGACGGTTCAGGGGCGGATCAGCACCTTGCATTCGCGCGGCTGGCTGCGCAGCGCCTCAAAGGCGGCGGGCAGTTCATCCAGACTGACGGTGGAGGTGTGGATGGGCTTTGGCTTGATCGCGCCGGTCGCGATGGCGTGGATCACCGCTTCGAAATCCCGTTCGTTGTAGGCCTGGCTGTAGCGGATGGTCAGTTCCTTGCCGAGCGCGATGACGGGGGTGATCGTTTCGTCATGCATCACGACGCCCGCGACGATGATCTGCGCGCGGACGGCGGCGAGCTGCATCGCCTGGTTGAAGATGCCGGGAACGCCGATGCATTCGAAGATGATCCGGGGCGCATTTTCGCCGGTTGCCTGGGCGAAGGCGGCGGCGACGTCCTGCGCCTGCGGATCGATGACGGCGGTGGCGCCGACCTGCTGCGCCAGCGCGCGGCGTTCGGGAGAGCGCTCGCTCACCACCACATGGCGGGCACCGGCGTGGCGGGCGAACAGGGCGACCGCAATGCCGATGGGGCCAGCGCCGAGCACTAGAACGGCTGCATCCTTCGGCATGTGGGCCAGGGACACGATATGGTGGCCGACGGCGAGCGGCTCGACCAGCGCGCCTTCCTCCAGGGTGACGCCTTCGGGCAGGCGCTGGACCATGTCGGCGCGGGCTGTCACAAGCTGGGCATAGGCACCCTGCGCGAGGAGGTTGGTGCCGGTGAACAGGTTGGTCGAGCAGAGCGCGGGTAAATCCGCATCGCAGGCTGGGCAGTGATGGCAGGCGTTCAGCGGAAGGGCGGTGACGCGGTCGCCGACTTTCCATGGGCCTTTGACGTCGCGGCCGAGCGCGGCGATGGTGCCGGCGAACTCATGCCCCAATATGAGGCCCGAGGGCGTATGGGCGCTTTCCGCCATGTGCAGGTCTGACCCGCAAATCCCGGCATTGGCGACTTCAAGGATGACCTGATCAGCAGCAGGCACTGGATCGGCGACGGTTTCGATGGCGAGCGGCTGACCGGCTCCGCGAAAGACGGCGGCGCGCATCAGCAGCGCCCCGTCACGGGGATGCAGGCGCCGGTGACCGCGGCCGCCCCGTCCGACAGGAGGAAGGCGATGACGCTGGCGACCTGCGCGGGGGACACCCAGCGGCTGAAGTCCGCGTCGCTCATGTCGGCGCGGTTGGCTGGCGTGTCGATGATGGAAGGCTGGACCGCGTTGACGCGAATGCCATTGTCCTTTTCTTCCTCGGCCAGTGCTTCGGTGAGCTTGGCGATGCCCGCCTTGCTGGCGGCATAGGCGCCCATGCCTGCCCCTGCCTTGATCGCGGAGGCCGCGCCGATGCTGACGATGGCGCCGCCGCCGTCGCGCAGTGAGGGGAGGGCAGCGCGGACGGTGTTGACGGCGGTGCGCAGGTTGATGTCGAACAGGCTCGCCCAGGTCGCGACATCACCATCCGCGACGGTTTCCCAGCGGAAGGTGCCTGCGACATTGACGAGGGCTGCGACAGGGCCGTTGGCGTCGATCGCCTTGTTAACGGCCGCCGCCGTTGCTTCAGCGTCGGTCAGGTCGATACCGCCCAGATAGGTGCCCTGCGTCGCGGCGCCTGCGCTATCGGCGCGGTCGATGCCCGTTACCTTATAGCCTGCCTGTGTCAGCGCTTGGGTTACGGCCTGGCCCAATATGCCAGCAGCGCCGGTTACGATCGCGTGCGTTTTCATGATGTCTTCTCCTGTCCCTGCGATCAGAGCGTCGATTCTTTCAGCTTCCCTTGGCCGAGCGGTGATGCCCCCTCGTCCATGCGGCCGACGCGGGTCAGGTCGTGGGGATAGTGGACCGATGCCCGCCCGAAAAGCAGGCCGCCGAAAATTGTCAGCACCGAAAGCGAGAAGAGGCTGACGCGGAGGGATTCGGCGCCGAACCGATCGGCCAGCAAGTCGCTGACGACCCCGCCTATCACCGGGCCAAATGCGCTGCCGATCACGTTGATGATGACGACGAGCATCGCCGTTGCCTGCGCCCGTTGATGCGGCAGGACGAGGCGGGCGGCGGCGCCGAAGGAGGGGCCTGCCCACATCGCTGCCATCATGCCGGTGAGGATGGAAAGCAACGCGACGCCAGGGACGCGCAGGCGGCCGATCTGCACGGCTGCGCCACCCGGCAGGGTGAACATGACAATGAAGATCGGGAAGGCGAGGAGGAATGCGATGGCGGGCACGCGCAGTTGCCAGGCTTCGCCACGGACGCGCAGGCGGTCCACGATGACGCCGCTCAGCAGGCTGCCCGTGATGCCGCCGGTCGCCGCGCCGATGCCGAGCCAAGTGCCTGCCTCGACAAGGGTCATGCCGTGGGAGCGCATGAAGAAGGCGGGCGTCCAGATGGCGGCGGCATAGCCGAATATATTGAACGTTCCGACGCCGAGCCCCAACAGACGCAGCGAGGGTATCCCCCAGCAGCGGCGGATGGCGCGCCACAGGCTTTCGGATGGCTCGTCGCTGGGCACTTGCGCCGCCTTGCTGCGGCGGGGGCCGGTGAGCCAGAGCAGCAGCGCCAGGGGGAAGCCGGGAATGGCGAGCGCGAAAAAGGCCCAGCGCCAGCCCCCCATGGCGGCCACGGCTGCGCCGCCGGTCAGGCCGAGGACAACGCCGATATAGGTGGAGGCGGAAAGGACGCCCATGGCGCTAGACCGGCGGCGTTCGTCATAGAGGCTGGCGAGGAGGGATTGCGCAGGCGGCAGGCCGCCCGCTTCACCGATGCCGACCATCAGGCGGGCGATGCTCATGTGCAGCATGTTGCCAGCCGCGCCACATGCTGCCGTTGCTGCGCTCCACAAGGTTGCGGACAGGGTGAGGACTCCGCGTCGCGACCAACGGTCTGCGAAGCGTGCGAGCGGCATGCTGAACAACACGTAACTGGCGATGAAGCCGGGTCCGCCGACCAGGCCGAGGAGCGAATCGGACGCGCCGAATTCCGATTTGATGGCGGGAATAAGGACGGAGAAGACGTGGCGATCCGCGTAGCTCAATGAATTGATCGCGAGCAGCAGCAGCAAGATATAGAGCGCATAAGCCGCGCGGGCCGGGCGTTCCTCCGTCGGCGCCATCATTCTCTCCTCACATTGGCAGGCAACCGGTTCGCGTCGAAAAAACTTCATGGCCGGATGCAATTATTCAAGGAGGGATGGCGCAGATGCATCGGATTCGCAAGCGCGGAGGTCATCCAATCCGCAAATATGGAACGACTGCCCGTGAATGCGCGACGGTCGTCAATGCGCTGGGGCAGTTACGGGATCATGCGGACCTTTGGGCGGATGGCCTACGAGCGCGACGCGCTTCATGACGCGGCGCGTGTTGTAATCCGCGATCGCGCAATGCTGGGTCGTGCGATTGTCCCAAAAGGCGATGTCGCCCACATTCCAGGAAAAGCGGACCTGAAATTCCGGCCGCTTCACATGATTGAGCAGGAAATCGAGCAGCATGCGGCTTTCCTCCTGCGACACGCCCATGATCTGCGTCGTCCAATTGGCGTTGATGTTGAGCGCCTTGCGTCCGCTGACCGGATGCACCTCCACCAGCGGGTGGATGGCGGTGGAAAAGCTGTGCACCTTGTCCCCCAGCATGTCGCGCATGGATTGGCTGCGGGTGGCCAGCGGCTGGATGGAATGAAGGGCGCTGAGGCCGTCGATCAGGTTCCTGATCGGCTGCGACAGCGCTTCATAGGCGGCGACCGAACTGATCCAGCAGGTGTCGCCGCCGACGTCGGGCTTCACCATGCATTGGAGCAGCGATCCCATGGGCGGCGCTTCGAGATAGGTGCGGTCGCGGTGGAGATATTCAGCGCCTGCGCCTTTTGCTGAATTACTTTCCATCCACAGCACTTCGCGCCGGGCGGCGGGATCGGGCTGGATTTCCGAGAGGTCGAGCGTGCCGAAATGACGCCCGGCGCGCATATGCTCTTCCTCCGACAAGGGCTTTTGATTGCGGAAGAAGACGACATAATTGTCGTAGAGCGCGTCGTTGATGGCGGCGACGGTTTCGGGCGACAGATCAGTGGAAAGGTCCACGCCCCTTATTTCCGCGCCGATCGTGCCGGTCAGCTTGATGACTTCGATCATGACGATTTCCTTCCGATGATTCAGGCGGCCGCCAGCGGGGCGCCCGGCGCCACGACATGGCCCGGCAGGGCGCCGGTCAGCTGTCCATTGATGACGATCGGCTGGCCATTGACGATGGTCGCCCTCACCCCGGTGCCCAGCGCCTTCCAACGGCCGATGCCGCCGGGCAGGTCGTGCACGAATTCCTTGCGCCACGGGCCGATGGTTTCGGGATCGAAGATCATGATGTCGGCCCAACCGCCGACGCGGAGCGTGCCGCGATCGGCGAAACCGAGCATCGCGGCGGGGACTTGCGTTATCTGGCGGATGCCTTCCTCCAGCGTCCAGCGTTTCCGGTTGAGCACCCAGGAACGCAGGAAATAGGAGCTCCAGTCCGCGCCATCATCCTTGTGCAGATGCGCGCCGCCGTCCGACACGCCGACGATCATGTTGGGGTGACCCTGTGCCACATCGACCGCCGCAGCCCATTCGGGGCTTTCGGTGCGCCAGCGGAAGGTGGTGCGCAGATCCTCGTCCAGCGCGAGGTCGAGCATGGCGTCCATGGGCGCCACGCCCCAATCCTGCGCCAGCGCGGCGATCGACTTGCCTTCGAGGGGGCGGTTCCTCTCCTCGGCGACTTGTACTACATAGACGTCGGGCCATTGGGGCGGGGGAAGTGTTGTGCCCTTTGACGGGTCGCGGTTGCAGTCTTCGACGGAGTGGCGGACCCGGTCGCGCCATATCGTGTCGCTAAGGGCGGCGCGCCGCTCTGCATCGGGCAGGTTCAACAGGTCGTTGAAGGCGAAGCACGCCTTGTAATGGACATTGTTGGGGCCGATTTCGACGGTGCGGTCGAACGGGCGGCTCATCAGCAGCGAATAGACTGGCGTGCCGCGCGCGGTTGCATCGTCGAGGAAGCGGGACGCGGTGTCCCAGCTGGCGGTCGGCACATCGACCTTGCTCGCCCCGCCAATGCCCTGAATGATCACGGGGAGGCCCGATGCCTCGCCGATCTGGAGCAGAAGGTCATAATCCTCCTGCGTCATGCCGCCTATGGCGCTGGCGGGCAGGTAGCAAATGGTGCCCCGGCGCGTCCGTCCGGCGGCAGCGCTGAGCGCCAAAAGCTCATCCCGGCCGGCGCGGCGGGAAGGGACAGGTCGGCCCTTGATATCGAGATGCGTGGGCGCTGCGGAGGAGGAGAGGCCAGCGGCGCCTGCTTTGACCGCTTCATCCACCATCGCCTGCATCGCGGCGATCTCTTCGGCTGTTGCGTCGCGGTCGTAGGCGCCTTCGCCCATGACCCAGCGGCGGATGTTTGAATGGCCGACATAGCAGGCGAAATTGACGCCTAGCCTGCCTTTCAAGGATGCCAGATACTCCGGGAAGGTTTCGAAATTGTCCCACGGTACGCCGGACAGGGCGATGGGATTCATATCCTCCACGCTGGCGAAGATGTCGGTCAGGAATTCCCGGTCATCCTTGCGCACGGGCGCCGCCGAGAAGCCGCAATTGCCCGCCAGTACGGTGGTGACGCCATGGAAGCAGGACATGGTGGCATAGGGATCGAAGGTGATCTGCGGATCATAATGGGTGTGCGGGTCCACTATGCCCGGTGCGACGATCATGCCGCTGGCGTCGATCTCTTGCTCCGCCGTTGCTTCGGCGAGGAGGCCCAGGGCGGTGATATGGCCGTCCTTTACGCCGACATCGATACGGCGGCGGGGCAAGCCGGTGCCGTCGATCACAAAGCCGCCGCGAATGATCAAATCGAATGTCTGCGATGTCATGCGCCGGGTCGCTCTTATTGGTTCTGCTGTACGGCGAAGATTTATTCCCAATATGGAATAGGGTTCACCAACAGGCGCAGCTTTGCCGCCTATCCGGAAAAGGCGTGCGGCAGCTCATCTGCCGAAGGTAAAGCCGTCGATGCGCAGAGGGGCTGAAAGCGGAGAAGCGGGCCTGGCCGGATCGGTCGCGGCAGGCCCGCATTCTTACCTCACCATTCCATCTCGGGCGTGACGATCAGGTCCTTCACCGCGTCGGGAGCATAGGTCCAGGGTTCGTCGAAGCCGACGGAGACCGAGCTGTAGCCAAGGATCTGGCGCAGGATTTTGGACGATTCCTTCATCACTTCGGGATCGATCGTCATCGGGAAGTTGATCATGGGCTTCCACCAGGGCGGGCAATAGCCGATGATCACGCCAGCGCGTTCAAGGTCGGTTGACCTGTTCGCGCCCGTGCCGTGCAGCAGCAGGTCGGTATAGATGAGGACCGATCCGGCGGGCGCTTCGGCGGGAACGGATTCATATTGGACAGCCCAGGATTGCGGTTCGGTGTCGCGGTGGCTGCCGGGGACCATGCGGGTGGCGCCATTGGCTTCGACAAAATCATCCAGGCACCAGATGAAGCGAGTCTGCGCGGCGCCCGCCGACAGCGGGACAGCGCCGCTGCGGTCGCGGTGGATGCCCTGTTGCGCGCTGCCGGGGCGCGTGACGTTGGCGCCATAGCTGTGCACCAGATAGGATTCGTCCAGCGTCTGTGGCCCCAGCAGTTCGCGGGTGATCTGAAGCGGCAGTTCATGCTCCAAGATGTCGCGGAAGAAGCGTTCCCGGTTCATCAGATGGCAACCCGACATGCGGCGATTAAGATCGTCATTATCGGTGTAGAAGCGGCGGACGCGCTCTTCATCGATGGCTTCTTCTCGGGCGATTTCGGCGGCGAGGAAGTCGCGCATTTCGCGCGCCTTGTCCTTGGTCACGACCTCGGCCGCGATGGCGTAGCCCGCGCGGTCGAGATCGGCACGGATCTGGTCCATATCCCTGGTCGGCTGTGGCAAGGGCCCGTCGAATTCGAGCGGTTTTACAGGGCGCGTGTCCATCGCACCCATATTATGCGTGACTTGCCTCTTCGCGTTTCCGGTGGCCATGACTGATCCTCTCTCCGATATTCGTCCGGTGTTCGGTCCACCTGTATTTTATAACCGCTGCGTTGCGCAATCAATTCGTACAGTCGTTGTACTTTCCTGCTTGAGCGCGCGCATCGCCATGGTCCAGTGCCAGGCGGCCCACAGGAAGAAGGCGGTGAGGCAGATCATCGCGTCCCGCAGGCCGAGCGCCGCGTCGCCGCCGCGCAGATAGGCGAAGGCGTCGCTCAGCACGCCTGCCACAAGAGGCCCCATCGATACGCCGATCAGGTTCGCCGCCACGATGTTCATGGCGCTTGCCCGCGCGCGCATCGATACGGGCGCGAGGCTTTGGGTGAGGGCGATCGAGGGCGCGGTCCAGAAGGAGCCGACGATGTAGCTGGGGATGAGGACGAGGAGAACGGCCTGCCCATCCGCCATGCTGAGCGCGATGATGTCCAGCGGGATGCAGAGGAGCATGCCCGCGATCGGCAGCCAGAGCGCCATGTGGAGGCCCGACTTGGCAAGCCGCGTTCCTTGCCAGCCACCTGTCCAGGTGCCGATCGCTCCACATATGCCGGTCAACAGGCCAAGGCCGACGCCGACATGCGAAAGGCTCATGCCATGGTTGCGGATGAGGAAGGAGGGCAGCCATGTCGAGATGCCGGTTTGGGCGAAGGCCATGATCGCGGTCCCGGCGACGATGTGCAGGAAGGCGCGCCGTTGTGAAAGGACACGCAGGCTTTGAAGGAAGCTGAGCGGCTTCTGCTTTTCAGCCGATTGATCGGAGGGGTCTTCCGTACCCCCACGGATCGGCTCGCGGGCGATGAGGGGGAAGAGGATCGCGATCAGGATGCCGGGGGCGCCCGCCAGCAGAAGGGCCGTGCGCCAGTCGGTCGCCTGCGCGACGATGCCGCCTATGGAAAGGCCCGCCATGATGCCGATGGGCACGCCGATGGCGAAGATGCCTGCCGCAGCGGGTCGCTCGCGCGGCGGGTAGAGGTCGGATATGAGGGAGTGGGCGGCGGGGGCGAAGCCTGCTTCGGCAAGTCCGACGCCCATGCGTGCAGTGAAGAAGGCGCCGAAGCTGCGGGTGAGGCCGCACACCGCCGTCATGATGCTCCAGCTGGCGGTGAAAAGCGCGATCAGCCGTACGCGATTGACGCCCCGGTCGATCAGCTGGGCAATGGGGATGCCCATCAAGGTGTAGAAGATGCCGAAGGCGCCGCCGGTCAGCAGGCCAAGTTCCCAGTCGGCGAGCTGGAAGTCGGCCTTGATCGGTTCCTGCAAGATGACCACGATCTGGCGGTCGAGATAGTTGAGGCTGTAGATGAAGGCGAGCATCAGCAGCATCACCGTGCGGCGTTGCGCTTTGATCGGCGCTGATGCGACGGCGGCATCGGGGCCAACCGCTGGGAGGGCGTCCGACATGGTCAGCGGTGCCGGGTTCGTCATCAGCTTTTCTCCCAAGAAGCCGCCGTCTTGCGCAACGGCTTAGGTCATGAGGGCCAAGATCATCGGATCGCGGTCAGGATCAACGCGGGCGCGCAACTTTCCGCGCATATGGAAGCCCGCAGGTCAGGCCCAGGGTATCAGGACCGGGGCAGGCCGAGATGATGCTGGGCGATGATGGTGCGATGCACTTCGCTGGTGCCGCCATAGATGGTCTGGCCGATCGACTGGCGGTAGGATTCCTCGATCTTCGCCAAGGCTGGCGTTTGGTGGTTGAGCGTGCCGGGTGCGGCGAGGGCGGCGAGATCGGCGGCATCTGCCATGTAGATTTCGGTGGTGAACATCTTGGCCATCGGGCCGATCGCGCGGGTCATCCGCTTGGCCTCGATCGCCCAGGTGACGCGGCGGCAGAGTAGGTCGGCGATTTCCAGATGTGTACGCACGCGGGCAAGGCGGGCGCGGACGGCTGGCTTGTCGATCGGGCGCTTGCCGGACGCGTCGCTGCTGCTGGCCCAGTCGAGCGCGGCGCGCATCAGGCTGTGATGATAGATATGATAGCCTTCGCCGCCATGTTCGATTTCCATGGCGGCGGCCATCACCTTGAGCCCGCCATTGACGTCGCCCAAGCGGTAGCGGTCGGGCACGTGGACTTCGTCGTAGAAGGTGATGTTGGTGCGTTCGTCCGGGAGCGTGTCGACCGGCTGGATCGTGACGCCCGGCAGGTTCATCGGGAAGAAGAAGAGAGTGATGCCCTTATGCTTGGGCGCGTCCGGATCGGTGCGGGCGAGCATCAATATATAGTCGGAGATATGCGCGCCGGTCGTGAACATCTTCTGGCCGGTGATGATCCAGTCATCGCCATCGCGCACGGCGCGGGTGCGGGCGGCGTACATGTCCGATCCTGATGCTGGCTCGGTAAAGCCGAGACAGGCGAGGGCGGAACCATTGGCGAGACGGGGGAGGACTTCGGCCTTTAGTTCGGGCGAGCCGAATTGCATCGTCATGCGCGCGCCCATGTTGGTGCAGCCGATGGGAATGCGGGAGAGGCCGAATTCCTCGAACACGCGGCCGAGCGCGGTGACTTCCATGGGGCTGCGGTCTTGTCCGCCCCATTCGCGCGGCCAGTCGGGATAAGCGAGGCCAGCGGCGGCAAGCTGGCGATGGAGGTCGGGGAGGTGGCCGTCGGTGGATGTGGCGGCGGCTGCGCGCAGTTCGGGGGTGACTGCGGTTTCAAGGAAAGCGCGCACTTGCGCTGCGAAGGCTTCTTCGGCCGGGGTGAAGCCCATTTCGATGCCGGGATCGCCTGCGTCTGCTAGGGCGGTTGTTGCGCCGGCCCAGAGCCGGTCGCCTGCTTTGATCAGCCGATCTTCGGGGTCGCCTTCCGCCAAGGCTATGCGATCGATCGCGAGGAAATAGAGATGGATGTCATATTCGTCGGACAGGCCATAGCCGCCGAAGGTGCGTAGCGCCCGGCGCACGGCGGTTCGGGCGGTGGTGGCGGTCCACCAGCTGGTCAAGGCGGCGAGAGCGCCTGCTTCGGGCTGTTGCTGCGCCACGCCCCAGATGGTGCGCCAAAGCAGCAGACGGCCACCCTCCATGTCGGTGATGGAGTCGGCGAGGGGGAAGGCCACGCCCTGAAATGCGCCGATCGGCTGGTCAAACTGCTTGCGGTCGGTGGCGTAGGTGGCGGCCATTTCGATGGCGCGGGTGCCTGCGCCGACGAGCCATGCGGAGCGGAGCAGGGTTCGTTCGGTGAGGGCGGCTTCGAAAAGTTGACGCGCTGCGTCGCCGCTGGCGATGGGGTGCCTTTCGCCGGTGGGCATGGTGGCTTGGATGGCGTCGGATTGCCAGCTTAGCTGGATGCAGCCTTGCTGCGCTTCGAGGTTGATGGGGGTGGACGTCGCCTGTTCGAGCAGCGCGGCGGCGGCTTCGCCTTCAAGGCTGCCCAGCAGCGCGCAGGCGGCGATGCCGTCCGCGATCGGGATAGGGGCCGCGCCTCGTCCTGCCGCCTCGCAGATCAGCGCGGCTTCCATGAGGCCCATGTTTAGGCCGCCGCGATCTTCTGGCGCGCGCATGGTGATGAAGCCCATATCGGCAGCCTCGCTCCAGAGGCTGGCGTCGATGGTGCCCTTCGACGCGCGCGCGGCCTGAACCACCTCTTCGCGATCGAAGAAGCGCAGGGCCGCTTCATGCATCATGGCCTGCTGTTCGCTGAGTTCGAGGTTCATGCCAATTCCATCTTGTTCGCGCCTTCCTGCTTGGCCATCCTGAAGCGTAGGATGTCAATTTGGCGGCAGCGCGCTTCCGGTAGTGCGGAAGGGCGCTGGTAGCGGATGCTCGCAGCGCCGATCGCGCGCAACCAGCGGTCCAGGAGTAAGGCAGATGGTAGAATATATCCGTTACGCGGTCGAGGAACGGGTCGCGACGATCACGCTGGATCGCGCCGACCGGGCGAACGCGCAGAATGAACCTTTTTTGCAGCAGTTGAACGAGGCGTGGGAAAAGGCTGCGGCGGATGAGTCCGTGCGCGTCATCCTTCTGCGCGCGGAGGGCAAGCATTTTTCCGCCGGGCATGATGTGAGCGAGGAGGCCATTCGCGACGGGTCGTTCAACCGCATTCGCGAGACGATCCCGGAGCGCGGACTGCTGGGCATCCATGAATGGGAGGCGAAGCATTATCTCGGCTATTCCAAGCGTTGGCGCGATATTCCCAAGCCTTCGATCGCAGCGGTTCAGGGGGCGTGCATCGCGGGCGGGCTGCTGCTCGCCTGGCCGTGCGACCTGATCATCGCTGCGGACGATGCGCGCTTTTCCGATCCGGTGGTGCTGATGGGCATTGGCGGGGTCGAATATCATGGCCACACATGGGAATTGGGGCCGCGCAAGGCGAAGGAGATGCTGTTCACCGCCAAGCCGATCGACGCGCATGAGGCGGAACGGCGGGGCATGGTGAACCGCGTCGTGCCGCGTGCGGAGCTGGATGCGCACGCGCTGGCGCTGGCCCGTGAGATTGCACAGATGCACCCGCATGCGCTGGCGATGGCGAAGCGGGCGGTGAACCAGACGCTGGACATCATGGGGCAGAGCACGGCGCTGCAAAGCTGTTTCGATATCCACCAGCTGGGCCATGCGTCGGCCTATGGCCAGACCGGCGAGTTCATCGTGGCGGGGATGGACAAGGTGAAGTCGCACTCATGAGCATCTTGACGCAGGTTGAGGGGGGTGTCGCCACGCTTACGCTGAACCGGCCGGATCGGCTGAACGCCGTGACGGAGGCGATGCTGGATGAGATTGCGCTGACGTTGCGTGGCTGGTCCGTTGATCCGGCTGTGCGCTGTGTCGTGCTGGCCGGTGCTGGGCGTGGCTTTTGTGCGGGCTATGATCTGTCGGGTGAGGGGGAGGCGGCGCGGGCCGAACCGATGCGTGCCGATGAGGCCGCCGCGCGGATGAGCGTTCATGGCGAAATTCCGCTGCTGCTTCATCGTATGCCCAAGCCTACGATTGCTTGTTTGCGTGGGCCGGTGGCTGGGAGCGGCTTGGTCATGGCGGCGGCGTGTGACCTGCGGATCGCTTCGCGGACGGTGAAGTTCAAGCTCGCTTTCGCCAGCGCCGGGCGGTGCGGTGATCCTGGGGGCAGCTATCTGCTTACCCGGCTGCTGGGCGCGGCGCGGGCGCGGGAGATGTTCCTGCTGGATGAACCGATGCTGGGGGATGAAGCGCTGGCGAGCAGGTTGGTCAATCGGCTGGTTGAGGATGAGGTACTTGAGACCGAGTGCGCGGCTTTGGCGGCGAAGCTGGCGGGCGGGCCGACGGCGGCCTTTGCGGCGATGAAGCGGAACCTCAATGCGGCGGGCGCCATCGCGCTGGAGGAAAGCATGGCGCAGGAGGCGGCTGCGAACGCGCAGATCAGCTTGTTTTCGCATGATGCGAGTGAAGCGGCGCGGGCATTCATGGAGCGGCGCGAGCCCAATTTTCTCGGTTACTGACGAGCCGCAATTGGCACCTGTTCCGGCATGGCGGAATTGGGACGGGTTCGACTTACCTCGTGCCAAAGATTCGATATTGCAAAAAGTGAGAGTGGCGCGCTCGCATGCGCTCGACATCAGATGGGATGGGATGAATGGCCACGGCGGCAAAGGCGATCGACACTGACAGCATCCGGCGGGCGGTTGAACTGGCGGACCTGAATGCGCTGCGGACCGCGCTGTATCAGAATAGCGGGGATGAGGAGATTGCCGCCTTGCCCGCCGCCGCGCAGATGAGCGAGGGGCAGAAATCGCTGCTGAAGGAGCGCGCGGTCGAGTGGCTGGCGGATAATGCCGGTGCGGTGGATTTGCCGGAGCCGCCCGAAGAGGAACTGCGCCGCCTGATGACGATGCTGTCGGGCGAGATGACCGATGTCGAGTTCGAGGCGCGGCGTGACCTTCCGGCCTTCCGTGCCGTTCCTTGCGCCGTCGAATGGGAGGGTGAGAAGCCGGAGATTCCGGAGGGTTTCCGCATCGTCATCATCGGCAGCGGCCCGGCGGGGATCGCGGCGGGGGTGCAGTGTGAGTTGCTTGGGCTGCCCTATCTGCTGCTGGATCGTCAGCCTGAGGCGGGGGGTACATGGACGATCAACCGCTATCCCGACGTGCGGGTCGATACGCCGTCCATCACCTATGAATATAGTTTCGAGAAGCTCTACCCGTGGGGCGAGCATTTCAACCGGGGTGAGGATGTTCGCGAATATCTGCAACATGTCTCGCGCAAATATGGGGTTATGGCGAACAGCCGCTTTAGCCATGATGTGACGGGCGCGGTGTTTGATGAACGTCGCAACGTCTGGCGGCTGGACGTGGAAACGCCGGGCGGGCGTGAGGAAATCGTTGCTAATGTGGTGATCACCGCTTGCGGCACCTTTGCCAATGCGCAGCTGCCGGACATTGACGGCGTGCAGGAGTTCGGCGGGCAGATCATCCATCCGTCGGCTTGGCCCGAAGGGTTGGACCTGACGGGCAGGCGGGTCGCCATCATCGGCAATGGATCGACGGGCGTGCAATTGCTGAGCGCTGTCGCTGAAAGGGCGGGGCATGTCAGCGTCGTGCAGCGGACCCCGCAATGGATCAGCCCGCGCGAGAAATATGGCGCGCCGATCGAGCCGGAACTGGCGTGGCTCAATGAGAATATGCCCGGATACTGGAACTGGTCGCGCTATACCGCGACGATGCCGTTGTTCGACATCGACCGGTTGCAGCGCGTCGATCGCGAATGGCAGGCGCAGGGGGGCAAGGTCAGCAAGGCCAATGATGATCTGCGCGCCTTCCTGACTAGCTATATCCGGCAGGAGACTGGCGGGCGCGAGGATCTGATCGAAAAGCTGGTCCCTGACTACGCGCCCATGTCGCGCCGTCCGGTGGTCGACAATGGATGGTATCGCGCGCTGACCCGCGACAATGTGGAGTTGCTGAGCGGCTCTGTCGGGCGTTTCACAAAGTCGGGCTTTGTGATGGCGGATGGGACGGAGCGGGACTTTGACGTGGTCATCGCCGCGACTGGGTTCGATGTGCTGAAATATCTGTGGCCCACCCGCTACAAGGGGCTGGAGGGCCAGGACCTGCACGACACATGGGACGCGGGCGACGGGCCGCGCGCCTATCTGTCGATGATGGTGCCGCAGTTCCCGAACCTGTTCATGCTGTATGGCCCCAATTCGCAGCCGCTGACCGGCGGCACGGGCCTGCCCCAATGGTGGCTGATCTGGGCGAGCTATGCCGCGCAGTGCGTCATGCGCATGTTGAAGGAGCAGAAGGGCCGCGTCGATGTAAGGCCGGAGGCTTTTGAGCGCTATAATCGTGAACTGGATGCCGAGGCGCAGAACTGGCTTCAGATGACGCCCGAGGGCGGTATCGAGAAGAATTACTATGTGAACCGCGAGCATCGCAGGCTTCAGGTCAACGCGCCTTGGCTCAGCCCCGATTATCACCGCATGTGCACGGTGGTGAATTGGGACGATCTGGAACTGAGCTGAATAGCGATGCCCCGCCCGGCCCTGGCCGCGTCACGCGCCATCGATATTTTGAACTTCATGGCGGCTGCGCCACTGCGCGGCTATTCGCTGACAGAGTTGGTGCGGCAGCTGGACCTTAATCCGGCGTCCTGCCACGCGCTGCTGGGCGCGATGACGCGGGACGGCTATCTGGTCCGGGCGCAGCGGGGGCGGGTTTATCGGCTTGGCCCGGCGTTGATCGCGATTGGTCATGCCGCGCTGCAATGCCATCCGGTGGTCGCGGCTGCGCGCAACCAGATCGCGCTTTTATCCGCGGAACTGGACATGGACAGCCTGCTTACCGCGCGGCTGGATGACCGGCTGATCGCGCTGGCGTCGGAGGGGCCGGGGCGGCTGCCGGGGCTGGCGGTGGGTCAGCGGGTTCCGCTTATTCCGCCGCTTGGTACGCCCTTTCTTGCCTGGGCGAACGACCGGGAGGTGGATAGCTGGCTCGCCAAGGCGGCGGGGGCGATCGATGCGGACCGGTTGCGCCAGTCGCTCGCGATGGTGCGGCAGAGGGGCTATGCCGTGACGCAACGCAGCCCCGAGCAGGCGGCGACCGGGCTTGCCGTGCTTGGTATGGCGGAGGAGCCGTTGGCCGGAGAGTGGCAGAAGCGGGTGGCCGAGCGGATCGGCCAGATGGGGGAGGATTATCTGATGATCGAGGCGCAGCCTGATCGGCTGCATCCGGTGATGATGATTTCGGCGCCGGTATTTGGCGACGATGGAGCAGTGCTATGTACTTTGTCGTTATACGGCTTTGACCGACCGCTGCCGCTCTCCCGTATCGCTGCTCTGGGCGAAGCCATTGCGCGGCATTGCCGGGCGGCGAGCGCGATCCCCGGCGAACCGGACAAGCAGATAAATGAAGTTGGGAGAGGCTGAACATGCGGGCGCTGATCTATGAAGGGCCGGGCAAGGTTCGTTTTGTCGAGGATGTCGAAGTGCGCGAGCCGGGCGCGGGCGAGGTGCTGGTGCGCATCGTGGCGAGTGGCATTTGCCATTCCGACATTTCCGTCATCAACGGCACGATCGATTGGCCTGCGCCTGCGGTACTGGGCCATGAAGGGGCGGGCATCGTCGAGAAGCTGGGGCCGGGCGTCACCGAGCTGGCGGTGGGCGATCATGTGGCGCTGCATACGCTCGCCAATTGCGGACGTTGCGGCCCGTGCGAGAGCGGCAGGCCGACCCACTGCCGTCAGTCCTATGGCAATCGGGCACAGCCCTTCAGTCGCAATGGCGAGCCGGTGTCGAGCTTTGCGGCGACGTCGACCTTTGTCGAGAAGACGGTGGTGAAGGCCAATCAGGCGGTCAGGATTGATCCGACGGTGCCGCTCGACATTGCCTGCGTCGTGGGTTGCGGCGTGCTGACGGGGGTGGGATCGGTCGTCAACCGGGCGCGCGTGAAGCCGGGTGAGACGGCGGCGGTGTTCGGCATTGGCGGCATCGGGCTTAACGTGTTGCAGGGCTTGCGGCTTTCCGGGGCGAGCCGGATCATCGCGATCGACTTGCTGCCGACGCGCGAGGAGAAGGCGCGGGAGTTCGGGGCGACGGATTTTATCGATGCGTCGCAAGGCGATGTGCCGCAGCGGATCAAGGACATCGTGTCGGGCGGCAATCCCGATCATGGCAGCGGCGTCGATTGGGCTTTCGAGTGTGTCGGTAGTACGCGGGTGCTGAACGATGCGATGGCGAGTCTTGGCTGGGGCGGCAATTGCGTGATCGTCGGGACGACAGCGGCGGGGACGATGGCAGAGGTATCGCTGACGCCGCTCTCCTTTGTCGATCGCGGGGTGATGGGTGCGCGCTATGGAGCGTCGCGGCCGCATCAGGATATCCCGTCCTATATCGCGCAATATCGGCAGGGTAAGCTGCTGCTGGATGAGCTGGTGACGCAGCGTTAC
Organism: Sphingobium sp. Cam5-1; assembly: GCF_015693305.1. NCBI lineage: Bacteria > Pseudomonadati > Pseudomonadota > Alphaproteobacteria > Sphingomonadales > Sphingobiaceae > Sphingobium > Sphingobium sp. Cam5-1. The sequence goes on along the minus strand of NZ_CP065139.1, from coordinate 544,281 downwards.
GATCTTTCAGACTTCGAACGGGCCTTCCACGATTTGGAGGAAGGCAAGCTGGCGCGCGGGGTGTTTGTGCTGTGACTGGGGCCGGCGCCTGGGAATTGCCGCCGTTGCGAGAAGGCTATGCCGCCGATGAGGCGCTGGTCGAGCGGCGGGCGCGGGCGGCTGGTTCTGCCGATGCTGCGGAGCGGGCGGGCGAGACGCTTATTGGCGGCGTGCGTTGTTTGGTCATTGAGCCGCGCGGGCGTGATGCGCGGGGAGAGATGATCTACCTGCATGGCGGGGGGTATCGGCTGGGGTCGCCGCTTGCCTATATCGACTATGCCCAGAGGATCGCTGATGCGGCGGGGCGGCGGGTCACCCTGCCCTTTTATCCGCTCGCGCCGGAGCATCCCTTTCCGGCGGCTTTGCATGCTGTTGTGGCAGTTTATCGCGGGTTGGAGAATAGGCGTTCGGTGGTGGTCGCGGGAGACTCCGCCGGGGGCGGGCTGGCGGCGGCGCTGTGCATATTGGCGGCGCGGGCTGGTGAGCGGCCTGCGGGTGCTGTTCTGGTGTCGCCGATGCTGGATTTGACGGCGCGGGGCGAGAGCCTTGATCGTAATGCAGAGCGTGATCCGATGTTTTCGAAGTCCGCCGTGCTGGATAGCGCGCAGCTATATTTGCAGGGGCATGATCCGCGCGATCCGCTGGTTTCGGCGCTGGAGGCTGACCCGGCGAACTTTCCGCCGACATTGGTGCTGACGGGCGGTGCGGAGGTGTTGCTGGATGAGGCGGTTGCCTTTGCCACGCGGCTGGCGCTTGGGGATCGGCGGGTCACGCTGCATGTCGCGCCGGGCATGGGGCATGTCTGGCCTTTGCTGGCGCCTGAAACTGGCGAAGCGCAGGATGCAATCGCGGCGATTGCGGGCTTTGTGAAGGCGCTGAAATCTACTGGCTCCGAGGATTCCGTGTAGCCGGAAAGCCGTCCCGCTTAATTGCCAGACGCGGGCGGGTGCAGGACAACAAGTAGCAACTTATCATAGCTGACCGAAAGACATTGCGATGACGACGCCCAGCCTTCCGTTTCCCGTCTATGATGCGGACAATCATTTCTATGAGCCAGAGGATGCGCTGTTCCGGCATTTGCCCAAGAAGTGGCACAAGGATTTCCGCTTCGTAGAAGTGGATGGCCGCAAGCGGTTGGCGATCAAGGGGCAGATTTCGGACTATATTCCCAATCCCACCTTTGAGCGGGTGGCTGCGCCGGGGACGCATGTCAAATATTATAAGGCCGAGAACCCGGAAGGGCTGACAATGCGGGAGATGACGGGGAAGCCGATCGCGCCGCCCGAATCCTGGCGGACGGGCAAGGAACGGCTGGCGGTGCTGGACGGCCATAATGTGCATGCGGCGCTCATGTTTCCGACGCTCTTTTCGGTGATCGAAAAGTGGATGAGCTATGATCATGAGTTTTTGCATGATGCTTTGCATGCGTTGAACCAATGGACGAGCGAGGAGTGGGGTTTTGCGCGGGAGAACCGGCTGTTCGGGGTTCCGGTGGTGTCGCTGGCCGACATGGACCGCGCGCTGGCCGAGACCGACTGGCTGATCAAGCAGGGCGCGCGGACGATCTGCATCCGGCCTTCACCAGTGCCGGGCTATCGCGGCGGGCGGTCGATGGGGCTGAAGGATTTCGATCCATTCTGGGCGCGGATTGAGGAGGCGAAAATCTTCGTGTCGATCCATGCTTCCAATTCAGACTATGATTATCTGATCGAGATGTGGACGGGCGGGGCCGAGTGGTTGCCGTTCGAATCCGATCCGTTCGTCAATTGCCTGCGGATCATCGAACGGGCGATTTCCGACACGATCGCGGCGATCATTTGTGGTGGCGTTTTTGACCGCTTCCCCGGTGTTCGGGTGGTGAGTGTCGAGAATGGCGCGAAATGGGTCATCCCGCTGATCGAACAGTTGAAGCATGTTTATGGGCAGATGCCGCAGAAATTCATGAATGATCCCGTTGACCAATTTCATCGGAACATTTTCGTGACGCCCTTTGTCGAGGATGATTTCGGGCAACTGCGAGAACATATGCAAGTCAATCGCGTCTTGTTCGGGAGCGACTATCCGCATCCGGAAGGGACTGAACACCCCCTCGATTTCCTTCATGAGTTGACGAGCTATTCGATGGCGGAGAAGGAAATGGTGATGTCGTCGAACCTCAAGGGCCTGTTGGAAGGCGTGCGCAATTAAGGACGACGCCAAGTGAGCCAGGACGTTATCGAGCAGCTTCGCGCCAATTTGCGCGACCATCAAGATGATCGCGGCATCGAGTTTGAGGGCCGGTGGGTGAGTTGGGGCGAGGTGGCGCGCTATGGCGATGCCGTCGTTGCGCTGCTCGACGCTGCCGGGTGCCCGCCATCGGCGAAGGTCGGCATCATCATCCGCAACCGGCTGGCCCATGCGGCGGCGGTGGTGGGGCTGCTGGCGCACAGGCGGTCGGTGAGTTTCATCTATCCGTTCCTTCCTGCGACGGCGATTGCGGACAATGTCGAGAATTTGGGAGCCGCGGCGATATTGGCGGATGAGCAGGACTGGCCGAACTTTTGGGAGGCTGCGGGACAGGCTGGTTGCGCGGGGATCGCTTTTGGCGGGATCGATGACGCGCCCATGCTGGTCGATGGGCTGAAGAAGTGCAGGCGATCCTCGTTCGACGATGCCTTGCCCGATGGGGGGATCGAAGTGCTGTCGAGCGGGACGACGGGGACGCCCAAGCGCATTCCTATGCCGCTGAAGCTGCTGGAGCGGGCCGTGATGAGCGCGCCCGGTGCGGAGTCCGGCAGCGCGCCGCCGGTGCAGATCAACATCTGGCCGCTGGGCGGGGTGGGGGGCGTGTGCCTGCTGACGGGCGCTGCGGTCAATAATACGCCGTTGGTGCTGATGGAGCGCTTCACGGTCGAAGGGCTGGTGGATGCTCTGCGACGGCACAGGCCCGATACGCTGGGCCTTAATCCCACCGCGATCGCGATGATCATGGACGCCAATGTGTCGCCAGAGGACATGGCGAGCGTGAAGAGCGTTTCGGGGGGATCGGCCTATCTCGACCCCGATCTTCAGGAGCGGTTCGAGCAGCGCTATAAGCTACCGATCCTGTGGGGTATGGGCGCGACGGAATTTTGCGGCACGATCGTCCGCTGGACGCCGCAGATGCGGGCGGAGCGCGGGGACAGCAAGCGGGGCAGCACGGGGCTGCCGATGCCGGGTGTTGAGATACGCGCTGTTGATCCGGAAAGCGGCGCGAAAGTGCCGCGCGGGGCGGAAGGATTGCTGGAAGTGCATTGCCCGTCCGTGCGGCCTGATTGGGTGCGGACCACCGATCTGGTGATGATCGATGAGGACGGATATGTCTTTCATCGGGGACGGCATGACGGCGCGATCGTGCGCGGGGGCTTCAAGATATTGCCTGAGCGGGTGGTTGATGTGCTGCGCCAGCATCCTGCCGTTGTCGATGCCTCCGTGGTGGGTATCCCCGACCCGCGGTTGGGGGCGGTGCCGGTGGCTGCGGTCGAATTGAGCCGGAGCGCAGGGGCGGTGGACGAGCAGGCGCTGCTGGCGCATGTGCGGGCCGAACTGCCGCCGACGCATGTGCCGGTGGAAATCCGGATCGTCGATGCGCTGCCGCGCACGCCTTCGCTGAAGGTCAGCCTGACCGAAATCAAGAAGATGTTCCTGGCCGACGCCGCATGAGCGGGCGCGCGCAACGAAGAGGATGGAGAGGATGAGCGTGTCACTGTTGGGGCTGGAAGGAAAGAAGGCGCTGATCGTCGGTGGCGGCCGTGGCATGGGCGAGGCGAGCGCGTTGCTGCTGGCCGAGGCGGGGTGCGATGTCGCGGTGCTGGACAGCGTCATGGAGCGGGCCGAGCAGGTCGCGAGCGAAGTACGGGCGATCGGGCGCGCGGGTGTTCCGATCGAGGCCGATATTTTGGATGAGGCATCGGTCAAGAAAGCTGTGGCGGATGCGGAAGGGGCGCTGGGCGGGCTGGATATATTGGTGACAATCGTGGGGCAGGCGCTGTTCAAGCCGCTGCTCGACGTGACGCTGGAGGAATGGGACTATGACCAGTCCCGCAACCTGCGCTATTTCTTTGTGACGGCGCGCGCCGTTGCCCAGTCGATGATTGCGCGCGGGGTGCCGGGATCGCTGATCTGCATCGGGTCGGTCGATGGAGCGGTTGGGTCGCCGATGCATGCTCCTTATGGTGCAGCCAAGGCGGGGCTGATGCATCTGGTGAAGTCCATGGCGACCGAATGGGGGCGGCATGGCATTCGCGCCAACGCCGTGGCTCCCGGCAGCATCACCACGCCACGATTGCCCGAAACGGCGGAATCGCGGGCGCTTATGGAGGCGAGCGTGTTGCCGATCGGGCGGCCGGGGACGACGCGGGACGTGGCTGGGGCTGTGCTGTTTCTGGCGTCGGGACTATCGGAATATGTGACGGGCCACAGCCTGTTCGTGGATGGCGGGTGGATGGCGGCGAACCATTTCGATCCGCGAGTGATGGCGACCAAGAAGAGCAACGAATAGCGGGTCACTCGGCCAGGAAGGGTGTGATCGCCGCCAGGCATGCGTCGAAGGCGTCGTGTTGGGGCCAGTGGCCGCTGCCGGGCAGGCGGACTTCCCGCACGTCAGGGAGGTGGGCGAGTAGGTCGGCGGGCAGGCCGGACGGCCAGCTGCGTTCGCCATAAAGGAGGAGAGTTGGGCAGGCGATGTTGCGCCACAGCGCCCGGACATCCTCCATGGAGACGTCGGGAAATGCCCAGACGGCGAGATAGGGATCATGTTTCCACTGCCATCCAGCCTTGCCAGCCCGACGCAGACCATGGCGCGTCATGTGTCGTGCCTGCGCAGGCGTGAGGAAGGCATGGCGTTCGCGCATACGCTCGACCGCTTCGTCCACGGACGCGAAGATGCGCGGGGTGGCGAGGGAAGCGGCGCGGCGTTCCTCAAGCCAGTTGCGGGTTGTTTGTTCGATGCTTTGGCTGAAGCGATAGGCTTCGATATCGGGAGGCGCGCCAACGGTTTCGATCGCGACGATGCGCGTTATCGTTTCGGGATAGGTTGCGGCGAAGCGCAAGGCGATGTGCGCGCCCAGGGAGTGGCCGATCAGGATGGCCTGACGCTGCGGACCCAGCGCCAATTGTTCGGCAAGCGCGGCGAGATCGGACAGATAGGCCGCGAAGTCATAGCGCCCGTCCTGCGACCAGCCGCTGTTCCCATGGCCGCGAAGGTCGGGGGCGATCACATGGTAATCGGGAAGCAGGGCATTCGCCAGCGCATCCCAGCTGCGGCTATGGTCCCGGCTGCCATGAAGGAGGATGGCGAGCGGCGCGCCTTCATGCGTCCATTCGGTATAGCTGAGCGGCATGCGACCATTGCGAAAGCGGCGCTTTACAGGCTTCGTCCTGATGTGGGGGCGACTTTTTCTGTCGTGCATGGTTGCAGTGTAGAGAGGAGCGAAGCTGTGCTGGCGACCGGCAATGGCGGCTTTCCATATTCGCGTAAGGGATCGCGGCGGAGCGGATTTCCTACGCTTGAATCCAGGGTGCGCCAGGAATATGGTGGGGAATAGCAAAATCCGGGTGATCGGCAGCGCCGACGCTGGCAAGAAGTGCGTAGGAGGCGGGATGAGCGCTAACTCACAGGCGGAAGGCAGGTCTGGCGGCAGGGGTAGCGTGAAGTCGTGCCTGCGGACGCTGGAAGTGCTGGAATATTTCATGAAGTCGGGCGAGCCTGCGCGCACGATCGAGATCAGCGAAGCATTGGGTATCCCCAATTCAAGCGCTGACGAAATCTTGCGCACGCTGGCGAGCACTGGCTATCTTACCTATAGTCAGGCGACGAAGCTCTATGCGCCGTCCTACAAGCTGGTCGCGAATGCTTCGTCGATCGAACAGAGCTTTTTTGGAAGTGGCCGGATCAATGAGGTGATGGAGGATATGCGGCGGGAGACCGGCGGATCGGTCTTCGTCACGCAGCAGAATGACTGCTGGTCGGAGAGTGTCGCTGAAATGTCCGGCGGCTGGGCGGCGAAGCCTGATGCTGAACCCTATTATTCCACTGAGATGATCTGTTTCCAGCGGAACAGCTGGCGGCCCGGCACCAATTTTGCCGCGGCGATGCTGGCGCAGCAATCCAATGTCGACATCATCCAGCTGGCGACCCGGACGCAGCGGCTGGGGCTGGGTCCGAAGGGTCCGACGCTGATGAAGCATCTGGTGGACCGGATTTCAATGACGCGGGCGCGCGGGTTTGCGCTGTGCCGACGGAGCGCGACCATTCCGGTGGACTCGATCGCCATGCCGTTACGGGTGCCGCACGGCGTCGCTTCCTATGCGATCGGCGTGGTGGGCGATCCGCTGTTCAGCAATGACAATGACGTGCGGCAGATGCTGTCGGGCATGCAGGCGGTCATCTACCGCTATAATGATCGCCTTCGCCGCAGGACGACAGTCAGTGTTCAGTAGCTGATGTGCCCATGAGCGCATGGGTGATGTCTTCGGCGCTGGCGATGCGGGCGACCACGCGAAGTTGATCGCGCACGATGACGTAATGCGTGGCGGGATCGGCCGCCGCGATGCAATCCTCCGCGACGATGGCGTGATAGCCGAGGTCGGTGGCCGCCAAGGTGCAGCCTGCGACGGCGACGTTGGTTGAGACGCCGGTGATGACGACCGTTCCGATGTGCAGTCGGCGCAATAGGGCGTCGAGGGCGGTGCAGTGGAAGCCGATGAGGCCGGAGCTTCTTTCAATGATGAAGTCTTCAGGCGCGGGTTTGAGTTCTGGGACGATCTCAGCCGCGGGGCTGCCGGTTACAAGTGATCGGCCTTTGCGCGCCATCGCGGCGAGCATGCTGTTGGGCTGAACGTCGGCGAAATCCGGACGATGGGCGATGGTCAAATGGAAGACCGGGAGGTTGGCGGCGCGGAAGCGGGCGGCAAGATGCGCGATGCGGGGCACGATGTTGCGCTTGCGGGCTTGGTCGACAAGGCCGGGGAAGCCGCCCATGCCGGGTTCTACGATGCCCCGCTGACATTCGCTGATGATCAGGGCTGTGCGGCCGTGCAGTGGGACGGACAAGGTCATGCTCCAGAGGATATTCTTACGCTCAAAGAGCGCTGTGCGCGCCTGTCGGGCAAGGGCGGAGCAGGCCGCTCCACAGATACGGAAAGCAGGAGTTGGCGGTTGGTTGCCGTCTGTGGGCCGATAGACATGCGGCCAGAGAAAAATGAATTTCCGTAGGAGTTGGTGAATGGCCGCGAAATATGCCGATGTGGCGGGGACTGCCCGTGCCGATTTAGGGGCGCGCAAGCTGCCGTTGAAGGACAGCCCTGAATTGCGGCAGGCTTTGGCCGAGGGTGAGATCCACACGCTGCTGATGACTTATGTGCATCTGAGCGGTGACGAGGCGATGCTGGACAAGTTCGGGCCGCATATCAAATCGCCCTATGCTTATCCGCCGGAGGAGATTCCCGGCGAGCTGGTTGAGGCGTTGAGGGCGAAGCTGCTGCATGTGCTGACCACGCCCGGCGTGGCCATGGAGGAGGAGCCTTCCGACGCGCTGATGCACCGGATGATGGCGGCGGGCCTGGCCGAGGAAGTGGCCGACGAGTTCCTGCCGCTGCTGTTCGATCAGATCGGTTTCCGTCCCGAACAGCCCCGTCGTGAGCGGAAGGACCGGAAGCCCGCACCTGCCGGGTTCAAGGTGCTGGTGATCGGGGCCGGGATGACGGGCATTGCCGCTGGCGTGAAGCTGGCGGAGGCGGGCTATGACTGGGAGATTATCGAGAAGAATGAGGAAGTCGGCGGGACATGGTGGGAGAACCGCTATCCGGGCGTCGGCGTCGATACGCCGAGCCACTTCTACTCCTTCTCCTTCGCGCTGAATTCGGAATGGCATAATTATCATCCGCTGGGCACCGACATGTTCGCTTATCTGAAGCGGGTGGCGGATGTTTATAAGTTGCGGCCCAATGTCCGGTTCAACACGATGGTTGAGAAGCTGGTGTGGGACGAGGATGCGGCGGTGTGGAACGTCACCGTTCGCAAGAAGGATGGCAGCGCGGAAGTGATCCGCGCGAATGCGGTGATCAATGGGCATGGGCCGGTCAACCGGATGAAGTGGCCTGCCATTCCGGGGCTGGAGAGCTTTGCGGGCGTGCGGCTGCACACGGCGGCGTGGGATACGTCGATCGACCTCAAGGGCAAGCGCGTCGGTGTGATCGGCACGGGCGCGAGCGCGGCGCAGTTGATCCCCGCGATCGCCGGGGATGTAAGCCAGCTGCACGTCTTCCAGCGGAGCCGCCATTGGGTGATGCCGAGCCCCGCCGGGAATGACGAGGTCACGGATGGCGTCAAATATGCGATGCGGCATATTCCCCATTATCTGGAGTGGTTCCGCTTCCGCATCTACTGGTATGCGGCCGATGGGCTGTATCCCAATGTGCTGCTGGACCCGGAATGGCCGGAGGACTCGCCATCCGTCTCGGCGGTGAACGAGACGATGCGCAAGTTCGCGGTGGGTTACATTGACAAGATGTTTGCGGACCGGCCGGACCTTAAGGACAAGCTGACGCCCGATTTTCCGGTGTTTTCGAAGCGGATCATTCTGGATCGGGGGCCTTATTTCCCGACCTATCTCCAGCCGCATGTGCATCTGGAGCAGACCGCCATCGCAGAGGTGACGCCCAAGGGGCTGGTGCTGAAGGATGGGCGCGAGGTTGAACTGGACGTGCTGATCTGCGCGACCGGGTTCGATGTGGCGAACATGATGGGCGATCTGGAGATTGTCGGGATCGGCGGCAAGCATCTGCGCAGCGAATGGGGCGCGGAAGACCCGCGCGCCTATTTCGGCATGCTGGTGCCGGGCTTTCCCAATTATTTCCATACGGTGGGGCCGAACAGTGCGCCCAACCATGCGGCAGGGCAGAACCTGATTTCAGAGCGGCAGGTCAATTATGCGATCGAATGCCTGGATTGGGTCAATGCCGAGGGCAAGAAGGCGTTGCAGCCGAGCAGGGCCGCCTTCGATGCATGGCAGACCAAGGTCGAGACGCAGATGGTCAAGATGATCTGGAGCCATCCGCGCGCCTACAGCTATTACAACAACAGCAAGAAGCGGAATTTCCTGTCCTGGCCGTGGCGGCTGATAGACTTCTGGAATGAGTGCCAGGGGCCGCGCAAGGATGACTTTGAATTGTTGTGAAGGATGGGGGCGGCCTTTTGCGCCGCCCCTTAGTTTTCACAGCTGGTCGGTGTAGCTGTCGGTTCCGGGGATTGTGGGGATGAAGGGAGAGGCTATGGCGATGCGGCCGATGCCGCTTTCCTCGATTGCTTGGGCGAGCGGGACATAGGCGGAGTCCCAGACGGCTTTCGGGTCCTCGATCGAGAAGCTCAAAAAGACGGCGCGGTCGTTCTCCTCAACTGGCACATCCTTGGGGCTGGTGGGATCGAGCGGCAGGGGGGAGCCGGTCAGCGCAACGTCGCCCGGCAGGTCGCGGGCGCGGAGCAGGGCGGAGAGGTCCGCGCTGGTCTTGCCCGGATGGAGATCGACGATGATGCCGACGAGCCCGCCATAGGGACGGTCGAGCGCCAGTTCGATCGGCATGCTGCTGCCGGGCGCATTATATTCCTCGTCGAAATTGTAGAAGCTGGTGTGGATATGGTCGCGTTCCTTGAACATGCGGCCGGTGGCGTGGAGGTCATTGACCTGACGGACGGCCCATGCGTCCCAATCCTTATGATGCCCGTCCAAAATCCAATAGAGCGCGAGATAGGAACCCTTTGACAGGTCCATGGTGCCTGAGCCGAAGCGCTTCGCCTTTTCCGCGCGGGTGGCGACATAGCGTGCGCCGGACACGGTATAGGCGCCGATCATGCAGCCGCTGTAGAAATGGTCGCGTTCATACCAGCGATTATAGGCGACCTCATGGCCGGGGCGCGGCTCGACCATGGTGAAGAGCAGCGAGCCTAAGCGTATGGGACGGTCGGCGCGGGCTATGTCGGCCCGTTCGTACAAGGTTTCGCAGCTTTGCATGGCGCTCTCCTGAAAATGATGGCTTCACTGAAGCGGGGCAGGCGGCGGTGTTAAAGTGGTGCCGCGCCTCTTCCGGGTTGACGGAAGCTATCGACCGGCAAGCGCTCGATAGGCGGGATGGCCGATGTCGCTCAGAATATCGAGATGGTGAGGGGTCCAGCCTAGTTCCCGGCGGGTGCGCGGGCTGCGGGAGCGGCTGCATGTCGCCATGCCGATCAGCGTTTCGAATTTTCCCCAGCGGCGCACGCCTTCGGAAAAATCGATGCTGCGCGCCGTGATGCCAAGGTCGCGGGCGACTGCCTCCGCCAGGGTACGGTTGTTCAGTTCGCCCGCGACGGCATGATAGAGGGCGCCCGCCGACCCGCGTTCCAGCGCGAGGCGGTAGACCTCCGCCAGGTCATCGACATGGACGTTGGAATAAAGGTTGAGGCCCTGCCCAAGATAGCCGACTTCGCCCGTGCGTCCGGCGTCGCTGTAGAACATGCGCAGATGGCCGCAGCCGCCATGCCCCCAGATCATCGGCGGCCTGATCACCATCGCGCGGACTCCGCCCGACGATCCGGCGCGGCGGACGATATTTTCCGTGTTGAACCGCAGGCCGATATATTTGGAGGGTTCGAACGGGTCGTCCTCGGCGAAACTGTCCTCGCTCCATAGCCCGTCCGTGCGTTGCGAAAGAAGGCCGGTGCCGCTGGTGAAGAGGAACTGATGACCGCGCCCGTCAGCCGCGTTGAGCAGGCTTCTGACCGTATCATATTCCTGCTGGAGCAGCAGCTGGGCGGCATAGATGGTGGCGTCGTGCTGGCGCATCATGTCGATGACGGCGTCCAGATGCGACAGGTCACCCCGCAGCGGGGTTATGCCATGATCGATAAGCGCGCGATCGCCTTCGCTTGTGCGGCTGAGGCCGCTCAGCTGATGGCCGGACGCCCGGAGGTGCCGGGCGATGTGCGATCCGAGATAGCCGGTCGCGCCGAGGACGAGAATGCGCATCGGGTTAGGAAGCAACAGCGGTCCACGCGGCGTCAAGAGTCCAGCCGTGCGTTCCGGAGAGGCGGAGAGGGTTAGAGCGAGCTGACGAGGTGGCCGCCATCGACCACCAGCTCCGCGCCGGTGATGTAGGAGCCAAGGTCCGAGGCGAGCAGGAGCAGGGCGCCGTCCAGATTTTCCGGGCTTCCTATCCGGCGCTGCGGTATCCGGTTGATCATCGCCTTGCCTGCGTCCGTTCCCCAAAAATGCTCATTCAAGGGCGTTACGATGTAGCCGGGGCACAGGGCGTTCACGCGGATATCGTAGCGCGCCCATTCCAGCGCCATGACCTTGGTCATCTGCACCAGGGCCGCCTTTGAAATGGCATAGGGGCCAAGCTGTGCGCCCTGGCGAAGGCCAAGGATGGACGCGATGTTGATGATGCTGCCCGGCCGACCTGCCGCAATCATGGCGTGCGCGGCGCCGCGCGCGACCAGATAAGCACCGCGCGCATTGGTATCCATGACGCGATCCCATTGCGACACATCTTGATCCAGCATCGGACCAGCGCTTACGACGCCCGCATTGTTGATCAGGATATCGACGGCGCCGACTTCCTCCCACAAGCGATCAACGGAGGCGGCGTCCTGTACGTCTAGCGAGATGGCGCGCGCGTGGGGGAGCGATGCGGCAAGGCTTTCCAACTGGTCGCCACGCCGGGCGGCGAGGATCAGCTGAACGCCCTCCGCAGCGAGCGTGCGCGCGAAATGCGCGCCGAGCCCGCTGCTTGCCCCGGTGATGAGCGCGGTCCTGCCCGCCAAGCTGAAAGTCAGCGGCATCAGGCGGCCATTTGCGGGCGCGTGTGGAGCGGCGCTTCGGGATGATAGCTGGTCGGCGACGTCGCATAGGCTGCCGTCAGCGTGGCGATGAAGCTCGGGTCCGACATGGGATCGGTCGGGATGGCAACGGGAATGCCCTTTGCCTTCAGGTCGGCGATCATGATGTCGAACGCCTGATCGGTGGTCAGGTCGTCGGTGTGATCGTAGAAGCGCTTCAGGTCCGCCATGTCGGTGAACACATGCGCGCTATAGTGGAAGAGCATGCGCATGTCGCTGGCCTCATAGCGGGCGAGGACGCGGTCACCGTCGATGATGCGCCAGCCGTCTTCGCCATCCGCCTCTATCATTGATTGCAGCGTCATGCCCGCCGCCATATCGCGCCGTTCAGGCAGGCCGGACGCTTCGCCCCGGTGGAACATATGCTGGTTGTCGGTCACAAGGCCGCTGTTCCAGATCGGGGCGGACAGCCGCTGCGGTGCTTGGTCAGGCCCGTCGGGCCAATAGGTGAAGCCGCCGTCGATGTCCGAATTATAGTACCAGGAGATGACCTGGCCGGCTTTTACTTCCCATGAGTCAAACAGCCCGGACTTGGCCATGACCGCGCCCAGCCATGCGGGCATGTTGGTCGGGTCGAGTCCGCGCCAGCTGCGGCCATCGATATGGCCCGGATCATAGCCATGCGACGGCGCGTTGATGTTGAACTGGAATAGGTAGGGCGCGCCGTAGCGGGCGCCGTGCATCGCCTTCACAAGATCCAGCAATTTGCGGCTGTAGAAGATCTCATGCGCTTCTTCGATATAGGGCAGGCCGTTATTGCCGAAGGTGCCGCGAAAGGCGGGGGTTAGGAGGTCCGACAGTGTCAGCCCTTCATTCCGTCCGCCCGATGGGCTGGACACGGCGAGCATTTCTTCAGCGGATTTGAAGTGGATGGCCTGGATCAGTTGCCATGGCCCTTTGGTGCGCAGGATGCCGATCATCCGCGCATATTCGTCATCCGTGTAGATGTTACTGATCGGCCGGGGCGGCACGATCGGGGTCATGGGGCGGCGGCGCTTCGATATTTCCATGGGGCCTCTCCATTTTCATTCGAACTATATGCCGCCGCCGCCGTGCATGCACCTGTTTGTCAGGCGGCCAGTGCTTCCTCCGGTTCCGGCGGGAAGATGGACGGTTTGCCGGGGTCGTAGGTCTGGACGAGCAAGCGGATGAACTGTTGATCGGTCAGCGGATCGGTGGGCACTTCGAACGTGGCGCCGCGTGCGCGCAGATCGGCGATCAGCATGTCGAACACCTGATCATGGCTGATGTCGTCGGTATGGTCCAGCGAGCGCTTCAGTTCGCTATAGTCCATGAAGATGTCCGCGCCCCAGTGGATGAGGAAGCGGAATTCGTCTTCCGGTATCTTCCGGATGACCTTGCCATCCGTGGTGATCTGCCAGCCATTGGGATCGTCGGGATCGGCGCTCATGAGCGAATTGATCGCGAGCCCTTCGGGTCGGCGCAGGGCGGCGGGGCCGCTGGCTTCCGCCGTGTGGTACATCATTTCATTTTCGACGACGACCGCGCGGCTCCACATGGGCGCCTTGATCTGCGCGGGCTGACCCTGCGGGCCATCGGGCCAGTAGTTGAAGCCGCCGCCGATCTTGCCCTTATAATACCAGGTGATCACTTGCGCCTTTTTGGCGCGCCAATGTTCGAACAGGCCGGATTTCACCATGATGTTCATCAGCCATACGGGCGATGTCTGCATCGAAACGCCCCGGAAGCGAGTGGCGTCAACATGGGGCGCCCCAGCGCCGGGACACGGCCCCTGAATGTTGAACAGCATATTTTCGGGCCGGGCGTATTCGGCCTTCCAATATCCCCGAACCAGATCGAGGAATTTCTTGTTGAAGAAGCAGTCTTCGATATCGGGATGCTGGACTGTCGATCCTTGCGCGAAATAGCCACGGAATACCGGCGAAAGGAACATGTCCCATGTGGGGGTAAAGCTTGCCGGAAGGCCGCCTGAGGTCGTCGCAACGACTTCTTCGGGTGACTTGAAATGTTGTGCCAGGATCAGCGACCAGGGGCCGTTTTCCCGCACGACGTTCAGCATGCGACGATGCTGGTCCTGCGTATAGGCGTTCTCGATGATCTGGGGCGGGGCCACTGGGCGGAACTGGGTCGTCATGTGAACTCTCCTGAGTACCTGTATCGTCGGCCGCCTTTTGATGTGTTGCCTGCGAAAGCAGTGGCGGTTCGGTAACTGAGTGAATCCTAACTTATTTCGCTCCGACCTGCAAGATATGACAACATGCAATGTAATTCAAGCGGGCTTGTCCCCTGCCATTTGGGGCAGCCATTCGCGAACCGCGGTTTTCAGCAGCTTGCCATTGGCATTGCGGGGAAGAGGCCCCTCCACGATGTAGACATGGTCGGGCACCTTGTAGTCGGACAGATGCCGTGCGCAGAAGTCGCGCAGGCCAGTGCCGTCTACCTGGCCGGGTGCGACAACGAACGCTTCGACCCGTTCGCCCAGGACGGGGCAGGGCCTGCCGATCACAACGGCCTCGGTGACGGCCTCATGCGACATGAGCATGTTTTCGACCTCGATCGAATAGATTTTGAAGCCGCCCCGGTTGATCATGTCCTTCATACGGTCGAGCACGCGGATATAGCCGTTCGCGTCCATGGTGCCGATGTCGCCGGATCTCCAATAGCCGCCGGTAAAGCCTTTCTCGGTCGCTTCGGGGTTGTTCCAATAGCGTGGTATCGTCATCGCGCCCGCGATCCAGATTTCGCCTTGCTCGCCGCGTGGGCATTCGCGGCCTTGGTCGTCCATGATGATGATGTCGGCGTAGGGCAGGGCCTTGCCGACCTTGTCGGGATGGGCGGGACAGTCGCCAAGCGGCATCATGACGGCGGGGGATGAGGTTTCAGTCGATCCGTAGATGTTGACCAGCGTCAGTTGCGGAAGCTGGGCGGCGAGTGTTTCGATGCTGGATTCAGCCATCGGCGCCCCGCCGAACGCGCCGATGCGCCAGCTCGACAAGTCGAAGTCCGCAAAATCGGGTTCCATCAGGCAGAGCTTATACATGGCCGGGACCATGATGGCGTAGCTCATGTGTTCGGCCTGCGCGAGTTCGAGGAAAGGGCGGGCCTTGAATGCCTGCTGCATGACTATCTTGCCCGCAACCCGGATGCCGAGCATCAGAACAAGGGCGATGCCGGTCACGTGCGAGGCAGGGACGGCGAGGATCATCGACTCGCCATCCTTCAATTGCAGGTGCTGCTGGCTGCCGATGCAGTTGGTGACGAGGCCAAGATGCGTGAGCACCGCGCCCTTGGGGCGGCCGGTGGTGCCGGAGGTGTAGAGGATGCAGAAGGGGTCATCTTCGCCAACGCCCGAGCGGTGTGGGGCGTCGGTCAGCACTTCGGCTGTGGCGTCGGACCAAAGGGCAGCTTCATCGGAATAGCGGAGCCAGTGGCGCAGTTGGGGGTGGTCGGAGCGGCCGGGCAGTTGGTCTTCCAGCGCGTCGTCATAGATGATGGCCGCGGCGCCACTGTCATCGAGCAGGTAAGCGGTTTCGGGCGCGCGCTGGCGAATGTTCATGGGCACGGCGATCAGGCCGAGTCTTGCCGCCGCCAGAAGCAGGGTGGAATAATCGGCGCGGTTGGAGAGGAGGATGGCGAGCCTGTCGCCTGCCGTGAGGTCGAGGGATGTCAAACGCGCGGCGCAGGCGGCGACGCGGGTGGCGAGGAAAGTATAGCTCCATCGGTCTTCGCCATCGACCAGGGCGATCGCGTCGGGCGAGCGGCTGACGGCGTTCAGGAACATGGCGTAAATGTCTGCCGGGCGATCCTGGTGACAATCGACCAGCCTGCCGTGATGCACTTCCTTGCGGAGTTGCAAATGCTTCATCTCTTGTCGGTCCTCTCCGCCCGGCCAGCTGTGCTATGATGGGCACGAAAGCTCTTTGACGGCTTTCTAATTACACCTTGCATTGTGCTTCTTCCCTTGGCAAGCGCCAAGAAACGATAAGGAGCGGAGACGAGCCATGGCAGATCATGAGGATGGCGCGGCGATTGCCCGCAAGGTCGAAAATTTCGTCCGCGACGTGGTCGTTCCTTATGAGACGGGCGACCGAAGGGATGATCATGGTCCGCTGGACGCGCTGGTGCAGGAAATGCGCGCCAAGGCGCGAGACGCAGGTGTCCTGACGCCGCATATCCGCGCCGACGGAACGCACCTTAGCCACCGGGCGGCGGCGCGGGTGCTGCGTGCTTCGGGATTGTCGCCGTTGGGGCCGCTTGCTTGCAACACCAATGCGCCCGATGAAGGCAATATGTTCCTGCTGGGGAAGGTCGCTACGCCGGAGCAGAAGCGCCACTATCTCGACCCGATGGTTGCGGGGAATGGGCGTTCCTGTTTCCTGATGACCGAACTCGCGGCGGAAGGCGGGACCGGATCGGACCCGGCGATGATGCAGACCCGTGCGCGGCTGGAGGGCGGCGAATGGGTGATCAATGGGCGCAAGGCGTTCGCCACCGGATTTGCTGGAGCCAGCTTTGCTATCCTGATGGCGAAGACGGAGCGGGATGACGGCGCGGCGGCTGCGACGATGTTCCTCGTTCCGTTGCCGCATCCGGCGCTGGTGCAGGAAAGGCTGATTGGCACGATCGACAGTTCGATGCCGGGCGGTCATGCGGTGGTGAAGATCGATGATCTGCGCCTGCCGCCCGAGGCTGTGCTGGGCGCGCCGCATGAGGGCTTTGCCTATGCGCAGGTCCGGCTGGCTCCAGCGCGGCTGACGCACTGCATGCGTTGGCTGGGTGCCGCGACACGGGCGAACGAGATTGCGACCGACTATGCGGTGAAGCGGCAGGCATTTGGTAAGCCGCTGATCGACCATGAGGGCGTTGGATTCATGCTGGCGGACAACCTGATCGACCTGAAACAGTGCGAGTTGATGATCGATTGGTGTGCGGATGTGCTGGACGCCGGGGACAAGGCGATCACGGAAAGCTCCATGGCGAAGGTCGCTGTGTCCGAGACGCTGTTCCGAGTGGCCGACCGCTGCGTGCAGGTGATGGGCGGGACGGGTGTGAGCCATGACACGATCGTCGAACAGGTGTTCCGCGAAATCCGCGCGTTCCGCATTTATGACGGGCCGACGCAGGTGCATAAATGGTCGCTCGCCAAGAAGATCAAGCGCGAGGCGCTGGCCAAGCCATGAATGCCGAGGAGCTGAACGCCGGGCTTTCCGAAGTGCGCGAGGCGCATCGGTTCGATGAAGGCGCGTTGCGGGCATGGCTCAAGGAGCATGTTCCCGAGGCGGAGGGGCCGCTGACCGTGCGGCAGTTCAAGGGCGGGCAGTCCAATCCGACCTTCCGGCTGGACGTTCCGGGCCGTGCCTTCGTCATGCGTCGCAAGCCGCCCGGCGTGACAGTGCCCGGCGCCCATGCCGTGGATCGCGAGGCGCGGGTGATGGGTGCGCTGGGCAAGCAAGGTTTTCCGGTGCCGCGCATCTACGGGCTTTGCACGGACGATGCGGTGATCGGCAGCTGGTTCTACGTCATGGAGTGCGTCGAAGGGCGTGTTTTCTGGAACTCGCGTTTCGAAACCGTCGCGGCGGAAGAGCGGGTTGCTTATTTCGACGCGATGAACGCGACTTTGGCGCAGCTTCACAATTTCGATCCCGTGACTCTGGGCCTCGATGATTTCGGGAAGAAGGGCAATTATTTCGAGCGGCAGATTGCGCGATGGTCACGTCAGTATCTGAATGACGAGGCGGCTGGCCGCGACGTCAATATGGACCGGCTGATAGAATGGCTGCCAGCGAATATTCCGGCGGGCGATGAAAGCCGGATCGTCCATGGCGACTATCGGGCCGACAATATGGTGTTCCATCCGACCGAGCCACGCGTTGCGGCGGTGCTGGATTGGGAGCTTTCGACGCTTGGCCATCCGTTGGCGGATTTCGTCAATCACCTGATGATGTACCGGCTGCCGCCTGCCATTCTTTCCGGCCTGCGGGGCGTCGATTTCGCCTCGCTGAAATTGATGCCCGAGGAGGAGTATATCGCCGCCTATTGCCGCAGGACCGGGCGGGACGGGATCAACCATATGGGCTTTTACCGCGCTTTCGCGCTTTTCCGGCTTGCGGCCATCTATCATGGCATTAAGGCAAGGGCACTACGCGGAACGGCCGCATCAGCGCATGCAGAAGAACTGGCGGCGCAATATCCCCTGCTCGCCCAATTGGGATGGAGCGAGGCGGAAGCGGCCTGATCAAAAGGGAATGGTGGAATGAAGACCCGGATTACCGAGCTTACCGGCACGCGCTATCCCATTATCCAGGGTGGCATGCAGTGGGTTGGCCGTGCCGAGCTGGCTTCGGCGGTGTCCAATGCTGGTGGCCTTGGCATACTGACGGCGCTGACGCAGCCGACGCCCGAGGCGCTGGCCGCCGAGATCGAGCGGTGCCGGACCATGACCGACAAGCCGTTCGGTGTGAACCTGACCATCCTGCCGACCGCGCAGCCGGTCCCTTACGAAGCCTATGCCGAGGTCATCGCCGGATCGGGCGTTGGCGTAGTCGAGACAGCCGGGCGCAGTCCGGCCGAGTTCATCGCCCGTTTCAAGCAGGCGGGCGTCAAGATCATCCACAAATGCACCGCCGTCCGCCATGCGCTGTCCGCGCAGCGGGCGGGCGTCGATGCCGTGTCGATCGACGGGTTCGAAGCGGCGGGCCATCCGGGCGAGGATGATATTCCGGGCATGGTGCTGATCCCCGCTGCGGCGCGCGCGCTGGACATCCCGATCCTGGCGGCGGGTGGCATGGCGACCGGACGCAGCATGGCGGCGGCGCTGGCCTTGGGCGCGGAAGGCGTGACGATGGGCACCCGCTTCATGCTGACCAAGGAAGCGCCGATCCATGAGGCGATCAAGCAGGCGGTGGTGCAGGGGACGGAGCGCGACACGACGCTGATCTTCCGCCAGTTGCGCAACACGGCGCGTGTCTTCCGCAATGCCGTCGCGGAGGAGGTGAATGTCAAGGAACGGGAGCCCGGCGCTACGTTCGAGGATATTCGGCCGCTGGTCGCCGGTGCGCGTGGGCGCGCTGCGCTGGAAAGCGGGGAAATCGATGGCGGCCTAATTTGGGCTGGCCTTGGCATCGGCCTGATGGACGATATTCCGACATGCGCCGAACTGATCGAGCGCATCGTGGGCGAATGCCGCGAGGCGCTGGGCCGCGCCGTGGCGCTGACCGGGGAGGCATGAGCATGAGCTACAAAACCATACGCTATGAGGTCGAGGATGATGGCGTCCTGCTGCTGACGCTGAACCGGCCCGACAAGCTGAACGCGTTCACGGTCGAGATGTGCGAAGAGTTGATCGACGCATATGGCCGGGCGAGCCAGGATGATGCGGTGCGCGTGATCGTGGTGACGGGTGAGGGCCGTGCCTTCTGTGCGGGCATGGACCTGTCGGTCGGGGGCAATGTCTTTGGCCTGGATGAGAGCATGACACCGACGATGGAGGATCTGCGTGAACGCAGCGAAGATCCGGCCATCCTGAAAGGCGTGCGGGACACGGGCGGTCGCGTGGCGATGGCGATGTATGATTGCCTGAAGCCGATCGTCGGTGCGGTGAACGGCGCGGCGGTCGGCATTGGTTCGACCATGCTGCTGCCGATGGATTTCCGTTTCGCGTCGGACAAGGCGCGCTTCGGCTTTGTCTTCGGACGGCTGGGCATCACGATGGAGGCGTGCTCGTCCTTCTTCCTGCCGCGCATCGTCGGATTGGAGCAGGCGCTGGAATGGGCTTACAAGGCCGATATTTTCGATGCTGCCGAAGCGCATGACAAGGGACTGGTGCGCGCCGTGTTCCCGGCCGAGATACTGGTTGAAGAGGCGAAGGCCTTTGCTCGCTCGCTGGTCAAGGATCGCTCGCCCGTTTCGATCGCGCTGATCCGGCAGATGCTGAACCGCAACAGCGCGCAGCCCGATCCGTGGCAGGCGCACCTGACGGAATCGCTGGCGGTGTTCTACACCAGTCAGGCGGACGGCCGCGAAGGGGTCCGCGCCTTTAATGAAAAGCGGCCAGCGGAATTCACGGGTAAGGCGTCGCAGATGCCGCCCTTCTTCCCCTGGTATGGCGAAAAATAATTCAACGGAGAGAATTGAGATGATCACGCTGGAAGACAAAATCGCGATTCAGGAACTGGTCGCGCGTTTCACCCGCTGTTCCGACTTTGGCGATTGGGAAGGCCTTGCCACCCTCTTTGCGCCCGAGGTGGTGACGGAGTTGGAAGGCCTGCCGATCCGCTATGAAGGCGTCGAGGCTCAGGTCGAGCATGCCAAGGAGTCGGCCAATCAGACCGAAGGCAAAAACCGTCACTATAATTTCAACATGATCGTGTCCGAGAGGGACGGCGCGGTACATGCCGAATATGCTTTTATGAACGTCAATGCGGGGCAAGCGCCGATGAGCGCCAAGATCGTCGTGAGCGGCCGTCAGCGGGACACGGTGGTGAAGACCGGCGACGGGTGGAAGATCGCACATCGCTTCGTTCAGTTCGACCAGTCGTTCAGCCTTGATTTCTAAGCCAGGGAGGAACGGTCGTGGACATTAAGAATTTGTGCGCTGTCGTCACCGGCGGCGCTTCGGGGCTGGGCAGTGCGACTGCTGAAAGGCTGTCCGAGCTTGGCGCTCGCGTCGCGATATTCGACTTGAACGAGGAAGCTGGCACCGCGCTTGCGCAACGGTTGGGCGGCAGCTTTCACCATGTGGATGTGACCAGCGCGGAATCCGTGGACGCAGGATTGGCGGCGGCAGAGGCGCAGCTGGGGACGCCGCGTGTGCTGGTGAACTGCGCGGGCATCGCGCCGGGCTTTCGTGTCGTGGGCAAGGATGGTTCGCCTCACCCACTCGACGCATTCCGCAAGGCTGTCGAGATCAACCTGATCGGCACATTCAACGTTATTTCCCGCTTTGCCGCCCGGGTGGCTGCTGCTGGCGGGGAAGGCGAAGAAGCTGGCGTGATCGTCAACACCGCATCGGTAGCTGCTTTTGATGGACAGATCGGGCAGGCTGCCTATTCGGCGTCCAAGGGTGGTGTCGTGGGCATGACTCTGCCGATCGCGCGAGACCTGGCGCAACATCGCATTCGCGTGATGACGATCGCGCCGGGCATTTTCCTGACGCCGATGATGCAAGGCCTGCCACAGGCGACGCAGGATTCGCTGGGCAAGCAGGTTCCGCACCCTTCGCGGCTCGGTAAACCGGAAGAATTTGCGAAGCTGGTTCAGAATATCATTGAAAATCCGATGCTGAACGGAGAGGTGATCCGTCTGGACGGCGCGATCCGCATGGGACCGCGCTGACCGTTCGCCATCAATTGGGTGCGTAAGAAGGATTTCTGCCATGACCGAGACCAGCCGGGATGTGACCAATTTGCCGGAAACCGAGGCGAAGCTGCGCGAATTTGTCGAGCAGGGCGTCATATCGGGCGGCATCCTTGCATGGGGAACCGTGGACGGCCCGGTCCGCTACCATGGCGAAGGCGTGCTGGGCTATGCGCGAAAGGATGGCGTGGACGAGCGGTCCATCTTCCGCGTCTTTTCGCAGTCGAAGCCGATCACCGGCATCGGCGCGATGATGCTGATCGAGGATGGCATCATCGGGCTGGACCAGCCGATCGGCGAAATACTCCCGGCATTTGCCGAGATGCGCGTCATCGAGGGTGATGACCCGGAAGTGACGCGGCCTGCGGCGCGCCCGATTACCGTTCGCCACCTGCTGACCCATACGGCGGGCTTTGGCATGGATGGCATGACGCTGGGCGAGCTTTATACGAAGCATGGCGTGGCGCCGGGTTCGCGGGACTGGGTGCCGGGTCCGGGCGATCTCCCGGTGCCGGCAACGCTTGCCGAATTGGGCGAGCGTATTGCCGCGCTGCCCTTGGCAACCGATCCCGGCACGCGGTTCGATTACAGCGTCGCGCTGGACGTGCTTGGGCTGGTGATCGAAGTGGCGTCGGGCATGCCGTTCGATACCTTCCTGAAGACGCGGCTGTTCGATCCGCTGGGCATGGTGGACACGGGCTTTTCCATCACGGCGGATCAGGCCGCCCGCTTTGCTGATCTCCCCCAGCAGCAGGAGGACGGCACATGGGCATTGGCCGATGATGCGGCGGACAGTCTCTATGCGCGGCCTTATTATCCGTCGGGTGGCGGCGGCCTTGTGTCGACTGCGCATGATTATTCGCGCTTTGCGGCCATGCTGCTCAATGAGGGCGAACTGGACGGCGTGCGCTTACTAAAGCCGGAAACGGTGCGGATCGCACGGTCGAACCTGCTGCCCGAAGCGGTGACGCATGTGGACGTGCCGATCGGTTATACGCTGTCCAATGTCGGAATGGGCGCGGGCATGTCCGTTTCCTTGGCAGCGAGCGAGCAGACCAACAGCTTCTTCGACTGGCCGGGCGCGGTGCCCGCCGGTGTGTTCGGTTGGCCGGGTGCTGCGGGGACGGCATGCTGGATGGACCCGGAGCGCAAGTTCTTCCTCTTGTACCTCACGCAATATTGGCCATCCTGGCTGAACGGCAGCATGCGGCCTGAGATTGTCGCGGCGGCCTACCGCGATCTGGAGAAGCAATAAGGAGGGACGCTGCCATGCCGATACTGGACAATGACGCCGACTTCACGCCTTGTCTGGGATCGCCCGGCACCGGCGTAGTGATTACGGGCGGAGCTTCCGGTATCGGGCTGGCGGCGGCGCATGCGCTGGCTGCCGTAGGGCGGCCGGTTGCCCTGTGGGACATTAATGCGGAGGGTGCGGCCGGATCGGCGAGCATCATCGAGAGCCGCTATGGCGTGCGCGCGGCGGGTTTCGGCGTCGATCTGCGCAACCCGCAGGCGGTGACGCCCGCCGCCATCGCGACACGGGCGGCGATCGGTGCTATTGGCGGTATCGTGCATTGTGCGGGCACGGCCGAAGCCACGGGCATCGACGGAGTGACGCCGGAAAACTGGGATGCAGGACTGGCCCTGCATGTCCGGTCGATCGTCCTTATGACCCAGGCTTTCCGCGAAGACCTGCGTAAGTCGCCGGGGAGCGCCATTGTCGCACTGTCATCCATCAACGCGACGCTGGGTAATGGGATGATACCGATCTACAGCGCGGCGAAGGGCGCGGTAATATCACTGGTCCATTCGATGGCGGATGAACTGGCGGCTGATGGCGTACGCATCAACGCGGTGAGTCCCGGCATGATCGATACGCCGATCATTGCGGAGACCAAGGCCCATCTGCCGGGGCATTTCGAGCGGCGGATCATGCTGGGCCGCTATGGCGCGCCGGAAGAACTGGGACGCGTCATCCGTTTCCTGATGTCGGATGAAGCGAGTTACATGACGGGCGCGGAAATCGTCGTGGACGGCGGCAACATCAATTCGCAACGGCAATAGGACTGCCGACGCACCGCGCTAGGGAAGAGGGCGCTGCGGTCAGGTCAGCCGTAGCCGACGCCCGTGCAGCGCCCCGGCACGCCTTAGAGGCGGTTCACTTCCTTGGCGGTCAGGCTGGTGACCAGACCCTTTTCCGCCGTGCTGAGCGTGGTTACGGGAATAACCACGAAACGGCCGCTGTAGATGATCTGGACAGCGGTCGTTTCGCCCGCATTGTTCTTAAGGATGCGGTCGATATAGCCGACCTTGCGGCCGTCGACCGTCTTCACAAGTGCATTGGCCTTGATCGCGGGCGCGTCGGCGGCGATCGCCGCAGCGGAAAGCGACAGCGACAGAGCCGCCGCGAAGGCAAAAGAAAGCTTCATGATAATCCCCTTGTGGATAGACGAGGGGGCCGATAGCACGCTGTAAAACGAATAATAAGACACCCTGTGTTGCAAAAAATGCAATTTGCGTTTCGGGTTCGGAATTTGGCGGATATGGCATGGGATCGGCGGCTGACAGCGCCTGATGAATGGAATGGGGAGGTTTCAGCCGGGATGATTGGTTCGCTCTTCCACCCTAACGAATGTCGGTTCGCATGACCGGGCAGGCGCGTGAGTCGGGGCCGCGCCTTGCGGCATTTTCCGTGACGAGCATCGCGACCGGCGGGTTCAATATTCCGCTCCAGACCTATTTGCCTGCCTTTTACGCCACGGTGATCGGCATGGACCTGGCGACCGTCGGGCTGGTCTTCATGATCAGCCGTCTGTGGAGCGCGGCGGCCGAC
The DNA here is from genome assembly GCF_015693305.1 of Sphingobium sp. Cam5-1. Taxonomy (NCBI): domain Bacteria; kingdom Pseudomonadati; phylum Pseudomonadota; class Alphaproteobacteria; order Sphingomonadales; family Sphingobiaceae; genus Sphingobium; species Sphingobium sp. Cam5-1. The sequence goes on along the minus strand of NZ_CP065139.1, from coordinate 520,180 downwards.
CCCGTTATCGGATGGGCTTCGGACCACACACGCACGCGCGTCGGAAGGCGCAAACCCTGGATTTTGGGCGGCGGCGTGCTGTTCCTTCTGTCCCTGCTCGCGGTCTTTTCGCCGCCTGCCGGAGCCACGCCGCTCTATCTTGGCGGGTGGTTGCTGCTGCTGTGCCTGGGGTGGACTGCCACCTCCACGCCGCTTTACGCCTGGGGCGGGGAGATGGCGTCATCGCCCGTCGAGCGAGCGCGTATCCAGGCCTATATCCAGACAGGGTCGTCCATCGGCATCTTTCTGGTGCTGGTATTGCCTGCCGCGCTGGACGCGCTGGGCCGGGGCAATCCTGAGGTTCGGGTCGGATCGATGGGGGCGCTCGTCGCCGCTGTCCTCGCCGTTGGCATGGTGCTGATCGCCTTTCTCTTTCGCGAGCCGTCGCTGCCGGAACGCGCGCCCGCAGGCGCGAACTGGCGGCAGGGGATGAAGGCGGTGCTGACCGATGCAGCACTTTGGCGGATCGTGGCGTCGGATTTCTTCGTCGCGCTGGGGCAGGGCTTTCGCACTGCCGTGTTCCTGTTCTTCGTGACGCGTTACATGGGCATGGCTTCACCGGCCATGTTGCTGATGCTGCAATATGCGTTCGGCATGTTCGCAGCGCCGCTATGGGCGCGGATCAGTTATCGGTTCGGGAGGCTAAGAACGCTGATCATGGCCGAGGGCGTGCAGGTTGCGATCAACCTGATGGTCTTGTTCCTGACGCCGGATCGCATGTGGCTGTTCATCCTGCTGATCGTGGGACAGGGGCTGACGCAGGGATCGGGCAATCTGATGCTGCGGTCGATGATCTATGATGTGGCAGACCGTCATCGCGAGGGTAGCGGCGTGGAGCGGGCCGGGCTGTTTTCATCCGTGTTCAATGTGACGACCAACGCGGCCTATGCGATCGCAGTGGGTATAGCCTTGTCCATCGTGGGCTTGCTCGGATTTGATCCGAGGTCTTCAGGATCGGAAGGGGTCGCGGGCGTACATCTGTTCTTTGCGATCGGCCCCGCTATTGGGCATTTGCTGTCGATCCTTGTGATCAGCTGGAAGCGCGGGAGCAGAGGTGGAAGGCTGGATGCTGAAAGCCGCCTGCCTTCCGCTTGATCCCCCGATTCCGATGAGTGAGGGTTGCGTCAAAGGTCGATAACTTTTTCAGGGTTCATGATGCCATCCGGGTCGAGTGCCCGCTTGATCTGGCGCATCACCTCGACAGCGGCGCCATGCTCCGTAAGGAGATGGGCTTTCTTGCCAATGCCGATGCCATGCTCGCCAGTGCAGCTGCCCTCCATGGCGAGAGCGATTTCGACGATCCGTTCCGACAATGCCTTCGCCTTCTTCGTTTCCTCGGCCAAGTTTGGATCGAAGACGAGGATGACATGGAAATTCCCGTCACCGACATGACCCACGATCGGTGCGGTAAGGCCGCTTGCCTCAATGGCGCGGCGCGTTTCGTCTATACAGTCGCAAAGCCGTGAAATCGGGACGCAGACATCCGTTGCGATCGCCTTGCACCCTGGGCGCAGCGCCAGATTGGCATAATGGACCTTATGGCGTGCTTCCCAGAGGGCGGTTCGGTCCTCCGTCTTAGTCGCCCAGGTGAATTGGCCGCCGCCATTGTCGGTGGCGATCTGTCCGAAGTTTTCCGCCTGTTCCGCAACGCCCGCAGGCGTGCCGTGAAATTCGAGGAACAGCGTCGGACATTCGCGATAGTTTGTCCGGCTGTAGGCATTTATCGCGCGGATCTGTAGCGGATCGAGCAATTCGATACGGGCGACGGGAAGGCCGATCTGGATCGTCTGAATCACTGCGTTCACCGCGCCGCGCAATGTTTCAAATTCGCAAACGGCGGCGGAGACGGCTTCTGGCTGGCCATAGAGGCGCAAGGTGACTTCGGTGATGATGCCGAGCGTGCCTTCGGACCCGACGAATAGCCCGGTGAGGTCGTACCCGGCCGCGGATTTACGCGCTCGCCCACCGGTGTGGATGATCCGGCCATCGGCAAGCACTATCGTCAGCCCCAGCACATTCTGGCGCATCGTGCCGTAGCGAACCGCGTTGGTGCCGGAGGCGCGTGTCGAAGCCATGCCGCCGATGGACGCGTCGGCGCCCGGATCGACAGGGAAGAACAAGCCCGTGTCGCGCAACTCGCTGTTGAGCTGCTTCCGGGTGACGCCCGCCTGCACGGTGCAGTCCAAATCTTCTGGACTGACGCGCAGCACCTGATCCATGCGGGAGAGGTCGATGCAAAGACCGCCTCTTGCCGCCAGAAAATTGCCTTCCAGCGATGTGCCGGTGCCGTAAGGCGTGACGGCGATGCCCCGTTCCTTGCAGAAGATGACCGCTGCGGCGAGTTCCTCCGTGCTGAGGGGGAAGACAACCGCGTCCGGGGGCATGGCCGGGTAGAAGGTCTCTGCCCGACCATGATGATCGCGGATGGCAGCGCTATCGCTGAACCGATCGCCGAACATGGCGCGCAGGGCGGACCAGTCAGCTTGCGGGACATGTACCGCCGTTGCCATTTGCATCTCTCCCGTGGGTCAGTGACCCACGTTACAACGCTCCGGCATATTCCTCCACTATGTTGGCTGGTGCGGTTTGAGCGCCCCTGACCAGTCGGCCCGGCCGCGCGCCGGTCGCCTTGTCGGTACGGCGGATGACTTCGCCCGATACTATGGTGGCGACGAAGCCGGTGGCATTCTGGTCCAGCCGCCTGCCGCCTCCCGGCAGGCCGTAGCGTATATGAGGAGCGTGTAGGCGCAGGGCCTCAAGATCGATGATGTTGATGTCCGCCTTGTAGCCGGGGGCGATCCTGCCACGGTCGCGCAGGTCCATGGTCTCGGCCGGGCGTGAGGTGAGGGCGCGGACGGCCTGGGGGATGCCGAGCTTTGGCCCTGCCCGATCGCGGGTCCAGTAGGTCAGCAGGAAGGTGGGATAGCTTGCATCGCAGATCGCCGCATAATGGGCGCCGCCGTCACCCAATCCCATGACCGTGTCCGGATGCGTGATCAGGTCATGCACCGTGTCGAGGCTGCCATTATAGAAGTTGCCGAGCGTGTTGTAGAGCATCCCCCTGCCATCGCCGCCGTTCATCATGAGGTCGTAGGCGACCTCCTCCGGCGTGAGGTTCAGGCTGCGCGCTTGCGCTCCGACGCTGCTTTCCGCTGGGGGTTCGTAGTTGGGCGGGTCGGAGAGCGGGAAAATCCAGTCCCAATTGCGGGTCATCATCGCCAGGGGATGGCCCTCATGCGGTTGTTCCGCGATGAGCTTTGCGCGGAAGGCGGCATCACGCAGATGCGCGAGTTGCTGATCGAGCGGCAGGGCGGCGATCGCCTCATAGCTTGGGCAGAGCGAGAAGGGATGGCTGGATAGTTCAAAGCCGCAGATCATGCCGACGGGGCGGGGGAGTATTTGGGGGCTGATCTTCAGGCCCTGCGCATTGGCTTCCTCGCAGATGCGTAGCGCGTCCTGCCAGACGGGCTCGCCTGTGTTGGAGGTGCCGAGCGTGAAGGTGGCTGGCCGGTTCGCCGCCTTTGCGACAGCGAGAAGGTGGGCAAGCTCGTCGGTCCAGCTGGAGAAGGGAGCGTCCAGCACCATTTGCAGGACGCCGGTGTCGGCTTCCCGCATGGCGGTTGCTATGGCTTTGAGTTCTTCGACATCGGCCTGATAGCTGGGGATATTCTCTCCAGCCTTTGTGCGGTGGATGAGGAGGCGCGAGCTTGCGAAGCCGATCGCGCCCGCATTTAGCGCCTCGCGGGTGAGGGCCTGCATCTTTTCAAGGTCGGCAGGGGTCGCGGCTTCGCGCTGCGCGCCGCGCTCGCCCATTACGAATACGCGCAAGGGGCTGTGCGGCAGAAGGGCGGCAACGTCGATGTCGCGGGGACGGCTTTCGAGGGCATTCAGATAGTCTGGGAAGCTTTCCCAATCCCAGCTGAGCCCTTCGGCCATGACGACTCCGGGGATGTCTTCGACACCCTCCATCAAGCGGATCAAACGGTCGTGATCAGCAGCGCGGCAAGGCGCGAAGCCCACGCCGCAATTGCCGATCACGACCGTGGTCACGCCATGGGAGGAGGAGGGGGAGAGTTCCTCCGACCAGATGGCCTGACCATCATAATGGGTATGGATATCGACAAAGCCGGGCGTGACGGTGAGGCCCGTTGCGTCGATGACTTCGCGGGCTTCGCCCGTAAAAGTGCCGACGCTGACGATTTTTCCATCATGGATGGCGACATCGCCCACGAAAGGCTCGCCGCCGCTGCCGTCGACGATGGTGCCGCCACGGACCAGCAGGTCGCATGTGCTCATTCGGCTGCCCTCGCGATGAGTTCGAGGCTGGTCTTGCCGTCCGACGCCCAGAAGGCGCCTTCTTGTGACGTATCGACATCTTCGACGCCGCGCACGCCCAGCGCCTCGCGCGCTTCGGCCAGCGGCAGGTGGAATACGGTTTCGAGCTTCTTCATGAAGAGGGCGTCGCTTTGCTGCCCTACCTTCATGCCGCGCTGGATCGCGTTGACGGCGGTCGGCCACACTTCGGGATAATGCAGCATGGTGCGCACGGTGTAGCGGAGCGATCCGAAAATCTGGATCATGTTGACCTCCGCCGCGAGATGCGGGTTGCGCATATGTTTGGGCACGTTGGTCAGGCGATACCAGTAGGGCACCAGTTCGCCCATGAAGTTGAAGCCGCCGCCGCAGAGAATATGTTCGAAGTCATGCGTCTGGCCGGAACGCAGATTGTAAAATTGAAGCTGTGTTTCGGGTTCTTTCCAGGGCGTGATCTGGATCTCATAATCTCCGGCCGTCATCTGCTGGTAGAAGATGCCGCCGAGGGAGCCGGGTTCATATTGTTGGAAATCTTCGATCTTGTAGGTGGAGATGAAGCCTTCGCTGAACCATGCGTCCAGTTCGGGATTTACCTTCCTCTCCTGTGTGAACATGTCTTCGATGGCGTCGAAGTCGCGGAGTGAATCCAGGATCGGGAGGAACTCGTACATTTCCGCAGGGGGTGGCACGTCGGGGCCGTTGCGCCGCAACAGGATCATCGCCAGCCATTCGCGCAGGCGGGGATTGTTCAGATATTTGGACGAGGAGATGAGTATGCTGCTGTCCGTTTCGACGGGCATCAGGCCGCGCGCGAGATAGGGAATGTCGACCATCTTTTGTAGTTCCTTCAATCAAGTACCAATTGCTTGTTGCCTGAACCCCAGGCGCTGATCCGTTCATCCCCCACCTTGAATTGCGGCAGCAGGTCGAAGAAGCTCTTGTCCGCGACGACGATGCGCTGGAGGCGGCGGGGCGTCATGCCGGTGAGGTCGCAGCGGGCATGCTGGAGCGCGATATTGTCCCAGATGACGAGGTCGCCATTGTTCCAGTGGTGGCGGTACACGCGATCATCGCGATAGAGTTCGGCAAACAGGGCGTTCAGCGTGGCGTCGCTTTCCGCCTGATCCATGCCGGTGATGCGGGCGGTCTGCATGTCGCTGATATAGAGGATGGGCTCGCCAGTCCGGGGGTGGAGGATGATGACCGGGCGTATCTGATGCGGCATGTCGGTCGAACTGTCATAGCCGACCGTTCGGTGCGTCTGGATCGGCGCGATCATCGTGACGGCTTCCCGGCCTGCGACGGCGGCCTTCAATTGCGGTGGCAGAACGGCGGCGGCGGCCGCGCCATTGGCGAAGTCGGTCCAGCTTTGCCCGTCATTCACGGCGACGGCATGCAGCGAGATGATCTTGAAGGGTTCTTCGGTGAAGGCCAGATCGCTGTGCCATGTGAGCGGCCCCGATCCGAGGGCGCCATCGCTGGAGATTTCGCGATATTCACCGTGCGACCCCAGGACCCGGCCGAAATTTTCGAGCAGCCGGACCTGATCGGCCTCGCTGAGCTTCTGATCGCGGAACAGGATGAGCTTGTGGCGATCGAATAGCTCGGTCAGGCGCTGTTCGAAGCCGTCGGGCAGCGGCCATTGCAGCCCAACGCCGATTTCTACGCCGAACGGTTCCAGCGGCCGTTCCGTCCATGGCAATGCCATTTTATCGCTCTCCATCTTTCTATATGACCGAACGGTATCGAACCGTTCGGTTTTCGTCAAGAAGCATGGGTGCATCGGTGCCTGAGCCTGTTATAGCAGGTTCCAATGTGCGGGGATGCTGAATGAAAGTGGTAGCGGAGGCCGGGAGCCAACTGGCGTCGCCGCGCGTCCGGCATTTGCTGTCGTCGGCGTGCGCGCAGTTTGTCGAGCGCGGTTTTGACGCAGTGAGCATCGATTCGATCGCCCGCACCGCAGGCGTCAGCAAGGAAACAATCTACCGCCATTTCGCCGACAAGGAAGCGCTGTTCCGGGCGGCGCTGGATGCGCAGGGCGCGGAGTTCGATGCTCGCGCGGCGGCGGTGCATGAAAGCGCGGCTACTGGCGGATCGGAACTGGCGGGACTCGCGCGGGCGATTCTTGATTCGGCGCTGGATCAGGGCATGTTCGGCGCGCTTTGGGTTGCGGCGGGCGTGGCACACAAGATGCCGGACCTGGCAGCATCACTACAAAGCGGGCAGGGCATGCGGCTGGAGCCTGTGCGGCTGGCACTGGAGGAGTATGCAAGGGAGAAGGGCGTTGACCGCCCGGTGCCGCTGGAACTGGCGCTGGATTTTGGATCGCTGGCGGTGGAAGGCCCGGTTGTCCTCATGGGCTTTCCTCCCGCTTCGCCAGAACATCGCGAGCGGATAGCGCAACAATCGGTCGCGCTTTTCGCTCAGGGTATCCGGCCGGGAGAGCCGAATGGCTTGCCTTCCCCGGAGCCGTTATTCGACGCCGAGCCGCCACTGCGTGAGGAGCCGCTTCCTCATATTCGGACCTTGCTGGATGTAGCAGGGCGCCATTTTCTGGATGAGGGGTATGAAGGCGCCAACCTGAACCTTATCGGGGAAGAGGCACGGGTGGGGCGGGGTACGCTCTACCGGCACTTCGCCAGCAAGGCCGGGCTGTTTGCAGCTGCCATGCGCATAATGGCCGAAGACTGCGCGCGTGAGGCAAGGCCGCCAGTGTTGCCATTAGGGGAAGCCGATCCGGCGGGATTAAGCCGCTATGTTGAAGCGGCCCTGGATAACCTGGCTTCCAGTCTTTCCATCCGGTTGCACCGCGTCGTCATTAGTCAGTCGCGTCGGGACGCTGCATTGGCGCGGGACGTCTACCTTATCCTGCGAAGGCCGTGGGTGACGGGTCTGATCCCCTGGCTGGAAAGCCTGAGCGTCAAGGAGAGTGCGGACTGGCACGCACGCCAACTGTTGGTGCTTGCGATGCGGGGCAACCGTCTGCTGGCGGGCGGGCATTCCATCTCAAAGATTGAACGGCGGCATTATGCGGAACGTGCGGCGTCGATGTTCCTGCATGGGTTCATGGCGGTGCTTTGAGCCTGTCTCGAATCCGCAGAAGCTGGTGAAGAAGGTTCCCAATTCACATCCTACGGTGTGACAGGCGTTCCCGATCGGATGAATGCTGCGGTTTCGGGCTCGCACGATTTCATCTGCTCCAGAAATTGCTGGATGCGTGGTTCCGCTACGCCAAGCCCGCGTGCGCAGAAGAGGATCGCGTCGCGCAACACGCGATCTTCCTCATAGGGTATCGCAGTCTTTTCATGGCAGCGCGCCACCAGCATCATCGTGCTGACATGTTCTATGAAAGCGCCGACATTCGTCGTCGAAAGCGCCTCTCCGGAGATTCCCCCGTCGGCCCTTGCCGCCTGCAACGCCTTTTCCAGATTGGGCAGTGTCAGGCGCAAGGCCCGGCGATAGACGAGGCGAGCGTAGCCTCCGTCGCCGGCAAGGCTGCCCAAGACCATGCGCAAGCCTTCTGCATTGAGGGCGTACATCCCGGCGGTTGCATATCTGAAGGTGCGCAGCAAAATTTCGAGCAAGCCCTCTGTGCTGGCTTCGGCGTCACCGAATGACCGGAAGACCCTATTCTGGTCTGAGATCACCTCGCGCAATACGGCCCGATAGATATGCGTCTTGGTAGGAAAATGCCGGAACAGCAGGGCTTCCGACACACCTGCGGCGCGGGCGATCTGCTGCGTCCGCGCGCCTTCCAACCCGTGGCGCGCGAAAACCGCCCTGGCCGCTGCGATGATGGAAGCGCGGCGACCGACGCTGGAAAGACGGGTGGCGGACATCGTTTGTACTATTACTCCGGGACCATGCTGGGCGGTCGGCGTCCCCGCCTCGGGAAATGTGAGAGGGCAGTTTAAGGCGTTACGGATCGGAAACAAGGCAGATGCATGTTGACCGCTATTCCGGTGAGGCGCCTGCCGTGGCTTTCCCGTCAGGCTGGTCCTGTTCGATCGTCGCGATAAATCGGCTGAGCAGCGCCTTTTGCCGCTCGATCATCGCTGGAGAGAGGGGGTCAATGCCTGCCAATCCTCGAGAAAGAGGGGCGGCCCAGAAATAGCCGAACATCATGTTGAAGATGGCAACGATCTGGAGGATCAGATCCTCAGCCGGAGGCTCTACCTCAGCCGCGCGTGTGATCCGCCGTCCATAATCCATCAGCCGTTCTACCCAGGCCATGCCGATTTCATCCCGATCCGATGGGGGCGACAGGATCGACCGGATAAGCAGCATGGACACATTGGGATGCTGTGCCAACACATCGATCAGCTTGTCGGACAGCGTGCGAAAGGAGGCTTCTCGCGGCGAGCGGCTGATTGTTGCCTCCATCTCGTCAGCCAAGGGTTGGAGCGCCCGTTGCAGAACCTGCCGGTACAGGGCGTCCTTGCTTTCGAAATGCTTGTACAGGCCGGGCTGCTGGATATTTGCCGCTGCTGCGATGTCGCGTAACGCGGTCGCTTCATAGCCCTTCTGCGCGAACAGCAGTTCCGCCGTGTCGAGCAAGCGGTCGGCGGTGCGCTGTCCCTTGCTGGTGCGTTGGACGACATGTTCGCTGATGGCGCGCTGGACGGTGCTGGTCATGGGTTTGTTCGTAACGGGCCGACCGGGATTTGGCCATATGTCGCGGCTGATCTGGTCTGAAAGCACAGCCGTTCCTATATGCTCACGGGCCGCCGCCACCCATGTGGCAGGGTGCGCATTGTCCTTGACAGTTGCGTGTGGGGGCGCATGAGCGCCTGCAAGTGCGGAACGGCGCATCCCATTGCTCAGAGGATCAGAGATGGAAGATATCTACATTGTCAGCGGCGTCAGGACGGCGATTGGCGATTTCGGCGGCTCGCTGAAGTCCTTCATGCCTTCGCAGCTCGGCAGCATCGTCGTGAAGGAAGCGCTGTCCCGTGCCGGTGTGTCGGCTTCCGACGTTGAGCATGTCGTGATGGGTCAGGTGATGCCGACTAGTGCCCGCGATGGCATGCTGTCGCGCGTCATCGCCTTGCAGGCAGACGTCCCGTTTGAGGTTCCGGCGCTGACATTGAACAGGCTTTGCGGATCGGGCGTACAGGCGATCGTATCGGCCGCGCAGATGATGAAGCTGGGCGAAGCGTCGATCACCGTCGCGGGTGGCGCTGAATCAATGTCCAATGTGCCTTATCATGATCATGGCACGCGCTGGGGCCGGAAGATGGGCGACAATCCGGTAGAGGACGCGCTGGTCTGCGGGCTTCAGGATGCGATCGGCGGATACCATATGGGCGTGACGGCGGAAAACTGCGCCGAACGGCATGGCATCACGCGCGAACAGCAGGATGCGCTGGCGGTTGAAGGGCATCAGCGCGCGGCGCGGGCTATCGCGGAAGGCCGGTTCAAGGAACAGATCGTGCCGGTCGAGGTCAAGACGCGCAAGGGCGTGACCATTTTCGACACGGACGAACATCCCCGCGCCGACACCAGCGCAGAGACGCTGGCCGCCATGCGTCCTGCGTTCAAAAAGGATGGCACGGTTACCGCAGGCAACGCGTCCGGCATCAATGATGGCGCGGCCGCCGTCGTCCTGGCGACGGCAAGCGAAGTGGAACGGCGCGGGTTGAAGCCGATCGCGAAGATACTTGCCTGGGGCCATGCGGGCGTGGAGCCGGAATATATGGGTGAAGGCCCGATCAAGGCGGTGCCGGTTGCCCTGAAGCGGGCCGGGCTGACACTGGATCAGATGGACGTGATCGAAGCCAACGAAGCCTTTGCGGCGCAGGCTCTTTCGGTAGCCAACGCGTTGCAGTTCGATGGGGAAAAGCTGAACCCGAACGGGTCGGGCATCGCCCTTGGCCATCCTGTCGGTGCGACCGGCGCGATCCTGACGATCAAGGCCGTTTATGAACTGAAGCGGATCGGCGGCCGCTATGCCCTTATCACCATGTGCATCGGCGGCGGTCAGGGCATCGCGCTGGTGATCGAGAATGTCGACTGACGATTGAATGTCACGCCGAACCCCGGACATGCGGGGTTCGGCGTGACTGTTGATGCCTGTGCGAGTGCGGCTCTGCTGCTTCCGATGGCCCTATCCCGAACATGATGCGTCATCTTCTTTCCTTATTTCGAGAACTCAATCACTTGTCGTGCGTTTGGACGAGGCGGCGGTTTGACCACCCGCTGGCATGGAGTAGATCATGTCCGTTCTCGTCGAGTTTCCCGGAGGCGTTTGCCGCGAAGTTCCCAGTCAACTCCGGGCGATCGGTCCTCGGCAAAATGGTGCGCCTGAATTTGAACAGGTCCCGCTCAATTGCGATTCCCACTGGAAATTTGAACGCGAAGATGGCCGTTGGATCGCGGTGCGCCGTCAGGGGCAGTTGTTGGCGCTACGTCCCGCTACCCCTGCGTGGTGGCATTTTGTCGCACTGATGATGGAGCCTGAACGGCTCCCGAGAGCTGCGGGCATTGAGGATCAGGGAGTCGAGGCAGGGCTTCAATCGGCGGCTTGATGGGAAAATTTCGCGTCCTGATCAGGGCGCTTTGCGCCGCCGGGCCTTGATGGCTTCCAGTTGACCGATGCATCCTGATCCCGATCGATGGGATCACCGATCAATCCCGGTCGGGATCACCCGATGATCCTGTCGCCCACTTGTCCGGCAGTGAACTTGCAGTGGTCGGCCGGGTCGCGATAGCCTGCATCCAGCACGATCGCCCCTAAGAGGCGACACAGATGCAATGGCTTCGGCTCAAGGGAAAACAAGCCTCAAGAGGAGAGAGAGATGACGGACATGTTGATCCGTGGCGGCACGGTGGTCGATGGCACAGGCGCGCCCGGCTATGCTGCTGACGTGCGCGTGGCAGGCGGCCGAATCACCGAGATCGGCGCGGGTCTGACCGCCACCGCCGCTGAGGAAGTGGTGGATGCCAGCGGCAGCTATGTGACGCCGGGCTTCATCGAAAGCCACACCCATTATGACGCGACGATGTGGTGGCAACCGGATCTTGATCCGCTGCCCGGCAACGGAGCGACCACGGTGATCCTCGGCAATTGCGGCTTCAGTGCAGCGCCGCTTTCGAAGGAGAAGGCCGCGCAGTTGGAGATGATCAAGATTTTCTCCTTCTTCGAAGATATTCCGTTGAAGCCCTTCCTTCAGAACGTCCCATGGGACTGGGAGAAGTGGTCGGAATATAAGGCATCGATGGAGCGCAACATCAGCCTGCCTGCCAATTACTCTGCGTTCGTTGGTCATATTGCCCTGCGTCTTGCGGCGATGGGTGTCGAAGCGTGGGACCGCGAGGCAACGGCTGAAGAGATTGCGCGCATGGCCGAACTGCTGGAGGATGCGCTGGCCGCTGGCGCGCTTGGGCTGTCGGACAATCTGCACGACCATGATGGCGACGACCGCGCCATCCCCACATTGCTCGCGGATGATGCGGAGTTCGAAGCGCTATTCGCCGTGATGGAGCGTTATCCCGGCACCACCTATCAGGTCATCATCGACACCTTCATGCGCAAGACCGGACCGGAAAGCCTGGAGCGGCTTGGGCGGCTGACGAAAGGCCGGGCGATCCGGATGCAGGTGGCGGGTGCTGTTCCAACGCTGGAATTCCAGAAGGATATTCTGCCCCGATTGCAGGACACCCTTGCGAAGCTGAAAGAAGAAGGGATCGATGTCTGGCCCGGCTATGCGCATGTGTCGCCGACCAGCACGCTGAGCCTCGTCAAGTCGCTGATCTTCGCCCAGTCCAATGATTATGTCTGGCATGAAGTCGTGCTGGCCGAAACGCATGAGGAAAAGGCGCGCCTGCTTGCCGATCCCGATTGGCGGGCGCGGGCGCGGGAAAGCTGGGACACCAAGGCCTGGCCGCATTCGCCGATGAATAATCCGCAGGACCTGTATCTGTTGGATAGCGAGAATGGCGCGGGGCCAGTCGGCGGAACGCTGAAGGAGTTCGCCGATGCGCGCGGGTTGCATCGTTCGGACGCGATGGCGCAGTGGATTCTTGAGAATGGCACCAAATCGACTGTGCACATGGCGCCCTTCCCGAAGGATGAGGAGCTGACCATCCAGCTGATGCTGGACCCGCAGACGGTGGGGAATATCTCTGACGCGGGCGCGCATCTTCAGATGCTGTGCGGTGGTGGCGAGAATATCCTGCTTTTCACCAAATATGTGCGGGAAGGGCTGCTGACGCTTGAGCAGGCGATCCATGTGAAGACGGGCAAGCTCGCCAATTTCTTCGGCCTGCACGATACGGGCGAGATCAAGGTCGGGCGGCGCGCCGACATTGCCGTCTTCAACCTGAGCGAGGTCGAATATCGCAATATGGAGAAGCGGTTCGACGTGCCCGATGGCGACGGGGGGACGACCTGGCGCTTCACCCGTCCGGCGGCGCCGATGCGGCTGACGCTGGTGAACGGAGTCAAGACCTTCGACGGCAACAGCTATACCGGTGCGCGTCCGGGCGAATATTTGGTGCCCACCGCCGCCGCAAACGACGCGCTGGCTTCGTTGGAAGCCGCTGAATAAAAGAAGGGGTGCGGGCGGTGCATGCCGTTCGCACCCTGTCCTTGCAAATAGGAATATGGATTTGGCTAAATTCGGCGCGATCGACCAGATCGGGATATTGGTGGACGATCTCGATGCCAGCATAAATCGCTGGATCAGTCATTCGGGCGTGGGTCCATGGACCCTATTCCGCAATGTCGCGCTGGATGGCCAATATCGTGGCGAGCCGACGCGGGTCACCATGCATGTCGGATTATCCTATCAGGATGGCGTGCAAATTGAGTTGATCGAGGCCACCAACGACGCCCCGTCACCCTATCGAGCTGATGATGGGTCGCGCTTGCTAGGCTTTCATCACATCGCCCGCATAGTCGATGATCTGGACGCGGCCGTTGAAACGGCGGTGGCGGGGGGCATGGAAGTGCTTTTCACGGCGCATAACCCTGCCACGCGCGTCGCCTATTTGCGCGTCCCCGGCGAGCCGGGGCAAATGTTCGAATTTATCTGCGGTCCCGATATGCGCGGCATGTGCGAAGCAGGGATCGCGGCGGCCCGCGACTGGGACGGCAGCGATGCTGTAACGGTGATCGACTTCGCGGCAATGTAGGTGGCGGCTGCCCCTCATTAGAGGAGCAGCGCCAGTCCTGATTTCACTCCGCCGCCATGGAGGGCATGCCCTGATGGCTTGGCCTGGGGTCTTCGCTGATTGCGGTAGTCCATGCCCATTCACCGGGCTTTGGCGGATTGGTGATGCCGAATTCCTCGCGAATATCAGTGACCTGCCAATCGAGATAATCGCGATAGGGTATGAGGAAGAGGGGGTGCTTCCAGTTACGCCCTTGTGCTGCGCCAATGTCTTCGGCGTCCAGTTCTATCTTCACCGATTCCGGATAGAAAAGCCCGCTCTTCATCATTGTCTTGGCGCGCAGATAGGAACCGACGCGGTTGAAGAAGGATGCGAGTTCGGGCGTGAAATATTTATAAATCGCCCGCATGTTCGCTGCCAGCAGCGCTATTTCACCGGCATGATTTGTTTCAAAACCCGTGATCATATGTTCGATATCATGGGTATGGGTCCGCTCCTTCATATAGAAGTCGAAATCGGTCTCTATCTCCATCCCCTGGAAGAAATGGTCCATATTATAGCCGCTGTTGACCACGAAATCGTAGATCACGGCGCGTAGCGTGCCGGGCTCCGCGCCTGCCAGTTCCTCATTCTTGAACAGCGAGACTTTTTTGCCGTCCAGCCATGTCTTGAATTCAGGAAGGCGCGCCTTTTCTTCCTCGAACAGCTGGAAGATACGGGGCCAGTTTTCTAGCTCCATCAATATCTTAACGACATCGGGAATATAGGCGGTGTTAGGCAGTTCAGCGCCATTCCGCCGCAGCATTTCCTGAGCGATCAGCGCGCGCAGTTGCGGGTGGTTGAGATAGGGCGAAGAACTGATCAAGACGGAGCTTTCGGTGGTGAAGCCCGGCCCCGAGCCATTATAATATTCAAAATCCGCGCTGCTTACGCGCGCTGAAATCTCGTTTTCCATCATCTCTCTCCTCTTCATTCTGTCTTTTAGAAACTTACCCCAAGCTCAACACCATAGGTGCGCCCGCGTTCGCAGCTGCGGTCAACGTTTCTGCTTTGTAGGGAATGCTGCTCAATATCCCTCTCGTGACATTGCCGGTGGATACCTTGCCATGGATTGCACGTTGCTGATGCGCAGTCGGTCGCGTTGTTCCGCGCCGATGGCGCTCACTGCGACGGGCGCCCCCTGCTGGCGTTCCTCGCGCCGTTGCGCTGTCATTAGCATCTCGGCCAACTGCCGTTGGACCGCAGCCTGTGGGGCCGGGTCGGCAGTCTGCGCCAGAGCCGCTGTCGTTTCGAGCGATGATGCCCGCTAACGCAACGGCAATAGATGAACGCATGGCAATCCCTTCCTTTCGTCGGGCGATGCCATCCCTCGATACGGGCCGTGCTCTGTTTAGAAGCGCGGTCCACCATCCGGGGCCGAACACGCGTGCGCGCATCCGGAAACGGACGTTTGGCGGTGTTCCGCCATTATATTGTTCATGATGCAGCCTGATCTGCGGCACATGGCCGCGAGTCCTTTCTGCATCCTCTCCTGACAGCTTCGGCCACCGATCAGCTCTTCGGCCGAGCTATCTTGTTTGCATGCAGCGTGTCTTGAAATGATCCCTTCGTCAAGGGTCGTCCACAATCAGCGAGGTTTTAGCGGCGCTACCGGACATGCCACTGCAAGAACAGCGTACCATTCCCCGGGCAGGGCCGAGGTGCGACGATCCGCCTGCGCGATTTCCCGTAGTTCGGCCCTGAAACGCTCGATCCTTTCGGCGACGCGCGCGACGCCCACGGGCGACAGCTTGACCGTTTCCACGCCGAAGATCGTATCTGGGTCCCCATAGTCCAGACTGAAGAACAGATGCTTCATATGCTGTTCGAAATGCCTGCGCATGGGTTCGCGTTGCCACACATGGGCCGGGTCCAGCCGCGCGCGCAGACGTCCTCCCGGCAGGCGATCGATCAGCGCCAGCCTTTCCAGCCGTTCGACATGTTGCGCGATATGTTCAGGTGGTATGCCAAAGCCTTCCTCGGCTTCGGACACCGGCCAACCCGTGACGATGATGAAGAAAATGGTGGATAGTTCGGGGCTTGTGGTCAGCGCCTTTTCCTGCGCCAGCGTCAGCTTGTCGGATGACCGATCGCGCACGGCGGCCTCTTCGGCGATTTCGGTGAGCGTGGTGTCGGCGAGCGCACATAGCTGCGACAAGGTGCGCAAACCCAGCCCGCGGCCATGCAGCCATCGTTTGACGGTAGCGGTGCCCACGCCAAGCTTTTTCGAGACGTCGGCCTGAGTCAGGCCCGCCGCTCGTAGCCGCCGCCGGAGTGCTGCCAGCAGCAGTTCATGTTCCATTCCGAAAGGGTCGTTGGACGGATGAGTGGGGCTCATCAGATGATCCCTTCCCACGCTGCAAGGATGATGTGGGTCGGTGACGGCGCTAGATCATATTCCGCGATGTTTGATCGTGGATGGTTCTGCGATCGATATCCATCCCTCGACTCTTCGGCTGCACGGCTTTCGTGCAGCCGAAGCTTCTTGTCTTCTCCAGTCATGGCCTCTCCAGCTTATTCTTTTGGGCAAGGGTAAGTAACTCGACGCCGCTGACAAGGTCCAACTGACCCTCGTCACCATTGGAGCATTTTCCTATCGCATTCGCGCATGCTTGTGCATAGTTTCGCTCTTGGAGCAGCGTGGGAGATGAATGGAATGAGCCAGTTTCTCGATTATCTTCAGACGCGGGCGGACGAGGAAGATGTGTCGGACTGGCTCCTGGTCAGTCAGGAGATGATCGACCAGTTCGCCGAAGCGACCAAGGATCATCAATATATTCATGTCGATCCGGAGCGCGCGAGGCAGTCACCCTTCGGCGGGACGATCGCTCATGGTTTCCTGACGCTTTCACTCCTGCCGCACCTATGTGCGGATGCGCGAGGCGACATCGTTCCCGACGGCGCTACGGAGATTAATTATGGGAGCAACAAGCTGCGTTTCCTGGCGCCCGTTCGATCCGGCAAACGTGTGCGCGGAAGGTTCAAGCCGCTGGAGATCGTCGAAAAGCGGCCGGGGCAGATTCAGCTGACCACCGAGGCGACGGTAGAGGTCGAAGGTGAGAGCAAGCCCGCCCTCATCTGCGAATGGATAACCCAGTTTCAGCTTTGATCCGACAATCGTCGGAGTAAGCGGGTTGGG
This sequence comes from Sphingobium sp. Cam5-1, assembly GCF_015693305.1. Lineage (NCBI taxonomy): Bacteria > Pseudomonadati > Pseudomonadota > Alphaproteobacteria > Sphingomonadales > Sphingobiaceae > Sphingobium > Sphingobium sp. Cam5-1. The sequence continues at coordinate 503,535 of NZ_CP065139.1, read as the reverse complement.
CTATCCATTTAGGCCGCAGTGTTGGTCGTGTGCAGGCCGAAGGCCATGCGCGCGGCGTTGATGGTGTATTCATACTCCTCGCCGTCCGGTACGAGATCGTGCCAGTTCTTGTGCGTGATCGCCGCGAAACTGTCCTGCCATATCTTGCAGGCGATCAGTTGTATTTCTGTTTCCTTGGGGGGGCGCTGTGCTTCCAGGCAGTCACGCAATATCGCGTGAAAAACGGCGCCCCTTAATGGTGCGTGCTTCATTGGCATCCTCTCCAGGCTACTGATTCTTTGTCCAGATTGCCGAAGGGGAAAATTGCATAGAGGCGAAAAGACGTCAACTACGTCTCAAAATTTCCACGGGTATTTATCATGTATTCTATTGCGGTTTGACTGTTGCCCTGTCCACTTTTACTTTATAAACATCGCCGTTCATTATGTAAGCCATTGATCGGGAAGGCCGCGGGCTCTTTCTAGAAGCGGCCTTCCCCAGCATCAGAAGCTGAACTTGACGCCGCCCCTCACCGTTCGCGGTTCGACGACGCGGCTCAGCCTTCCCTCGACAGGCTCCACATCGGCGGCGGGAAGGTAGGACTCGTAATAATAAGCGATGTCCTTGTCCCGGCTGCCAAGGATGTTGAGCAGTTCGGCATAGATTTGCACCCGTTTTCCTTTCCATGCGGCGCGCGCGTTGACGACCGTGCTACCGGAATCGCGCACGCTATTGTCTTCGATCAGCGGCGAGGGGCCAAGGTGACGGACGCGGATGCTGGCTTCCCATGGATCGAACACGATGGCGGCCCCGGCGGAGGCGGCGTTTTTGAAGGCGTTGGGGATATGGTCGCCATTGGTGTAGCGGCTGTGGCTGGCGGTGTAGTTGCCGTCGAAGGCGAGCCAGGGGAGCGGGCGCCAGAAAGCGACAAGCTCATAGCCGTGGCGGCGGCTGGCACCGGTGGGTTCGACCGCGTTGGAGTCACCGACGAAGCGCAACTCGCTGCCCACATTCAGCCACCAATAGGTAGCGGTGAAGGTGAAGCCGGGCAGCTGGACGCGCGCGCCCAGTTCCTTGCCGGTTCCGCGCACCAGCAACGGTACGGGCGTGTCCACATTGACCGCGCCGCGCGCATCGTTGGAATGGAAGCCCCGGCCCCAATTGGCGTAAAGTTCGATGCTGGGATTGAGCCGCCAGGCGATCGCGGCCTTGGGCGAGAGGAGCGTGTCGGAACCGCTGCCTTCGCCCAACGCGTCGGCGTCGGCGTCCTTTGCTGTGACCGAATAATGATAATAGTCGCCGCGCAGGCCGCCCGTCAGACGCAGGCCCGGCAGCGGGGTCAGCGTCGCTTCGCCATAGAGAGCGGCGGAGGCTTCGTTCACGCGGTAGCGGCCGAGCGAGGAGAGGAAGGTGCGGACGGCGGTGCGGTTGACGCCGACATTGCCGATCGCGTCATAGCGGTTTTCCGTGCCGAGCTTCAGTTGCAGCGCCGAGCCAAGGTCCCATCGTTTTTCGCCGGTCAGGCCAAGGATCCAGCGGCGGTCGAACTGCTCGATCTGTGCGCTGGTGCCGTCGGGATCGGTGTAGGTGGGGTTGGAGAACATCGTCCAGTCGTAATATTGCGCGTAGAGATTGGCGCGCCATGTCGGCTGAACGGTGGCAAGATTGCCGATGATGCGCGTCGTCTCACCGCGCGCCGATGGATCGGGCGAGCAGAAGACATCGGGGCAAAGCGGCGTGCCGATGATGCGTTCGGGGATCTGTTCGGTCGGACGCCATGTCGCGCGATAGGCGTGCAGCGTGGCGTCGATCTTACCGGCCCCAGCGGGAAGCGTATATTTGGCGAAGCCCGCATAATGGCGCAGATGTTCAGCCTCCTGCCACGGGCCGTCATAAGCCTTGGCTTGGGCGACGAGGGTGAGATTGCCTGCGCCCGCCTTTACGGTGCCGCCTGATGCCAGCCTGCGCCAGCCGAAGGAGCCGCCCTCCGCCGCGACCCATGGACGGTCATAGCCGTCGATCGTGGTCATATAGGCCGCACCCGCGAGCGCGAAGTCGCCACCATCGGCGCGATAGGGGCCTTTGCGAAAATCCTCGCGCGCGATGATTTCGGGGATGAGGCCGTTCAAGTCGAGATAGCCCTGGCCGTGGCCATGGCTGCGGAAATTCATCTGAACCCCGTCGATATAGGTGGTGAAGTCCGATCCATGGTCGAGATTGAAGCCGCGGAGGAAATATTGATTGGCCTTGCCGCTGCCCGAATGTTGGGCCGCAACCATGCCCGGTACGGCTTCGAGCAATTCGGCAACGCGCAGCAGCGGGCGGACGAGCAGGTCCGCGCCGCTGATGCTGCCTTCGCTGGCCGCATGGGCGGTGCCGATCTTGTCCTCGCCCCGGCCGAAGACGATGATGGTGTCGGCGTCGTCGCCCGCGTCGTTCGCATCGGCGGCGAAGGCGGGCAAGGGAAGGAGCGTGGCGGTCAGCGCGCAGGCGGCGCGGTGGAGTTGATTGAGTAGTTTCACTTTATGCACTCCGGGCGTCTGGCGACATCCGGCAAGAGACCTGTCGCCCGACGACGACCGGCGCGCGCGAGCGACCGGACGCCCCCAAAGGCGGCCGCCAGCGTCACCGAAGCGGCCTCTTGCCGCTCGTTCGTCGCTCAGACGGAAACTACCGTGCCGCGGCCATCCCCTGGACCAAGGCAAGAGCGACCAGACGCTGGCAGGTCTCCTGGCTCGCGGGTCATCGCTTGATGCACGGCCTTCCCAGGCCTCGCAGGATTTAGCGTCCGGCCCAGTGACTTGCCCCAACCTGCCTGTGAGGTGGGGCGATGTGCATCGCGCTCGCCGCTTACAGTTGCAGGGACAGCCCTGGCTTGGGGAGGCGGGTGCCTCCTTTACCATGTTCCCTTTTAAGCCTCTTTCGAGGCACCGGCGCGATCATACCCGGGGTTGCCCCGAGTGACGGGGGCGATAGCGGAGGTGGTGAGGTGGGGCAAGTGGGGTTACTCCCTCTCCCCTTTAGGGGAGAGGGTTGGGGAGAGGGGAGTAACGTGGGTTGCTTTACAGTCCCCTCTCCCGCCTTCCCCCCGCCTTCGCCGGGGTCGGCACCTCGGCCAGAGTCACGTGCCTCTGGCCGACCCCTGAAGGGGAGAGGGGATGGCCGATGGATCAGTTCAGGGTCGCGCTGCGCTCGCGCTGAAGGCGCAGCGCCATGGCTTGGTAGCGGACGGCGCGTTCGTTGTGGAGGGCGATGGTGGCCTGGTCGGCGCCGCGCAGGCGCGCTTCCCTGGCTTGCCGCGCTTCCTGGGCGGCGCAGGCGGAAAAATGTGACGCGTCATTGGGGCGCATGGCCCTTATCCTCTCTCAATTTCTTATGGCTCGAACGATAACATCGGCCTGTTTCCCGCTGCTATTACGCAGGTTAACAGGGGAAAGCTTCTGTTTTTTGACAGTCGGCTTGCAAATGATTTCAGGAGGGGATTTCTACGCTTTTCAGGCAGTTGGGCGGGTGGCGCCAAGGTGCTTCTTGCTATCAGTCGCCCCGGTTCCACGATGCATCGCGGAAGATGTCGCGCAGGAAGCCGATGAAGGCGTCTACGGCGGCGGGACGGCCTGCGGCGCGGGGGTGGACGGCGTGGACGGCGAGGTCCTCGGGTCCTTCCCAGCTATCGAGGACGCGGACGAGGCTGCCCTGCCCGATCAGGTCGCCCACGTCCCAGAGCGAGCGTAACGCGATGCCGACGCCCGTCAGGGCGAGTTCGCGCACGATTTCGCTGCTGTTGGTGCGGACACGGCTTTGGCCATCGACCAGTTTGCGCGCGCGGCCGTTGACGAGCCGCCATGGCAGCTGCCCTTCGGCGGCGAGCAGGTGATGATGGGCCAGGTCGGCGATCTTTTCCGGCAGGCCATGCGCCGCGAGATAGGCGGGGCTGGCGCACAGGATGCGGCGGTTGGCGGCGAGGCGATGCCCCTCCAGATGCGCGGGAATGTCGCTGGTGATGCGGATGGCGACGTCGATCCGCTGGGCGAGGAGGTCTTCATAGGCGTCGGTCAAGTTGAGTTGGAGGTCGACACGTGGATGCTGTTGAAGGAAGCGGGCGACATGGCGCGCGACGTGTAGGCGGCCGAAGGAGGTGGGGGCAGAGATGCGCAACGGCCCCGACGCCGTGCGATGGCGGTTGGTGACGCGATCTTCGGCCTGCTGGATGGCGTCGAGGATGGCGACAAGATCGCGGTGCAGGCTGGCGCCTTCCTCCGTCAGGGCAAGGCGCCGCGTGGTGCGATGGATGAGGCGGACGCCAAGCCGCGCTTCCAGCCGGGAGATGCGTTTCGACATCATGGCGGGCGAGATGTTCAATATGCGGCCTGCCGCCGAAAGGCTGCCTGCCTCTACCGCGCGGGCGAAGAGAAGATAATCGGGATCCATCGATGATCTTTTCCTATGAGGAACAGATGCTTTGAGTTCTTATTGTCTAGTGCGAGGATGGGCGGGGGTCTATAGGCTTTTGCCACGGTATTTTGGATGGAGAGTTGCCCATGGGCGGGATGATCGAGAAATCGGGCCTGAAGGTCGCCGCCGAGCTGGCGCGCTTTATCGATGAGGATGTCCTGCCGGGGACGGGGCTTGAGGCGGAGGCATTCTGGCAGGGCGCTGCGGGAATTTTCGCGCGGTTCGCGCCGCGCAACGCGGCCCTGCTGGAAAAGCGCGATGCGATTCAGGCGCAGATCGATAGCTGGCATTGCGAGCAGGCGGGGCGGCCCTTTGATGCGGAGGCTTATCGGGCATTCCTAACTGAGATCGGCTATCTGGTGCCGGAGCCTGCGCCCTTTTCCATCGGGTCGGGCCGGGTGGACGCGGAACTGGCGACCTTGGCGGGGCCGCAGTTGGTGGTGCCTATCCTCAATGCGCGGTTCCTGTTGAACGCGGCCAATGCGCGTTGGGGCAGCCTTTATGATGCGCTGTACGGGACCGATGCGATCCCCGGCGCGGCGGCGGGCAAGGGCTATGATCCGGCGCGCGGCGCACAGGTGATTGCCTGGGCCAAGGCGTTCTTGGATCGGGCGGTTCCTCTGGCGGAAGGAAGCTGGGCCGATTGGGCGGGTGGCACGCCGGTCTTGCGCAATCCCGCGCAACTGGCCGGGCGGGCAGGGGATAACATCCTGCTTCGCAACAATGGGCTGCATATTGAGCTGGTGATCGACGCAAGCCATCCGATCGGGCGGGATGACCCGGCGCATCTGGCCGATGTTGTTTTGGAATCGGCGCTGTCGACCATTTGCGATCTGGAGGATTCCGTTGCTGCGGTAGATGCGGCGGACAAGGTTGCCGCCTACGCCAACTGGCTCGGCCTGATGAAGGGCGACCTGGAGGACAGCTTCGAGAAGAATGGCGCGATGATGACGCGGCGGTTGAATGGCGACCGTTCTTATGTCGCGCCGGATGGAAGTGCGTTCACGCTGCCGGGGCGGTCTTTGCTGTTCGTGCGCAATGTCGGGCATTTGATGACGACGCCTGCGGTGCGGCTGGCCGATGGGGCGGAGGCGCCTGAAGGGATATTGGATGGGATCGTTACGAGCCTGATCGCCTTGTATGATCTTCGGCGCAACGGCCGCTTCGTCAACAGCCGGGCGGGCAGCATCTATATTGTGAAGCCCAAGATGCATGGGCCTGAAGAGGTCGCCTTCACCAACGAGCTGTTCGACGCGATCGAGGATTTGTTGGGGCTGGAGCGGCATCAGCTGAAGGTTGGGGTGATGGACGAGGAGCGGCGGACTTCCGCCAACCTCGCCGCGTGCATCCATGCGGTGCGGGACCGGATCGTGTTCATCAACACGGGCTTCCTAGACCGCACGGGCGACGAGATCCACACGTCGATGCGCGCGGGGCCGATGATCCGCAAGGGCGAGATGAAGGGCGCGGCGTGGATCAAGGCTTATGAGGATCGCAATGTGCAGATCGGGCTGGCCTGCGGATTGTCGGGCAAGGCGCAGATCGGCAAGGGGATGTGGGCGGCTCCTGACAGGATGGCGGACATGCTGGAGCAGAAGGTTGGGCATCCGGTGACGGGGGCGAATACAGCTTGGGTGCCTTCGCCGACTGCCGCAACCTTGCACGCTACGCACTATCATGAGGTCGATGTTTTTGCTCGGCAGGAGGAGCGGAAAGCGGAGCCTGTGGCGGGGTTGGACACGCTGTTGACGATACCGCTGGCGGCGGGGGTGAACTGGTCGGCGCAGGATGTCCGCGATGAGCTGGACAATAATGCGCAGGGGATATTGGGCTATGTCGTGCGCTGGGTGGACCAGGGCGTCGGCTGTTCCAAGGTGCCGGATATTCATGATGTGGGGCTGATGGAGGACCGGGCGACGTTGCGGATTTCTTCGCAGCATATCGCGAACTGGCTGCTGCATGGGGTGTGTTCGGCAGACGAGGTCGAGGCGGCGCTGCGGCGGATGGCGGCCAAGGTCGACGCGCAGAATGCGGGCGATCCGTTGTACCAGCCGATGAGCGGGCGGGAGGAGAGCAGTCTGGCGTTTCAGGCGGCGCGGGCGCTGGTGTTTGAGGGCGTGGCGCAGCCTAACGGCTATACCGAGCCGCTGCTGCATTCTTATCGGGCGCGGGTGAAGGCGGCTGCTTGAACGGCTGTTGTGGGCTTTGATTTTCGCGCAGAGGCGCAGAGGTCGCAGAGGGGTTTTGCGCTGGCGTTGCTCTGCGGTCTCTGCACCTCTGCGCGAATATTATTTCATGAGGAGACGCGGAGAGGGTGCGTGTGAGGTGAGCGGGTGCGTCTTACTGACTGCACGTTGGATGCGAGGTTTTGAGGAATGCGCTGCGCGGGCCGGTTTGCCTTCGCGGCTCCGGGTGAAATAAATCAGTCTCGCAGCAGTTTGATCAATGCACGGGCTGCGCGAGTTACATCGTCCCATGTCTCATCGAAGCCTTCGTCCTCGCCGAAATAGGGGTCGGTGACGCTGGTGCCTTCGCGGCCGGGGATCAGGTCCATGAGGAGGCGGAGGTCGGCGGTGCCATCTGACGGGCGGATGCGGCGGAGGTTTTTGAGGTTTTCCCCGTCGAGGGCGAAGATGTGGTCGAAACGGTGGAAGTCCTGCGCGGTGACTTGGCGGCCGCGATAAGTGGATATGTCGATGCCGTTGCGCAGGGCCACGGCCTGCGCACGCTTGTCGGGCGGGGAGCCGACATGCCAGTCGCCGGTGCCTGCTGAGTCTATTTCCATGGATAGGTCCGCGCGTTCGGCTTCGGCGCGGAGGGCGGCTTCGGCCAATGGCGAGCGGCAGATGTTGCCGAGGCAGACGAAGAGGACGGAAATGGTCATCCTTCGGCTGCGGCTGTTGAGAGGCCGAGTTGCGGGACTCCGATCGAGCGGCGGCCGCCGAAGTCGGTGCGGGCGACGATGACGCCGATCTTTTCCATATAATCGATTAGGCGGCGGACGCGGCCTGGCGAGCTGGTGCCATAGGCGCGGGCGAGGGCGCTGTCGTCCGGGCAGGGCAGGCCCTGCATCGCGGCGCGGGCGATGAGGAGGAAGGGGGCGAGCATATCCTCCGGCAGAGGCTGGGCGGCTTTCATCGCGTCATCCCAGCGCGGGTCGGCGGCGTCGAACATGCCCGCCTGCGCCATAGCGAAACGCTTGCGGAAGGCGGCGAGGTCTAGTGGGGGCGTGCGCAGGCCCTTCATGCGGCAGCGGACGCCGAAATCCTGATAGAGGGTCGCGGCGCTGGGTTGCGCGTCTCCGAGGTCGGCTACGATTTCTTCGAGGACGGCGATGACGACGGGCTCATTCTGGCCGAAGTCGAGTTCGGGTGCGGCGGGCTTGGCCAGCGGCGCGGCGGCGAGGGCGCGCATCAGTTCTTCGGCGGGGAGCGGCGGCGGTTCGGCGCGCGGCGGGGGAGGGGGCGGTACGTCCTCCTCACCTGCGCTGGCGAAGAGCAGTTCCTGCATATTTTCGGTCGCGGCAGCGGGGGGCGGCATCAGCTTGTGGGTGCCGCCGCGCGTGCTGGTTTTCACGGTGCCGATCTTCACCGCGACGGGGCGGCGGCAGATGGCGGGGCCGAGGGCGAGGAAACGGCCGCGTTCGAGATCACGTATCTGTTCGGCCTGGCGGCGCTCCATGCCGAGAAGGTCGGCGGCGCGGGCCATGTCGATGTCGAGGAAAGTTCGGCCCATGAGGAAGTTGGATGCTTCGGCCGCGACATTCTTGGCGAGCTTGGCGAGGCGCTGGGTGGCGATGACGCCAGCAAGGCCGCGCTTGCGCCCACGGCACATGAGGTTGGTCATGGCGGCGAGGCTGAGGCGGCGGGCTTCGTCGGAGACGTCTCCGGCGGCGACGGGGGCGAACATCTGCGCTTCGTCGACGACGACGAGGGCGGGATACCAATGGTCGCGCGGGGCGTCGAAAAGGGTGGAGAGAAAGGTCGCGGCGCATTTCATCTGCGCTTCGAGTTCGAGGCTTTCGAGGCTAAGCACCACCGAGGCGCGATGTTCGCGGATGCGCGCGGCCATCTTTATGATTTCGCGTTCGTTATAGTCTCCGGCATCGATGACGACATGGCCATATTCATCGGCGAGGGTGACGAAATCGCCTTCGGGGTCGATGACGACCTGTTGGACGAGGGGCGCGCTTTCTTCCAGCAGGCGGCGGAGGAGATGCGACTTGCCGGAACCCGAATTGCCCTGAACGAGCAGGCGGGTGGCGAGCAATTCCTCTACGTCGATCGGAACGGGGTTGCCGTTGCCGTCGGTTCCTATGCTGATGGTGGCGGTCACGGACTTCCTTTGGCCCAGGCGGTGGGGTTCGCGCAAGGGTAGTGTGGGCATGTCTCACTCCTCCGTTCGCCCTGAGCTTGTCGAAGGGCTTTACTTCTTGAGAAGTGGAGGGCCTCGACAAGCTCAGCCCGAACGGGTGAGAGGTAAGTGCGCGGGAGGAGGGGAGGAGGCCCGACAGCGCAGATTCCCTTGACCCATAGCTTGTTGCGGCGCAGCATCGATCTCATGGCGACTCTTTCCTCACCTGTTCCTCCGGTCACGCAAAATCCGGACATTCGTTACCTCGGCCGTCTGCTGGGCGATGTGATCCGGGCTTATGGCGGCGAGAGGCTCTATCGGCAGACGGAATATATCCGTTCGGCCTCTGTTGACCGGGCGCGGGGCATTCATGGCGCGGATGTGGTGGATACCGGGCTGGAGGCGCTGAGCCTGGACGACACATTGTCCTTCGTGCGCGGGTTCATGCTGTTTTCGATGCTCGCCAATCTGGCCGAGGATCGGCAGGGGGTGGCGGCTGATCCGGATGCTGATGTGAAGTCGGCCATCGAGCGGCTGGAATCCCATGGGATTGGCCGCGATGCGGTGATGGCGCTGCTCGACCATGCGCTGATCGTGCCGGTGCTGACGGCGCACCCGACCGAGGTGCGGCGCAAGAGCATGATCGATCATAAGAACCGCATCGCCGACCTGATGGCGATGAAGGATGCGGGGCATGAAGAGACCGACGATGGCGAAAATCTGGACGAGGCGATCGCGCGGCAGATCGCGTTGCTGTGGCAGACGCGACCGCTGCGGCGGCAGAAGCTGTTCGTGCAGGATGAGATCGACAATGTCCTGACCTATTTCCGCGACGTGTTCCTGCCCGTGCTGCCTGCGCTTTATGCGCGGTGGGAGCGGGTGTTGGGGGAGCGGCCGCCCAGCTTCCTGCGGGTAGGAAACTGGATCGGCGGGGACCGGGACGGCAATCCGTTCGTGCAGGCGCCGCAGTTGCGGTCGGCGCTGGGGCGCGGGTGTGAGGCGGCGGTCGCTTATTATCTGGATGCGGTGCATGCGCTGGGGGCTGAGTTGTCGCTCTCGACGGAACTCGCGCAGGTGCCGCAGGCGGTGCTGGATCTGGCGGAAGCGAGCGGGGACAGCTCGCCTAGCCGAGGGGATGAGCCTTATCGCCGGGCGCTGTCGGGTATTTATGCGCGGCTGGCGGCGACCTACCGGGCGTTGGTGGGGAAGGAGCCACCGCGTCCTTCGCGATTGACGGGCGAGCCTTATGCGCTGCCGGGGGATTTGCGGCGCGATCTGGTGACGGTGGCACAGGGGCTGGCGAGTGAGGGCGATGGCGCGCTGGCGACCGGGGGAGCGCTGGGGCGGTTGATCCGGGCGGTGGAGACGTTTGGTTTTCACCTTGCGACGCTGGACATGCGGCAGAATAGCGATGTGCATCAACGCGTCGTTGCCGAGTTGCTGAAGGTCGCTGGCGTGGCGGAGGATTATGCCGCGTTGGATGAGGAGGCGCGGGTGGCGCTGCTGCGGCGTGAATTGGCGAGCAACCGGCCCTTGGGGTCACGCTTTTCGGAATATTCGGAGGAGACGACTTCCGAACTGGCGATCGTGCAGGCGGCGGCGGATGCGCACAGGACTTACGGGCCTGCCTGCATCAGCCACTACATCATTTCCAAGGCGGAGAGCGTTTCGGACTTGCTAGAGGTCAATCTGCTGCTGAAGGAAGCGGGGTTGTGGCGCGCGGGGAGGGATGGCGGCCCGGCGACGGCGGCGATCATGGCGGTGCCGTTGTTCGAGACGATCGCCGACCTTGAGGCCGCGCCGGACATCATGGCTGCCTATTTCGGTCTGCCGGAGATTAGGGGCGTGGTGCGGGAGCGAGGCCATCAGGAAGTGATGATCGGCTATTCCGACAGCAACAAGGATGGCGGTTATATCACCTCCACCTGGGGGCTGTATCAGGCGAGCAAGGCGCTGGCCCCGGTGTTTGAAAAGGCGGGGACGGCGATGCAGCTGTTCCACGGACGTGGCGGCGCGGTGGGGCGTGGTGGGGGATCATCCTTCGCGGCGATACAGGCGCAGCCGCGCGGCACGGTGCAGGGGCGCATCCGGATCACCGAACAGGGCGAGGTGATCGCGGCGAAGTTCGGCACGCGCGACGTCGCGATGACCAATTTGGAGGCTATGACGAGTGCGACTTTGCTCGCCAGTCTGGAGCCGGAGGGGATTTCCGATCGGGATGCGGCTCGATTTGCGGGGGCGATGGATGCGCTGTCGAAGACGGCTTTCGCGGCTTATCGGGACCTTGTTTACGGGACGCAGGGGTTCAAGGAGTTCTTCCGGCAGCTGACACCGATTCAGGAGATTTCAGGCCTGAAGATCGGGTCGCGGCCCGCGAGCCGGACGAAGAGCACACGGATTGAGGATTTGCGCGCCATCCCCTGGGTGTTCAGCTGGGCGCAGGCGCGCGTCATGCTGCCCGGTTGGTATGGGATGGGGCAGGCGATTCAGGCTTTCAAGGACAAGGCGTTGCTGGCCGACATGGCGCAGAGCTGGTCTTTCCTGCAATCGGCGCTCGCCAACCTGGAGATGGTGCTGGCGAAGTCGGATTTGGGGATTGCCGCGCATTATCTGCCGCTGGTCGAGGATCAGGCGGCGGGCGGCGCGATTTTCAAGCGTATTCGAGAGGGGTGGCAGCTGACGCATGACGGGCTGCTGGCGGCGACCGGGCAATCGCGGTTGCTGGAGAAGAATCCGAAGCTGGATGAATCGATCCGGTTGCGGTTGCCCTATATCGAGCCGCTGAACCTGTTGCAGGTGGAGTTGATGAAACGCCATCGCAGCGGGGAGGATGATCCGCGCATCAAGGAAGGGATCGAGCTGTCGATCAATGCGATCGCTACAGCGCTGCGCAACAGTGGGTGATCGGGGGAATTCGGGACGGCTGCAGTCCATGCCGCCCCGAACCCCTGACCTCCTCTTAAGGGAGGCGCGAGCCGATAATGAGGGGCGCGTCGATACGTGCCCGTTGTCAGAAATCCTAATCTATCCAATAAGATGAAGGTCGCATGAATATGCATGCCGACACGCGACGAACAGAGTTGGCTTTCATTCACAACCAATTCAACCTGCAGACGTTATCCTGTCTGTATTGGAGAAAAGGAGAAAGGCAATGACGTGGTCCGGACAGAAGTTTCTGGCTGCGATTAGCCTTGCCGGTGCGGTGGCACTGGGCGGCTGCGCCTATGATGACGGCTATTATGGCGGCGTGAGCGTGGGATCAGGCTATTACGGCGGTGGCTATTACGACGATTATTATGGCCCCGGCTATTATGGTTCGGGCTATTACGGTCCTGGCTATGGCTGGTACGGGGATTATTATTATCCCGGCAGCGGCTATTACGTCTTTGACCGCAGCGGTCGGCGCCATCGCTGGAATGATGATCAGCGCCGTTATTGGGAAGGCCGTCGCAATGAACGAGGTGATCATTGGCGCGGCAGTTTGGCGCGGCCGGAAGATGGTAGGCTCTATCGCGATGGACGCCCCGTAAGAGATGGGCGCTGGCGTGGGCGGGACAGGAATGATGCTGCCGCTCCTCCTCCGTCAGCTCAGAGCCAGCCGCGTGCGGGTAGTCCGCGGGGCAGCTGGGGCGGTGGCCGATCCGGGTCGGGATCTGGTTCAGGTTCGGGTTCTGGCTCCGGTAATGGCAGTTCCGACGGAAACCACTGGCGCGGGACGCTGCGTCGCTGATGCGGGCTGGGTGGGGCGCTGTAACGCTAATCACATGCCTCTCGCTCGCCGGTTGTGACGGGCGGGAGGAAAGCGCGATCGACAATCTCGCCAACGGCGCCAATGCGACGCAGGTGGAAAACAGCTTCCGCGCGGAGGCGCAGGCGGCGCTGGAGCCGCTAAGGCCGCCTGAACCGGGCACTCCGGGTGGATTGCCGCCGGACGCGGCGCCGATCGAGGAAGGGTCGATCGATCCCAAGGGACCGCAAGGCGCTGCGCAGGTTGTGCAGGGCTATTATGGCCTGTTGGAAGAACGCCGCTTCGACGACGCGCAGGATTTGTGGAGCGAAAAGGGCGCGGTTGGTGCGGAGGATGACGAGGCCTTTGCCCGGCGATTCCGTAATTTCAGTGAAATTCATGCGCATGTCGGGGCGCCCAGTGAGATGGAGGGCGCGGCGGGGTCGCTTTATGTGACGGTGCCGGTGCAGGTTTACGGGCGGCTCGCGGCCAATGGGAAGCCTTGGTACATGCTGCGGCAGGTGACGCTGCGTCGGGTCAATGACGTGCCGGGGTCGAGCGAGTCCGACCGGCGGTGGCATATCGAGACGATCGGGGCTTATGTTGCGCCGGTTGAGGGTGAGGCTGAGGTCGGGAACAACGCTTCAGCGGCGCGATGATATCGGGGCGAGCGGACATTACTCCGCTCGCCCTTGCGCCTGATCAGGAAACGGCAGCTTTCAGGATCTTGCCCGGGGTGCGGGGCGGTTCGCCCTTGGGCAGGGCGTCGACATGTTCCATGCCGGAGGTGACTTCGCCCCAGACGGTGTACTGGCCGTCGAGGAAGGTCGCGTCGTCGAAGCAGATGAAGAACTGGCTGTTCGCGCTGTTCGGGTTCGATGAGCGGGCCATGGAGCAAACGCCACGGACGTGGGGTTCGCGGCTGAATTCAGCCTTGATATCGGGGAGCTTCGATCCGCCCATGCCAGTGCCGGTCGGGTCGCCGCCCTGTGCCATGAAGCCGGGGATGACGCGGTGGAAGACGACGCCGTCGTAAAAGCCTTCCTTCGCCAGCTGAGAGATGCGTTCGACATGACCGGGTGCCAGATCGGGGCGCAGCTTGATCACGACGTCGCCGCCGCTGTCGAGGGTAAGGGTGAGCGTTTCTTCGGCCATGGAAATCTCCTCTTGAGGGGGAGTGGGGAAATGTTGGTCCATATAGAGCGTTAGGACCGGGATGGAAGCGTCTCAATCAATCTTTGGGGCATTGCTTTTAATTCATTCATGAGCAAAAGCAGCCAAATGTTACAGGAACCGGACAGTAGGGGACGCGATGAGCGAGCGAGCCGATATGGCCGAACCCCGGCCGGACGACCTGCCTGTTGACGACAGGATCGTTGAACAGCCCGAATCCCGTCATGACGAGGATGACCGGCTGAAGCCTGCATTTGTTTCCGCCGTGCTGGACGCGGTGGAAGATGAGGACCGCGATCGCGCGCGCGAACTGGTTTCGCCGTTGCATCCGGCCGACATTGCCGACCTTTTGGAACTCACCCCGTCCGACCGGCGCGGGGAAGTGGCGGCCGCGCTGGGCGATCTGGTCGGCGCGGAAGTGCTGTCCGAGCTTAACGATTATGTGCGCGACGACCTGCTCGACGCGCTGGAGCCGCAGCAGGTCGCGGACTTTGCCGCTGAACTCGACACCGACGATGCCGTCGCGATCATCGAGGATATGGAGGAGGCCGATCAGCAGGCCGTCCTTGATGCGATGGAGCCGGAGGACCGCGCGGCAATCGAAAGCGCGCTGGCTTACCCAGAGGAGTCCGCCGGGCGATTGATGCAGCGCGATCTGGTCGCGGTGCCCGAACATATGACGGTCGGCCAGGTGATCGACTATCTGCGCGACAATCGCGACCTGACCACCGATTTCTGGGAAATCTTCGTGGTGGACGAGGCGCACAAGCCTATCGGCACCTGCCAGTTGAGCTGGATACTCACCTGCCCGCGATCTATCGCGATGGCCGACGTTATGAAGCGTGAGCAGACGCTGATCCCTGTCGATATGGATCAGGAAGAAGTGGCGCTGCGCTTCCAGAAATATGCGCTGATTTCCGCCGCCGTGGTGGACGCGAGCGGGCGGCTGGTCGGCATGATCACGGTCGATGACATCGTCCACATCATCTCCGAGGAAGCGGGCGAGGATATCCTGCGCCTGTCCGGTGCGGGCGAGGGCGACATCAACCAGCCGATATTGGAGACGGTGCGCACGCGCCTGTCCTGGTTGGTGGTAAATCTGGGCACGGCGGTGCTGGCGGCGTCTGTGGTGGGCCTGTTTCAGGCCACCATTTCAAAATATGTGGTGCTGGCCGTGCTGATGCCGATCGTGTCGGGCATGGGAGGCAATGCGGGGACGCAGACTATGGCGGTGGCGGTGCGCGCGCTGGCGACGAACCAGCTGACCAGTTCGAACACGATACGGCAGATCGCGCGGGAGTTCCGGATTGCGAGCGCCAATGGGACGGCGCTGGGGATATTGATCGGGGTCGCGGTGGGGCTGATCTACGGCAATTACGATCTTGGGCTGGTGATTGCGATGGCGATGCTGATCAACAATCTGGTCGCGGGACTGGCGGGCATATTGGTGCCGGTTACGCTGGACCGGTTCAACGTCGATCCGGCGGTGTCTTCGGCGGTGTTCGTGACGACGATGACCGATGTAATGGGCTTCTTTTCCTTCCTTGGGCTGGCGACGATCTGGGGTTTGTGACGGGGCTTGACCGTTCGCGTTCAGCGCCCATCTTCTGCTGATGCCGCTTCATCTCACCAAGATCGCCTTTGGCAGTGAAAGTCCTGCGACGCTGCGTGCGTGGCTGGAAAGTCATGGCGAAGAGGCGCGGTTGACCACGCGCTATTTGCCCAAGCGGGTGGCGGAGATGGAGGGCGGGTCGCTTTACTGGATACATCAGCATAGGCTGGTGGGGCGCAGTCCGCTGATCGGGTTTCAGGAGACGGGGCAGGGGCGGTTCTGGATCAGGCTGGAGCCCCGACTGATCGCGGTGCGGGGTGCGCCGAAGCGGGCGCATCAGGGATGGCGCTATCTGGAGGGGAAGGACGCGCCGCCTGATCTGGGATCGGGCGAGGTGGATGATCTGGACGCTATGCCGCCCGCGATGCTGGGGGAGTTGGCGCGGTTGGGGTTGGTTTGATTTTCGTGGAAATAACGTCCGTTCGCCCTGAGCCTGTCGAAGGGCCCTACTTCCCTTTCTACCCGTGCCTTAAGAAGTGAAGGGCTTCGACAGGCTCAGCCCGAACGGAGGTGAGGTTATCCCTTCGAGTGTTAAGCCGCTTTGCCTTGGAGCGCTTTTTGGCGGCGCCTTTGCACCGAGGAGCCTATTCCCAAGGACTCGCGATATTTCGCGACGGTGCGGCGGGCGAGGTCCATGCCTTTGGCGCGGAGCAGATCGACCAGAGTGTCGTCTGACAGGATCGCGTCGGGCGCTTCGGCGGCGATCAGGGCCTTGATGTGGCTTTTTACTGCTTCGGCCGACACGGCGCCGTCGCCACCGGCCGCCGAGACGCCGCTGGTGAAGAAATATTTGAGTTCATAGACGCCGCGCGGGCAGGACAGATATTTGTTCGATGTCACGCGGCTGACGGTGGATTCGTGCATGCCGATGGCTTCGGCCACCATCTTGAGTGTCAGGGGCTTTAAGTGCGCGACGCCTTTGCGGAAGAAATCTTCCTGGCAGCGGACGATCTCGGTCGCGACCTTGATGATCGTCTTTTGCCGTTGATCGAGCGCCTTTACCAGCCAGTTCGCGCTGGCGAGACAGTCGGCGAGCCACGCCTTTGATGCGCGGTTCTGCGGGCCGGACGCGAGTTCCACATAATAGGAGCGGTTGATGAGCAGGCGGGGGAGGGTCGCGTTGTTGATTTCGATCGACCAGCCATCTCGCGCCGGATTGACGAAAATGTCCGGGGTCACCGGCGCGGCGCGATCGGTGGAATAGCGCAGGCCGGGCTTGGGATCATAGCCGCGCAGTTCGCGGATCATGTCGGCCATATCCTCCTCATCCACGCCGCAGATGCGGCGCAGTTGGGGCAGCGCGCCACGGGCCAGCAGGTCGAGGTTGGCGAGCAATTTCGCCATGCAGGGGTCGTATCGATCAGCCTCTTTGGCCTGAAGCGTCAGGCATTCGGCGAGCGATCGCGCGCCGACGCCTGTGGGATCGAAGCTATGGATCACGCCCAGAACGTGTTCCGCCTGCGCGAGTGGGACGCCCAGCGCATGGGCGGTTTCGAGGAGGTTGGCTTCCAGATAGCCCGCCTCGTCAATCTGGCCGATCAACTGCGTGGCGATGAGCAGGTCCATGCCGTCCAGCGCGCTGCGCGCCTGGTCCATCAGATGTTCCTGAAGGCCCTGTTCGGGGTTGGCGAAGCTGTCGAAGTCGATCGCTTCGCCGCCGCCCTGAAGCATGTCGATGCCGCCTGATCCCACGGCGCTGACGGCGCGATCGGAGGGGCCGTCGTCGATGAAGGTTTCCGCGCCATAATCGACGTCGAGCGGTGCGTCGGATTCGGCGCGGCCCTGGCCGATCAGAGCGTCGATCCCGCCGCTTTCGGGAGCGAGCGACGGGAGGTCGATCTGCGCGTCTATGCCATCAGCGGCGGGAGAGTTGTCGAGGGGGCCGCCCGTCTCCAGCAATGGATTCTTTTCCAGCTCGGCGGCGACGAAGGCGTCGATTTCGAGATTGGAGAGGGTCAGCAGTTTGATCGCCTGCTGAAGCTGCGGCGTCATTACCAGCGACTGGCTTTGCCGCAGGTCGAGACGAGGCCCGAGCGCCATCAGCCGGAGCCCTTGCCGTCATGCTGAAGGGAAGGGCGGGGGTCAGTCATTTCAGAGCGAGAAATTCTCGCCCAGATAGAGGCGGCGGACCTCGGCATTGGCGACGAGTTCAGTGGGGCTGCCGGTGAAGAGTACTTGCCCGCCATAGATGATGCAGGCGCGATCGACGATTTCCAGCGTCTCGCGCACATTATGGTCGGTGATGAGGACGCCGATGCCCCGCGTCTTGAGCTGCTTCACC
The DNA here is from genome assembly GCF_015693305.1 of Sphingobium sp. Cam5-1. Taxonomy (NCBI): domain Bacteria; kingdom Pseudomonadati; phylum Pseudomonadota; class Alphaproteobacteria; order Sphingomonadales; family Sphingobiaceae; genus Sphingobium; species Sphingobium sp. Cam5-1. Next base: position 485,958 of record NZ_CP065139.1, on the reverse strand, counting down.
AGGTCGCGAATGTCGGCGATTGATAGGGGATCGATGCCCGCGAAAGGCTCGTCGAGCAGGACGATGGATGGGTTGGCGGCGAGGGCGCGGGCGATTTCGCAGCGGCGGCGTTCACCGCCGGACAGCGCCATGGCGGACGAGTTGGCGAGCCGGGTGAGGCCGAATTCGTCGAGCAATTGCGCAAGGCGAGCCTCGCGGGCGGACTTGTCGGGCTCCGCCAGTTCCAGCACGGCGCTGATATTCTGGGCGACGGTGAGGCCGCGGAAGATGGACGTTTCCTGCGGTAGATAGCCAAGGCCCAGGATAGCGCGGCGATACATGGGCAGGCCGGTGATGTCCTCACCGTCAAGGATGATGCGGCCATGGTCCGGGCGCACCAGACCCATGACGGAATAGAAGCAGGTCGTTTTGCCCGCGCCGTTCGGGCCGAGCAGGCCGACCACCTCGCCCTTGCCCACCGTCAGCGATACGTCGGTCAGGACGGGGCGCTTGTCATAGCTTTTCGCGATGGAGACGACGGACAGTCCGTCGCTCACTTCCTGCGCGGGCATGTGCGCGCTGGCGCTTTGTCTATCCTGAATCACGACGTCGTCCATTACTCACCCTTGCTGCGACATGGTTAGCGCCAAGTAAAATACTCGCGCGGCCGAGGCAATTGGCAAGCTTTGTGCATGGGATCGCCGCCGGGGCAAGGGGAAAATCGGTGATCTTGGCATCCAGGGCGTCAAAAGCTTGATTTGGTGGGCCGCAAGGGTCAGGGCGGTAAAGCTGAGCCATCTGGTTGAAGGGCCAAGCTATATGCTGCTGTGCAATCGACGCGGATAAGAGGCGAGGAATGAGGGTAGAAGCGCTGATCCGGGAGCCGGTGGAGTCGCTGATCGAACAGGCTGAGGCAATGACCTTGGCCGCATTCGGGGCGACCGTCACCTATTCGCGCAAGGTCTTCATCCCGCTGACGCATCTGTGCCGCGACGTTTGCCATTATTGCACCTTTGCCAAGGCGCCGCGCAATGCGGGGGCGCCCTATCTGTCGATCGAGCAGGTGCTGGAGATTGCCCGCGCGGGCGAGGCGGCGGGATGCCGTGAGGCGCTGTTCACGCTGGGGGACCGGCCAGAGGATCGTTATGAGGTGGCGCGGACTGGGCTGGCGGCGCTGGGTCATGGCACGACGCTCAGCTATCTGCGTGAGGCGGCGGCTGCGGTGCTGGCGGAGACCAGCCTATTGCCGCACCTGAACCCCGGCATCATGGGTGACGATGATCTGGCGATGTTGCGGCCGGTCGCGGCGTCGATGGGGCTGATGCTGGAAAGCACATCCGAGCGGCTGTGCCAAAAGGGCGGCCCCCATCATGGCTCGCCCGACAAGGTTCCGGCGGTGCGGTTGGAGGCGATCGAGGCGGCCGGACGCGCGCGAGTGCCCTTTACCACCGGGCTGCTGATCGGCATTGGCGAGACGCGGATGGAGCGGATCGAGGCGTTACTGGCGATCCGCGATGCTCATGCGCGGCATGGACATATTCAGGAAGTCATCATCCAGAATTTCCGGGCCAAGCCGGGGACGCGGATGGCCGATCATGTCGAGCCGCCGCTGGAAGAGCATCTGTGGACGGTCGCCGCCGCCCGGTTGATCCTGGGGTCGGAGATGACAATTCAGGCGCCGCCCAATCTCCAGCCCGATGGCCTTACGGCGCTGATGCGCGCCGGGGTCAATGACTGGGGCGGGGTGTCTCCGGTGACGCCCGATCATGTGAATCCGGAAGCGCCCTGGCCGCATCTGATGGCGCTTAACGCCGCGACGGCGGCGGCCGGGCGGGTGCTGACCGAAAGGCTGGCGGTAGGGCCGGCCTATGCCAAGGAGCCGGAGCGCTGGCTGGAGCCGGACATCGCGCTGAAGGTCCGCCGGGCGGTGGACGCGAGGGGTCTGCCTATCGTGGAGCGGTGGCGCGCGGGGGCGGGTGAGGCGCCGCCGCTGCTGCCACTTGGCGGACGGACGCTGTCGGCCAAGCGGATTGACACGATATTGGACAAGGCGACGGCGGGTCAAGGGCTGGACGAGAGCGAGATCGTCACGCTGTTCCAGACTACGGGTTCCGATGTGCGACGGGTTATGGATGCCGCCGATGCATTGCGGCGCGAAGCGGTGGGCGACGCGGTCACTTATGTCATCAACCGCAACATCAATTATACGAACATTTGCACCTATAAATGTGGTTTTTGCGCCTTTTCCAAGGGGACGGCGAAGGCGCTGCGGGGGCCTGCCTACCGGCTCGATCTGGACGAAGTGGGACGTCGCGCGGCCGAGGCGCAGGGACGAGGCGCCACCGAAATATGCCTGCAGGGCGGCATCCATCCGGACTATGATGGCCACACCTATCTGTCGATCGTTCGGGCGGTGCGGGACGCTGCACTGGGCATCCATGTCCATGCCTTTTCCCCGCTGGAGATTACGCACGGGGCATCGACGCTGGGCATGGGGCTGGAACCCTATCTGGCGATGTTGAAGGAGGCGGGGCTGTCGACCCTGCCCGGCACGGCGGCCGAAATACTGCATGAGGAAGTGCGGGCGATCATCTGTCCCGACAAGCTGTCGGCGGATGAATGGGTGGCAGTCATGCGCGCCGCGCATCGGGTCGGCCTGAAAAGCACCGCGACCATAATGTTTGGCCATGCCGACGATTATCGCCATTGGGCGCGGCATTTGCGGGTGGTGCGCGATCTTCAGGCGGAGACGGGCGGTTTTACCGAGTTCGTGTCGCTGCCCTTCGTCCATATGGAAGCGCCGATGTGGCGAAAGGGCAATGCACGGTCAGGCCCGAGCTTCCGTGAAGCGATGCTGATGCAGGCGGTGGCGCGGATCGCGCTGCATGGTGCTATCCCGAACATTCAGGCGAGTTGGGTTAAGCTGGGTGAGGAGGGCGTGATTGCTGCACTCGGCGCGGGGGTCAATGATCTGGGAGGCGTGTTGATGGACGAATCGATCACGCGCGCGGCGGGTGGCGCGCATGGGCAATTTTTCGATGTGGAGCGTATGCACCGCACGGCCGAGGCGGCGGGCCGTTTCGCCCGGCAGCGCACGACGCTCTATGGCATGGTCAAGCAGGAGGTGGCCGCCTGATGGATGAAACTGGAACCCCCCGGTCGCGGCGTTTGCGATCATTGCTGTTCGTACCGGGCGATCGGCCCGAGCGGATGCGCAAGGCGTTGGGAAGCGGCGCGGACGCCCTGATCCTCGATCTTGAGGATTCCGTCGCCATTGGTGCCAAGGCGGGGGCGCGGGAAGAGGTGGCGGCGTTCCTGAAGGAGGCTGCGGACAGCGGAGTCATGCTTTTCGTCCGGGTGAATTCGCTCGACGGCGGACTCACGGATGCGGACCTCGACGCGGTGATTGAGGGTCGCCCGGCCGGGATCATGTTGCCCAAGGCAGAAGGCGCGGCATCGATCCGGGATTTGGACGAGCGCCTGCGCCAACGGGGCGATGATCGGGCGCTGATCCTGCCTATCGCTACGGAAACGCCCAAGGCGATCTTCCGATTGGGTGAATATGGCGATGTGCCGGATCGGCTGGCGGGCCTGACCTGGGGCGCGGAGGATTTGCCCGCCGCGATTGGAGCCCTTTCCGCACGGCATGCCGATGGCAGCTATACGCCGCCTTATGAGATAGCCCGTGCACTCACGCTATTTGCCGCCTGCGCGGCTGAAGTGCCGCCGATCGAGACGGTTTATCCGGCGATTCGGGATTTGGACGGTCTCGCGGCCTATGCGCAGCGGGGCGCGCGCGACGGTTTTCTGGGCATGATGGCCGTGCATCCTGATCAGGTTCCCGTGATCAATGCCGCCTTTACGCCGTCGGAAGATGAGATTGCGCGGGCACAGGCGGTAGTCGATGCCTTTGCGGCCAATCCCGGCGCCGGGGTCCTGACACTGGATGGCAAGATGATCGACCGGCCCCATCTAAAAAAAGCGCAGGCGCTACTGGCCCGCTGTTAAGCCCGGCCTGCTCGGCTTGACGGCCCCTCTCCCATATGGGAGAGGGTGGGTATGGGTTCTCTCTGGGCTGATCAGAATGAGCTGTTCCTGCCTCTGGTGGATGGGATTCATGAAAGCCCGCCTTTTGGCGCTTTCATCCGCAATCTGGTGGGGCGCACCTATGCGCGGCGGGCTTTCCTGATCATATCGCTGGCCAATGCCATGCCTGAGCAGGAACCGACCGTCATCCACATCGCCGCCCCACGTGCGTCGCAGGAGCCGCCTTTGGACTTCCGACGTCTGGAAGCCTTGCGCCTGCATCCTTATGGATCGCTGCGTCCGGGGCGTGTCTATGCGCTGGACGAGATGCTGAATTATGATGACGCGGATGAACTGGCGCGGCAGCGCGAGGCGTTGAATGAAATGAACATCCGCTATGGTCGGTGGTTGCGTGTGGCGGCGGGCGGGGTGGCCGATGCACATTTCCTGCTGGTGAGAGAGCGGGAGGATTTTTCTGCATCTGCCGTTGCCGTGCTGTCGAGCATTGCGCCGCATTTCGCCGCGGCGCTGCGGACCCTGGTGGCGTTGATCGAGGCGCGATTGCAGGTTGCCATGGCGCAGGGCGCGCTGTCGCGGTTGGGCGTTGCGCAACTGGCGTTCGATTGGGGCGGTCGGGTGATGGCCGCTGATCCTGCGGCCGAGGCGATGCTGGCCTTCACGATGAAGCCGGGGCCAAGTCCGGAGCGGCGGCTGCAGTTGTTGCCCGACGCTACCCATGCGCTTAACCGGGCATGCGCGGAAATGGCATCGGCACCACCGGGCGCGACGCGGGTGATCCGGATCGACGATAACAGGGATATCGACCTGCTGCTGCGCAAGTCTGACCTGGCGCTGAGCGAACCGTGCGCCTTGCCCGCCGTGATCGGCATCGTGCGTACCGCCCGTCGCGAACCTGCGCAAGCGGCGGCGGGGACTTTGGCGGCGCTGCATGGTTTGTCGGGCAGCGAGGCGGCACTCGCTCACGCGTTGAGTTTGGGCGAGAGCATCGTTGGAGCGGGTGAGCAGCTTAATCTGACCACGGAAACGGCGCGCAATTATTCCAAGCGGATATATGAAAAGACGGGGGCGAAGGGGCAGGCGGATCTGGTGCGGCTGATCCTCACGGGGCTGGCGCCCTTTGCATGATGGTGGGCGATCTGGCCATTTCCGCTGTTTTGAAACTGCAGATTTTTCGTCGTTCGGCTGCAAGTTTCGCGGCCTGTCGTCTGGCGCTTTGACGGAAAAGTGGATAAAGGGCCGCCCAACGCTACGCATATCAATTTGGAGGGGCAGGCGACTATGAGCAATAAGAAGGCAGCCCTCGAAGGCATCCGCGTCATCGACATGACCCGCGTGCTCGCAGGCCCCGTGGGCGCGCAGATATTGGGCGACCTGGGCGCCGACGTGATCAAGGTGGAACGTCCGGGCGTGGGAGATGATGGCCGGGTATATGGTCTTGCCGAGGTCAAGGGCAAAGATGGAATGAATGTCCGCCAAGCGGGTTTTTTCACGGCGGCTAACCGCAACAAGCGGTCGATCACGCTGAATCATAGCAAGCCCGAGGGGCAGGAAATCCTGCGCAAGCTGGTGGAGACGGCCGACGTCCTGATTGAAAATTACAAGGTTGGTGATCTCAAGCGGTTCGGGTTGGATTATGAGAGCCTGAAGACGATCAACCCGCGCCTTATCTATTGTTCGGTTACAGGCTTTGGCCAGACGGGGCCAATGGCTGCGCGGCCGGGCTATGATGGTTTGTTCCAGGCGACGGGCGGGATGATGGCCGTCACCGGCATTCCGGATGGGCAGCCGGGAGCCGGGCCGCTCAAGGCGGGACCGAGCCTCGTTGATTTCATCACTGGCCATAATGTCGCCATTTCCATATTGGCCGCACTCCAGCATCGTAACCAAACTGGTGAAGGGCAGCATATCGATATCGCCCTTCTGGATAGTTCGGTGGCGATGGTCAGCCATATCATGCAGGATTATCTGTTGAGTGGCGTGGTCCCGCCGCGCCTTGGCAATGGCGGCAATGGCGGCGGCCCCGCCGATCTCATCCATACCAAGGATGGCATGCTGTATCTCACCGCTGGTGGTGACGAGCATTGGCGGCGTTTGACGGTGCTGATGGGCCAGCCTGAACTATATCAGGACCCCCGCTTCGATGAGAATTTCAAGCGCGGCAAGTTGAACCGGCTGGAGTTGATGGACATCATCAATGAATGGAGCCGTGGCTTCACTTCGGAAGAGCTTCAGGCTAAGTTTGATGAGGTGAGCATTCCCGCTGCGCGTTACAATGAGCTGCCTGAGGTTTGGGAAGATCCGCAGGTCCAGCATCGCGGCCTTCGTGTGACGACGCCGCATCCCTGGGCGGAGGCCGGTACGGTTGACCTGATCGGAAGTCCGCTGGCCAATATGTCGGAGTCTCCGGCGACGATCCGCCGCGCGCCGCCGCTTCTGGGCGAACATAGCGCCGAGGTTCTGGGTGAGCTTGGCTATGACGAAGCGCGCATCGCCGAACTGCAAGAATCAAAGATCATCTGATCGGGTGGCTCCGGCGGCTCTTATGGTGCCGCCGGATATTCCTCATCCTCTGGGTTCTCTTGGCATAGCTAATCCGCGTTCGGCGATGATGTTGCGCTGGATCTGGTCGGTTCCGGCGTAGATGGTATCGGATCGAGACATGAGGTGCATGGTTGTGAGGGCGCCCATGCGTTCGTCGTTGATGCCTATTTCGCCCTCTTGTCCCATTACCGCCATGGCGAGGTCGCCAAGCGCGACATGCCAGCGGGACCAGTAGAGTTTGTAGGTGTATGCGGCGCCGGTGAGTTCGGGGTTGGCTTCGCCGCCTGAGAGCATGCGCAGGGCGTTGTAGCGCATGATCTTGAGCCCGGCATGGGCGGTGGCGATCTTCTGGCGGGTGAGCGGGTCTTGTGCCTTGCCGTTGGCCTTGGCGATGGCGATGATGTCGTCCAGTTCGTTCCTGAACTGCATCTGCTGGGCGAGGGTGGAGACGCCGCGTTCAAAGCCAAGGAGGGCCATGGCAACCTTCCAGCCTTCGCCTTCTTCGCCGATGCGGTCCATGGCGAGGGCTTGCGCTCCATCGAAGAACACCTCGGCAAATTCGGCCTCGCCGGTCATCTGGCGGATGGGGCGGGGGGTGACCCCGGGCTGGTCCATGGGGACCATGAGGAAGGAGAGGCCCTTGTTGCCGACGCTGCCGGGCTCTGTGCGGGCAACGACGAAGCACCAGTCGGCGATCGTGCCCATCGAGGTCCAGATCTTCTGCCCGTCGATGATGTACGTATCGCCTTCCAGGCGTGCCTTGGTCTTCACATTGGCCAGGTCCGATCCTGCGCCGGGTTCAGAATAGCCCTGGCACCAGATCGCCTTGCCGGTGGCGATGTCGGGGAGGAACCGGGCCTTTTGCTCCTCGGTGCCCATGGCGATCAGCGTCGGCCCGAGCAGTTCGACCCCCAGATGCCCCGCGCGCGGCGGACCCTTGGCTCTGGCATATTCCTCGGCGAAGATGATCTGCTGCGCGATCGAGGCGCCGCGCCCGCCCCATTGCTCAGGCCAGCCAATGACGCTCCAGCGCGCCTCACCCAGGGCTGCTTCCCAGGCGCGGCGCTCCTCGACATTGTCGACCTGGTTGGTCTGGCCGCGAATGGCCTTGAACGGACCGCTAAGCTGTTCGTTGAGCCAGCTCGCGGCCTCTTGCCGAAAGGCTTTCAATTCAGGGGCGAAGGCGAGTTGCATGGATCAGGCGACCTCGAACAGACCGGCAGCACCCATGCCGCCCGCGACGCACATGGAGACGACCACATATTTGACGCCGCGGCGCTTGCCTTCGATGAGGGCATGGCCAACCAGGCGCGATCCGGTCATGGCGAAGGGATGGCCAATGGCGATGCCGCCGCCATTGACGTTCAATTTCTCAGGATCGATGCCGAGCGTGCGCTGGCAATAGATCGCCTGGTTGGCAAAGGCTTCGTTGATTTCCCACAGGCCGATGTCGTCCATCTTGACCCCGGTGCGTTCCAAGAGCTTGGGGATGGCGAACACCGGGCCGATGCCCATTTCGTCAGCGCCGCAGCCTGCAACCTGAAAACCCCGATAGATGCCCAGGATAGGGAGCCCTTCCTTTTGCGCGGTGGCAAGGTCCATGACGACCTGGGCAGACGCGCCGTCGGAGAGCTGGCTGGCGTTACCCGCCGTCACATGCTTGCCTTCCTTGATGACGGTGCCGTTTTTGAACACGGGCTTCAATTCAGAAAGCTTCTCGTAAGTGGTGCCCGCGCGGATGCCCTCGTCCTTGGTCAGGGTCAGCTCTTCCTTGCCGGTCTCATTGCCTTCCTTGTCGAACAGGGCTTTCGTGACCGTGATCGGCACGATTTCATCGTCGAACTTGCCCGCTGCCTGGGCGGCGGCGGCGCGCTGCTGCGACTGGGCGGCAAAGCGGTCCTGGTCCTCGCGGCTGATGCCATAGCGTTCAGCGACGATCTCGGCGGTCTCGATCATCACCATGTACGCGTTGGGATCGCGCGCCTTGATGAACTCGGAGCGGTTGCGGAAGGCGGGATAATGTTTGTCGATGGTGAGCGAGACATTCTCCACGCCACCCGAGACGGCGCAGTCGATCTCGTTGGCGATGATGCCGCGCGCCGCGAACGCCAGCGCGTTCAAGCCCGACGAGCATTTGCGGTCCATCGAAAAGCCGCTGGTGGTGTCGGGGAGGACCGATCCGTGGACGGTGAGGCGCCCGACATTGTAGCTTTGCGTGTTCCACTGGTTGGCAACGCCCAGATAGACGTCGTCGACGCGGGCGGGATCGATCCCGGCGCGGGCGATGGCGGCATCGACCACATGGGAGGACATGAACGGCGCTTCGGTGTCGTTGAACGCGCCGCGATAGGCTTTGCCAACGCCAGTGCGGGCGGTGGAGATGATGGCTGCTTCACGCATTGAACAATATCCTTGGATTAAAAGCCGTGCATGTTGGTGGGGCCCCAATAGGCGCGCATTTCGACGACCTCATTGGCTTCGTTGAAGCGGAAGGTGTCGATGACGTCGATGCGCTTGGCCCCGCCATCGAAGTTCAGGTTCACCGAGAAGGGAAAGACGGCATAGTCGCCCGCGACCCGGACCGGGCCTTCGAGCTTGAGCTTCGCGCCGGTCTTCATGGACTGTGCGTAGAAGGCGCGGATTGCTTCGCGGCCCTTGTGGATGGGGGAGCCGATCGGGTCTTCGACGGTTGCATCAGCGGCATAGAGGGCGGCGACCTGGTCGGCGCTGCCTGCTTCGAACGCTGCGACATAGGCGTTGACGGCGGCTTCCATTTTTACAGGATCGGGCATGGGTCTTGCTCCAGCAGGGGTGGCGAGGAGAGCCAGGACGCAGGCGATGACGGTGCCCCGGCTCATAGTCCTTCAGCTTTCGGGAAAATAGCGGTTGATGGTTTCGACCACGCAGGCGGGCTTGTCTTTTCCTTCGATCTCGACGGTGACGCGGATCACCGCCTGGATGGCGCCGCCCTTTACTTCCTCGGCCGAGACGATTTCACCGGTGCCCCGAATGCGCGATCCGACCACCACCGGATTGAGGAAGCGGGTCTTGTCCATGCCGACGTTCACGCCTGCGGAAAAGCGCCGGACCTCGACGATCTGCGGCATGAACAGGTTGACGAGGGAGAGGGTCAAGTAACCATGGGCGATGGTCGCGCCGAAGGGCCCGTCTTTCGCGCGCACCGGATCGACATGGATCCACTGATGGTCGCCGGTGCAGTCGGCAAAGGCGTCGATGCGCGATTGCTCGATGGTGAGCCACTCCGAGGTGTCGAGCTTGGTGCCTTCCTTGCCCAGAAGATCGTGGGGATTTTCGAAGATGGTCGCCATGTTTACGCTCGCTGGCTGGAGACCGCGACGATTTCGCCGGTCATGTAGGAGGAGAGGTCAGAGGCGAGGAACATCATGACGTTGGCGATTTCCCAGACCTCGGCGGGGCGCTTGAACGCTTCCTTTTCAACCAGCTTGTCCAAGGCTTCCTGGGTCGTCACCTTGGCGAGGAAGGGGTGCATGGCAAGGGATGGCGAGACCGCATTGATGCGCACGCCATGTTCGGCCGCCTCGATCGCGGCGCAGCGGGTGAAGGCCATGACGCCAGCCTTTGCGGCGGCATAATGGGCCTGGCCCTTTTGCGCGCGCCAGCCCAGCACGGAAGCGTTGTTGACCATGACGCCCGACTTGGCGGCGTACATGGCGGGCAGGAAGGCGCGGGTCATGCGGAACAGCGAGGTCAGCGTCACGTCGAACACGCGGGCCCACTGCTCGTCGGTCATATCGACGATATCGGCTTCACCGCCGAGGCCTGCATTGTTGATGAGCACATCGACCCGGCCCAGCGCGGCGAGAGCGGCGTCGCGCAAGCCCTGCACGGCTTCCTCGCTGGTGACGTCGCACACAAATACAGCGGGCCGCTCGACCTTGGCTTCGTCGGCGATGCGGTCGGCCGCTTCATTGAGGCGGCGTTCGTGGAAGTCGCTGATGAGGAGCTTGGCGCCTTCCTCGGCGGCGCGCTTGGCGGCGGAAAAGCCGATGCCGGTGCCGGCCGCCGCGGTGACGACCACGGTCTTGCCCTTGAGCATGCCCAGCGGGGTCGGATAGGGGGAACAGGCGAGGTCGGGGTCATGCGGCGTCCTTCATGATGATCTTTGCGAGCGCTTCGCGATGCTGGTCTGGGGTGCCGAGCCAGCTGGCGCAAGCTCTGGCGCGCTTGAAATAGAGGTGGGCGTGATGTTCCCAGGTGAAACCGATGCCGCCATGGAGCTGGATGGCGTCGCCCGTGACCGAGCAATAGGCGTCCGACACATAAGCGCGCGCGGCATGGGCCGCTTCAGCCAGTTCCTCGCCATTTTCATCGATCGCGGCGGCGGCATAATAGGCGGCCGAGCGCGAGGCTTCGACCAGCAGCATCATGTCGGCGAGCATATGCTTGTACGCCTGGAATGAGCCGATGAGGCGGCCGAACTGGACGCGCTGCTTGGCATAATCGACGGTGGCGTCGAGGCTGTATTGCATGCCGCCGGTCTGTTCAGCGGCGAGCAGCCCTGCGCCGATGGTCAGCGTGCGTTCGATCGCGGCCTTGGCGCTGCCGGGGACGCCCAGGATCAGCTCCGGCGCCACGTCGCAATCGAAGGTGAGGGTGGCAAAGCGGCGAGTGCGGTCGAGCGCGGGCAGCGCCTCGATGACGAGGCCGGGGGTGTCGGCTTCGAGGACGACGAGGCTCTCGTCAGCGGTGGCCACCACGATGAGCTCTGCGACATGGCCGAAGGTCACGAACTGCGCGGTGCCGGTGAGCTTGCCGTTCGACAAGGTCGGGCGGCTTGCGGTCCCTGCAAAACAGGCGCGCGTGCCCGATGCCAAGCGGGGCAGCAATGCTGCCTTCTGTTCCTCGCTGCCTGCGCTCAGCACCGCCTGGACGGCGAGCACGGCGGTTTCGAAGAAGGGGACGGGCGCAAGGACCCGGCCGGTTTCTTCGAGCACCAGCGCCATTTCCACAGCGCCAAGGCCAAGCCCGCCTTGGGCTTCGGGTATCATGAGCCCGGCAAAGCCCATTTCACCAAGGCTTGACCACAGGCTTTCATCAAAGCCCGTGGCGCCTTCGACGGCGGCGCGGATGACGTCGGGGTTGGCGGCGTCGGTCAGGAAGTCGCGGGCCGCTTCCTGGATCGCGCGCTGGTCGTCGCTGAGCGCGAAATCCATCAGGCGGCTCCGTAGACGGGCTTTGCAGGCTCGCGGGTCTCGATGAGCTTGCGTACGATCGCGTCCATTTCGCTTGCCTCCAGGCGCGCGCCCTTGTCGAAGGCCGGGCTGTCGGTCCAGCCTTGCGAGAGGAAGACCTGCCCGCCCTTGAGTTCAAACACCTGGCCGGTGACGCCCTTGGACTGTTCCGAGACCAGATAGGCGACCAGCGGCGCCATGTTTTCCGGCGCGAACAGGTCGAACTCGCCTTCTTTCGCCTCCATGTCGAACGCGCCGGTATTGGTCATGCGGGTACGGGCGTTGGGGGCGAGCGCGTTGGCGGTGATGCCAAGGCGGCCAAGCTCTGCGGCCTGGACGAGGGTGAGCGTCGCGATGCCGCCCTTGGCGGTCGAATAAGCCGACTGGCCGACCGAGCCTTGGAGGCCCGCGCCGCTTGTCGTGTTGATGATGCGCGCATCGACCGGATTGCCCGCCTTGGACTGCGCGCGCCAATATTCGGCGGCATGGCGCGAGGTACAGAAATGGCCGCGCAGATGGACGCGGATGACCGCATCCCATTCTTCCGGGCTACAGGTGAAGAACATGCGGTCGCGCACGAAGCCTGCATTATTGACCACGGCGTGCAGCGCGCCGAAGCTGTCGAGGGCCTGTTCGACCATGCGCTTGCCCGACTCCCATTCAGCGACGTCGTCGGTGTTGGCGACGGCTTCCCCGCCCATCGCCTTGATCTCGTCCACCACCTGTTCGGCTGCGCCCTTGGTCGCGCCTTCTTCGCCATGGGTGCCAACGCCAAGGTCATTGACGACGACCTTGCAGCCTTCTGCGGCGAGGCCCAGCGCATAGGCTTTGCCCAGCCCATTGCCCGCCCCGGTCACGATCGCAACACGTCCTTCGCAGATACCCACTTGCCTTACTCCTCAAAATGCCTTGCGCGTCATGGTGCGACCGGGATCAGCAGATGCTGGCTCACGTCGCCGATAAGATCGAGCAGCGAATAATCCCGCTGCGAAAAATGCCATGCGCCGTCGGTGCGGACGAAGGCGTCATGATAGCGGCCCGCGCAGATCGCCTGGAGCGGCAGGTCCGGGGTCGCCTGGAACACGGTGTAGTAGGAGCGGCAGCTTGCCGTGCCTGCATCCTCGTCCACCTCGACGATGGGATTGGTGATGACATGCTTGGTGCGCGGCGTGCCGCAGGGGTAGAGGCGCACATGGGCCTGCCAGAGCGCGAGCATCGGTGCTGACCCTTCGATCGTCTCGTCCCCGCCAGTCTTGATCCGGGCGCGTTCGAACAGGGCGGCGACGCCTTCAAGATCGCATTCGTCCATCAGTTCGGCATAGCGGTAGAGGAGGTTGGTGATGGCGGTGGCGCTGTTCATGGCTTGGCTTCCCGCTCCGCCGCCTGTTTCTCGCGATGCTGCGCGGTCTCGCCGGTCAGGCGCACGGCCACCGCTTCTGACTGGCTGCGCTGGCCAAGCCGCTCTGCGTTCGCCTCGCGCAGCGGCTGCGCTTCGACCAGCCCAGTCCGCGCGGCGCGGGCGAGCTTTTGATATTCCCCCTCGCCATTGTTGCGCCAGGTGACCTGGTGCGGCTCGAAGGTCTTGACCACCTTGGCCGGGTTGCCGACGACCAGGCTGCGCGGCGGGGTCACCGTGTCGGACTTGACAAGGGCAAGGGCGGCGACGAGATTTTCGTCACCAATGATGGCATTGTCGAGGATCACCGCGTTCATGCCGATCAGGGCATTTTCGCCGATCTCGCAGCCATGGATGATCGACCCATGGGCGATCGTCGCGCCGCGCTTGATCACCGTGTCGCGCAGCTGGTTGGCATGGACGGTGACGCTGTCCTGGATCGAGCTGTCGCCCTCCACCACGATCCGCCCGAAGTCGCCGCGCAGGGAGGCGCCCGGCGCGATGAAGCAGCCTGGCCCCACGATCACGTCGCCGATCAGCGACGCCAGCGGATGGACGTAGCTCGATGGATCGACGACGGGTGTGATCCCCTGATAGGCGTAGCAGGGCATGGGGCCGCGCGCTTTCCCGTTAGAGCCGCTCGATGATGGTGACGTTGGCCTGGCCGCCGCCTTCGCACATGGTCTGGAGGCCATAGCGGCCGCCGGTGCGTTCGAGCGCGCCCAGCAGCGTGGTCATCAGCCGCGCGCCGGTGGCGCCGATCGGATGGCCGAGCGCGATCGCGCCGCCCTGCACATTGACCTTTTCGTGCGGGATGGCGAGTTCCTTCATCCAGGCCATGGTGACGCTGGCGAACGCCTCATTGCATTCGAAAAGGTCGATGTCGGCAATGCTCATGCCCGCCTTCTTGAGCGCATATTGGGTGGCGGGGATGGGGCCGGTCAGCATCCATACCGGATTGGCGGCGCGGACCGAGAGGTGATGGATGCGCGCGCGGGGCGTGAGGCCATGGTCCTTCACCGCCCGCTCACTGGCGATGAGGAGGGCAGCGGCGGCGTCGCAATTCTGGCTGGCGACCCCTGCGGTGATGATGCCGCCTTCATTGACGGGCTTCAAGGACGCCAGGCCCTCCAGCGATGTAGTCGGACGGATGGTTTCGTCGCGGGTGAGGCCTTCGAGGGGGCTACTTCATGATCGAACCAGCCATTGTCCCAGGCGGCCTGCGCGCGCTGGTGGGAGGCGAGGGCGAAGGCTTCCATCGCTTCACGGCTGATGCCCCATTTGTCGGCGATCATCTCGGCCGACCTGATCTGGTTGACCTCTTCCATGCCATAGCGCTCAACCCAGCCCTTCGACCCGTGGAACGGGCTGTCGAAACCATATTGCGCGCCCGCAATCATCGCCGCCATGATCGGGATCTGGTTCATTGCCTGGCTGCCGCCCGCGACGACCAGGTCCTGGGTGCCGCTCATCACGCCTTGGGCTGCGAAATGGACGGCCTGCTGCGAGGAACCGCACTGGCGGTCGACGGTGACGCCGGGGATTTCTTCAGGGAGGCCTGCGACCAGCCATGCGGTGCGGCCGATATCGCCCGCCTGGCCGCCGATCGTCTCGGTGCAGCCCCAGACCACGTCCTCGACACAGGACGGATCGATGCCGGTGCGCTTGACCAGTTCCTTGATCGGGTGCGCGCCAAGGTCGGCCGGGTGAACGGCGGCAAGGCTGCCCTTCTTGCGGCCAACGGGCGTACGGACGGCGTCGATGATATAGGCTTCAGGCATTTTCATGTTCCCGGGCAAAGGTCTGGTCCGGCCCCATGGGCTGGGTGAAGATGCGCGTGGCGATGCGCGCGCGGTGCTGGGCGGGCGTGCCCCATGTTTGCGTCAGCGCAAGGGCGCGCTTCAAGAACAGGTGGACGTCCACCTCCCAGCTATAGCCCATCGCGCCATGCACCTGGATCGAGGCGCGGGCGGCCTTGTCGGCCGCTTCCAGGGCCACGAGCTTGGCATGGCTGACGCGGGCGCGGGCTTGTACGTCACGCGCGCCGATCTCGGCGGCCGCCGCAGCGACCACGGGCTTGGCAAATTCGATGGCGACCTGGGCGGAGGCCAGGTGATGCTTGACCGCCTGATAGCTGCCGATGGGCTTGCCGAACTGCTGGCGTTCCTTGGCATAGTCGACGGCCAAGTCGACCGAGCGCTGGGCGAGGCCCAGGCCAAAGGCGGCGTTGAAGAGGGCCGCGCGGTCGAAGACGAGATTCCAGTCGGCCTTGCCGAGAGCCGTCGCCTTGTCCTTGTTCCACGCGACCGAGAAGAGACGGCGGAAGGGATCGATGCTCGGCTGCGCGGTCAGCGTCACCTGGTCGGGCGTGGCGAGATACGCCTCGCCATCGGCATGCAGGAGGATGCCGCCTGCGCTGTCGGCGTTCGCGACATAGAGGTTGGACGGATGCTGGATGGCGATGGTGGCGCCGGGGTCAGCGAGCAGTGGATGTTCGGGTGCCAACGCGGCGAGCATCGGCGCGGCAACGCCTGCGCTTTCAACCAGCGGTTCGGGCAGCGCGACATAGCCCGCCTCTTGCGCGATCAGGGCAAAGTCGATTTCGGCAAGCCCGATGCCGCCCGCGCTTTCGGGTAGCAGGACGAGCGTGAGGCCGGTCTCGACGATCGAGGCCCAGCGCGCATCGTCGCGTGCGACGCCCGCTTCCATCATACGGCGCCAATGATCGGGCGTGCAGCTGTCGGCAAACAGCGTCCGCGCCGTTTCGGCGAACATCAGCTGTTCGTCGCTGAGGGTGAAATCCATCTGTCTTCTCCCTTAGCGCGGCAGGCCGAGCATGCGCTCGGCAATGATGTTGCGCTGAATCTCGTTCGACCCGGCATAGATCGGCCCGGCGAGTGCGAAGATATAGTCCTCGATCCAGTCGACGGGGTTCGCGTCCGACGCCTCATGGGTGAGTTCGGCTTGCGGACCCAATATGGCGAGCGCGGTTTGCGTCAGGTGAATGTCCAATTCCGACCAGAAGATCTTGTTGGTGGACGCCTCCGGCCCGATCTTGGCGCCTGCCATCAGCCGCGAGGCGGTTTGGTAGATGTTGAGCGCATAGGCGTCGGCATTCATGTGCGCGCGCACGACATCGGCTTCGAGGGCCGGGTCGGCGCTTTCCTTGTTGGCGGTCCACAGCTCGGCCAGTTTCTTCGCTGCTACCTGATAGCGGGCGGGCGAGCGTAGCATGAGGCCGCGTTCAAAGCCTGCGGTCGCCATGCAGATGTGCCAGCCCTGGCCCTCGTCGCCGAGGCGATTGAAGGCGGGGACGCGGACATTTTCGAGGAAGATTTCGGCAAAACCGACATGGCCGTTGATCTTCTTGATCGCGTTCACCGTGACGCCGGGCGCATTCAAGGGGAAGAAGATGAGGCTAAGCCCCTTATGCCGCTCGGAGCCCGGCTCGCGGAACAGGCCGAACGCCCAGTCGGCGAACACCGCGCGGCTCGACCAGATCTTGTGGCCGTTGAGGATATAGTCGTCGCCCTCGCGGACGGCGGTGGCGCGCACGCCGGCAAGGTCGGAACCTGCCATCGGCTCGGACCAGGCCTGCGCCCAGATTTCCTCACCCGACGCCATTTTGGGCAGGAAGCGCTGCTTCTGCTCGTGCGTGCCGAATTCGATCAGCGTCGGCCCAAGCAGAAAGATGCCGTTCTGGTTGACGCGGCCCGGCGCGCCTGCGCGATAATATTCTTCCTCGAAGATCAGCCACTGGATAAGGTCGAGGCCGCGGCCGCCATATTCGCGGGGCCAGGTGACCATGCCCCAATCGCCGGATTTGAGCGTCTTTTCCCATTCCCGGTGCGCCTCGAACCCTTCGCGCGTCGCGTCGAAATGTTCGAGCGGATGCTCAGGCACATGGGCTTCAAGCCAGCTGCGCACTTCGGCGCGGAAGGCCTGCTGCTCTGGAGTATAGTTCAGGTCCATCAGAATTTCGCCGCGCCCTTGTTTTCCACGAAGGCGTCGCGCGCCTTCTGGCTGTCTTCATGCATGTACATTTCGAGGGTGAAGCCCTGTTCGATCCGGTAATGGGCCGAGGGGTCGGTGGGCTCGATGAGGTTCAAGGCCTGCTTGGCGATGACGAGCGCCGCGCGGCTCTTGGATGCGATCACCTCGCAAAAGGCGTAGGCCTCCTCTTTCAGCTTCTCGAGCGGCACGACCTTGTGGATCGAGCCATGGCGATGCGCGTCCTCGACCGGGATGCGGCCGCCGGTGAAGAAATTGGCGCGCACCATCTGGACGGGCAGCATGCGGCTCATGAAGGCAGCGCCGCCCATCGCGCCGCGATCGATCTCGGGCAGCGAGAAATAGGCGCCTTCCGCTGCAATCAGCGCGTCGCAGGCGCCCGCGATATTGACGCCGCCGCCGATGACGAAGCCGTGGAGCGCGCCGACCACGGGGATCGCGCATTCGCGGATCGCCTTGAAGGTGAGGTAATTATCCTTGTTGAGCTTTGCGATGCGCTCAGGGTGGGCGGCCATTTCCTTGATGTCGACGCCGCCGCAGAAACCACGGCCTTCGGCGCGGATCAGGATGACCTTCACATCCTCGTTCGCCGCTGCTTCGTACACCATGGCCGGGATCGATTCCCAGCCCTTGGTGTCAAAGGCGTTGACCGGCGGGTGGTCGAACAGGATTTCGGCGATGGCGCCGTTGATGCTGAGCGTGATCGGCATGGGTCTTCCTTCTTTCTCAGGCGGCGCTGGCGGTTTGCTGGCCCATCGCGGCAAGCGCGGCCAGGCGCTCGTGCGCTTCGGCGACGATACGATCGACAAGCTCCTGGCAGGTCGGGATTTCGCCGATCCGCCCGCCAACCACGCCGGTCGCCATCACGCCTTGTTCGATGTCGCCTTCGACCACTGCCTTCTGGATCAGCATCGGCATGGTTGCGGCCATCATCGCCTGTTTCAAGGGCATGGCGCCATGGGCGGTCATGCCGCGGGCGGACTTGATGAAGTCCATCCAGCTGGCGCCGGTCTGCTTCTTCATCGCCATGCCTGCTTCGATCGCGCGCAGCCACATGGCGAGCGGGCCGGACTTTTCGATCCGGTCCATGAGGCGGGTGCGGACCATCCGCTGGGGGATGCCGTCAAGCTTGGTGGTGACGACGATGCCGTCGGTCGTGGCTTTCAGATAAGCCGCCTTGGTCGTGTCGGGCACCGGGCTTTCTTTCGTCAGCAGGAAGCGGGTGCCCATGGCGATGCCGACCGCGCCATAAGCGAGGGCAGCTGCAAGGCCGCGCCCGTCGGCAAAGCCGCCGCTCGCGATCACCGGCACCTTGACGGCATCGAGTACCTGGGGAAGCAGCACGGTGGTGGGGACAGAGCCGGTATGGCCGCCGCCTTCGCCGCCCTGGACATTGACCATGTCGACGCCCAATTCGACCATCTTCTGCGCATGCTTGACCGCGCCGACGGTGGGGACGCAGAGGATCCCTGCATCCTTGAAGCGGCCGATCATCTTGGCATTGGGACCACGGCCGAAGCTGACAGCGCGCACCTGATCCTTGTTGGCAAGGATCAGCTCGACGATTTGGTCAGCGCCGGGCTGGAAGCTGTGGAAATTGACGCCAAAGGGCCGGTCGGTGCCCTGGCGCACGGCGAGGATCTTTTCGCGCGCTTCGTCCGGCGTCATGACCGCTGCGCCCAGAAAACCGAAGGCGCCTGCGTTGCTCGACCCGATGACGAGGCTGGGTTCCGCGACCCAGCCCATCGCGGTCTGGATGATCGGCCAGCGGCACCCCAACCGCTCGACAAGGATGGTGTGCAACGGATCGCCCATCATTCGCTCGCCTGTTTCTTATTGGCCTCTGCCATCTTCTTGGCGTCCAGCCCTGCGATCGAGCTGCCTTGCACAAGATCATTCTGGGCGTGGGCGAAATGGTGCATATGATATTGCGCCTCCATCGCGTTGCGCTTGCCCATCAGCTCCTCGACATGGTTGATCGCCTGCTTGGTGAGCCAGTTGCCAAGGCGCGGTTGCGCCACGAGCTTGGCCGCCATCGTCGCGACGGTTTCGCGCAACGCCTCGCGGGGCACGATCTTGTTGACCATGCCGAAGCTTTCGGCCCGCTGCGCGCTCATCCGCTCGCCCAAGAGCAGGAATTCCTTGGCGACGCGCGGAGGGAGTTCATAGGCGTGGGCGAAATATTCAACGCCAGGGATGCCCATGCGGTTGACCGGGTCCTGGAAGAAGGCGTCGTCGGTCGCGACGATCAAATCGCACACCCAGGCGAGCATGAGCCCGCCCGCGACACAGGCCCCCTGCACCATGGCGATGGTGGGCTTTGGCGCATCGCGCCAGCGCCGGCACATGCCGACATATTGCTCCTTCTCGCGGGTGTAGAGCAATTCTGCGGCAGGCTTGTTGACATGGCCCGGCACCATGAGGCGATTTTCGAAATGCTTGTGCACGTCGCGGCCGGGCGTACCGATGTCATGGCCCGCCGAGAAATGCTTGCCGTTGCCGCCCAGCACGATCGCGCGCACATCGTCATCGTTCACCGCGCGCACGAACGCGTCATCAAGCGCATAGGTCATCTGGCCGTTCTGGGCATTGTTGAAGCCCGGACGGTTCATCATGATCCACGCGACATGATCGATCACCTCATAGGTGACCGGCTCATCCGTTTCGTAAACAATGTCGACCTGCTGCGGTTCGACCAGGCGGTCGGTCTCGTTCATCTCAGGCTGCCCTTCTGTCTCCGGCCGGGTTGTCCTTGAACACGGTCGCCCGGACATTGTTGGGATCGATCCTGGCGATCAGCTCCAGCTGCTCTGCCGTCGGCGCAGGCGTCACCGGAATTTCGCCATCGACCTTTGCCAGCGGGAAGCCGGTATTGTCCTGCACTTCCTCGAAGGTGACGCCCGGATGCAGCGAGATCACGCGGATCTGGTGATCGGGGCCGCCAAAGTCCATCACGCAAAGATTGGTGATGATGCGGCGCAGGTCCAGGCCCTTAGGCGGCTGCCCATTGCGGTAACGCGCCGGGTTGTAGCCTGCCATGCAGACGAAATCGACTTCGCCTTCCACGAACGCGCGCTTGTTGTGGCTTGCAAAGAAGAAGCTGTTTGGATGGCTGATCGAGTTGCCCGGAAAACCGCGCGCGCCGAGCATCGCCGCCTTGGGCTTCTTGTGGTCGCCGATCACCGAGATGTTCGCCTGGCCGAAGCGGTCGATCTGCACCGGGCCGACCAGCGCATGGCGGCGGCCGCTCCACAGGGCGGAGAAGACGCGGTCATAATTGGCGATGCCTTCAAACTCAGGCTCGGCGGTGCGCTTGCCAGGGCCGACGGGCTCGCTGGTGTACCAGCATTCGCCATCGGTGGTCTGGATCGCGGGCGCGAAGGAAAGCTTGGCAAGGCCTGCGCCGATGCGGGGGAGGGGGCCGATGCCGGTCGCCATCACCTCGCCATTGTCGCGCCAGACTTCGGCGCAGGCGGCGATGACGAGTTCGGCGAGCGAATAGCTGTTCTGGGTCATGTCGGTCTCGCTCAGTAAATGGGGACGGGGAGCTGCTTGACGGCGTCCGCGCCGCCGATCGCTGCCTGATAGTCGGCTTCGGACACGTCGATATATTTCGCCTTATACTCGGCCCAGGCTTCGGGTGAGGCGGCGCTTTCGACATAGGTCTTGATGTGCTTGAGATCGAGCTGATAGTCCGGGTCAGCGCTTGAGGGGTGCGCGCCCAAGGGCGCTTCTGCAACGCCGGTGATCATCGCGCGCTCGACGAGGTTGTAGCGGCTGTTGGCCTTCATATCGAGCTGTGCCGTCGGCACGATCTTCTCGACCGTCACATAGCTTTTCTTCGCCGCGCGCACGAGCAGTTCGTCGAACAGCGCGTCCTTGCTCAGCGTCAGCAGGTTGCCGCGCTCGTCGGAACGGTGGGCGTGGATGAGCGCGATGTCGGGCACCAGCGCGGGCATGGCGACGAATTCCTCGCCATCTTCATAGGGGCTTTTGACAAATTTGAAGTCGAAGCCCGATTGCGTGATGATGTCGGTGCCGATGCCGACGCGGGTGGGGAGGAAGGGCAGCTTCATCGCGCCGGCGCGCAGGCCCCAATGATACATGCCCTCGTCAAGCTCCAGCACCTCGAAGCTGCCTGCCTGGCGGGCGTTGCGAAAATGCGGTTCGAGCGGATAATGGTCAAGGCTGGCAAAGGCGAAGACCAGCTTTTTGATCTTGCCGGTGGCGGCGAGCAGGCCGATGTCCATGCCGCCATAGCCCGCCATGACGGTCAGGTCCTTGAGGCTTGACCGGGCGATGGCGCGAATGAGCGCCATGGGCTTGCGGCGCGTTGCCCATCCGCCGATGCCGATGGTCATCCCGTCGGAAATCTGGTCGACGATGTCGTCGACGCTCATGCGCTTGTCGAGCATTATGTCAGTCATCCTTTTGCGTCACTCTTGGCAAGGCAAGCCCTGCGATTAGTCCTGCTCGTGGGCCCATTTATGGCCCCAGTCGCTGACCGAAAGGCTGGTGGTGGGAACCCATGTGTCCGGGTCTATGATGAGGCCGTTCCAGCCATATTCAATGTCGAAGCCGCCCGGTGTCTGCATGTAAAAGCTGGTCATCTTGTCATTGACATGACGGCCAAGCGTTGCCGAGAGCGGCACCTTGCCCTTGCTCTTCAAGACCCGGTCATAGGCGCGGCCGACATCCTCTAAAGAGCCGACCTCCAGCATCATGTGGACAGCGCCATTGGGGCTTTCAGGCAGCTGGCCAAGCGCCAGGCTGTGGTGGCGCGGGTTGCAGTGGAGGAAGGCAAAGCCCACGCCCGGATCATCCTCGCCCCCGCCCATCATGTAGAAGCGGCCAAGGTCGGTGTCGCCAAAGCCCATGACTTGCCTGTAGAAGGCGTGGGTCTCGTCGAAATTGGGGGCGGTCAGCACGACATGGCCCATCCCCATGTCGCCGTCCGCGCCCTTGGGGCTGCCGGTCACGAAGCGGCTGACGCCCACAGGCGAGACGAAGGGGACATAGTCGACGAAGCGGCCGTAGAAGATTTCCATGGGATTGCCCGCAGGGTCCGATGAACGGGCGAGTTCATAGACCTGACGGCCACGCGCCTCCATGACGCCGGCCCGTTCCACAGGACGGCCCGCTGCCTCAAGGCCAGCCAGCACCGATTCGAAGGCTTCGCGATTCGCGCATTCCCAGCCTGGCGCGACGAACCGGTCCTGTTCGCCTTTTTGCACCCGCAGGCGCCAGGGCCGGTCGTCCATGCGAAAGAGCGCCGCGTCCTCGTCCGGCGAGGAGGCTTCCATCAGCCCCGCGATGTTGCAGGCGAAGTCCCGCCAGGCCCCAAGGTCCCGTGCTTCGATCACCACATAGCCCAGCGCTGTCACTGCCATTTCCGCCGCCTCGCCCTTATCTGTGCCTGCCTGCCGCCATAGCCTTTGCGGAGCGTTTCAAAATGGCCTTCCCCATACGCAAATGGCAAGCGCTCAAGCCTTGGCATCCGCGCTTGGCGAGGGGCCATCAAGCACGCTCAACGAGCTTATGGCAATTCGTTCCCGATCCGCCTATAAGCAACGGCCCAAATGCGCAAGCCCTGTTTGCCTTGACAGTTTGCGTAATAGCAGTTTACATAAACTACGCATATAGCAAATTTGAAGAAGAGTCGCCTACAATGGAGAAGATCATGACCGGGGCAGTAGCAAGCCGACCCATTGACGAGGCGAATGCCGGGATACCTTCACCCGAAAGTCTGATCGCCTGCGCCCGGGCCATGATCCCGACGCTGCGGGAACGCGCGCGCGCCTGCACCATCGCCCATGACGTGCCGAAAGAAACCGTCGCCGAGATGAAGGCGGCCGGCTTCTTCCGCGTGCTCCAGCCCAAGCGCTATGGCGGCTATGAGATGCACCCCAATGTCTTCTTCGAAATCCAGAAGGCGCTCGCCGAAGGCTGCATGTCGACAGGCTGGATCTACGGCGTGCTTGGTTGCCACCCTTATGAGCTCGCCCTCTTCCATGACGAGGCGCAGAAGGAAGTGTGGGGCGATGATCCCGACATGCTCGTTTCCTCCACCTATCAGCCGGTCGGCAAGGTGGAAAAGGCAGAAGGCGGCTTCTACCTTTCGGGCCGCTGGGGCTTCTCGTCGGGCTCCTCCCATTGCGGTTGGGTGCTCTTGGGTGCGATCAATTTCGACACCGATGGCGGCCCGCCCGACATGCGCACCTTCCTCTTGCCGCGCTCGGACTATCAGGTGATCGAAGGCACCTGGGATACGTTCGGCCTCCAGGGCACCGGCAGCTTCGACATCGTGGTCGAGCGCGTCTTTGTGCCCGAACATCGCACCCACAAGGCGAGCGACGGCTTTGCCGGGACGAATCCGGGCCAGGAAACCAATACCGCGCCGCTCTACCGCATCCCCTGGGCGCAGCTCTTCATCCGCTCGGTCTCCAGCGCCGCCTTTGGCGGCATCCGTGCCGCAACCTCGGCCGCGATGGAGATCATGGCAAGCCGGGTCTCGACCAACACCGGCAAGGCCGCCAAGGCCGACCCCCATCTCCACGCCGCCATCGCCCGCGCGATCGCGGAAACGGGCGAGATGGAACTGACGCACAGGACCACGTTCAACGAACTGATGGACTATGCGACACGCAATGAGCCCATTCCGATGGAAAAGCGCGCGCTCTATGCCTATCAATCCGCCAATGTCGTGCGCCGCATGGCCGACCTTGCCGACGACATGGTCAAGCTCATGGGCGGCCGGGCGATCTACATGACAAGCCCGATCCTCCAGCCCTGGCTCGACCTCCACGCCGCGCGCGCCCATGTCGCCAACGATCCGGCCAACCGCACCAGCGACGTCATCGGCACGATGAACGGCGAACCGCCCGCCTTCACCTTTATCTAGCGTCTTGCGCTGGAGCGCGCGCCGCGCGCTCCAGCCTTGCCGTCACGTTCAGCGGGACTGGAAAACCAGCTCCCCCTCAGGCAAGACCCAGGGCCAAGCTTTTCGCACGATGCCCCAAAGGAACGATCCCCATGGCCAGTGAAGTGACCCGCAAGAGCTACAGCGTCGCGGGTGGATATGAGATTTCGATCGCGGAAATCGCAGGGGCGCAGGCAAACGCCCCCGCCGTCATCTTCATCCACGGCAGTGGTCCTGGCGCATCGGGCGCGTCCAACTTCCGCAACAATGCGCAAGATTTTGCCGACGCGGGCTACCGCGTCATCCTGCCTGACCTTATCGGCTATGGCGCTTCCTCCAAGCCCGAGACCGACTATCCGCTCGAGCTGTTTACCGAGACTTTGCTCGATGCGCTGAAGCAACATGGCGTCACCTCCGGCCATCTCATCGGCAATTCGCTGGGCGGCGGCATCGCCCTCCAGATCGCGCTCGATCATCCGCAATTCACCATCGGCAAGCTTGTCCTGATGGCGCCCGGCTGCGTCGCGGAACAGGCGAGCTATTTCACCATGCCCGGCATCGCCAAGATGCGCTCGGGCTTTGGCAGCCCGGAATTCAACATTGAGGAACAGCGCCGTCTGATCGGCAACCTCATGCACCCCTCGTCGGCGCATCATGTGACCGACGCGCTGGTCGAGGAACGCTTTGCCGTCGCGCGCACCCAGCCCAAGGATGTGCTCGCCCGCGTCAAGACCCCCGACCTTGGGCCGCGTCTTGGCGAGGTGAAGCAACCCATCTTCGTGCTCTGGGGCCTCAATGACGAATTCTGCCCCGAAAGCCACGCGCGGCTCTTCCTCGACGCCTGCCCTGACGTGCGCTGCCTTACCTTCTCGCAGACCGGCCATTGGGTGCAGGTCGAGCGGGCGCAGGAGTTCAACCGCTACTCACTGGACTTCCTGAAGAATGGCTGACGCCCTCCCTGCGCAATCCGTGCCTGTTCCAGAGCCTATCGACGTCACCACTGGCCTCAAGGGCGCGATGCGCCGCCTGCCCTCGGGCGTGGCGATCGTCACCGCGCTTGGGGAAGGCAAGGCGCCCGTCGGCATGGCGGCGACCTCGATCACCTCGCTTACCATGGACCCGCCCGCCGTCCTCGTCTGCGTCAACCAGACGGCCGGCATCCACGCCCATCTCTCGCCCGGCTGCCCGATCAGCATCAACCTCCTCTCGCGCCACCAGCGCGAAGTGTCGGCAGCGTTCGGCGGCGCTGTGGCCCGCGAGGCCCGCTTTGGCGTTGGTAGCTGGACCGCTGACGCCCATGGCCTCCCCATCCTCGATGAAGCGCAGGCCAACCTTAGCTGCACGGTCGAGAGCATGACCCCCTTTGGCACCCACAGCATCGTCATCGCCCGGGTCAAGGCGGTGCGCCTGTCCGACGCGGTCGATCCCCTCATCTTCCAGGACGGAGCCTATCTGTGAGCGATCTGAACAACCGGCTTGCAGACGAGCTCTACCAGGCGCTGCGCGAGGGGCGCACCGTGCCGCCGCTGATGGCGCGGCACCCTGAGCTTACCATCGATGATGCCTATGCGATCTCGCTGGGCGCGCTCGAACGGCGCAAGGCGGACGGCGAGCGCGTCATCGGCAAGAAGATCGGCGTCACCTCAAAAGCCGTGCAGGACATG
Organism: Sphingobium sp. Cam5-1; assembly: GCF_015693305.1. Classification (NCBI taxonomy): domain Bacteria; kingdom Pseudomonadati; phylum Pseudomonadota; class Alphaproteobacteria; order Sphingomonadales; family Sphingobiaceae; genus Sphingobium; species Sphingobium sp. Cam5-1. Next base: position 460,188 of record NZ_CP065139.1, on the reverse strand, counting down.
CTGGGCGTCCACCAGCCCGACTTCGGGTTCCTTACCGACCGCATGTTTATCGAGGGCGACATCGATGTGGCGGCAAACGGCCTCATCGCGCCGCGCGCCGAGGCCGAGATCGGCTTCATCCTCAAAGACAGCCTCAAGGGGCCGGGGGTGACGGCGCAGGACGTGATCGCCGCCACCGACAGAATCGTCCCCTGTTTCGAGATCGTCGACAGCCGCATCCAGGACTGGAAGATCGGCATCGTCGATACCGTCGCCGACAATGCGTCCTGCGGCGTCTATGTGCTGGGCGAGGCGCGTGTCGACCCCAGGGCGCACGATCTTCCCAATCTCCATGTCACCGTCACCAAGAACGGGCAGCCGCTCAGCGAAGGCTATGGCCATGCGGTGCAGGGATCGCCCGCGCAGGCGGTCGCCTGGCTCGCCAATACGCTCGGCGCCTATGGGGTAACGCTTGATGCTGGGGATGTGATATTGTCAGGCAGCCTGGTGCCGCTCGAACCGGCACAGGCAGGCGACGTGTTTAAGATGCAGCTCCACGGGGTTGGCAGCTGCACCGCGCGCTTTATCTGAAAGATTTGAATGTGGCGCATCGCTTGGACGCGATCGCCGTGAGGAGTGAAGAATGACGGGCAAGGTCAAGGCGGCGATCATCGGGTCGGGCAATATCGGCACCGACCTCATGATCAAGATGATCAAATATCCCCAGAATATGGAACTGGTCGCGGTCGTGGGCATCGACGAGAAGTCCGAAGGCCTCGCCATGGCGCGCGAGCGCGGCGTCGCCACCACCCATGAGGGTTTAGAAGGTCTCATGAAGATGGACGTCTATCCCGAAATCGGCATCGTGTTCGACGCGACCAGCGCTTACGCCCACAAGGTGCATGACGAGGCGCTGCGCAAGGACGGCAAGCAGGTGGTCGACCTCACCCCCGCCGCGATCGGCCCCTACACCATCCCGACGGTCAATGGCGAAGCCAATCTCGACGCTGGCAATGTCAACATGGTGACCTGTGGCGGCCAGGCGACGATCCCGATGGTCGCCGCCGTTTCGCAAGTGGCGACCGTCCATTATGCCGAGATCGTGGCCTCGGTCTCCTCGCGTTCGGCAGGTCCCGGCACCCGCGCAAACATCGACGAGTTCACCCGTACCACCGCAGGCGCCATCGAAAAGGTCGGCGGCGCGGCGCAGGGCAAGGCGATCATCATCTTGAACCCCGCCGAACCGCCGATGATCATGCGCGACACCGTGTTCACCCTGTCGGAAGGCGCCGACGAGGACACCATCCGCGCCTCGGTCGAAGCCATGGTGAAGAAGGTCCAGGCCTATGTGCCGGGCTATCGCCTCAAGCAAGAGGTGCAGTTCGAGCGCTTCGGCGACAATAACAAGCTCACGATTCCTGGCCGCGGCGAGTTCACCGGCATCAAGACCATGATCCTGCTCGAGGTCGAAGGGGCGGGCGATTATCTCCCCAGCTATTCGGGCAATCTCGACATCATGACCGCCGCCGCCAAGGCGACCGGCGAGCTGCTCGCGCAGCGCATCGCACAAGGAAAGACGGTGGCGGCCACCGGCTCGCTTGCCGAGACGGAGAATTAAGACATGACCAGCACATTCAACGTCGAAGCGGGCGACAAGCTCTACATCCAGGACGTGACCCTGCGCGATGGCATGCACGCCATCCGCCACATGTATGGCATCGATCATGTGAAATCGATCGCCAAGGCATTGGACGATGCCGGCGTCGATGCGATCGAGGTCGCCCATGGCGATGGCCTCAACGGCGCGAGCTTCAACTATGGATTTGGCGCGCATACCGATTGGGAATGGCTCGAAGCCGTCGCTTCGGTGCTGACCAAATCGGTGCTCACCACCCTCATCCTGCCGGGCGTCGGCACGGTCGAGGAACTGCGGCGCGCCTATGACATCGGCGTGCGGTCGGTGCGGGTTGCCACCCATTGCACCGAGGCGGACGTCTCCAAGCAGCATATCGGCATCGCCCGCGACCTTGGCATGGACGTCTCAGGCTTCCTGATGATGAGCCATATGATCGATGCGGAGAAGCTGGCTGAACAGGCCCTGCTGATGGAAAGCTATGGCGCGCAGTGCGTCTATGTGACCGACAGCGGCGGCGCGCTCGACATGGATGGGGTCAAGGCCCGGCTCGAAGCCTATGACCGGGTCCTGAAACCCGAAACCCAGCGCGGCATCCACGCCCACCACAACCTCTCGCTCGGCGTCGCCAACTCGATCGTCGCAGCCCAGTGCGGCGCGGTGCGCATCGACGCATCGCTGACCGGCATGGGTGCGGGTGCGGGCAATGCGCCTCTCGAAGTGTTCATCGCCGCTGCCGACCGCAAGGGCTGGAACCATGGCTGCGATGTCAACGCGCTGATGGACGCGGCTGAGGACCTCGTCCGTCCGCTGCAGGACCGCCCGGTCCGGGTCGACCGCGAAACCCTGGCGCTTGGCTATGCCGGGGTCTATTCCTCGTTCCTGCGCCATGCCGAAAAGGCCGCCGAAACCTACGGCCTCGACACCCGCACCATCCTCGTCGAGCTCGGCCGTCGCAAGATGGTTGGCGGGCAGGAAGACATGATCGTCGATGTCGCATTGGATATGGTCAAGGCGCGCCAAACGGCCTGATCAGCCGCCGGGCGCGGCTTGTCCGCGCCCGGCACGGCTCACACGCCATGCAAGGAGGAGAGGATATGGCCGAAAGACGCCTGTCGCTCGACCATATCACCGTCACCGACACCACCCCCTGGCAGCTCGCGCAAATCGCCGCAGAGGTCGGCTGCCAGGGCATCTGCCCGTTCCTCCATTCCATGGAGGTGCTGCCCGCCATGCCCGCCTATGACCTGGTGCGCGACCCCCAGGCGCTGCGCCAGACCCGCGACGCGCTCGCCGCCACCGGGATCACGGTCGACCTCATCTACCCCTTCACCATGGCAGGGCGCACCAATCCCGCTGACTTCATCCCCGCGCTCGAGGCAGGCGCCGCGCTCGGCGCGCCGCTTGCCAATGTGCTCTGCTACGATCGCGATCCCATCCGCCGTACCGAAAGGCTCATTGAACTCGCCGAACTTGCCGCCCCGTTCAACATCGCCCTCGCTATCGAATTTTATCCCCCCTCCCAGGTCCAAAGCCTAAGCGCCGCCCTCGAGGAAATAGCCCGCTCCGGCCGATCCGACATCAAGGTCACAGCAGACCTCCTCCACATCATGCGCGGACCCGAACCCGACACCAGCTTCCCCCTCCTTGCCCACCCCGCCGTCGCCATCGCCCAGATAGCCGACGGCCCCCCAACCATCGATCCCAGCGAACTCGAACGCGAAGCCGGCATCCAGCGCCAACTCCCCGGACAAGGCACGTTCAATATCCCAGCGTTCCTCCACGCCCTCAATCCCAGCACACCAATCAGCGTCGAAATACCCCAGCAAGACGCCATCGACCAAGGCATCAACGCCAACCAGCGGGCAAAGTGGGCCGTGGATTGCGTGAACGAAATGGTCAAAAGAACCCACTGAACAACAAGAAATAGGAAAAATAGGAAAATAGGATGGGGCCGCAGAATTTTTTACATAGCGAATTTGTGCGGTTGTTACGCATCGGGTCGCTGAGCGATCATCTCGGTCGTGATATTCGGGGAAGCGGGTATCGGGCGTTGCGTCCTCGCAGGCCGCGCCAGGGTTTATGCCCCTGCCTTTACACGCCTCATGTGGCACTCTCCATTTCCACACGCTATACCTCCGTGGATCGACGGGAGTCATGGCGGCATGCAGATAAGAAATGGGCGGATGACAGCGCCGCCCTCATTGGACGCGCTGGACAATAATATCATCGAAATCTTGCGGACTAACGGACGAGCGACCAATCAGGATATTGCGCAGCAGCTATCGGTGACCGCCGCGACCGTTTCGGCACGGTTGCAGAAGATGGAAGATGCGCGCGCCATGCGGGTGGTCGCCGTTACCGACTTCGCCGCCAGAGGATATAATGTCATCCTGGCCGTGGGCGTCAGGGTGCAGGGGCGCGGCATTCAGGATGTGGGCCGCGATCTGGCGAAATTCCCCGAGGTGCTTAGCGTCAACGCCATGAACGGCGGGTATGACCTGGAACTGATGGTGGCGCTGCACGATTTTTCCGAGGTTCAGCAATTCCTCTACGATCATATTTCCGGCATCGAGGGTGTTGCCCATATCGATTCCGGTATCGCGGTGGATATCGTGAAATATGAATTCAATGTGGTGCCCTTGGGGCCGACCTGACTTTCACGGGGTTTGCCCTGTGGAGAGCGACGGCTTGGGCCTGATGGCGCAGGCGGCGGCGAGATCGTTGGTTACGTTGCCCACCGTGCGAAACAGGTCCGGGATCGCCTCGATCGCGAGGAGCAACGGCAGTGCTGTGACGGGAATGCCCGCAGCAATGCAGACAGGGGCGATCGTCGCGAAAAAAGATATTTGGGCCGGAAGACCTACTGCGCCAAGACTGATGGGAACGGCGACGAGTGCGATCAGCGCGAGGGTTGCGGCCCCCGGAAGAACGCCGTGTACATGTCCGAGATAAATAGCGACGGCGACGTTTGCGGCTACGCTGGCCGCGCGGAACAGCGAAACCGCCATCGGCAGTACAATGGCAGCTGTTTCTTCGGGAACATCCAGTTTGCGGGCCGCATCCACCATCACCGGCAAAGTCGCGAGCGATGATTGGGTGCCCAGCGCTACCGCCTGGGCGGCCAGGGCCGATCGCCCGAAACGCAACGGGGAGCGACCGCCTGTCAACGCAGCCCAGATATAGGCGAGCAGCGTGGCGGCAAGGCAGCAGGCTATGACAACCGCCACATATTGGGCAAAGGCGCCGACCACGCCGACGCCCAGCTTCGCGCCCGCGCCGAATGCCAAGGCGGCCACGCCGACAGGTGCAACCGCCAGCACCCAACCCACGATGATCAGCATGGTTTCGACCAGTCCGCGCAGTAGCCTAAGCAGTGGATCGGCCAGGTCCGCGCTGATGCGGGAGATGGCGAAGCCGAAGAATATCGCGAATGTGACGAGGGGCACCATGGCCGTTTCGGCGGCGGCTTTCAGAGGATTTGCAGGAATGATTCCGCGAAACCATTCGCTTTGTGAAAGAGGGGGAGGGGAGGTGCTTCCGACCTCCGCCAATCCTTGAGTGACAGGCCATAGCCGCAACAGCCCTTCTGCCAATAATGCGGCTGTTACAGAGGCGGCGGTCAGCATCAGGGCGAAGAGGACAAGGGCGCGGGTCGCGATGCTGCCAGCAGCGGCATTGCGGGAGGCGGAGGCGATGCCGGTGACGAGCAGGCCGAAGATTAGTGGGACCACCGTCATGGTTAAGGCATCGAGCCACAGACTGCCGATCGGCAGCAGGATTTTACCGACCAACTCCTGTGCCCGCCCACTGGTGGCGATGCCTGCAATCAGGCCGATGAGAAGACCGGCAAGAAGGTGCAACGGCCGACCCTTCACCGCGATCAAGCTGCGCTGTCCTTTCGTTCGATGATCGCGGCTATGAGCGCGATGCGGTCGACATCGGAATAGGCCTGATTTTCAAGTTCTTCGCCAAACACATCCGGGTCGATTTCGGTGTAGCGCAGTGCGCAGTTCCGCGCCGCCGCAAGATCGGCCAATCGGTCCTTCAGCTGGTCGCGGCCATCAACGATCGCGCTACCAGTATAAAGGATGAAGCGCCCGCCAGCGGTCAGCCTGGGAAGGGTCTGCTGTGCCATCATCAGCGATACTTCAGCGCCGTGCATGCCCCCGCCGTCACGATAGGCGCGGCCTGTGGCGTCCATGATATAAGGAGGGTTCGCGAGCAGGAGGTCGAACGTCCCATGTGCTGCGGACAGATCGCCGGTCTGGCGGAAGCGGGCCGTGATACCGGCGGCCCGCGCGTTGATGCGGGCGAGATAAAGCGCGAGGGGATTGATGTCGGTCATCATAATATCGACAGCAGGGCAAAGATGACCGGCCACGATTCCGCCTACACCAGCGCCCGTGCCGATATCGACAAGCCGCGCGCCCTCCTTTTGTGGACGTCGAGACAATTCATCGTTGATCAATCGCGCGAAACGATAGCTGTCAGGTCCGAAGAATACCGCTTCCTGACAATCGGTCGGATAAGCGGAGTGAAGGAATAGGTCGTTCCCAAGCGATGACACGCGGAAGCGGCATTTCAAGCCGTCTTCATATCTTTCCAGTGCGTTGGCCTTTGTCAGGATGCGAGCAAGTTCCGGGTCCAGCAGCCTTGGATCGAACGCTAGCGACCAGCCGAAAATATCCCGCAGGTCATGGGCGGGCCGACGCGACGCTCGTTTGACAACCCGTGCATGCGTGGCGGGCGTGGGCGTGACGAAACTATATCCACGGTTCTTCAGGACGTGTAGCAGATCAAGCAGAGCGGCGGCCCGGCCGTCGCCAGCCGTGATGTCCCCATCCATGCCATCTTCTTCCGATGGCTCGGCCGCCACCGGTGCCCCCAACTCCATGTGCTCCATGCACGCTTCTCCCATCATGAGGGCAAAACGCGGAGAGTGGCCTGTCGGGTCCCGTTATCGCATTTCTCTGAAGGAGTGGGAAAGTCAGCTGTCCATTTTGTCCAGGTTCGAACGGATGCCGTTCAGGAACAGTCCCGTGACCAACCGTGCATGCGCAGCCATTTCGCTCAGCCTAAGCGGAGGCCCGCCGAACAATAAGCGGCGTTGCCATTCGCCCAAGGCCATGGCGACGAATTGCGTGGCGAAGCTGCGGCTTTCCGCGGCGGAGGCGCCTTCTTTCTCCAACATCGCCGCCACCGGACTGACCTGAAACCGTTCAAACTGGTGACGAGCGATCTTCCGCAGTTCGTCGAACTCTCCGCCTTCCCGGTAGATCAGCCGGGAAATCCGCATGCTGCGGGTCGAGGAAAGCTGGCGCTGCATTTCCGTCGCGTAGGTGACAAGGCGCGTGTGCAGGTCACCCTTTAGGTCGGGGACGTCCGGCTGAAGCTGTGCGCCGGAATATTCAAGGCAGGCGGCAAAAAGCGCCAGCTTGTCGGGGAAATGATTGTAGAGGGTGCGGCTCGACACCTGCGCCTTTTCCGCGATGTCGCGCAAGGATGCCGCGTGAAAGCCTGCACGGGCAAATTCCTCCACCGCGATGAGAATCAGGTTTAGGCGCTTCTGTTCAGCCACCTCCGCCGTCGGGCGGCCCGCTCGCCTCTTGGTGCTCGTTTCATTCATCTTTTGCCTCGTCGCGCAGCGGAAGGGGAATGGCAAGCAAAGTCGTCATTGATCAATTACACACTAATGTGTAATTCATCTTCATCAGGTCCGAAAGCGGGCACATATGAGGAGAAACGGGATGCACGAACGGGTGCTGGACATGAATGCCAGGGTCGATGCCGCGATCGATGCGCTGGACCCCACCATGGCGCACCGCGCGAAATGGAAATGCTGACTATCTGATCAGATGATATAAGCTGAAACCAACAAAGGAGAGAACAGATGGAACTACCTTTTGGTGCGGAACAAGATATCGACTTCATGTTCCTGAAGTTGATCGTCCATGATATCGGTAAGTCAGAGCAATTTTACAAATCCGTATTCGGTCTTGTGGAAATGAACAGGATGGAAGCGAAGATCGTTGGTCGCGATGTCGTGGAAATCGTTTACCAGTCGACTTACAAGGGTGGCCCACTGTTCATTCTGGCGAGCTTTCCCGAGGATACGCAGCCTGCTCGCAATGAATCCATCGTCGGCTTTGCGAGTGGAGACCTCGACGCCTGCTTGCGGCGTGTCGAGAAGGCGGGCGGCACTGTGGTGGAAGACCGGGAGGTGCCAGGCTTCGGGCGTCACGCTTTTGTGAAAGATCCTGAAGGACACCTTCTTCAGATCAGTCAACGGCACGGCTGAGTGGCTATGCAGGGCCATATGCGGACGCACCGTAGATCGCTGCCCGATCGAAAGCTGTTCGACCAATTGCACCGGACGGTTGCACCGGGCGATCATTATGGTCTTGTATTCCCCATCTCTCCAGAAATGCTGGCGGAATTTGGTGCGGCGTTTCTGACAGAGGCCTTCCGGGCTTCGGGGGTCATGTCCGCCGACAATGAAGTCACGGCAATAGTCGCGCTGAATCCGATCAGTGTTCCAGGAGCATCCGAGCGAGCGCTTCTTACCGTAGCCTATGCGCGGGACGAAGAAGGATTGCACACCGAACTGTTCGCCAAGTTTCCACCGGCGGATGCCGATCATAAATTTGGCCTGATCCGCCTTGGTAGCGGCGAGATCGATATGCAGCGCCTTGCGCGTGAAGTTGATCTTCCGGTCACGACGGCGAAATATTATTTCGGTGACTATTCTGGTAGCACGACCAACTATATCCTGATTACGGAGCGTATCGCCTTCGGCGTGGCGCCGATCGAGCCGGCTCACCGCAAGGGATATGATCACGAGATCAGCAATGTCGAGGATCATTATGTGCTGCTCGCACGATCGTTGGCGCGTCTGGTCGCGGCGCAAAAACGCGGCGCGCTCGGGCCGGACATCGAGAAAATATTTCCCTTTGGAAAAGCCGCGCGCGACTTCGATCCGATACCGGATGCCACCGCCAAGATCGCGAGGCTGGAGAAATTCGTCACACGTACCGCGCCACATCTATTCATAGATGAGGTGTCCGATCCAGACTTCATGGCACGTTGGCGAGAGGATGTGCTGTTCGGGCTGGAGCATAAGGATGCGGTTATCGCCTATCTGCACGAGGACCGTGATTATACTGGCCTTTGCCACCCAAATCTGAACGTGGATAACGCCTGGTATTGGCGCGAACCGTCGGGAGAGCTCAAGGTCGGGTTGCTCGATTGGGGAGGCGCGGGCCAAATGAGCATCGCGCAGGCGTTGAGCGGCATGATGATGATGCCGGAGCCTGAAAGATACCGGGAACTGGTTGATCTGGTCCTCCGGACCTTCACGGCTGAACTGGAGGAGAAGTCCGGAATCCTGTTGGATCCCGTCGAGCTACGCCTGCAATATAAGGCATCGCTCTATTCCACGGCGATCTGCTCGATCCTGGATATAATCGCCGCTGTGCTTGATCAGGTTCCGGCAGATGTCTGGGCATCAATTCAGAACCGTTCGGATCAGGCATTGATGGATAGTGGATTGCTGCCCGCGATAATCTGGGTCGACAATATATTCCGCGAATGGTGCGAAGACATCACTCCTGGAGATGCATGCCGCCAGATCGTTGCGCCGATCCAATCCGCGAAGGCTTCATCCGGTCAAGGTCGCTGACGGCATCGACCTTGATCTATCTGGAGGGCCGAGCCCGAGAAGCCATGCGGTGCGGCGTGGAGAGTTTACTTGTGATGACGGTTCGAAAGGACATAAGGGTCGTAGAGTGTAAACTTTGGGTGGAACATGCCGCTTACGGGAAAGACGACAGAAGAGGCGGATTCCGGTGAGGCAAAGGCCGCCGATCGGCTGACGCCCAATCGCCGAACCGGCCGACCGCCCAAGAAAAAGGCAGGCCAGATCGATGAGGCGATCCTGAGCGCGGCGCGAGATCTGTTCCTGTCGGTCGGATATGAGGCGACCACCATGGAGGCGGTGGCACAGGGGGCAGGGGTTTCCAAAAGAACCCTGTATGCGCGCCATTCGACCAAGGAAGCGCTCATGAAAGCGGTTGTGGAAGACCGTGTGCGTAGATGGTCCAATGAAGCAAGCGCCAATAATGTCGATCTTCCGCAGGAGTTTCCCGAGCGACTGAAACGTCATGCCCGGATTGCGATGACGTCATTGGGAAATCCGGAAATTCAGCAGTTCGATCGGCTGATCCTGACAACAGCTTCGCGGTTTCCCGAAATCGCCGAAACCTTCTACAAGATCGGATATTGTTATGAACTTCAGTTCCTGACCGACGAAATCACAGAGGGAACGAAGAATGACCCGGTTCCTGCCGCAAATCCACAGCGCGTCGCCCGGCAATTGCTGAGCATGATCCAGGGATGGCGTCGGACGGAGGAAACGATACGGGTCTTGAGCCGGGAAGAAGCGGCGAGTTTCGCTGACGATGCGGTCGATGTCCTGTTACGCGGGCGGGACAGCTGGTAGTCGTTTAAAAGGGGGGAGAGAAGTCGATGGCCAGGGGCAAGAGCATGGCGATGCGCGTCCTTAAATGGCTGGTGGCGTTCATTGTCCTGGCGGTGATCGCGCTGGCGGTCATGTTCACGATGGCGGTGGGGCCGGGCAATGCGGGCCGCCTCGTCTTCGGCATTGGCGCTGGCTATGACAAGACCCCGCCGCAGCTGCCCGCCAAGCTTTCCGGCAACGCCATCCTGATCTTTTCGAAGACGAATGGTTTCCGCGACGATGAGCAGATCGTCGCCGCAAATCGCGCGTTGGAGGAGATTGCCCAGGCGCGTGGCTGGACCAGTTATACGACCGAAAATGCCGCCATATTCAATCCGGCGCAGCTCGCCCGGTTCAAGGCGGTGGTTTGGAACAGCGTCAGCGGCGACGTGCTGACGCCGGAGCAGCGCAGCGCCTTTCGCGCGTGGCTGGAAAAGGGCGGTGGCTTCGTTGGTTTGCATGGCGCGGGTGGCGACCCGCAATATGCGTGGCGCTGGTATGTCGATGACCTGATCGGCGCGCAGTTCATCGGGCATATCATGGACCCGCAATTTCAGACGGCGAAGCTGAATGTCGAGGATCGCGATCATCCCGCGACGCGTGATTTGCCGAAGGTCTGGCGGCGGACGGACGAATGGTATTCCTTCGCGTCAAATCCCCGCGACAAGGGCTACCGCATTCTCGTCACCATCGACGAGAAGAGCTACAGCCCGTTTGAAAAGCTGCTCCCCTTCACCAAGCCCAAGGACATCCGCATGGGCGCCGACCACCCGATGGTATGGACCCATTGCGTGGGCGATGGGCGCGCATTTTATTCTGCGCTGGGTCATGCCGCGTCCACCTATGGCGAACCGCTGCATCGCAAGATGATCGGCGGGGCCATCGCCTGGGCGGCTGGGCTGGAAGGACCGCGCTGTGTGGGCGGCGCGCTTTCGAAATAAGGGTCAGGCGGCGTGTAGCCGCCGCAATTCGGAAGAAAAACGGCGCAGGGTTTCGCTGGCTTCAACCCGCCCACTGCTGGCCGGGTCGATCAATATCCCGATCTTGCGACGTTGATCGAAGCCGGAAAGCGCGGGCATCGCTATGCCGGGTTGCAGGAAGCAGCGTGGCATGACGGTGATGCCCAGCCCGGCGCGGAGGAAGGCGACCGCGCGGTCGTCACTCACCGTGCGAGCGGTGAAGAAGGGGCGGACGCCGCGCTGTGTGAAGAAGCGGCTGACCGCGGCAAGTGCCTCGCAATTGCGGCGGACGATCATGTCCATGCCTGCGACCTCATCTGCGTCCAGCCTTTCTCGACTGGCGAGCGGATGCCTGTCGGACATGGCAAGGGCGTAGCCTTCCTCGAACAGGGTTTCGCGGGCGCGGGCATCATTGTCCAGCACGCCAATGACGGCATCGATCCGGCCACGTTCAAGGCGCGGCAGCAATTCCCTCATGCGTCCTTCAACGATTTCCAGCCTTTCACCTTTCGCCTGACAGGCTTCACGCGTGGCTTGCTCGATCCAATGGGAAGGCAATGTCGATATTATGCCGAGGCGGATGAGCTTGCTGCTGTCATTTTCCGCCATAGCCTGCTGGGCGCGGGCGAATTCCGCTTCGATCCGGCGGGCATGGGCGGCAAACCGGCTGCCTGCCGGGGTCAGTTCCACGCGTCGATTGGTGCGATGGAACAGGACGTGCCCGATCTGCGCTTCCAGCTTGGCGATGCCCACGGACAAGGTGGGCTGCGACACGCCGCATTGTTGGGCCGCGCGGGAAAAGTTGCCGTGATCCACCACTGCCAGAAAATAGTGGATGAGGTAGCGTTCAATCATAGATCGTATCTATGATATCATTAGTGTCTGGTCAATTTTCCAGCCGTCCCGCGGCATGGTAGAAAGGCGAAAGACATTCAGGAGAGGCCATGACGCCCGATTTCGATTTCGCTCTGGGTGACAATGCCCAGATGATCCGGGAAACGACCCACCGCTTTGCGACGGATTTGATCGCGCCACTGGCCGTGCGGATCGATGCGGAGGATTGGTTCCCGCGTGACCAACTGTGGCCCGCCATGGGCGCGCTCGGCCTGCACGGCATTACGGTTGCGGAAGAGGATGGTGGCTTGGGCCTCGGCTATCTGGAACATGTGGTCGCGCAGGAGGAGGTTGCGCGGGCCTCTGCCTCCATCGGGCTCAGCTATGGCGCGCATTCGAACCTTTGCGTCAATCAGATTCGCCGCTGGGGCAATGCGGAGCAGAAGGCGCGCTACCTGCCCAAGCTGATTTCCGGCAAGCATGTCGGAAGCCTTGCCATGTCGGAGGCGGGTGCTGGGTCCGATGTCATTTCGATGAAGCTGAAGGCGGAGAAGAAGGGCGACCGCTATATCCTGAACGGCACCAAATATTGGATCACCAACGCACCCTATGCCGATACGCTGGTCGTCTATGCCAGGACGGGAGAGGGATCGAAGGGGATCACGACCTTTCTTATCGAAAAGGGGTTCAAGGGTTTTTCGATCGGGCAGAAGATCGACAAGGTGGGGATGCGTGGATCGCCGACCGGCGAACTGGTGTTCGAGGATTGCGAAGTTCCGGAAGAGAACGTCATGGGGCCGCTGAATGGCGGCGCTGGCGTGTTGATGTCGGGTCTGGATTATGAGCGCACTGTGCTGGCCGGAATCCAGCTGGGTATCATGCAGGCGTGCCTCGACACGGTGGTGCCCTATGTTCAGGAGCGGCAGCAGTTCGGTAAGCCGATCGGCGCATTCCAGCTGATGCAGGCCAAAGTGGCGGACATGTATGTCGCGCTGAATTCGGCGCGCGCTTATGTCTATGCGGTGGCGCGGGCGTGTGACGCGGGCAGGACGACGCGCTTCGACGCGGCGGGCGCGATATTGCTGGCGAGCGAGAATGCGGTGCGGGTGTCGTTGGAGGCGGTGCAGGCGCTGGGCGGCGCGGGTTATACGAAGGACTGGCCGGTGGAACGCTATATGCGCGATGCCAAGTTGCTGGATATCGGGGCTGGAACCAATGAGATTCGCCGCATGCTGATCGGCCGGGAGCTGATCGGCGCATGAGCGGGCCAGCGCTCGACACGAAGCTGTCGCCGGAAGCGGAAGGATTTCGCACCAATGCTGCCCATAATCTGGCGTTGGTGGAGGAATTGCGGGCGAAGGTTGCCGCTGCGGCGATCGGTGGGCCAGCCAAGGCGCGGGACAAGCATGTCGGGCGCGGCAAGCTGTTGCCCCGTGAGCGGGTGGAGCGGTTGCTGGACCCCGGCAGTCCTTTTCTGGAGATCGGGCAACTCGCGGCCAATGACATGTATCATGGCGAGGTGCCGGGCGCTGGGCTGATCACTGGGATAGGCCGCGTTGAGGGGCGGCAGGTGATGATCGTCTGCAATGATGCGACGGTGAAGGGTGGCACCTATTACCCGCTGACGGTCAAGAAGCATTTGCGGGCGCAGGAGATCGCGCTCGAAAACCGGCTGCCCTGCGTCTATCTGGTCGATAGCGGCGGCGCGAACCTGCCTAATCAGGCCGACGTATTTCCCGACCGCGATCATTTCGGGCGCATCTTCTACAATCAGGCGCAAATGTCGGCGCAGGGCATCCCTCAGATTGCCTGCGTCATGGGCAGTTGTACGGCGGGTGGGGCCTATGTGCCCGCAATGTCGGACGAGACGGTGATCGTGCGCAATCAGGGGACTATCTTCCTCGCCGGGCCGCCATTGGTGCAGGCCGCCACGGGCGAGGTCATCAGCGCCGAGGATCTGGGTGGCGGTGACCTGCACGGGCGCAAGTCCGGCGTGGTGGATCATGTCGCGGAGAATGACGAGCATGCGCTGAGCATCGTGCGGGACATCGTCTCGACGCTTCAGCCGGCACCCGCGATCGACGTTAACATGCGCGAGCCGGTGTCGCCAAAATTTGATCCGCAGGAACTCTATGGCATCGTGCCGCAGGATGTCCGCGCGCCCTATGATGTACGGGAGGTCATCGCGCGGATTGTCGATGGCAGCGAATTTCATGAGTTCAAGGCGCTGTACGGGACGACGCTGGTGTGCGGCTTTGCGCATATCTGGGGGATGCCGGTGGCGATCCTTGCCAATAATGGCGTGCTGTTCAGCGAGAGCGCGGTCAAGGGCGCGCATTTCATAGAATTGGCGTGTCAGCGACGGATACCGTTGCTGTTCCTGCAAAATATCTCCGGCTTCATGGTGGGGGGGAAATATGAGGCTGAGGGCATCGCCAAAAATGGTGCGAAGCTGGTGACGGCAGTCGCTACCGCCAGCGTGCCGAAAATCACCCTGCTGATCGGGGGCAGCTTTGGCGCGGGCAATTATGGCATGTGTGGCAGGGCCTATAGTCCGCGTTTCCTGTTCACCTGGCCCAACAGCCGCATTTCCGTGATGGGCGGCGAACAGGCGGCGAGCGTGCTGGCGACAGTGCATCGGGATGCGCAGAAATGGACGGCGGAGGAGGCGGAAGCCTTCAAGGCGCCGATCCGCCAGAAATATGAGGATGAGGGCAATCCTTATCATGCGACCGCGCGGTTGTGGGATGATGGCGTGATCGATCCGGCGCAGACGCGCGATGTGCTGGGCCTTGCCTTTGCGGCGACGCTGAACGCTCCTGTCGCCGAGCGCCCGTCGTTCGGCATTTTCCGGATGTGATGGCGATGATCCAGTCTCTTCTCATCGCCAATCGTGGCGAGATCGCATGCCGGATCATCCGCACCGCGCGGCGGATGGGCATTCGTACGGTCGCCGTCTATTCGGACGCGGATGCCGATGCGCTGCACGTCCGTTCTGCTGACGAGGCGGTGCATATCGGCGCGTCGCCGGTGCGCGAAAGCTATCTGCTGGGGGGGCGCATCATCGATGCGGCTTTGCAGACCGGCGCGCAGGCTATTCATCCTGGCTATGGCTTCCTGTCGGAAAATGCGGAGTTCGCGCAGACGGTGATAGACGCCGGATTGATCTGGGTCGGACCCAATCCCGCCAGCATCACCGCCATGGGTCTCAAGGATGCGGCGAAGAAGCTGATGGGCGAGGCGGGCGTGCCGACGACGCCCGGCTATCTGGGGGAGGATCAGAGCCCCGACAGACTGAAAGCCGAGGCGGACGCTATCGGCTATCCGGTGCTGATCAAGGCAGTCGCTGGCGGTGGTGGCAAGGGAATGCGTAAGGTCGATAGCGCGGCGGACTTTGCCGATGCGCTACTGTCCTGCCAGCGTGAGGCGGCGTCTTCCTTTGGCAATGATCAGGTGCTGCTGGAAAAATGGGTGACGAACCCGCGCCATATCGAGGTGCAGATATTCGGCGACAGCCACGGCAATGTGGTCCACCTGTTCGAACGCGACTGCTCGCTTCAGCGGCGGCATCAAAAGGTGATCGAGGAAGCGCCCGCGCCGGGCATGGATGAACAGACGCGCGAGGCGATCTGCCAGGCGGCGGTTCGCGCGGCCAAGGCGGTCGACTATGTGGGCGCCGGGACGATCGAGTTCATTGCCGATGGGTCGGAGGGGCTTAGCGCCGACCGCATCTGGTTCATGGAAATGAACACCCGCCTTCAGGTCGAGCATCCGGTGACGGAGGAGATCACCGGGCAGGACCTGGTCGAGTGGCAGTTGCGGGTGGCGTCGGGCGAGCCTTTGCCCAAGGCGCAGGATGAACTGTCGATCAGCGGTTGGGCGATGGAAGCGCGCCTTTATGCCGAGGACCCGGCGAAGGGCTTTCTGCCTTCGATCGGCAGGCTGGACCGTTTCGATGTCGGGCCATGTTATCGTGTCGATACCGGGGTGGAGCAGGGGGCGGAGATATCGTCCTTCTATGATCCGATGATCGCGAAGCTGATCGCCTGGGGGCCTGATCGCGATGCTGCGCGGCTGAGTCTGGCCGCGACGCTGGAGGAGACGGTCATATGGCCGCTCAAGACCAATGCGGGCTTTTTGGCGAAGGCGCTCCAACATCCGGATTTCGCTGATGGTCGGGTAGATACCGGGCTTATCGGGCGTGAGGGGGAGGCGCTGTTGCCAGCGGCCTTGCCCTCAACGGCGGCTTTGGAGGATGCGGCCTCGAAGCTCGCGGCACCGGGGCCGATGGCGGGCTTTCGTCTGAATGCGGAGGCGCGGCGCGACGGCTGGTTCCTGTTGGATGGAGCGCCGGTGGAGGTTGCGCTGGCGGCTTCGAGCGGGGCCGGGACTGGACGCAGCGCGATCGTCGCGGAAGGTGGCCAGAGTTGGCAGCTGACGCCTTGGCGAGCTGCGGGACTGGGAGGCGGTGAGGCGTCCGATGGCGCGATCCTCTCGCCAATGCCGGGGCGGATCATTTCCGTGTCCGTCGCGGCGGGGGACAGGGTGACGAAGGGCCAGAAGCTGTTGACGTTGGAGGCCATGAAGATGGAACATGGCCTTGTCGCGCCGTTCGACGGGGAAGTCGTCGAACTGCATGGCGTCGAAGGCGGGCAGGTGAGTGAAGGCACGCTGCTCGTCAAAATAGCAAAAGCGGAGGCAGGTTGATGGCGGGGAAGTTTTTCGAACAATGGGAAGTGGGGCAGACCATTGTTCACGAAATCCGGCGGACGGTTACGGAAACCGACAACCTGCTTTTTTCGACAATGACGCATAATCCGCAGCCGCTGCATCTGGATGTCGAAGCGGCCAAGGCGAGCGAATTTGGCCAGATACTGGTCAACGGCACCTTCACCTTTGCATTGATGATCGGCCTGTCAGTGGGCGACACGACTTTGGGGACGCTGATCGCCAATCTGGGCTATGACAAGCTCGTCATGCCCAAGCCCGTATTCCTGGGCGACACGTTGCGCGCCGAGACCGAAGTCATGGAGCTGCGGCCGAGTAAGTCCCGGCCCGGTGCGGGTGTCGTCACTTTTTCGCATCGGATGCTGAACCAGCGGGACGAGCTTGTGTGCCAGTGCCTGCGCATGACGCTCATCAAGGGTGGCGATGCATGATCGTTGGTGAGCACCTATATTGGCAGTGGCACCGCTCGCTCGCGCTTGAAGGAAATTGTCATGCAGAATGATCCTGTTGTCATCGCTGGTTATGCCCGCACGCCGATGGGTGGGTTTCAGGGTATCTTCTCCCCTTTGAAGGCGACCGATCTGGGTGCGGCTGCGGTCAAGGCGGCAGTGGAGCGCGCGGGTGCGCCCGTGGACGCGATCGACCGCATCTATATGGGCTGCGTCCTGCCAGCGGGCTTGGGGCAGGCGCCCGCGCGGCAGGCGGCGCTGGGAGCGGGCCTTGGCCTTGATACAGAGGCGACCACCGTCAACAAGATGTGTGGTTCGGGCATGCAGGCTGCCATCATGGCGCAGGAAGCGTTGCAGGCAGGCGCTGCCGATCTGATCGTGGCGGGTGGCATGGAAAGCATGACGAACGCGCCCTATGCCCTGCCCAAGCACCGTTCCGGCGCACGCATTGGTCACGACCGGATCATTGACACGATGATGATGGACGGGCTGGAGGATGCCTATCAGCCCGGCAAGGCGATGGGCGTCTTTGCCGAGGAGGCGGTGCGGGATTATCAGTTCACGCGCGCGGAGCAGGATGGCTATGCGGTTCGATCGCTGGAGCGAGCGCAGGCAGCCATCGCGAGCGGCGCTTTCCGGCGCGAAATCGCGGGCGTGACGGTGCCCGGACGTGGCGGCGATACGTTGGTGGATACCGACGAGCAGCCGGGCAAGGCCCGTCCGGACAAGATCCCCTCGCTAAAGCCGGCATTCGTCCCCGATGGCACTATCACCGCGGCGAACAGTTCGTCCATCTCCGACGGGGCAGCGGCACTGGTGATGACGCGGCGCAGTGTGGCGGAGCGTATGGGTTTGCCGGTAATAGCCACGGTAGTGGCCAGCGCCGCACACGCCCATGAACCGGCGCGCTTTACGACCGCGCCCGTTCCGGCAATGCGTAAGCTGCTGGACAGGGCGGGCTGGTCCGTCGCCGACGTTGATCTGTTTGAGGTGAACGAAGCCTTCGCCGTTGTTGCGATGATCGCGGCCAAGGATCTTGGCATCCCCGCCGACAAGTTGAACGTCAATGGCGGTGCGACTGCGCTGGGGCATCCGATCGGGGCTTCGGGCGCGCGGATCATTGCTACTCTGCTGGGTGCGCTGGAGGAGCGCGGCCTCAAGCGCGGCGTGGCGAGCCTGTGCATCGGCGGTGGCGAAGCGACAGCGATGGCATTTGAGCTCGCCTGACGCATTGGCGCCTTCCCTTTTCAGCGCGGCAACAATAAGCCTCTCGCCCTGAGATCGGCTATAGAGAGACAGGCGCTGGATGAAGGCGGTGGGATTCAGGCAAGGCGGCCCGTTGGAGCGGGAAGACTCGCTGATCGACATTGAAGTCGCCGATCCGTCGCCCGGCCCTCGCGATCTGCTCGTTCGTGTGCATGCTGTGTCCGTCAATCCGGTCGACACGAAAGTGCGCGGCGGCGCCAAGCCCGGTGAGGAGCCGATGGTTCTGGGCTATGACGCGGCGGGCGTGGTGGAAGCCATCGGCTCTGACGTCACGCTTTTCGCGCCGGGTGACGAAGTCTTCTATGCTGGCACCATCAAGCGGCCGGGGACCAATTCGGAACTGCATGTCGTCGACGAGCGGATTGTCGGGCCAAAGCCGCGTTCCTTTGATTTCGCGCAGGCGGCGGCGCTGCCGCTGACCGGGCTTACGGCCTGGGAGCTGTTGTTCGACCGTCTGCGCGTGCCACGGGGCGGGGGTGAAGGGCAGACGATCCTGATCGTCAACGGCGCTGGCGGCGTTGGTTCGATGCTGGTGCAATTCGCGCGGCAGCTGACCAAGCTGCGCGTGATCGCTACCGCTTCGCGCCCGGAAACCATCGCCTGGGTGAAGCAGATGGGCGCGCATGATGTGATCGACCACCGCAAGCCGTTAAATGAAGGGCTAGCCGCGATCGGCGTCAAGGCGGTCAACTTCGTGGCAAGTCTGGCTGCGAGCGAGCAGCATCTGGCAGCATTTGCCCGCATCATCGCGCCTCAAGGAAGCCTGGCGGTTATCGATGATGTGAAGAGCTTCGACATTGTGGCCCTCCGGCAAAAGTCGATCACCGTCGCGTGGGAGGGTGTTTTTACGCGCTCCATCTACGAAACCCCGGACATGATCGAACAGCATCGCATCTTGTCCGAGATCGCGCGGCTGGCGGATGAAGGGGTTTTGCAGGGGACAATGACGCGCGATCTAGGACCGATGAGTGCCGCCACCCTTAAGGCCGCGCATGAACTGGTCGAAACGGGAGCGTCGATCGGGAAGATTGTTCTACGGGATTAGGTTTTCCCACTGGGCTTCTTCAGCCATGCTGCCGCAGCCTTGACCTTCCCCTCCCAAGATATGCAGAGACGCACGACGATCAGCAGAAGAACAGCATGGGACGAGGGGATGAGGTGTTGAGCCACGGCAGGGCCACTCTACGGCAAGGGCATGTCGCGCTCGGCATATTCCTTGTCGCCTACATCCTTTCCTTCGTCGACCGACAAATATTGAGTCTGATGGTCGAGCCGATCAAACAGGATCTGGCCCTTAGCGATTTGCAGGTCGGGTTGCTTCAGGGATTGGCCTTTGCCCTGCTCTATGCGGTGGTCGGCATTCCCATCGGCATGCTGGCCGACCGGATCAGCCGCCGCCGGATCATCGCCGTGGGAGTTTTGTTCTGGAGCGCCTGCACCGCGCTTTGTGGCTTTGCGGGTAGCTATGCACATCTGTTCGTCGCGCGCATGGGCGTCGGTTTGGGGGAGGCATCGCTATCCCCTTCGGCGCACAGTTGGCTGAGTGACGCCTATCCGCCAGCGCAGCTTTCGCGGGCGATGGCGATCTATAATCTGGGCATCACCATTGGCGGCGGGTTGGCGCTGCTTGTCGGGGGTGCCGTTGTCGATATGGTCGCTGCGCAGGGTGCCCTGGTGCTGCCCGGGATCGGGCCGATGCCTACCTGGCGGGCGGCATTCCTGCTGGTGGCCTTGCCCGGCCTGTTGGTGACGGCGCTGGTTTTCGTGGCCCGGGAACCGGCGCGCCGCGCAGGGTGGGTGAAAGCGGGCATGCCGTTTCGCGCGGCGCTGTCTCACCTGCGCGCGCATTGGCGGACATTCGCGGCGATCTATGCCAATTCCACCTTGCTGGGGACCATGGGTTATGGCCTTTCGGCATGGTATCCGACATTGCTCATCCGGACCTTTGACATGACGCCCGGGCAGGCTTCGCTTCGTCTGGGGCTGATCTACCTGCTGCTTGGGAGCCTGGGTTCCTTGGCGGGCGGTTTCGCGGCGGAGAGGCTTTCGCTGAAAGGCGTGCGCGATGCCAATTTGAGGATGGCGATGATCCTCGCCTTTCTGTGCGTTATTCCGGCGACGCTTGCGCCGGTCATGCCTTCCTCAACGCTGCTGCTGCTGCTCTTTTCAGTGCTGACCTTCTGCTTCAACGGCTATTTCGGCTGCTCGCTGGCTGCGATCCAACTCGCGACGCCGCCCAGCATGCGAGCAACCGGAGCCGCGCTGTTCCTTCTGGCGAACAGTCTCGTGGGCTTGTCGCTCGGAACAGCGATCGTGCCGTTGATCGACAATGCCTTGTTCGACGGCAACGGTCAGATCGGCCCCTCGCTGGCGACGGTGGGCCTGTGTGCATCGCTAATCGCCGCCCTCGCCGCATGGTCCGGATTGCGCAGCTATGCCGCGACCAATGAGGCGGTGGCACGCGGCTGAGCGCAGGAAAGTTCAGTGAACGACATTGATATTTCTGATTATAGCGTTGGTTATACCTTGCGTGAAATGCCCGGGCTTTCGGGACAATTCAAAGCTATGGAACCAATGCGCAAGTTTTGCGGACGGTTCGAAGCCGGAACCGTAGCCCTGCAAAGCTGGTTAGCGAGAAGCAGGTTATCCTGCAGTGCGACCCAAACTGCCCTGCCTTCTTTTCCGGAGGTAGGGCTTTTTGCATGTCAGGCCATATAGAGGCCGTCTGACACAGTTCAGGCGACTGGCCGCAGATATTCAGGAAGTTCTTCCGCCGAAGGACTGCGGCACTCGATCCGTGGTGACGCGCTATAGGTGCTGAAGTGTTCAAGAGGCATGGCCGATCCGCAGAAACTGCATTCGGCAGTCATTCGCCCTATGATCCAATGTTGCCTGTCACATCCGGGACAATGATTGGGCTCATCCTCCCGATATAGTGGAGAGTAGCTATAGGTTGCCGACCAGCCCGTCGCGCTTTCCATCCGCATTGATTTGCCTCATCTTTTTTACGACCTTCCTTGTTAACGGAAGGCGAGGCGTTCAGTTGCATTGGCGGGACCGCCACTGGGCTTGGCGGCTGCGCGGCTTCCTTGCTGATCAGGACAGGAATTTGATGATCGAGGAAAAATCCTGACCCGTTTCGCCCTTATTGGCCAGCAACTGATAAAGACTTTCCGCCTGCGCGCCCATGGGTACGCTGGCGTTGACGGAAGCCGCCGCTTCCAGCGCGAGCTTCAGGTCCTTCAGCATCAGGGCAACGGCAAAGCCGCCGCTATAACCGTTGTCTGCGGGCGATTGCGGACCAACGCCGGGCACCGGGCAGTAGCTTGTCATCGACCAGCTTTGCCCCGACGAAACGCTGGAAATGTCGTAGAAGGTCTGGGCGTCGAGCCCGATCTTCTCCGCCATGGCAAAGGCTTCGCACGTCGCGACCATGGTCGCGCCGAGCAGCATGTTGTTGCAGATCTTGGCCGCCTGGCCGTTGCCGTCACTACCGGCGTGGATCACCGCCTTGCCCATGGCGGACAGGATGGGCTTTGCCTTGGCAAAGGCTTCATCGTCGCCGCCCACCATGAAGGTTAGTGTTCCCCCATTTGCAGCGGCAATCCCTCCAGAGACCGGCGCGTCGGCCATCAGAAAACCCTTCGCCTTCGCTGCGGCGATGACCCGGCGAGCGGTCGCCACGTCGATGGTCGAACAATCGAGAAACAGTGCTCCTGCCTTTGCAGTGCCGAAAACCTCGTCATTATAGACCGCTTCGACATGCTTGCCGGCCGGTAGCATCGTGACCACTGCATCCGCCCCTGCGACGGCTTCGGCCGCGCTGCTGGCGCGGGTCGCGCCCGCCGCCTCGGCCTTGGCGAGGGCCGCGTCGGAAAGATCGAAGGCGCGCACGACAAAGCCGTTCTTGACGAGATTGGCGGCCATTCCGCCACCCATGTTACCCAGGCCGATGAAGGCGATAGTCTCAGTCATGCCGACTTCCTTCCGTTGATTGTCAGGCCGCGTTCATGGGCGCAGCAGATCGCGCGCGACGATCATGCGCATCACCTGGTTGGTGCCTTCCAGGATCGAGTGAACGCGCAGGTCGCGCCAGAAGCGTTCGACCGGATAGTCCATCAGATAACCATAGCCGCCATGCAGTTGCAGCGCGCGGTCGGCGATGGCGGACCCGGCGTCGGTGGCGAGCCGCTTTGCCATGGCGGCGAAGCGGGTCTTGTCGGGCGCGTTTTCCGTCACCTTGACTGCCGCCATGTAGAGCAGCGCGCGCGCCGCCTGAAGTTCGGTTTCCATGTCGGCAAGGGTGAATTGCGTGTTCTGGAAATCAGCGATGGCCTGCCCGAACTGTTTGCGGTCCTTGCTGTAGGCAATCGCCTCATCGAGGCAGCGCTGCGCGCCGCCCAGTGAGCAAGCGCCAATGTTGAGGCGTCCGCCGTCGAGGCCCATCATCGCGATGCGGAAGCCTTCGCCCTCCGCTCCCAATAGGTTTTCGGCGGGCACGCGGACATTGTCGAAATTGACCTGCGCGGTGGGTTGCGAATGCCAGCCGAGCTTGCGTTCCTGCGCGCCGAAGGTGACGCCGGGCATGTCCTTTTCAATGACGAGGCAGCTGATGCCCTTGGGACCTTCCTCGCCCGTGCGGACCATGGTGACATAGATGTCGTTTTCGCCGCCGCCGGAAATGAACTGTTTGGAGCCGGTGACGAGATAGTCGCTGCCGTCCTTTACGGCGCGGGTCTTGAGCGCGGCGGCGTCAGATCCCGATCCCGCCTCGGTCAGGCAATAGCTGCCCATCTGCTCCATCGGCACCATCGAGGGCAGGTATTTGTCCTTGACCGGCTGGCCGCCGAAACGGTCGATCATCCAGGCGGCCATGTTGTGGATCGATATGAACGCGCTGGTCGATGGGCAGCCATAGGCCATGGCTTCCATGATGAGCGCCGATTCCAGACGCCCGAGGCCGATCCCGCCCGACTCTTCCGACACATAGATGCCGCCAAAGCCCAGCTCCGCCGCCGCGCGGATCGTGTCGCGCGGGAAGATATGCTTTTCATCCCACTCGGCCGCATGGGGTGTGATTGCGTCTGCGGTGAAGCGCCGCGCCATGTCCTGAATCTGGCGTTGGTCGTCGGTAAGGTCGAACTGGGTCATCATGCATCCTGTTGCGGCGATGGCGTGCGCCAAGCGTCTTGAGGGAGAGCATGCGCTCTCCCCTGGCGGCTGTCACCCCATGGTGGGGATGACGAAGGCGCTGTCGCCGGACGCGCCGCCATCGGGCCAGCGCTGGGTGATGGTCTTCACCTTCGTCCAGAATTTGATGCCTTCCATGCCGTGCTGGTTGGTGTCGCCAAAGGCAGACCGCTTCCAGCCGCCGAACGTATGATAAGCGACCGGCACCGGGATCGGCACGTTGATGCCGACCATGCCGACATTCACCCGCGCGGCGAATTCGCGTGCGGCATGGCCGTTGCGGGTGAAGATGGCGACGCCATTGCCATATTGATGCTGGCTGGGGAGGGCGAGCGCCTCCTCGAAGCTCTGGGCGCGGACCATTTGCAAGACGGGACCGAAAATCTCTTCCTGATAGGTGCGCATGCTGGGTTTGACATGATCGAACAGCGTGGGGCCGACGAAGAAGCCCTGCTCATGCCCTTGCAAGGTGAAGCCGCGGCCATCGACGACCAGCTCGGCGCCTTCATCGATACCCATCTGGATATAGTTTTCGATCTTCGCCTTGTGCGCGGCGGTGACGACCGGGCCATAATGGGCTTCAGGATCGGTTGAGACACCGACGCGCAGCGCCTGAATGGCTGGGATCAGCTTTTCGCGCAGGGCGAGGGCGGTCTTCTCGCCCACCGGCACCACGACCGGCAGCGCCATGCAGCGTTCGCCAGCTGAGCCGAAAGCCGCGCCCGACAGGTCGTTGACGACCTGATCCAGATCGGCATCCGGCATGACGATGCCATGGTTTTTCGCGCCGCCCATCGCTTGGACGCGCTTGCCGTTATCGACACCGCGTTTGTAGACATAATGGGCGATGTCGGAGGAGCCGACGAAGCTGATAGCGCCAATGTCCGGATGATCGAGAATGGCGTCCACCATTTCCTTGTCGCCCTGCACGACCTGAAGAATGCCTTCGGGCAGACCAGCTTCAAGGAAGAGTTCGGCAAGACGCACAGGAACGGACGGATCGCGTTCGGAAGGCTTGAGGATGAAGGCATTGCCCGTCGCGATGGCGACCCCCGACATCCACAGCGGGATCATCGCCGGGAAGTTGAAGGGCGTGATGCCAGCGCCGATGCCGATCGGCTGGCGCATGGAATAAACGTCGATGCCCGGACCTGCTCCCTGCGTATATTCGCCTTTCAGCGCATGGGGGATGCCGCAGCAAAATTCGATGACTTCCAGCCCGCGCTGGATATCGCCGCGCGAATCCGCGATAACCTTGCCATGTTCGGACGAGAGCAGGTGTGCCAGCTCGTCCATATTCTGTTCGACCAGCGTCTTGAAGTTGAACATGACACGGGCGCGCCGCTGCGGATTGACTGCCGCCCAGGCGGGCTGCGCCGCCTTGGCCGCCTCTACCGCGCGATCAAGCAGGGCGCGATCGCCAAGGGCAACGCGAGCCTGAACTTGCCCGTCATTGGGATTGAACACATCACTGTAGCGCGCTGCCCCGCTATCATGGACAAAGGCGAGCTTGTGGGAAATTTCGCGCATGGCATCCTCTCGATGAGATTTGCCTAATCATGCCTAAAGGCGTTAATGCATTCAATTACCCTTTGTTGCAGAGTTGATCTGCATTTTTGCATGGATGGCGTGTGATGTTCGATTGGGATGATTTGCGCATATTCCTGACGGTCGCGCGGCTGAAGAAGGTGGCTCCGGCGGCGCGGGCGCTGGGCATTGATGCGACGACGATTTCCCGGCGCTTGGGGCGATTGTCGCAGGCGCTCGACGCACAGTTGTTCGAGCAGACGGGCGCGGAAAGGGCGCTAACGGAACATGGCGCCGCCCTGCTGCGCCACGCTGAAAGCATCGAAAGCGCGGCGATGTCCGCGATCGTCGATGTGAAGGGGGAGAGGCACAGTCTGAACGGCCAGGTGCGGCTGTCCGTTGCAGAGGGCTTTGGCCGATGGATTTTGGCCCCTGCCATCCCCGAATTTCACGCGCGCCATCCGGGCATCCGGCTGGACGTGATTACCGCGTCGGGATTCCTGAATCCGTCGAAACGGGAAGCGGACATGGCGGTCATGTTGGCGCGGCCGCAGCGGGGACATTTGGCGGTTCGAAAGCTGGCTGATTACAAGCTGCACCTTTATGCGTCGCCGGGCTATCTCGCGGCGCGGGGTGCTCCAGCGTCGCGCGAGCGGCTGCATGAGCATGTGCTGATCGGCTATGTGCCTGAGTTTCTCTACTCGCCGGAACTCGATTATCTGGACGAGGTCTATGCGGGACTGGAAGCGTCGCTCCGGTCGAGCAGCATCGGCATGCAGCGCCAGCTGATACTGGATGGCGCCGGGATCGGCGTGCTGCCGGACTTCATCGTCGCCGATGATGAGAAGCTGGTCCGCCTTTTTCCAGAAGAGGTGGAGATTGCGCGCTCTTTCTGGCTGGTGACGCATCCGGAAATGACGAAGCTCGCCCGTATTCTCGCCGTGTCCGACATGCTGCGGGAAAGATCGGAAGAGCTGCTAGGCGGGGGCGCTTCGATCAGTTGAAGCGCCCCGGCGAAGTTTGGCAAGTCAGGCGACCAGACGTGGCTCGACCGGGTCCTGCGGCACGCCCTTGGGCGTTCCCACATCATAGACTTGGGTCAGCAGGCGAATGAAATTGGTGTCGTGCAGTGGATCACTGGGCATCTCGAAGATTTCGCCGCGCGCGCGAAGGTCCTTCACGAATATGTCGAATGCCATGTCGGTCGTAATGTCGTCGCTATGGTCGCGCGAAATGCGGAGGTCGTTGAGATCGGTGTAAACCTGCGCGTTCCAGTGGAGAAGCAGGCGGAATTCCTGCTCCGGAATCCTGGCCACCACATCGTCGCCTGTCATGATGCGCCATCCGGCAGCGACATCGGGATCGGCCGATATGGTCGAGTTGATCGCAAGGCCCGCAGGTTTGCGCTGATCGACCGGGCCGCAGCCCTGCGCGGTGTGAAACATCATTTCATTTTCGACTACGACGCCGCGTCCCCACATCGGCGCTTCGAGGCAGACCGGATCATTTTGCGGCCCGTTCGGCCAATAGTGGAAGCCGCCGCCGATCGAGCCCTGATAATACCAGGCGATGACCTGTGCCTTTTTCGCCTGCCAGCGCCGGAACAGCCCGGACTTGGCCATGATGTTCAGCAGCCAGATCGGACAGTTGACTTCGTATAGTCCGCGAAAATGCGTGCCATCGACATGCGGCGATCCACCCGCCGAGCTTGGACCCTGAATGTTGAACATCAACTGGTCGCATTCGACATAGGGCGTGTTCCAGTAGGCGCGCGCCATGTCGAGGAACTTCTTGTTATAGAAGCAGTCGTCCAATTCCGGATAGCGATTGACGCCATTGTCGGCGAGGTAGCCCCGGAACACCGGGTTCATGAACATGTCCCAGGTGGGCGTGAAGCCTTCCGGAATGGAGCCGGTGGAGGTCGCGATCACTTCCTCGGGCGAGGCGAAATATTGCGCCAGGATCAGGGACCAGGGGCCTTCCCGGCGGATGACGTCCAGAACCCGCTGATGCTGATCCTCGGTATAGAGATTGTCGACGATTCTGGGCGGCGCGACGGGCAGGAAAGTGGAAGCGACATCGGCGGGCATAGGCTCTCTCCAGCAAGCAATTTCCCGGCGCGAACGGCAGGGTCTGAAGATGGGAATATCCCATCACCGCTTCGCTGGCAATAATTTCCGAAAATATGTTCGACTATTCGCCGCGCCGTGTGGCCACTCCGTCGAGCACCAGCGCCAGCGTGGTGCGCCAGCGGGGAAGGGCGGTATCGGCATAGCGGTCAGAATGCGCGGCGATGACCGGTACGTCTTCCGCCGAACGCTGCCTGATCGAGGAGCGCACGGCCTCGCGATATTCCGCTTCGCCGCCTGCAACCGCACGGGCGTAGGAAGAGAGGAATGCGCCGCCCAGCACGATGAGGTCGATAGAACGCAGCAGGTCCAGCGCGTCGGGCAGGTCGAACCCGCGTGCCAGCATGACTTGCAGCCATTGTTCCGAACTGTCGATCTCGACCGCTGGCCCCAGATTGCCGCTGACGAGGGTGGATACGAGCTGCCCTTCCTCCACCAGCTTGTGCAGCGCTTCGGCATATTGGGTGGCATATTCGCGCCAGGATTGGCCCTCATCCTCCGGGAAGGTGGCGGCCCCTGAAGCACGCTGCGCTGCAAGTCGCACCAATTCCTTGCGGCCGGTGACATAGGTGTACAGCACCGCCGGGCGGACCCCGAGCCGATCGGCGAGCGCCGCGATCCTGAGGCCATCGAGCCCCATTTCGATCGCAGCGTCGAGGATTTGAGCCAAGGTCAACCGGCGCGGCCGACCAACAGCGCGGGGAGTGGGTGGCGGCCCCTCCACCTTAACAGAGGAAGATTCAAGATTTTCGCTGCTCATGGCCCGACCCATAGCGTTGGAAGGATCAGCCGTCGATCCGGCTCTATGGAGCAACGCAGACGACGAGGATGATCCATCCGCATAATTATGCAGCGCCTTTTCAGCGGCATTCAAGCGTGAGGCGGGAAGCAGCCCGAACAGATATCGTCAGCAGATCGCGTCGTGACGTCGCGAGTTGTCGAACGGCCTGTCGGCGCCGTCAGCGCAACGGGTCAAGAAATGCTGTGCCGCATTGCGTGGTAACAAGGAACGCCTGGACCGAAGGCGCGTTTGCGTCCTGAATTTCAGGGAGAATGAACATGGCGCGTATCACGTCGATGATCCTGGCCGCAGGGTTGACGCTGGCGGCGTGTAATCAGGCGAGTGAGCAGCGCAACGCCGACGCACTGAATGCCGCGAAGAACGTTGCTGAAAATGCTGGCGACAGGATCGAGAATGCGGCGGAGAACGCGGTCGAGGCATTGAAACCAACCCCTGATGCGCAGGATTTCGTGAACCTTGCAGCCAG
This sequence comes from Sphingobium sp. Cam5-1, assembly GCF_015693305.1. Classification (NCBI taxonomy): domain Bacteria; kingdom Pseudomonadati; phylum Pseudomonadota; class Alphaproteobacteria; order Sphingomonadales; family Sphingobiaceae; genus Sphingobium; species Sphingobium sp. Cam5-1. Next base: position 431,708 of record NZ_CP065139.1, on the reverse strand, counting down.
AAGCGATGCGTTCGAGATTGCTGCTGCGAAGCTGGCCTCGGCCAACGCCACGTCCGCGGAGGTAAAGGCCTTCGCCCTTCAGATGATCAAGGCTCATTCGGAGTCTACCGCGAAGATCAAGTTGGCAGCGGGCAAGGCACGGCCTGCCGTCATACCGAACCCTGACCTTACCGCTGGGCAGAAGAAGGATTTGGACGAACTGAGACAGAAGAAGGGCGCGGCGTTTGACGAGGAATATATCGATGGCCAGGTCGACGCACATGAAGACGCTCTTGCGCTGATGCGTTCCTATGCGTCGGGCGGGACGGACGCGGCGCTGAAGGCGGCAGCGGGCGAGATCGCTCCGGTAGTAGAGGGGCATTTGAAAATGGCGCGGGCGCTGGAGAGCAAGACTGATAATTGATCGCCGCTATCGGCTAAGGCGCAGTCTTGGTTCAAAGCACGGTCATCAGTAAACAGGGGCGGACTATTGCCCGCCCCTTGCACCTTAGAGCCCGTCGAGGCCTTTGCTGACGAGCACATTCACCGCGACGCGGCGGTTCTGCGCCTTGCCTTCGGCCGTGTCGTTGCTGCTGAGCGGGTCCGCTTCAGACATGCCGGTGGGGGTCAGCATGCGATAGGGCTTCCAACCGCAGGTCTGCTGAAGATAGTTGACAACCCGACTGGCCCGCTTTTCGCTAAGCGCCTGATTGAAGTTGTTGCTGCCGGTGGAATCGGTATAGCCTACAACGAGCAACAGGGCGTTGTTCATGCCTTCGGCCGCTGACGCAGTGGCGCACAGGTCGTTCTTTGCCTGATCGGACAATACCGCCTTGCCGACGTCGAAGTTCACGTTGGTCGTGCTTTTGACATTATATTTATCGATATCGCCCACGCGGCTGCGCAAGGCTTCCGTCGCGGCGGTCTGTTCGGCAAAGCCCTGGGCAGTGCCGCTGCGGATCATCGACGCGGTCTTCAGGTCCTTGCTCTTCAGATCGATCTGACTGGCGATCAGGTCGGCACCAGACTGAAGCGTTTTGATGGAAACCGGCAGGCCGTTCAGCAGCGATGCTGTGGCAAGCTTGCTGCGGCTAAGGCCAAGGAAACCGCCGCTGGACTTGACCCGGGTGGCATCATTGATGGTAACGACGGTGTTTGTGCCGTCGGCAGCGGTGACCTGCAATTTATCGCCGTTGCGCGCGGAAATGAGGCCTTCGACCTCCGGTCCTTCGGCCAGCTGCGCCGCTTCGGGCGCAGGGGCGCTGTAGGTTGCCGACAGATTGGCTTCCGGTGCCTCCTGCTGCGCCTCTTGCGCAAAGCCGACTGAAGCGGTCCCGGCCGCCACGGACAACAGTAAGAAAAGTTTTGGACTTTTTAGAATGTTACTCATTGCGCTACTCCTTCAAACTCGATCGGTCGGGCCTGCGTGATCGCAGCTTCTCGTCCGACCGCCGCATCCGTGATGTCGTAACGGCTGTCAGAACCCCCTCCATGTAGTCTCATTATGACGCGCGGTATTCGGCCGCACCTGAACAGCATGGGCGCCCTGCCTGTTCAGCCCAACCTTTCGCGGAGATGAACGCGTCCGTTCGCGCTCCGCTGCTGGGGCTGGTAGGACTGCTTCATGCGACGAACCGATGTCGGCGGAGTAAGTTTGTTAACTCGAAAGTTAAGATTAAGCAATTTCCCATCGATGCCGTGATAGCCGCGAGGATTAGCCGCGTGACTCGGACGGCTAGAATGCCACTGGAGCTACCAGGGATTTTCGGGCATGCTGGCGCATGCTGACGTAGGGGGCTTACGCGGTTGAAATATCTTGATTCCATCTGGTCTATGCCTTCGCCTTCATTGCCGATCGGTGTTCAGGGCTATCTTCTGATGGTTTCCGATTCCAGCGCGCCCAAGACCACAGGGTGGAATGCAACCGCCCGGACGCTGAACAGGGGGAATAAATCATGTCCGAACGGCAGCTGAAGGCGTGGCGGGACGCGGGGCTGATCGACGCCGATACGGCCGAACGCATTCGCGCGTGGGAACTGACGCATAGTCGGCCTGTCGGACTATGGGCTATCGTCGGCCTGGGTGCGTTGACGATCGGTCTGGGGATCATCTCCGTCGTCGCCGCGAATTGGGACGCGATACCCGGTGAGACGCGTCTGGCGATCCACTTCACCCTGATGACCGGCTTTGCGGGGCTGCTATGGTGGTATTTGCCGAGGGCAGCGGCGAAGAACAATTATTTCAGTGATGGATTGCTGTTCGTGGCCGCGGTTCTGGGCCTCGCCTTCTTTGGCCATGTCGGGCAGGTGTATCAGACCTCCTCGCCGCTCTGGCAGCCGCTGCTGGCATGGCTGGTCATCTTTTCGCCGCTGCTGCTCTTGTTTGGAAGAGGTTGGCCGATCGCGGGCCTCTGGCTGGCAGCGGTAGTCGGCACAGCATGGTCTCACGCCGACGAATATGGTCATGCGTGGGCATGGGGGCAGCATGTGCCCCAACCTGCTTTTCCAACGCTCTATTGGGGCCTGATCGCTTGTCCGCCGATGGTGGTGGCTGCCTTCGCCGCGTTCATGCGGGCCCGGAGCGACCGGCCCGCCTTCTGGCGCCTGCTGGAACAACTGGCGATCAGCGTGATCCTTGCGGGCATCAGCATCGCTATCATAGCGGGCGGCTGGGGCAGCCCGACCCACGCTGCCCTCGGCAGCATTGCCATACAGAGTCTGGCGCTGATCGGTGCCGCCGCGATCATATTCCGCGTCACGTCCACACGATCCGGAACAGCAACGGCGGGGATATTGGCCGCTGGGGCGCTGCTGCATTTCGCGCAGGCCTTGCTGGTCGATCTGCACGGTCCGATCCGCAGCCCATGGATCGGAGCTTCATTCTTCGTCATGCTGTGGGGCGCCGTCGCCGCAGCGGCCATCTTCGCCCGGTGGCGGCGGCTGTTCCAGGGGGCGATCGCACTGGTGGCGCTGCGCATCGTCATTTTGAGCTTCGAGCTTAATGACAGCCTGCTTGAAAGCGGGGCGGGCCTTATATTTTCCGGGGCTTTCGCCATTGTGGTGGCATGGGCGACCGTCCGTATCTCGAAACGCTATGCACCGGCGGGAGGGATGGTGGCATGAAGAGGTTTGCGTCATCGCCACGGCTTCTGCTCGCCGCCGCCCTGCTGCTGCCGATCATGGCCTTGGCTTACAGCTGGATCACGACCTATCGTCTCGCGCAGCAAGGGCAAGAATGGCTCATTCCCATTCGGGGTTATGATCCAAGGGATTTGCTTCGCGGGCACTATATTCAATATCAATATGACTGGCCCGTGGATGCTTCGCAGGACGATCGCAATCTCGGCAAAACTTCCTTTGATGCATCGCTTGCCAGTCAATTATGCATTGAGGGCACCGCTCCGAATATTGTCAGGGTTCGCGAATTGGCTCGTCCCGATGCGGAGCAAGCAAGGGGATGCGCGATCATTGTTCGCGCCTCGCTCGGCACACGGCGAGAGGTGCGTGGACTGGATTCCGGCATATTATTCACATCGCAGGCCAATGCCGTGTCATTGTCGCGTCGATTGGCGAATGCACAGGATCAGGGCTTGGTGCGCGTCAGGATCAGGCCCGATGGGGTCATGCGGCCGGTAAACCTAGAATTCGGAAAGCGTCAGCACCCAGATTGATCATTCTTTCCGCAACAGTGACATAAGTGCATCACAATATTGCATTGCTCAATTGCGTAGTTTGTTTCCATATTCTACTCTGAAAATCGACCGCCTGAACAAAGGCGGCGAACTAAAATAGGAGGGGATCTTGAAGAAGCATTCCGCACTGCTTTTCAACAGCGTAGCCTCATGCGCTGTTCTGATAGCCACACCTGCCTTGGCGCAGGACCCGTCAGACACCCAGCTTGGTGCGACGGCCGACATCATCGTTACTGCACAACGCCGCGCCGAACGCGCGCAGGACGTGCCTATCGCGATTACGGCTTTTTCGCCCGAACGACTTCAGCAACAAAACATCACCCAGTCGCAGGATCTGAACGCCAGCGTCCCGTCGCTGGTCGTCGGGTCCGCAGGGCAGGGTTCACGCGACTCCCAAACCTTTACGCTGCGCGGTCAGGGGGCCACGTTCCAGGCGTCGCCGGGCGTTGTTCTCTATCTGAACGAAGTCCCGCTACCGGCGCCGATCACGCTCAGCCAGCAGGGCGGACCCGGCAACTTTGTCGATCTTGAAAATCTTCAGGTGCTCGCCGGCCCGCAGGGCACGTTGTTCGGCCGTAACACGACTGGCGGCGCGATCCTTCTGGTGCCGCATAAGCCGACGAACGACTTTTCCGGCTCGCTGCTTGCGAAATATGGCAATTACGACGCCAAGGAGATTGAGGGCGTCATCAACGTGCCGGTGGTCGAGGACAAGCTGCTCGTCCGCGTCGTCGGCGCCTATCATGATCGCGACGGCTATACCCATGATGTGATCTGGAACAAGGATCGCGACGATACGCATTGGTATTCGGGACGCATCGGCATCACCTTCCGCCCGACCGAGCGCATCGAAAATTACCTGATGGCCTATGGCTCCTACTCGCGCTTCAACGGCACGGGGCTTATCCATAAGGGCTTCAATATCGACGGCACCGCCGGCCTCGCTCAGTTGGGGCTTTGCTCCAACACGCCGATCGCGACAAGCGGGCCATTTTCGTGCGACGTTTATCGCGCAGCAACGGCTCAGGCCGACGCGCTCGGCCCTCGCCAGACCGCGCACGGCATTGATGATTATCAAAAGACCAAGACCTGGGGCATCACCGATACCCTGTCCTTTGATCTCAACGATGAACTCGTGCTGCGTAACATAGTCAGCTATCAGAAGTTCAAGAGCTTCTACCGCTACGACGGCGACGGCACCGTCTTGCAGCAATATGATGTCGATCCCTACAAGCTGCCCGCATCGGGGCAGGTCACGCTTCCTGGTGTCGGCACGCCGGTCGTGTATAATAATACGTCGCCGGTCACGCTGCCCCGCGACAGCTACAAGCAGTTCACGGAAGAATTCCAGGTTCAGGGCACCTATCTGGACAACAAGCTGACCTTCACGGCGGGCGGCTTCTACTACAGTCAGAAGCCTGACGGCGATCAGGCGGGCAGCGCGATCAATTATTGCCCAGCGGGCCTGACTGGAACGCCCCTTCCGGGCATCCCGCCCGTCTGCGTAGCCAACGCGACGCCGGGCTATGTGGCGACGACGTCAAAGGCGCTCTATGCGCAGGGCACATTTGATTTCGGAGCGATGACGCCGTCTCTCGACAGTCTGCGGCTTACCGGCGGTTTCCGCTACACCTGGGACAAGATCAAAGGCTTCTCGCAAAGCTATACGCCGACCCTCACCGGACAGTTTATCTGCTCGGCGGACTCGTCGTTGGTGGATGCGATTTCGGATTGCAACTTCACCGCTTCGCTGAAAAGCAAGGCGGCCACCTGGCTCGTCGGGCTGGACTACAAGCCGGTTCGTGACCTGATGGTGTTTGCCAAGGTCAGTCGTGGCTACAAGGCAGGCGGGTTCAATCCTTACGCGGTTCGCGAAACCACTCGCACGTTCGAACCGGAAAAGGTCACCTCTTATGAGGCGGGGTTCAAGTCGGACTTCCGGATTGCCAGCGTGCCTGCCCGGTTGAATGCTTCCTATTATTATTTGAATTACCAGAATATTCAGAAGGCAACCGGCGATTTCAACACCGTAACCTTGGCCAGCGGCGCGCGGATCAACGCGGCGAAGGCGCATGTTTCAGGTGTCGAGGTCGACGCGTCCATCCGGCCGTGGAAGCCGATCGAGATCGGCGGCAATTTCAGCTATACGCGCTTTAAATATACCGAATATACTTTGCCATCGAACGGTTTCCTGGCGGATTGTTCCGGCACGGCGCTGCCGCCCGGGACGCCCACGGACCTGACCTGCCTGCCCGGCCAATATGTCGTGCCGTACATCTACAGCTTCCACGTGGCGGTGAACCTGCCCATCGCGGAAAGGCTGGGAGACCTTTCGTTCTTCGTGAACTATGCGCACAATTCGTCGCAACATACCGAAGCAACGGTCGTTGCGCCGCAGCAGCCGGGGGAGAAGCTGGAAGCCTTCGGCTTGCTGAACATGTCGCTGGATTGGAACAACATCGCAGGTTCCGGCCTGGATGCAGGCTTGTACGTCACCAATGCCACGAACAAGCTTTACCGGATCAGCAACACGGACGTGTACCAGGGCGGCTCGTTGCTGTCCTGGGCGACGATCTACGGTGAGCCGCGCATGTATGGCCTAAAGCTTCGCTATCGTTTCGGCGGAGAATAAGGCTTTAAGAACGGGGGCGGCGGTCATGACGGCCGTCCCCATTCAGTATCCCGGCCGGTTCAACAGCGTTTGCGTTGGACCGGCCGATCTGTTCTGGCAGCCGTTTCATTAGAGGATGCTGGCAATGGCCAGATGCCCGAAGCCCCCCCGATCAGTGTTCGTTAGCAGCGAAGGCGCCGATGCCGGTCTCGGCCCGTACGCGCTGCGCCGCATAGCCAGCCCTGTCGATCGCCCCACGTGATGAACGATCGAAGTGCGAGATCAGCCAGATAGCAAGGAAGCCAGCCGGCACTGAAAATATCGCGGCAGAGCTGTACGGGAAAGGAGCCGGACCAAGGTTAAAGGTGCTTGTCCAGACCGTCGGCGACAGCAGCGTGAGGATGAAAGCCGTAAGCAGGCCGATCGTGCCGCCCACTGCCGCGCCACGCGTGGTGCAGCCATTCCAGAGAAGGGAAAGGATCAGCACGGGGAAATTGCCCGACGCGGCCAATGCGAAGGCCAGGCTGACCATGAAGGCCACATTTCTGCTTTTCGAACAGAAGACCGAGCAACACCGCCAACGCGCCCAGCGCCAGCGTGGTCAAACGCGACACGCGCAGTTCGTCAGCCGGTTCCGCCTCGCCATGTTTCATCACGGTTGCATATAGGTCATGGCTGATCGCGGAGGCTGCCGACAGGGTCAGCCCCGCAACCACCGCAAGAATAGTCGCAAAGGCGACCGCGGAGATGAAGCCGAGGAAGAGATTCCCGCCGATCGCATGACCAAGATGGATCGCCGCCATATTGCCTCCACCCCGCAGCGCGCCTCCGGCATCCAGATAGGCAGGCTGCGTCCCGACCAGCACGATCGCACCAAAGCCGATGATGAAGGTGAGGATATAGAAATATCCGATCCAGCCGGTCGCCCACAGCACGGATTTGCGCGCTTCCTTTGCATCAGGAACGGTGAAGAAGCGCATCAATATGTGGGGCAAGCCCGCCGTCCCCAGCATCAGCGCGAGGCCGAAGGAAATCGCGGACACCGGGTCCTTGATGAAATTGCCCGGCGCCATGATCGAACGCCCTTTGTCGGCAGCATCGGCAGCGCTGGCGCCCGCATCGAACGCCGCCACCGTCTTGACTTCAACGGCGCGGGCGAAGAGCGCCTCCAAAGAGAAACCGAACCGCGCCAGCACCATCACGGCCATGAAGGTGGCGCCGCCAAGCAGTAACACGGCCTTGATGATCTGGACCCAGGTGGTCGCGCGCATGCCACCGAACAGGACGTAGAGCATCATCAGCGTGCCAACGATCACCACCGCTACGGCATAAGGCAGGCCGAATAGCAATTTGATGAGCTGTCCTGCCCCCACCATCTGAGCGATCAGGTAGAAGCTGACGACCAGAAGCGTGCTGACCGCTGCAAAGCTGCGCACCGGCGGCTGGGCAAAGCGGTAGGAGGCTACATCGGCGAAGGTAAAGCGTCCAAGGTTGCGCAGCCGCTCCGCCATCAGGAACAGCAGGATCGGCCAGCCCACCAGAAAGCCGGTGGAATAGATGAGCCCGTCATATCCGTCCAAGTAGATTTGCGCGGAAATGCCGAGGAAAGACGCGGCCGACATATAGTCGCCCGCCATTGCGAGGCCATTCTGAAAGCCGCTAATGCCTCCGCCCGCCGTGTAGAAGTCCGAAGCTGTGCGCGTGCGCGCAGCCGCCACCTTCGTGATCCACAGCGTCAGCCCGACGAAAGCGACGAACATGCAAATCGCGATCCAGTTGACTGGTTGGCGTTGAGCCTGTCCTTCCAGCGCGGCCGCAACAGCGGGGAGCGGGGCCAGCGTTATCGAAGCCAGGGCGATCGCTAACAAACGCCCCATCACGCGCTATGGTCCTTTCGGCGGTGTTCCTGAAGAATTGCGGCCATTTGTTCGTCATGATGACGATTGGCATAGGCGACATAGATTCCTGTGAGCGCAATCGCCAGAAGGATGAGACCAAGGCCGACGGGTATCCCGACCGACGTCATGCCACCAGCAATAGGTGCGCCAAGCGCTGCCTTGTCGAAGGCGATCAGCAGCAGATAGCCGACAAACGCAAGGAAGATGATGGCGGACAGCCACCAGCCAAGACGTGAACGCCTTGCCACCAGGTCAACATAACGCTGATCGGCCGCCACACTGGCGACCAAGGCATCTTCCCGGGCATTCATCACACTGCTCCCCCTGCAATATCATCATGCTAGGCGCGGCGCCCATGATTGCAATAGCGTCTGCCCCATTTGGAAGATCTTCATGAAGCGTGGGAGTCCGCCGCTTGGAGCGTGAAAGCAGCCTCACCCGCTATCCGATGGCTGAAGCAATTTGCGGCGGAATTCGGTTGGGGCCATGCCGGTCCATCCGCGACAGGCACGACGCAGCGCGTTGGAATCGCACAGGTCGAGCCGTTCGGCGATGTCCTCTATCGACAAGCGGCTGTTGGTCAGCATGTCGACGGCCATTTCATGGCGCAGTTCGTCCCGGATCGTCCGGAAGGAGGTGCCAGCGCTATGCAGCCTGCGTCGCAGCGTCATCGCCCCCACGGACAGGTGCCGTGCCAGTTCTTCGAGTGAGGGGAGCTTGCGCCTTTCCCGCAATGCCATCGCCATGAAGTGGCGCGAACGGCGGACGATTTCCAGCGGATCCTCACCCGTTCGCAACCCGAACAGGAAATTGAGCGTCGGCAACGCTTCGCAATCGGCTATGGTTCGGATGACCGGCTGGTCGAGAAGGGGTGCCGCAAAGCGCATTTCCAGCTGGTCTGCGTCCAGCAGCAGATCGAACGGCAGCAGTTGGCCGTCCAGATGCCGTCGGGCGAATTCGGGGAAATCGAGTGCCAGTGTGCCTTCCAACGGCTTGCCGATGAGCCAGCTGAAAATGGAGTGGAACATCAGTTGACCGTGCAGAATGACGATGAAGTCCATTTCTTCATCATCGCTGCGCGCACCCGTATATGACAGGCACGCCTGTCCGCCTGTCCCCCTCAACGTCATGTTGCCCATGCGTCCGTCGATTGCCAGCAGCAGTTCCTCCGTCCGCATGATGGCTTCGCGCAGGGTGCGGCTACCGACCAGGCAGTAGAAAAGCAGGCGCCAGTCGCCGCCACGAAAAGGGAGCCGTCCGGTGGCGTAGGCCTGCATATCGGACAGTTCCACGCTGGCACGGGACGAAAGCTTTTGCAGGCTGGCGATGTCCAGAGACGGGAGGGTGGCGGTCAGAAACCGGTCGAGCGGCTCGTCAAACCCGTTGACCCTCAAGACGCCGACAGCATTTCCCCCGCGTCGTGCGATCAGGCGAAGAAGGCGCGCAACGATGTGATGGCCTGGCTGCCCGATCTCGCCGGAAGGCGGGCCATGGTCTTGATCGCATCCTCCTCGGGGCGCGGCTTCGTGCACGACGATCTTGTCCATCATCCTCTCTTCTCGCCGCCAAGAAAATCCAACGACGGCGGCGAGTCAATGACGGGCATGATCGTGCCTGTTCCACATCATGGAATTAAACCGCGATCTATTTGATCCCCGATGCATGAAACTTCAAAGTTCCGTTCGATCGGAATCCGAGCATTGCACGATTTAAGCATAGCGATGCGGGATTCTGGTCGAAGCGATAACAATCGTAAATTGTGGGGAGTGGGGATGCTGAAACATCGTTTCACCAGATATGTCAGTCTACTTATGGTCGGCGCAGCCTTTGTCGCGGTTCCGGACGCCGATGCTCAGTCCGTTTCGGCGGCAGGGTCGGAAGCCTTGCCATCGGACATCATCGTTACCGCGGGCAAGCGCGAGGAAAAGCTGAAAGACGTTCCGATGGCGGTGGACGTCGCGACGGGCGAGCAGATTGAAAAGTTCAACCTGTTTGATTTCAAGGACGTTCCTGCACTTGCGCCGGGACTTCAGATCGCCAACACGTCAGGGCGCGTCAGCGTCGCCACGCTGCGCGGCATCTCGTTCAACCCCGACATTGGCGGCCCCGCTGCGGTCGCGGTCTATTACAACGAAGTGCCCGTCGATATTCAGACCGTCACCACCGCTATTTATGACATTGGTCAGGTGGAAGTACTGCGCGGACCCCAAGGCACGCTGCGCGGGCGCACCGCTCCTGCGGGCGCAATTACGGTGACCACACGGCGCGCGGACTTGAGCGAGCCGGAAGGCTATCTGCAAGCGACCGTCACCAACAAACATGCGCGCAACTTCCAGATCGCGGCGTCCACACCGCTGATCCAGGACAAACTGGCAATCCGCGTCGCAGCCGTACTCGACCGCAACCGGGCAAACCACGTCTACAACATTAACCGTGACGAATGGTCGAACCAGGAAACCGAGAGTGTTCGCGCCACGTTGTCCTTCGCGCCGACCGAGCAGTTGCGCGGCAATATCGTGTATCAATATCTGGAAAGCGATCTGCTGCAAAACCGAGCCGTTCAGGGACCGGGCAACCGACCCAGTCTGTTTTCGCCGTTCGTCAGCGGACCCGCGATCAGCGCGTCCGACCGGCTGGCGGTGCATGAGGGATTGTCTTTCTACACCAACCGCACTCATCTCGTGACGGTGGATGCGTCTTATGACCTTGGCACCCATCTGATTTCGGTGCTGGGCGGCTTCCAGGATTCATCGCTCCATTCGCGCACCGACCAGGATGTGGGCAATGCGGTGCAGGGATATGATCAGGTGCTGACGGTTCCTGACCCTACACGTGTCTATACGGCCGAAGCGCGTATCTCTTCAGCGTTTGAGGGGATTTTCAACTATACGTTGGGCGTATTCTACAATCAGACGAAAGCGGGCGGCCTGTCTTCCATTCGCGTCGATAGCTTCTTTGCCAATCGGGTGCCCAACACACCCTTCCCAGCGAATATGTTTGCCTTGCCCCTGTTGGCGGAAGTCGACATCACCAACAAGACCAGCGACCTTGCCTTCTTTGGTCAGACCCGGCTGAAGCTGACTGACAAGCTGAGGGTGGAGCTGGGCGCACGCTATACGCGCACCGTGGCTACGGCGCAGAGCTTCCTTGAGGTAACGACCACGGGCGGCGTCGGATTGCCTGTACCCGCTGGGGTCGTGGTGCCGCGCGCCGCGACAGTCGATCCCGATTTCGTGCGTCAGGTCAATCATCCGCTCACCGGGACGGCCAGCGTCAGCTATGACTGGACGCCCGACATCACGACCTATGCCACCTATGGCCGTTCCTACCGCCGTGGATCGGCGCAGTTGGGGGTCAACTCCCCGCTCGATTCCGATTTGCTGGTGCTGGAACCCGAACGGTCGGACGCGATCGAAGTCGGCCTGAAAGCGCAATTGCTGGACAAGCGCGTGTCGCTGAACCTGGCTGCTTTCTACCAGAAATTCGATGGCTTCGTGGGTCTGGTGACGGCGCCGACCGCATCGGCAAGAGACGGCGTAATCGATGGGTCGGCGGCATCGATAAGCTTCAATGGGGATGCGATTTCCAAGGGTGTGGAAATGCAATTGGATGCCCGTCCGATCGAGGAGTGGGACATTTCGATCAACGCGTCCTACGCCAACTCGCACTATGACAATGCAACCGTTCCCTGCCGCGATTCCAATGGTGATGGGGTGCCGGATACGGGCCAGCCAGCGGTGCCCATCGGGCAGCAGGTTGCCTTTTGCACCAGCAATGAGCGTCTGGCCAACATCCCCCGTTTCGCGCTGAGCGCGAATAGCGAATTGCGCTTTTCGGCTGGGGCATTGCAGCCGTTCATTCGAGGGCTGCTGACTTACCGGCCGGGCTTCTATGCGCAAAGCGCGGACTATCACTACAAGGCGATCACCAATGTGAACCTGTTCGCTGGCGTCCGTTCGCCCGACGCGGGATGGGAATTGACTGCGTTCGTCAAGAACCTCTTTAATTCCACGCAGATCACCAATGCGACCAGCGCAGAGTTGCAGATCGCGACGCGCTTCCTGGTTCCGGGGCCGACGGGCAACCCGACGCCCTTCCGCTCGGGATATTCGGCAGTGTCGGTCAATCCGCCGCGCGAATTTGGCGTAACGATGAATTACCGCTTCTAAAGGGGGCGTAGCGCCCGGATGGTTTCCGGGCGCTACTTTGCGCGCTGACAAGCGATTATGCTTGCTCTTTTCCTCCAGAGTTGAACGCGGAAATTCCCTGGCGCTTATTGGACCATGTGGAACAGGAACGAGAATCCCAATCATTATCTGCCGAACGTTCCAATATAGAGCCCGACCTGATGGCCCGACTTTCCGGAGGGGTCCTTGATCGCGAAGGCGATGCGTTGACCATCAGGGGACACGGTCGATTGATGCGCCTGCGCACCGGATCGGCTGACGTTGGTCAGCGCCCGGCGTGATTTGCCATCCATGGTGATGACGAAGATGTCGAAGCCTTTGCCGGAATTCGCCGCGGCGATCTCCGCTGCACGGCTTTCGCCCTTGAAGCGCAAAATCTGCTCGACGCCCGGCCTGATATGCCCGCTGATTCCGCGATAGGGGCCATCCGGATCGGAATGAATATTCGCTTCCTCCAGGCCATAGCGTTCGTCGGGAAATATGTGGGTTTCGTTATGGGAAGGAGTGGCATAGACCTTGCTCACCGCCTTGGTCGCGATGTCGACCTTATACATTTCGCTGTCGAGCGCCGCCATTTCGGTGGTCCAGAACATGACGCTGCGCCCGCCATCGATGAAGTCATATGCTTCGGGGAAGCTTGCCGGGCCGGGTTGGCCGGGGCGGTAGCTATAGACGGCCTGCATGTCGGCAAGCCGCGCGGTCCTGCCGTCGCGGACCAACCGGGCCACCGTCAGGTCGAGGCCGGTGGCCGAAGGACGCGACCAGGATAGGTTGATCGATCCATCGGCGTTGGGTTTGCGCGCTATGGCGATGTCGCCCATCACGCCGCTGTCGAGCGAAACCGGCCGGGCGAGTGTCTTCGACATCCAGAATAGCTGGGTCCCCAGAGCGTCGGTCGCGTTGCCGCCGCTGCCCTTCATGCCCGGCGCGGCTTCGATCAGAAAGCTGTTGTCGGGCAGGTAGAAGATGCGGGTGACGAACTGCGTTTCACCGAATTTGCAGGTGAGGCAACGCACCTTCTTCGTGCGCACGTCGATTTCATAGGCCGGGCCATCAACCAAATCGTCCTTCGTGAAGGCGATGCGGCGGCCATCGGGCGACCAATTGGGCCTGTTGCCCCAATCCAGAATGCGCTGCTGGTGAAAGGGTGCGGTCAGATAGTCGATCTTCGTATCCTTGGCCGTGGCGGCAGGCGCTGCCATCAGCGGCAGGGTGGCGTTCAACAGCGCCGCGCTCAGAAGTTGAGCAGCAATGCTGGACTTCCTGCGCTTGATAAGCTTCGTCACGTTCAGGCTCCTTGAGTTCAATATTCTAGCTGGCGTGTGCAATGGCCGCATCCCGACCATGCAGCACGGCAATGCGATCCGGGATGGAGGCCGCCGCGCCGAGTGACTGAACCGCGATCGATGCCGCCATGTTGGCCTCCGCCGCGGCATGTTCCATGCAATCCCCCCGCGCGAGACCGGCGGCGAGATAACCACAGAAACAGTCGCCTGCTCCGGTTGTGTCGACCACAGCCGTGGGCCATCCCGCTATGCGCTGGACGCCGCCGGCCGCAACGATCGCCACGCCATTCGCGCCCAATGTCACCAACAGGGTTTGGCCATGTTCCAGGCCAAGCATGGTCTTGCTCGAAAGCAATCCTGCGTTGTCCAGCATAGGGACGCCCTCAGCACCCGTCAGCAAGGTCAGCTCGCTTTCATTGACAATCAACAGATCGCACAGCGGCAGCAGCTGGCGCGCAGCAGTTGATGCGGGCGCAGCGTTGAGGATGGTGCAGGCTGCAGTGGCGCGAGCACGTTGAAACAGGGCTGCCGTGGCCGGGACGGGCGTTTCCATCTGGGCGAGGCAGACATCATCCGGGCCAAGATCGATCTCGGCGACGGTGGCATCGACATCCGCATTCGCCCCGGCGATATGAATGATCTGATTGTCCTGCGGTGATGTCGCCACCAGTGCGCACCCGGTGGGGGAGGAAGTGGTGCGCACCCGGCTGACGTCGACGCCATGATCGGCAAGCGCCGCGACCATCTGCGCGCCGTCCTCGTCTGCCCCGACGGCGCCCAACAATATGCAATGCGCACCCGCACGGGCTGCGCCGACGGCCTGGTTCGCCCCTTTGCCGCCCAGCTGACGCGTCAGATTTGTCCCTGACACGGTTTCACCCGCGCAGGGCAGACGCGGAGCGGTGATCAGAAGGTCGAGATTGATGCTGCCGAGCACCACGACCTTGCCCGCGCGCGCCGTCGTCATCCGCCTTGCTCCAGCAATGCGAGTTTCGCGACGCGGCGGCGGAAATGTTCTTCGTCGCTGAACTGCGCCGCCAGGAAATGGCGGACGATGTCCAGCGCGACCTGCGGGCCGGTGATCCACGCGCCAATACACAGTACATTCACGTCGTCATGCACCACCGCCTGCCGCGCGACATAGGTGTCGTGCGCGACAGCGGCGCGGATGCCGCGAACCTTGTTGGCGGCGATGCACGCCCCCGCGCCCGTGCCGCAGAGCAGGATGACGCGATCGGTATCCCCATCCAGGATGGTTTGTACCGCCCGGCGGGTAATGTCGGGAAAGTCCACTGGCTCTTCCGATCGCGCGCCGACGTCGATGATGCGGCCGCTGTGGCGGCCTAGCAGGTCCAGCACGGGCGGGCGTAGCGGGAAACCGGCATGGTCGTTGGCAAAGCCGATGACGTCCCGGAAAGGTATATGCTGTTCGTCCCCCGACAATGTTTCTGGCGTGTGCATCGATTCCCCGAATTCCCCGCCAGTGGCGCTTTCGCAGCATTTCACCGACAGAATCGAACCTGCCCACTGGCGCTTTGATTGCACCGTGGTATTACCAGTTTAGAATCCGATCAAGGGGGAGGACCGAATGACGCGTGGCAGGGAGGATGCGATGGGGCGTGGAAGGCTGGCGGCCTTTTGCGTCACCGCGCTCGCGATCCAGGCTTATGCGACGCTGGTCACGGTGTTCCTGCCCGAATTCTACGCCAATGCGCTGGCTCTGCCGGTCGGTGCCGTCGGCACGGCCTTTATGACGGTGCGGGTGTTGGATCTGATGATCGATCCGCTGCTGGGCGGGATGATGGATTCGACGCGCACGCGCTGGGGGCGCTACCGTCCTTGGCTGGCGGCGAGCGCGCCAATTCTGATGCTGTCGACTTATGCCCTGTTTCAGGCGGAGCGAGGGGTCGGCATGGCCTATCTTTGGGCGTGGCTGTTCATCGCGTTCATCGGCTTTTCGATGATCGTGCTGTCGCATCTGGCCTGGACGGCGACCCTGTCCACGGGATCGGCGGAACGGACCCGCATTTTCGCCTGGTGGCAGGTGTTCGCGACCGCAGGGCAGTTTTCGATCCTTGCCATATTGCCGGTGGTCGCCAGTGCCTATCCGGGCAATCCTGCGGCAGGGATGCAGGCGGCGGGTTGGGTGATGATCGTGCTGATCCCCGGAGCGATCCTGTTGGCGCTTTGGACCACGCCGGAAAAACAGCCCGGAGAGGGCGCTCAGGCCGCGCTCGCCATGCGGGATTATATCGCGTTATTCTCGCAAGGGCCGGTCGTTCGACTGGTGCTGGCCGACCTGCTGATCGCCTTGTCCACGGGCGTCGCCAATGCCGTAGCGCTGTTCTTTTACATGGGGCAGCTTGGTTTCGACCGGGCGGTGGCGAGTACCCTGATCCTCATCGCCTATGCCGCCGCCTTTGCCGGAACGCCATTGTTCGCCAAGCTGGCCGGGCGGATCGGCAAGGCGCGGGCGTTGCAGGCGGGCGCGTTCATTCAGGCGTTGCTGCAATTGGGGATGGCGATGCAGCCCGCCAATTCCTTTTGGCTGACGGCGGCCAATGTCGCGGCGCTCGGCCTGTGCATCCCGATCGCCTGGTTCCTGCCCCGTGCGCTGATGGCCGATGTCGCGGACGCAACGCGCGCGCGCTTCGGCGTTGACCGTACCGGGCTGCTTTATGCGATGCTCAATGGATCGATGAAGCTGGCATTGGGGCTGGCGGTGGGCCTGGCCTTCCTGTTGCTCGCCTGGCTCGGCTTCGATCCTGCGCATGCGAGCGACCCGCGCAACGCTCTGCCGCTACGCACTTTGATCGGCATCGTGCCAGCGCTCTTTTCGTTGGGCGTAGTCCTGTGCATGATGCGCTACCCCGAAACATCACTGCGAGAAGCGAGCCGCCAGGCCGCGATCGCTTGAAACTTCGAAAAACGGAAAAGAGATTGCCAATGAACCGTCGTGACTTGCTCAAATCCTCTGCCCTCCTGATGCTCGCAGTCGGTGTTCCTGTGGCTGCGCGACGGAAATCTGCCCCCCTGCTGGGGGAAGATGGCCCGGGCGTGCAACTCTACATGTTCGACCCGGACATTTATCGCGACCTTGACGGCACGCTGGCCAAGATCGCAGCGACTGGGGTGCGGTCGGTCGAGCTGGCGTCGTTGCACCGTCATACGCCCGCGCAGTTCCGCGCCGCACTGGACAAGGCTGGTCTGAAATGCCGCAGCGCGCATGTCGCTGCTTCATCGTCAGTCCCTGGCGCGAGCGGGCTGACCTTCGACAATCTGGACAAGCTGGTGGAGGACCTGAACATATTGGGATCGCGCAACGCCGTGCTGCCGATCCTTCAGTTCCCGAAGGACCCGGTCTGGGGTCCGCCGGTGTCCTTCATATCGCTGATAAAGCCGGGCAGCCCGCCGATCCCCGCAGAGCGCTATGAGCGGATGGCCGACTTTCTCAATGAGAAGGGCGCCGTTCTCAAGAAGCATGGCATCCGCATCGGCTATCACAACCATAATGCGGAACTGGCCCCGCTGGGGGACAAGACCGGTTTGCAGATCCTGCTGGAAAGGACAGACCCGCGCATCGTCGATTTCGAGTTGGACGCGGGTTGGCTGGCGGCGGGTGGGCAGGACCCTGTCGCCTGGCTCAATCGCTATCGCGGGCGGGTTACCCAGATGCATGTGAAGGACATCGCTGCCGGGACTGAGGTCAATTATCACATGCAGCAAAAGCCGACGGAGGTGGGGTCGGGAACGATGAACTGGCCCGCCATCCTGAAGGCGGCGCAGATTGCGGGCGTGCGCAACTTCTTTGTCGAGCAGGAGCCGCCATTCCCCGGCGCGCGCATCGATTCACTGAATAAGAGCCTTGCCTATCTTCGCACGCTGGAAACTGCACGATGAACTGCCGCCTGATATCTCGCACGGCAGTCTGCGCATCACTGATCGCCGCAGCCGTGCCGGGACAGGCGCAGAATGATGCAGCGCCAGCCCTGCTGTTTGACGATGTGACTGACACGCACGTGCCCGTTTCCAAATATCTCCACGCGCTGGACGTCGCGCTGGTGGATGTGGATGGCGATGGCGATCTGGACGCGGCGATCGCGGTCGAAATGGGGGCAAACCGGCTCTATATCAATGATGGGCAGGGCCACTTCACCTGGAAGCAGGGCGCGCTCGGCACAAAGGCGCATGATACGGAACATGTGCTGTCCGCCGACTTCAACCGTGATGGCTATCCCGACCTGATCTTCGTCGCGGAGGAGGACCATGCGCACCAGCTGTTTTTGGGCGGACCGGGGGGCGAATTTACCGACGCGTCGGATCGGCTGCCGAAAATGAGCGAGGGCAATGGTCTTGCGGTGGCCGAGGTCAATGGTGACGGTCTGCCGGATATCGTGATCGGCAATTCGGCGGAGGTGCGCTGGAACAAGCCGCGCGCGTCGGGGCAGAATTTCCTGTGGCTGAACGATCCCAAACAGCCCGGCACTTTCATTGATGCGACGGCGACGAACCTGCCCGCTTATGAAGACGATACCCAGGATATCGCGCTGGCCGACCTGGACAGTGACGGCGACCTCGACATGGTGGTCGCGAACGAAAGTCCGCCCAATCGCGTGCTGACGAACGATGGCAGGGGACATTTCCGCGAGGCGCCCAAGACGCTTCAGCTGCTCACGCCGCTGGAGACGCGCGAAGTGCATGTGTTCGACGCCAATGGTGACAAGCGTCCCGACATCCTGTTCCTGAACCTGACCAGCAACAACAAGAAATGGGACAAGGACCCGCAGGCGCGATTGCTGATCAACAAGGGGCGGGGCAAGTTCCGCGACGAAACCAAAGCGCGCCTGCCTGCCAACCGCTTTTCCAGCTGGGGTGGGATGGTAATGGACTTCAACCATGACGGCCATCCCGACCTGATCGTTGGTGCGATCGACGTGCCCGGTTTCAAGCCCTTGCAGCTGCGCGCCTATGCCAATGATGGCAAGGGACGCTTCACCGACGTGACGGCTTCGGTCATGCCTGCCGCGACCGTCGCGCGCAGTTGGAGCATGGCTAAAGGCGACGTCAACGGAGACGGCGTGGAGGACCTGTTCGTCGGCAGCTGGGGCACGCAAGCGCGCCTGCTGCTGGGCAAACGCAAATAGGGCGCGCCGCCTTTCTGTTCCGTCAGGCGGAATTGCAGTTTCCGTGTAAGTTGCAAATTGCAGCTTTCATTGCCGCTTTGTAAGCCCACTACAGAGCGGCGGTGAGGAAGCAGGTTTTGACGGACGGCGGGGAGATGAAAGAGGCGCGGATCGCGCTGGCGCGGGAGATGTTCGACGTCGCGCTGTCTGCGGTATCTGCCGAGCGATGCCTGCCTTCGCATATGCCGCCCCCGCCGAAAGGACGGCGGCTGGTGCTTGCCGTGGGCAAGGCGGGAGCGGCGATGGCGGATGTCGCGCTTCGCCACTCTCCACAGGGGACGCAAGCGATCATCCTTACGCCCTACGGCCATGGCTTGCCGCCGGGCACTTTTCCCGCCGATGCGCTGGTGATCGAAGCGGGACATCCCTTGCCCGACGAGCATGGTCAGCGCGCGGCGCAGATGATCCAGGAAGCCGTGCGTGACCTTGGTGAAGAGGATCAATTGCTGGCGCTGATCTCCGGTGGGGGCTCTGCGTTGTTGGCATTGCCGGTCGATGGCGTGTCGCTGGATGATAAGCGCCGCGTGACGCGCGAGCTGCTGTTTTGCGGCGCTACCATTTCGCAGATCAATTGCGTGCGCACGCACTTGTCGCAGGTCAAGGGCGGGCGTCTGGCCGCGCTGGCGTATCCCGCGCAGGTGGTCACATTGGCCTTTTCCGACGTGCCGGGTGACGATCCAGCCCTGATCGCTTCAGGCCCTACGGTCGCGGATCGCACCACGCTGGCCGATGCGCGGCGGGTGATCGAACGATACCGCATCACTGTTCCGGACAATGTGATGGCGGTATTGAGCGACGATCGCCATGCGACGCCGAGGCCGGGGTCGCCAGAGTTCGCGCGGGCCGATACGCGGATCATTGCGCGCAACCGCATGGCGCTGGAAGCCGCAGGGGAAGTCGCCATGGCGGCGGGATATAAGCCCGTCTATCTGGGCGACGATCTGGAAGGGGACGCGACCGAACTCGGCATCGTCCACGCGGCGCTCGCCCTGCATCATCAGCGCAAGGGCGGGCGCTGGGCGCTGCTGTCTGGTGGCGAAACCACCGTGCTGGTCGGCAATCCGTCTGGCAGTGGCGGGCGCAACAGCGAATATATGCTGAGCCTCGCCATGTCGCTGGACGCCGCGCCGGGCATATCGGCGCTGGCGTGCGATACGGATGGCATCGATGGCGTGGGCGGTCATGCGGGGGCCATCGTCGATGAAAGCACTTTGGCGCGGGCTCGTGCCGCAGGCATGTCGGCCAGCGGAATGCTGCGCGAAAATAACAGTTTCGGCTTCTTCAACGCGTTGGGGGATCTGGTGTTTACCGGGCCGACGCGCACCAACGTCAATGATTTTCGCGCGATCCTGATCGACGGGTGAGCCCACATGCGGAACGTCAGTCGGCGGGAGCCCCATGAACTTTCCAGGCCGCGCCGATGGCGAAATGGCTAAGGATCAAGTCGTCCGCCATCAGCGCGTCGCCCGCGCGGACGGCCTCATAGATGCGGCGGTGATGATCGACCAGATATTCCCGCGCCATCGGGCTGTCCGCAATGCCCTGGCGCCGTTCGACATGGGACCGTTCCAGCAGGTGCGTGATCGTACCGTAGACGGTAGACAGCGCAGGTGAATGCGCAGCCGCGACCAGCTGGGTATGGAAATTGAGGTCGGCATGACCACCTTTAGCGACATCGCCGATCGTCGCTTCTATATCCTCCAATGCCTGTTCAAGGTTTTGGCGATCTTCTTCCGTGGCGCGGGCGCAGGCCAGCCGTAGCGCCTGCCGTTCGAGCGCGATCCGCACCTCGACAATATCGTCGATGATTGCCGGTTGCTGCGCCAGAGCGAGGGAGAAAAACTCGCCCAGCACCGATGCATCGGGAACGCGCACGGTGCTGGCGCGGCCGTGGCGTGTTTCCAGCACGCCGATCATCTCCATCGCCCGTACGGCTTCGCGCACGGCCGGGCGGCTTACCCCGAGGCTCAGCGCCAGTTCCCGTTCGCCCGGCAGGCGGTGGCCGGTCTGGACGCCGCCATTCACCAGCAGCTCGCGCAAATGGGCAAGTACCCGGCGATATCCGGAACTTTCTGGCTCTGCGGCTAGAGTGGCGCACTCCATGGTCATCATGTGGCTTTATCGTCCGCAAGCGCTGCTGACCAGTGGTTAGTCTGGCTGTCCACATAGTGAAACGGCAATAGGCCCTGCTTGACTTATTACGGCCATCACGTTGCTTGCGCAGGGACAAGGAGACAGATCGATGAAGGCAAAATATCTCTCGTTATCCGTCATGCTCGCGGTGCTGCCCCTGTCTGCGCTTCCGGCGCAGACCTTTACGCGGGGCGATGCCGTTCCTGCTACGATGCCCCTGGGGAACAAGCCGGGCAATCCAATTCAGGACATGCCGCCTGGCCAACGGCTGATTTCAGCCTTTGGGGAGCGGCCGGTCTTTTCGCCCACGGGCGACAAACTAGCCTTCATCGGCAAATCCTACGGTGACGCTTTCGAATATGACATGGCGACGGGGCGTACCCGCAACTTGACAGGCCATGCGCCGAGCGAGGGTTATTTGCGGGTGCATTATCTTGCTGATGGCAGCTACGCGCTGCTTGGTCCCCGTATATTGGGAAAGACAAGGGAAGAGACGCGCCACGGCCGCATCGAACTATTCTGGATGGACCCGCAGGCGGTGCGCGCGCCAGTGCCACTGGGCGTCACGGTGTTCGAAGGGATCGCGCTCAGCCCACGCAGCAACATGATCGCGTGGAGCCAGGTAAAGCCCGCAGCAGGTGGCAAACCAGCATCGACCGCGGTCTACACGGGACGCATTGCTGTTGAGGGTCAGTCAGCAAAGCTGGAAGATGTACGGGAAATCGTGACGACGACCGAATGTTTCGTTGAGGCGCAGGACTTCCTGCCGGGCGATAAGGGGCTGGTCATGCCCTGCTATGGTTTTGGCAAGGGGCCGACGGGCGTGGAGACAAAGGTGTTGTCCGTAGATTTCGCGACCAAAAAGATCACCGAATATCCGACGCCTTCCACCCTTTATGGTGAGGTCGAAGGCATCTTCCCGGATGGCAAGCGGACATTGGTGGAATGCGCACAGGATCGCGCCAAGGGCATGGACTTGTGCGTTCTGGACCTTGATCCCAAGAAGCCGCGCTACACGCGCATGACGAACATCGTGCAATATGGCGGATGGAAATATGGCAATCCGGTCGTGCGGCCCGATGGCCGGATGATCGCTGCGCAAGTGGGATCGGCGGACGTGATCGACGCGGGCGTGGGGCAGGGCATCGTGCTGATGGACCTGGCGCCGGACTTTTGATCGTAGTGGATTGGGGAGGAACTGAGAGTAGCCTCCCCAACCCCGCAATCAAGCAAGCGTCAACTGCACCGCTTCGAACGTATCGACCGGCGGCAGGTCGAACCACAGATGGTCGCCATCGCCATTCCGTCGCTTACCCTTTACCGATTTGCCCGCCACCAGCATCTGCGCGGTGCTGCCCACTGATCCGCGCACGCCCAGCTTCAGGCCGTGAGCGATGACCGGATCGCCATAGTGGGTGTTGCGTTGGCCCGAATAGTTGATGACGTGCACCAGCATTTTGCCCGTATTGGCCTGCCGCATCGCCATCATCTCTATCGGTCCCGGCCCTTCCAGCACCAGCGGCGGGGGCGGCGCGTAGCGGGCGATCAGGCTTTCAAACAGCACCCGATGTGCATCCAGCCCGTCGCGATAATAGAGCCAGTCAGGCAGCCATGGGATGTGCACATGATGCCCCTTGCCATAAGCCATGACCAGCGCGCCAGCGTCGGCGCGGGCAGCTTCGCCCGGGCGCGCATAGGAAAATTCGGGTGGGCCGAAACGCTGGTCGGGCGCAAAGGGGATCAGGCTCGACGCGCCGCTGCGGGGAGTGACTGGGAAGAAGTCCGCATCGATCGGCATGCGGCCGGGTCCCATGGGAATGGCGGCCTTGCTCATGTCCAGTGACCAGCCATGCCCATCGCGCGGCTGACCGAAGCTGCTCACCGGGCTGGACTTCATCGCCGAGCCGGAGCGTGGCTTTCCCCCTTGCCTCTGTGCGCCGGTATAGCCGGTTGCGATGAGCAGGCCGCCGGCTTCGACAAAGGCGTCGAGCGCATCGGCATCCTCATCGCTCAAGGTCATGATATGCGGCATGATGATGACGTCATAGGCTTCGTCGCGCGTGGCGTTGCGCACCTGCATTCCGTTAGTCATCCAGAAGGGGAGGCGGGCATCGACCAGCGCCTGATATGCCCCGCGCTGCGCACCGATGCCATAGCGCGCCAGCCCGGCGCCGGGTGACTGAAAGATTGATCCTATATTGTAGATCGCGACGCGGGCAGCCGGGGTCAGCCCGGCATAATGCCGTTCATTGGCGGCGTGCCAGTGGAAAAGGCGCGAGACGGGAGGCAGAAACCGAGGATCGTCCTGATCGTTGAGCGTTCCCATCAGATAAAGGTCGAGCTTGGCGCCCGTGCCAAGCGCCTGCGCGAAACGCAACATGTGGTTTTCGGTGCTTTCCGTCACCTGCCGCCACGGATAGTCGATATGGGCGGTGGAGGTTGCGGAAAAGGCCTTGCCCGGCGCAAGTGCCATAAGCGCCCGTGTCTGTTCGCCCATGGCATAGGGCCATTCGGGCGCCTTGCGCGACACCCGGCGCTGCACCTCTCCACGCGCGACGACGCCGCCGAAAAAATCCATCAGTGGCACATGAGGCCGTGCCGCCTCAATGACTGCGCGTGCTTTTGCGGAAAGTTCGGTCATGACGCGTGTTTGGAATTGTTGATAGGCATCCCAATTGGGATCGGTGCCGTCTTCGCTCTTAGGCAGATCCAGCTTGTACAGTTCTCGGAATCGTCGCTTGCAATTGTCGCATACGCAAATGCCGTGATCGACATCGGAATAGTCGGTGCGGACGAAGCCGGTCATGTTGAAGAACAGACCGTCTACTTCATGACGTTCGACCCCTTCCTTCAATATCTGAAGGCTGTAATCCTGCGCCCAGCCGCCATTGGGGCAGGCCTGGTAGGTGCCGACATATTCACGCGGACTGCCATCGCGGTTGCGCATGAACCATTCGGGATGCGCGTCATAGGCAGGCTTCATCGCCTTGGACAGGTCAAAACGGCCGATATAGGCCAGCCCTTCAGAATGGGCGGCGGCGACCATCTCGCCAGCGAAATCGTTTTTCAGATAGGGGTTGCGATAGTGGAGCGGCAGCTCAGTGGGATAGAATGCGACGATCCCGCCGATGTTCGACACGATCATGTTCGCACCGAAGGCACGGGTTTGCCGGGTAATCTCTCGCGGATCTTCCAGGGCGTCGATTTCGCGCAGGTTGGTCTGGACTATGCGATATTCATGCTTCCACCATTCGCGCCGGTCGAAGCTGCCGGTGTTCTGAGCGGACCAGGCCGGGCCGGGAAGGGCGCTCATCATAGCCGCCGTCGGCAAGGCGCGTACGAGGTCGCGGCGCGAAATCCCGCCGTTCGCTTTCAAGTCCATCCTCCTCATGCTCCTGAATTGACAGATTGGAAGGTTTAGTCTGCACCGGCGTGCCTGTATGGACAATGATGCCACCGACGCCGTTTCGCGATATGGAACGGCACGCCGCCCGCCACAGTGTGTGTTCCGCATCGCGGAAAGGCGGGTATCTCTTGCCTGTCATCCTCCCTAGCGACGGTCCAACGGGTCACAGTGGGCGGCGAGTGGGGATACTGCGGAAATTCCGTATGATTTGAAATCGGCCGTGATAGGAAAAAGGGCAGGGATGGCACCATGATCTGGGCACAAAATTACGACCCTTTCGACAATGGCTTGCTGTCGGCTCTGGTTGCGGCCGTCCCCGTCGTCGTGCTGCTGGGGGCGATCGGCCTTTTTCATGTGCGGGCGCATATCGCCGCCCTGATGGGCTTGGGGGCGGGCCTTGCAGTCGCGGTGCTGGCGTTCGGCATGCCTCCGGGCCTGGCGGTGCGCGCAGCGGGTTTCGGGGCGGCCTATGGGCTGCTGCCGATCGGCTGGATCGTGCTCAACATCATCTTCCTTTACCAGCTGACGGAAACGACCGGGCAGTTCCATATCCTGCGCGGCGCGATCACGTCGATCACCGCGGACAGCCGGTTGCAACTGCTGCTGATCGCCTTCTGCTTCGGTGCCTTCTTCGAAGGAGCGGCAGGGTTCGGGACGCCGGTTGCGGTCACGGGCGCGATGCTGATCGGCCTTGGCTTTACACGGTTGCAGGCGTCCGGCTTGTCACTGATCGCCAATACCGCGCCCGTCGCGTTCGGGGCGCTCGGTACGCCGCTCGTCACGCTTTCGGGCGTTACCGGCCTGCCGCTGCTCGAACTATCAGCGATGGTGGGGCGGCAGATGACGCCATTCGCCATCATCGTGCCCTTTTGGCTGCTGGTCGCCTATTGCGGGTGGCGGCGGACGATGGAGGTGCTGCCTGCGGTGTTGGTCGCAGGCGTCAGTTTCGCGCTGGTGCAGCTCCTCATCTCCAACCTGCATGGCCCTTGGCTGACCTCCATCGGTGCGGCGCTCGCGTCGATCGCCGCGCTCATCGCGTTTCTGCGGATATGGCAGCCCGCACGCATCATGCATGTCAACGAGGCGAAGCTCGCGCCGGGTGACGAGCGGGACGTGGCTGCGACGGTTGATGCCGCCCATGCACAGCCCCTGCACGATCCCGCTGCCGTTCGGCGTGCCTGGATGCCGTGGATCATCCTGACGGCGTGTGTCTTCCTGTGGGGCCTTCCCTTCATGAAGCAGGGGCTGGACGCCATCTTCGCGCTACGTTTGCCCTTCGCCGGTCTGGACGGAATGATCCAGCGCCTGCCTCCTGTCGTCACCGCGCCGGAATTTGAGAAGGCAGTCTACAATCTCAACCTGCTGTCGGCCACGGGCACGGCGATATTGGTGGCCGCCCTTGCCTCCGCGCTGCTGTTGCGGGTGCCTGCGTGCACGGTCGGTCGCGTCTATCTGCGCACGTGGAAGCAGGTGCTGCCATCGCTGCTCACCATCGCGGCGATGTTGGGGCTTGGCTATCTCACCCGTTATGGCGGCATAGACGCGTCCATGGGCCTCGCCTTCGCGGCGACGGGGGTGCTCTATCCTTTCTTCGGCACCATGCTGGGGTGGCTCGGTGTCGCCGTCACCGGATCGGACACGGCCTCCAATGTCCTGTTCGGCGGATTGCAGAAGATTACCGCCGAACAGTTGAACCTGTCGCCTGTGCTAATGGCGAGTGCGAACAGCGCGGGCGGGGTCATGGGCAAGATGATTGATGCGCAGAGCATCGTCGTCGCCTCCACCGCGACGCAGTGGTTCGGTCAGGAAGGCCGCATATTGCGCCATGTCTTCGTTCACAGCCTGGTGCTGGGTTCGTTGATTGGCCTGTTCGTGATGCTGCAAGCCTATGTCTATCCCTTCACCCTTCTGGTTCCCTGAAGTGGCGCCTACTATGCAGACGGCCGCCGCCCGCGCTCTGCTGGAAAGCATCTATCTTGAGGCGCTGCAGTCGGTGCGCGGCGAAAGGCTGGTCGCATCGCTTGGCGTTCCCGAGGGTGGCCATTGGTCCATTCGCCACCAGGGCAAAGCCATAGACTGGCCACTGGCTCCAGATGGTCGCATCGTCGTGATCGGTGCGGGAAAGGCCGTGGGGTCGCTTGCGAAGGGGCTGGAAACGCTGCTGGGTGATCGGATTTCGGACGGCTGCATCATCGTCAAACATGGCCATGATGAGCTGCTCACGCGCATCCGGCAGCTTCAGGCGGGGCATCCGATTCCTGACGCGCAAGGAATGGAAGCCACCGCCGAAATGCTGCGGACGGTCGAAGGGCTGACCGATCGGGACAGTGTGATCGTACTGCTGACCGGCGGCGCGTCCGCGTTGATGGTTGCTCCGGTTGATGGGGTTACGCTGGAGGAGAAGGCGGCGACAACAGAAATACTGCTGCGATCCGGCGCATCGATCGAGGAGATCAACGCCGTGCGCAAACGCCTGTCGCGGGTGAAGGGCGGCGGGCTTCTGCACCATGTCGGCCCCGCATCGGTGCTGACCTTGCTGATATCCGACGTGCCGAGCGGCGACATCTGTATGATCGGATCGGGGCCAACTCTTGCGGGCGGGGAAGGAGCGGAGGACCCAATCGCCATTCTCAAGCGATATGGGCTGCAAGATACTGTGCCCGCATCGATCCGACGTGCGCTTGCCAAGGGCGTGCATCCGGTGCCCAAAACGGTGGGACGGCGCGAGACACTGCTGCTGGCCGAGAGCGCCATGCTGGTGGAGGCTGTGCATCGCATTGCGGCGCGGGAGGGTGTGGCCGTGGGAGATGTGGATACGGCGATGGCGGGCAACACCCATGACGCGGCGCTGGCGATGGCCGCTGCCATGCGCGTAGTACCGCCGCAGGATCGCCCCATGCTGCTGGTGTCGGCGGGGGAAACCACACTTCAGGTGACGGGCGACGGGCTGGGCGGACGCAACCAGGAATTTGCCCTGGTCGCCGCCATGGCGTTGGCCGGGCAGGACAATGCCGTTCTGCTTGCCGCTGGCACCGATGGCACCGACGGGCCAACCGATGCGGCGGGGGCTTTTGCCGATGGCGGGCTTCACGAGCGCGCGCGGGCGGTGGGACTCAACCCGGCGGAGATGCTGGCGCGCAATGACAGCTACCGGTTGTTCGACGCGACTGGCGACCTGTTCCGCACCGGACCCACGGGCACCAATGTCATGGATCTGGTGCTGGGTATCGCCTTCTGACCGGGCGCGAATTGAAAAGAGAGGAAGAGACATGGTCAAGCTGGCCGCCAATCTGTCGATGATGTTCCAGGACCTGCCTTTCCTCGACCGCTTCGATGCGGCGGCGGAAGCTGGCTTTTTCGCCGTCGAGTTCATGTTTCCCTATGACCATGGCGCGGAAGAGGCGGCTGAACGGGCGCGGCGATGCGGGCTGGACGTCGTGCTGTTCAACCTCCCCGCTGGTGATTGGGTCGGCGGAGAGCGGGGCATCGCGGCGCTGCCTGATCGCGTGGAGGAGTTTCGCGCGGGCGTCGCTAAAGGGCTGGACTATGCCAAAGCGCTGGGCTGCCCGCGCCTTCACCTGATGGCGGGGAAGGCGCCCGCGAGCGCGCAATGCCGGGCTGTATTGGTGGAAAATATCGCCTACGCAGCCGACCTGACGGCGGCCGATGGCATCGAGATATTGATCGAACCGATCAACACGCGCGTCGATATTCCGGGCTATTTCTATGGCACCATCGCCGAAGCATTGTCGGTGATCGACGAGGCGAGCCGCGCCAATGTCCGCCTGCAATATGACATCTATCATATGCAGATCATGGAAGGCGATCTGGCCCGCACGATCGAGCGTTTGCTTCCTCGCATCGGCCATATGCAATTGGCCGACAATCCTGGCCGCGCCGAACCCGGCACCGGCGAGATCAATTATCCCTGGCTGCTGAGCCACATCGACGCGCTGGGCTATGCCGGGTGGATCGGATGCGAATACCGGCCTGCGGGCGACACGAAGGCGGGCCTCGGTTGGGCGCGCGATTATCTGAAATCTCAGGAGGGCGTGACATGAAGATCGGTTTCATCGGCCTTGGCATCATGGGCCGTCCCATGGCCGGGCATCTACAGGCGGCGGGCCATGCGATCTACAGCTGTGCCAACCGCACGCCGATGCCGGATGAGCTGCGCGAAGGCGGTGCGATCGCCTGCACTACGCCCGCGGATGTGGCGGCCGAGGTCGAATGCCTTGTCCTGATGCTGCCCGACACGCCGGACGTCGAACGCGTGCTGTTCGGCGCGGACGGCGCGTCGCAGCGGTTGAAGCCCGGCACGATCGTCATCGACATGAGCTCCATCGACCCGATCGCGACACGTAACTTTGCGGGCCGGATCGAGGCGCTGAGCTGCGCCTATGTCGACGCGCCAGTTTCCGGCGGTGAGGTGGGGGCGAAGAATGCGGCGCTTACCATCATGTGCGGGGGCAAGGCGGATGTGTTTGAAAAGGTCCGGCCGCTATTGGAACTTATGGGCAAGAGTATCACATTGGTGGGTGACGTGGGCGCGGGACAGGTAACCAAGGTCGCCAACCAGATTATCGTCGCGCTGAATATCGAAGCGGTGTCCGAAGCGCTGGTCTTCGCATCGAAGGCGGGCGCGGACCCGGCGCGGGTGCGCGAAGCGTTGATGGGCGGCTTTGCGGCATCGCGCGTTCTGGAGGTGCATGGCCAGCGGATGATCGACCGAACCTTCGACCCCGGCTTTCGCGTCCGGCTCCACCAGAAGGATTTGAATCTGGCGCTTGCCGGTGCGTGTTCACTGGGAGTTGCGCTGCCTGCGACGGCAAATGCGCAGCAACTTTTCAACAGTTGCGTAGCGCACGGCGATGCGGAAAAGGATCACAGCGCGATGGTGACGGCGCTCGAACGAGCTGCTAACCACTTGGTGAGTGGTTACTCAACCGACGAAGTTTCCAACACCGACAGCTTATCCGGAGGATGCTCATGACCAGCAATAATCGTCTTAAAGACCGCCGTATCATCGTGTTCGGCAGCGCGACCGGCATCGGCGCGGCCACTGTGAAGCGCCTGGCCGAGGAAGGCGCGCGTGTCTGCGCCGCCGACATCAACCTCGAAGGCGCGACGCAAGTGGCGCAGGAAGCGGGCGGGGAAACCTTCGCCGTCTATGTCGACATTTCCGACGAGGCATCGGTGCAGAAGGCGACGGAAGAGGCGGTGAGCCGCTTCGGCGGCCTCGACGGGGCACATATCAATGCGGCAGACCTGCGCGTTATCATGGAAGACAGCGACGCGTTGGCCATCGACCTTTCCACATTTGACCGCACGATCGCTGTGAACTTGCGCGGCCACCTGCTATGCACCCGCGCGGTCGTGCCGCACCTCGTCAAGAGCGGCAAGGGAGCGATTGTCTACACCAGCTCCGGTTCGGCGCATGGTGGGGAACCGACGCGGCCCTGCTATGCCATGGCGAAGGCAGGCGTGAACGCGCTGGCGCGCCACGTCGGTGCGCGCTGGGGCAAGGAAGGCATCACCGCCAACGTGCTCGCCCCCGGCTTCACGGTGACCGGCGAGATGAAGACGGCGATGGAAGCGAACGCCGAGGAGGCCACCAAGTGGGCCGACTATTTCATGGCGCGCACCCCGCACACCCGGCTGGGCCAATCCGAAGACCATGCCGGCGTCGTCGCGATGCTGTTGTCGGAGGATGGCCGCTGGATCAACGGTGCGATCTATGACGTCAATGGCGGATCGCTGATGCGCGCTTGACGGTACTGGCTGCGGCGCTGGCTTCTGCACGGGCGGGCGCCGCAGCACTCGTTCAGTAAAGCGCGATCACGCGCGCGGGCATGCCAGTGGCGTTTTCCAGCGGCACGACGCCTGCGAATAGCAACCCGCCCGCAGCAGGCGCGCGGTCGAGATTGGCGAGCCCCTCCAACGCCCAGCGCCCGCTGCGCAGCCATGCCTGATGAACGGGGAAGGCGGGCATCGCCTCACCCGCATCGATCGACATGGTATCGACACCGATGCCGCGCACATCTCGCTTCATCAGAATATCCATAACGGCAGCATCGAATCCGGGGCTTTTGCGCCGTTCGGCGGGGGTGAGGCTTGCATAGCTCGAAAAGGGACTCAGAGGGTCCCAGCCAGACAGCATGGCAACGCAGGAACCGGACGGGATGCGGCCGTGGCGGCGTTCCCATGCGATGACATCCCGCGCTTCCACCCGAGCGTCGCGATCAGTTTTGACCTTGTCCCTTATGTCGATCACGACGAGCGGAACGATCAACTGGCTGACGGGTATGTCGCCGACCGATGCTCCATCAGGCGCGAAATGGCGGGGGGCGTCGAGATGCGTGCCGGTATGTTCGACGATCGAGATGCGATTGAGCGCCATCCCTGCCTTCATTCCCGATCCTTCCACGGCTTCCATGATCAGGCGGCCGGGGGTGAAGGCGAAGGCCCGGGTCAGCCTGTGCGTGAGGTCGAGGATGTGCAATTGGCGTCCGTGAAGGGAAAGACTGGCATGATCCGGCGTCACCGGAGCAGCATCCGCGTTGGACGCTGTGCCCAGGACAAGAGCCCCCAGCGCGCTCAGGGCTAGCATGTCGCGGCGATCGATCATGGCGGCTCGTTCCTTTTCTTGTTCTTCAAAGAAGTAGAGCCCTTCGACAGGCTCAGGGCGAACGGAAGTTAGGTTTGCACAAGGGGCCGCTCTTAAATTAAGTCGATCGCGACGACTTCGTGGAAGTCTATGTACGGCACATCGACTTCGACCCAGCCGTCCGCCGCCCCGTGTGGCACGGCTGTTCCCGCGGTCAGCAGCCGGGCCTGCGCAGCGCGTCTGCCTTGTGGCAGTTGCATGCGGACCCGGTAGGGGCCGGTCCTGATCGCCTCGCGATAGCTGCCCCGCATCGTCATGGGGTTGTTGAGATTGACCAGATGCGCGGTCATCGATTTTTCCTGGCGCCAGCAGGCGATGTCCAGCAGGCCGGGACCTTCAATCTGCAGCGGATGCGCTTCCTGATGGGTCCAGTCGAGCATGGCGTGCAGCAATGTCAGATGATCGCCATGACCAAGCTCTGCAAAGGTGCGGTCGATGTCCATTGGCAGATAGGCGACGCGGCCACGGCCGACTTGACGGCAGATCGCCATCGGAAGGTTGGTTTCCGTCTGGTCAGTGAAGACGCGCTCCATCGGCAGGTCGGGATAGCTGGGCACCAGCGTCAGTGCCACGTCCCTCTGGTCGCGCGCGGTGACAGGCTGGCGGAAGAGCGGGCCGATGGTGCGATTGATGTCGCTCAGGTCGGCCATGGCCGGGTGCGCATGGCGCAAGGTGAGGTAGGCGTTCTTGAGCGGTCCTTCGGACTCCCCGGCGATAGAGCAGCCGAACAGGTCCGCCAAGCCAAAGTCCGCCCGCCGCTGTCCGTCCCCATCATAGAGCGAGGTCTGATAGGTGGCGATCACGTTGCCGCCCCGCTTCACGAAGGCGCGAATCTGATCGCATTGCGCGTCGGACAGCACCGCCGCATTGGCGAGAATGATGGTGCGGAAGCGCGACAGGCTGGCTTCGTCCAGAAAATCCTCGTCGATAAGGTCGAAGGGCACGCGCGATTCAAGCGCCGCCTCGTAAAAGCCGCGCGAATGCCCCTCCAACTGCCCGCGCTGATTCCAGCCGCCCAGATAGGCAGTCGTCCTGGGTGAATGGACGATCGCGACCCGCGCCAGATTGCCTCTGTTGCGCAGATAGGCTTCGTTGGCGTGGTGCCAGCTGTAGATTTGCCGGACCACCTCCATCCAGCGGCGGTCGAGCGGCTTGGCATTGAACTTGGTGATCCACGGCCGCGCGCCCTGGGCGATCGCGCCTGCCGCCCAGATGCGGATTTCGGCCGGGCTCTGCACCGAATCCTTCCAGCGATAGGCTTCTTCCACCCCTACGGAGATGATGTGGCCGACCGGCTTGTCTTTCATGAAGGCGCGCAGTTCGCGAGTGTAGCGGCCCGCGCCCCAGACCTCGGGACCCGTGCCCCAGCCCGAATCGTCGGACGAGCGTGCCTGGCGATCGCAAAAGGAGAGCGGTAGACGCTTTGACAGAGCGGGGCCGTTCAGATCGACCAGTCCTCGGCGGTCACCGCCTGGGATGAAGAAGGCCTGGGGCCGGTGCTTGCGCGCGGCCGCGTTCCAAAGGTCCATGAGGGCGAAGAGCCGGTCTTCAACCCAGGCCGCATATCGCCGCCCTTCCAGTTTGGAAGGGTCGGGGTCAGCCGGAATCTCCTGCCCTGACGCGGCGTGGTAAAGCGTCCGGCAGCTTTGGCAATAGCAGGTGCCGCTGCCGTTCCAGCGGTTGCCGAAGAAGCCATCCACCGGATAGCGCTGGGCGATTTCCTCGATCACCTTGGGCATCAGGTCGAAATTATAGGGGCCATAAGCGCAGGTCAGGGTCAGGTCCGGCGCGCTGCCGTGCCGTTTGATCTTTCCGTCCGGGCCGGTCAGCGCCCATTCGGGATGGGCAGCGGCGGCAGTCGCGTTCATCGCATGGGGATCAATGCGCGCGAGTACGCGCATGCCCAGCTTCTTGCACGCGGCGACCATGTCGCCGAACGGGTCCATGCCCTTACCGATGCCCTGCGCCATGCCATGATAGGGAATGGTTGTCGGGTAGAAGGCGATGCCTCCCCCGGCACTCAGGCAGACTCCATCGGCATGAATCTGCTGGAAATACTCGATCCAGAAAGCCGGATCGTAGCGGCCCGGATCATCTTCGGTAAAGGCAAGCTGAAACCAACGCATGGGTTCGCTCGCCCAGTCCGGCGCGCCGTTTTGTCCGATTTTGCGGGCAAAGGCGGGTTCAATACCGGACAGCAGCGCACCTGCCCCCAGCGTCAATGCCGTGCGGCGATCGATCGGCAAGATGTCGGGCATGATCCTCTCCTCAGCTTGGGCTGATCCTTAGCCCAAGGCCGTCGATCCACAATCGGCCATCCCATGATGCGGGACGGTGATGCGAACAGGATGTTTTCCTGACACGCATGATGGATACGGGCCGGTCGAAGGCCAACGCAAAGCATATCGACAAAGGTGGGAAAACAGGTCATACCAGTTTCTCTAAGGCTGCGTTCGCGCGACGACAGCTCAGCAGGCGAGGAACAGGATGTGACCGATAGTCAGCAAGAGCCGGAGGACGGTCTGCTTGGGCGAGTGCAGTCGCTGGTGCGGGCGTTCGGCATTCTCGATGAATTGGCCAAGAGCGATCATATGACGCTCAGCGACCTGTCCCGTGCCGTGGGCCTGCCGCGATCCACTACCCATCGCCTGCTGACGACCATGGAGGCATTGCGCTATGTCGCTTTCGACCGGCGGAAAAATGGCTGGTCGGTCGGTGTCCAGGCCTTCACCGTGGGCGCGGTTTTCGCTCAGACGCGGGACTTGGGCCAGTTGGGCCACACGATCATGCGGTCACTGATGTCGGAAGTACAGCATTGCGTGAATATCGCCGTGCCCGAGGGGGCGGGTGTCTGTTATGTTGGCCAAGCCGCGACCAACGGTTTCCGTCAGACCGCGGCGCGGCCGGGTGCTGTGTTGCCGCTGCATAGCACGGCGTCGGGCAAGGTGTTGATGGCGCAATGGTCCCGGCTGGAGTTCGACCGCTATCTGGACAGCACGCCGCTCAAGGCCCGCACCGCGCGCAGCATCATCGACGGTGACCGTCTGCGCAGCGAATTGGCGCAGATCAGGGCACGCGGATATGCGCTGGACGACGAAGAGCATAGCGACGGGCTGCGCTGCGTCGCTGCTGTGGTCAAGGACCGCTACGGGCTGCCCAAGGGGTCACTGTCGATTTCGGACCGGTCGTCTCATCTGACCCGCGCCCGGCTGGACGAGTTGGGGCCTGCATTGATCAGCGCGGCGCAGCGGATGAGCGTGGAAATCGCGACGCAGAGTTTCTGATCAGCCTGACTTGCCTAAATCCAGCCTTACCGCACATTTCGGATCACTTCTGCCGCTTCGGTGAACAGTAACGCCGTGGCGCACGCCCGCGCGGCTGCATGATAACGGACGAAGAAACACCGGCGTAACAGCGCTGGCGGCAGGAGAGGGTGATGAAAGACATAAGATCCCATGGGCGCGACAGGCGTGTCGC
Organism: Sphingobium sp. Cam5-1; assembly: GCF_015693305.1. NCBI lineage: Bacteria > Pseudomonadati > Pseudomonadota > Alphaproteobacteria > Sphingomonadales > Sphingobiaceae > Sphingobium > Sphingobium sp. Cam5-1. The sequence goes on along the minus strand of NZ_CP065139.1, from coordinate 397,190 downwards.
GGCGGGATTGCTGGCGATGGGCAGCATGATGGCGATTGGTGCGTCCGCGCCGCAGCAGCAGAGCTTTTCCTTTGCGCTGACCAACGTCTATGTGGCGGCTTACGAAGATGAAAAGGCGTGCCGCGCGCCGTCGCTCAGTTCGTCCGACCTGTTTCTGAAAACCCTGCCGCCCGCCGAGCGCGCGAAATATGAGGCGCCCGACAAGGTGCAGGAGTTGCACAAGCTGATGGGCCAGCGCCTTGGCTTCAAGATGGTGCCCACCGGCAAGCCTTCCGGCTCCAATGGCAGCATGGCTCAACTGAGCGAAGCGGAACAGGAAGCCTTGCGCCAGAAATATCATATACCCAAGGGGAAGGGCACGGCTGCCTTCCTGGGCACCCGTTTCGCCTATGACAGCTGCACCAATCCGGAAGACTTTCCCTTCATGGAAAAGGGAAATGAGGATTATCGCGGCCCCATCGCCTACGGCATCGATCTGGACGGCCGCGCGAGCAAGGATGATTATGTCAGCCCCGATCAAAAGCCGGGCGTCGATAACCAGTTGATCCGGGCGGTGGGATGCACTTTTTCCACGCGCGATTTCGGCACGCCCAAGGTGGCGGACGAGGTCATCACATCGATGTCGTCGCCCACGCTGGTCGAGGTGAGTGGCGTCGATGATCCGGTCAACGACGATGATGTGACCGTGCGCCTTTATGCCAGCGCCAATCCTTTGGAACTGTCTGGTGCGGGGAAGCCGCTGGCCTGGGCCAGTCTGGATGTTGATCCGGATCGCCGCTTCATGGCGGAGACCAAGGGAAAAATCCGCAATCGCGAACTGCTAACTGAACCGTTCGACTTACGGTTGCGGCTGCGTGAGCAGATCATCGACAGCTATCGCGAGGTCCGGCAGGCGCGCATCCAGGCGAAGATCAAGCCGGGCGAAGCCATAGAGGGTGGCATTTACGGCTATCACACTTTGGCAAGCATAGAGGACAACTATCATCAGTCGACCCAGGTCGGCGCCAATCTGACGCGCATGTCCTGCCCCGCGCTGATCAAGGCGGTGCGGCGCTATGCCGATGCCTTCCCTGATCCGAAGACGGGGCGCAACACGGCCATTTCATCGGCACTGCGGTTCAAGGGTGTACCTGTCTTCCTGATCAAAGCGCAGCAAGTGGCGCAAGGAGTGCAGCCGTGAGCGGGCCGGTGATCTCATCCCGCGTCCTTCGCGCGCTGTCCGCAGTCACGGCGCTCTGTTCCATCGGCGCAATCCTGATGGCCGCCAGCGCCGGACAGGCGGATGCGCCAGCGCAGCAGCAGGCGCAGCAGGCACAGGTGCCCAAATTCCGGCGGCTGACCGAGGCGCAATATCGCGCGACCATCGCCGATATATTCGGGCCTGACATCAAGGTGAGCGGTCGGTTCGAACCGGACTTGCGGATCGGCGGTTTGCTGGCGGCGGGCACCAGCGCAGTCTCGCTGACCCCGGCGGGGGCGGAGCAATATGAGCAGATTGCGCGCGGCATCGCCGAACAGGTGGTCGATGCGAAACATCGCGATCGCCTCGTGGGGTGCGCGCCGTCGGCGTCCGATCCGCAAGGCGCGGCCTGCGCGGCTGATTTCTTCAAGCGGGTCGGCCTCAGGATTTACCGGCGGCCACTGACCGATGGGGAGATAAAGCTCGCCGTCACCCAGACGCTGGCAGCGGCGGCGACGCTCAAGGATTTTCACGGCGGGCTGGCGATCATGCTGACGGCGATGCTGTCGGACCTGCCCTTCCTGTTTCAGACCGACCGGGAGGTGGCCGACCCCAGTGCGCCGGGCGGCCGGACGATCGACGCATGGTCGCGCGCCAGCAAGCTCAGCTATTTTCTGTGGAACAGCACGCCCGATGAACAATTGTTGCAGGCGGCGGCGGACGGCAGCCTGATGACGCAGGCCGGGCTTGTCCGGCAAGTGGACCGGTTGATGGCGTCGCCCCGGTTTGAAACCGGCGTCCGGTCTTTCTTCGACGATTTTCTCCAATTGGAAGGGATGATGTCGCTGTCGAAGGACGGGATCATCTACCCGGCGTTCCGATCCTCCGCCGCGCCAGCCGCGCGGGAACAGACGCTGCGCACCATCACGACACTGCTGGTGGAGGAAAATGGCGATTATCGCGACCTGTTCACCACCCGCCGGGTGGCGATGAACCGGCAGTTGAGCCCGCTCTACCGCATGCCTTACGGGCCGCGTGACTGGTCGATGATCACCTTGCCGGATCAGGACCCGCGCGTCGGGCTGCTGACACAGATCAGCTTTCTGGCGCTCCATTCCCATGAGGGGCGGTCTTCGCCCACGCTGCGGGGCAAGGCGCTGCGCGAAGTGCTGATGTGCGAACATGTGCCGACACCGCCCGCTAACGTCAACTTCACTATCGTCCAGGACACGAGCAATCCCGCCTTCCGCACCACGCGCGAGCGGTTGAAGGCGCATCTCGACGATGAGGAATGCGCCAGCTGCCATAAGCTGACTGACCCGATGGGGCTGACGCTCGACAGTTTCGACGGCGCGGGGCAGTTCCGGCCGACGGAAAATGGCGTGCCGATCGACACGTCGGGCATGCTGGACAAGGTCGTCTTCAACGACAGCGCGGGTCTGGGCAAGGCTTTGCACGATAATCCCAAAGTGACGCAGTGCCTGGCGCAATCGGCTTGGCGCTACGCGGCGGGGCGGTCGCTGCTTCCGTCCGAAGAGCCTCTGACGACGCGCCTGCATGACGATTTCGCCCGCGCCGGATTTCGCATTCGGCCGCTGTTCCGGCGGATCGTTATCGATCCCCAATTCTTCGCTGTCCGGGCGCCAGCGGCGTCACGGATAGCGGGCAAGCCATCGTCAGGAAGGAAAGGTTGATGACGCAGTTCGACAGGCGCGGCTTTTTGCTGCGTGGCATGCTTGGCGGCGGCGCGGTGGCCGTGGGCTTGCCGTTCCTCGACTATTTCCTGGACAATAGCGGCGCGGCGGTGGCCGCGACCTATGGTGGTGGCCGTTTGCCGGTGCGCTTTGGCACATGGTTCTGGGGCTGCGGGATGATCCCTGACCGTTGGAATCCCAAGATGGCTGGCGCCAATTACGATCTGCCGCCTGAACTCGCGCCGATCAAGCCGGTGCAGGACAAGGTTTCCGTCCTTTCAGGCTTCGGTGTCACCTTGGGCGGCAAGAGCAATCAACCGCATATCTCGGGCAATGTGGGCCTTCGAACCGGGACGCCCAGCGATACATGGCAGCAGCTCGTCGGCCCGACATTCGACGTCAGCATCGCGGATGCGATCGGCGCGGGTACGCTGTTCCGCAGCCTGGAACTGAGTGCCGATGGCAATGCGCGTACCAGCTTTTCCTATCGCAGCGGGACGGAGATGAACCCCAGCGTCGCATCGCCCATGGAGCTGTATCGTCGCATCTTCGGCGCGGATTTTCGTGACCCCAATGCGGCGGAATTCACCCCCGATCCCAAGGTGATGGCGCGCCGCAGCGTCTTGTCCGCCGTGACCGATGAACGGCGCCGGATGCTGGGCAAGCTGGGGGCGGAGGACAAGGCGCGGGTGGACAGCTATTTCACCTCCATCCGTGAGGTCGAGAACAAGCTGGCGCTGCAACTGGAAAAGCCGCCCCGAGCAGAGGCGTGCGTCGTGCCGACACAGCCTGCCGACCTGCCCGCCAGCACAGACGTTACCGCCCGCCAGCAGTCGCACAAGCTGATGGCGGAACTGCTGGCGATGGCCGTCGCCTGCAACCAGACAAAGGTGTTCAACATGGTCTTTTCCACCGCCACCGCCGACCTGCGGCAGGCCGGATCGCCCACTGCCTATCATCAGGCTACGCATGAAGAACAGGTGGATCGTACCAAGGGCTATCAGCCGACGGTCGATGCCTTTTCCACGCAGAGCATGCAGGGCTGGGCCGACTTCGTAGCCGCAATGTCAGCGATCAAGGAAGGGGACGGCACTTTGCTCGACAACATGCTGGTCGTCGCTCATTCCGAGGTAAGCTATGCGAAAAACCACGATGTGAACGGCATCCCTGTGATGCTGGCTGGACGAGCAGGCGGGAAGGTGAAGAGCGGCATCCATATCGCGGGGCAGGGCGACCTGATTTCGCGCGTCGGCCTCACCATGCAACAACTGATGGGGGTTCCCGTCGACGCATGGGGCACGGACGCCATGCGGACGTCGCGCAGCTTGTCGGAGATCATGGCATGAAGCGCGTCGCGATGATTGCCCTGTCCGCGCTGCTGGCAACAGCGCCCGTTTATGCGGAGATGCGAGATCAGCCTACGATGCCAGGATTCGGTTTCCTGTCGCTGGAGGTGGCCGACATGGCCCGCGCCCGATCCTTCTATGTCGATGCGCTCGGCATGAAGTCGGTCTTTACGATCAGCAAGCCGGGTGATCCTGCCGAAAAGATCGCATTCAATTTTTCCGGTGATCCCCGGTCCAACGAACCGCTGCTGATCCTTATTCATTATGAAAAGCCGAACGCCACCCAGAACCGATCGACGGGCGCGAAGGTCGGCATTCGGGTCAGTGACAGTCGGGCCGCCGCGCTGCGCGTGCAGAAGGCGGGTTTTCCCATCGTCAGGATCGCTGCGGCGGACGAGAAGGGGCCGGTGATCAACAGCGTCGTGCGCGATGCCGATGGCGTAATCGTGGAACTGGTGCAATTGCGGGGTCAATAAGGCTTGGCGAGCAGTGGTGAGCTCTGTTCCGCCTCTTCGGGAACGACCTTCTCTCGCCTATTGTCAGCGTTGCATGAGACATTTATGGCCGATTCGAACGGTCAGGTGGCGGACTGTGCGCAGACAAGTTCGCCTGATTCTGCTTAAAATGCGGATTTTTTGATCGATCGCCGTCAGGGAATCGCGCCAAAGCTATTCCCTGCCGTTCGCCGCGCGTGTAATGGCGCGCTCGCAAGATCGCACGGAATGGAATGTGAATGGCTTACCCAAGCAAGCAAGGTTTATATGATCCCGGTAATGAGCATGACGCATGCGGCGTCGGCTTCATCGCCAACATAAAGGGATTAAAAACCCACGATATTGTTCTTCGTGGCTTGGACATTCTGCGCAATATCGACCACCGTGGCGCAGTCGGCGCGGACCCTCTGGTGGGTGACGGCGCGGGCATTCTGATTCAGATTCCTGATTCGCTGTATCGCGACTGGGCCACCGGCGCGGGCGTCGATTTGCCGCAGCCCGGCGACTATGCCGTCGCCATGTGCTTCCTGCCGCGTGACGGGGATGCCGAAGCCGCCGCCGTGCAGCAGCTTGAGCGGTTTATCCTGAAGGAAGGTCAGGTCCTGTTGGGTTGGCGCGACGTACCGGTAACCCTCGACGGGCTGGGCCAGACCGTCCTCAATGAGATGCCGACTATCCGTCAGTGCTTCGTCGGCCGAGGCGCCGGAACGAAGGATCAGGACGCGTTCGAGCGCAAGCTGCTTGCCATCCGCAAGCAAACGCAGAATCCGCTGAAGGAATTGTCGCAGAAGCAGGGGCTGGAGGCGCTGGCCGATTTTTATGTGCCGTCCTTCTCCACCCGCACCGTCGTCTACAAGGGGCTGCTGCTCTGCGATCAGGTCGGCAGCTTCTATGACGATCTGCGCAACCCGCTGTGCCAGTCGGCGCTCGCGCTCGTCCACCAGCGCTTTTCCACCAACACCTTCCCCTCGTGGAAGCTGGCGCACCCCTATCGCTTCATCGCCCACAATGGCGAAATCAATACGGTTCGCGGCAATGTGAACTGGATGAACGCGCGCCGCCGCACGCTTGAATCGCCGCTGCTGGGCGCGGACCTCGACAAGATGTGGCCGCTGATCCCGCATGGTCAGTCGGACACGGCTTGCCTTGACAATGCGCTCGAACTGCTGGTCGCCGGTGGCTACCCCCTGGCGCAGGCGGTCATGATGCTGATCCCGGAGGCATGGGCGGGCAATCCGCTGATGGACCCGAAGCGCAAGGCTTTCTACGAATATTTCGCCGCGCTGATGGAGCCGTGGGACGGCCCCGCCGCCATCGCTTTCACCGACGGTCGCCAGATTGGCGCGACGCTGGACCGCAACGGCTTGCGTCCGGCGCGCTTCATCGTGACCGACGACGATCATATCGTCCTGGCATCGGAAAGCGGCGTCCTGCCCTTCAAGGAAGAAAATATCGTCCGCAAGTGGCGGCTTCAGCCGGGCAAGATGCTGCTCATCGACCTCGATCAGGGCCGCATCATCGAGGATGAAGAAATCAAGGCGCAGCTCGCTGACGAACATCCCTATGAGGAGTGGCTGAAGGAAACGCAGTACAAGCTGGAAGAGCTGCCTGCTTCGCTCGGTGAGGATCTGCTGCCATCGCGTGGCAACGACGCGGCTGCGTTCCTCGATCGCCAGCAGGCGTTCGGCTACACTCAGGAAGACGTGCTGAAGTTCCTGGAACCGATGGCGCGTAATGCGGAAGACCCGATCGGGTCCATGGGCATCGACACGCCTATCGCCGTGCTCAGCCAGAAATCGCGTCTGCTCTACGATTATTTCAAGCAGAATTTCGCCCAGGTCACCAACCCGCCCATCGACCCGATCCGCGAGGAACTGGTGATGAGCCTGGTGTCGATGATCGGCCCGCGGCCGAACCTGTTTGGCCATCATGCGGGCACGCACAAGCGACTGGAAACCCTCCAGCCGGTGTTGACCGACGCCGATCTCGCCAAGATTCGCGGCATCCATGATGCGCTCGACGGTGCGTTCCGTACGCAGACCATCGACATCAGCTGGCCGACGGCAGACGGCGCCGCCGGTCTGGAACGCGCGCTCGATCGCATCTGCAATGAAGCGACCGAAGCGGTGCTCGCGGACCAGAACATCCTGATCCTGTCCGACCGCAACGTGTCGGCCGAGCGCATCGGCATCCCGGCCGCGCTCGCGACCGCAGCGGTCCACCATCACCTGATCCGCCAGGGCCTGCGCATGCAGACCGGCCTGGTTGTGGAGACGGGCGAAGCGCGCGAAGTGCATCATTTCTGCGTCCTCGCCGGTTACGGTGCGGAGGCGGTGAACCCCTATCTCGCGTTCGAGACGCTTGAGCAGATCCGCGTGAAGCAGAACCTGCCGCTGTCCGCTTACGAAGTTCAGAAAAACTACATCAAGGCGGTCGGCAAAGGCATCTTGAAGGTCATGTCCAAGATGGGCATTTCGACCTATCAGAGCTATTGCGGCGCACAGATCTTCGACGCGGTCGGCCTCAATTCCGCGTTCCTGGAGCGCTATTTCACCGGCACCGCCACCACTATCGAGGGCATCGGCCTTGCCGAAATTGCGGAGGAAACGGTCAACCGCCATCGCGAGGCGTTCGGGGACAATCCGATCTACCGCAACATGTTGGATGTCGGCGGCGCCTATGCTTATCGCGTCCGTGGCGAGGAACATGCCTGGACGCCGCAGAGCGTCGCATCACTCCAGCATGCGGTGCGCGGCAACAATCCGAAGGAATATGAAGCCTTCGCCGCGTCCATCAACCAGCAGAATGAGCGGCTGCTGACCATTCGCGGCCTCATGAAGTTCAAGTTCGCGGATCAGGCGATCCCGCTTGAAGAGGTCGAGCCCGCCAGCGAAATCGTGAAGCGGTTCGCGACCGGCGCGATGAGCTATGGCTCGATCAGCTGGGAAGCGCACACGACCCTGGCCGTTGCCATGAACCGTATCGGCGGCAAGTCGAACACGGGCGAGGGCGGCGAAGACCCCAAGCGGTTCACCCCGCTGCCCAACGGCGATTCCATGCGCTCGGCGATCAAGCAGGTGGCCTCGGGCCGCTTCGGCGTGACCACCGAATATCTGGTCAATGCCGACGATGTGCAGATTAAGATGGCGCAGGGCGCAAAGCCGGGTGAGGGCGGTCAGCTGCCGGGTGACAAGGTCGACAAGACCATCGGCAAGACGCGTCACTCGACGCCGGGCGTCGGCCTTATCTCGCCGCCGCCGCACCATGACATTTATTCGATCGAGGATCTGGCGCAGCTTATCCACGACCTGAAGAACGTCAATCCGGGCGCCCGCATCTCCGTGAAGCTGGTGTCGGAAGTCGGCGTGGGCACGGTTGCGGCGGGCGTCAGCAAAGCTCGCGCGGACCATGTCACCATTTCGGGCTATGAAGGCGGCACGGGCGCGTCGCCGCTGACGTCGCTGACGCACGCGGGGTCTCCATGGGAAATCGGCCTCGCCGAAACCCAGCAGACGCTGCTGCTCAACGGCCTGCGCACCCGTATCGCCGTGCAGGTCGATGGTGGCCTGCGCACTGGCCGTGACGTTGCCATCGGCGCGTTGCTCGGCGCGGACGAATTTGGCTTCGCCACCGCTCCGCTGATCGCGGCGGGCTGCATCATGATGCGCAAGTGCCACCTCAACACTTGCCCCGTGGGCGTCGCAACCCAGGACCCGGAACTGCGCAAGCGTTTCACTGGCCAGCCGGAACATGTGATCAACTATTTCTTCTTCGTGGCGGAAGAGTTGCGCACGATCATGGCGCAGCTGGGCTTCCGCACGATCGATGAGATGGTGGGCCGCGTCGACCGGCTCGACATGCGCGATGCCATTGATCACTGGAAGGCGAAGGGCGTCGACCTCAGCCGCCTGCTCCATCAGGTCGCGCCGGATCAGGACCTGGTCCTGCGCAACACCGAAGGCCAGGACCATGGTCTGGACGCCGCGCTTGATCAGGAATTGATCAAGGCGTCGATGGACGCGCTCGAAAGGCGCGACCCGGTTCGCATCGAACGGCCGATCCGCAACGTCAACCGCACCGTGGGCGCGATGCTGTCGGGCGAGGTTGCCCGTCGCTTTGGCCATGCGGGTCTGCCCGACAACAGCATCCTGGTGAAGCTGCAAGGCGTCGCGGGCCAGAGCTTCGGCGCTTTCCTGGCGCATGGCGTGACGCTGGACCTGACCGGTGATGCGAACGACTATGTGGGCAAAGGCCTGTCTGGTGGCCGCATCATCGTCCGCCCGCCAGCAGATACCAAGCGCGTCCCCACCGACAATATCATCGTCGGCAACACCGTTCTCTACGGCGCCATTTCCGGTGAAGCCTTTTTCAGCGGCGTGGGTGGTGAACGTTTCGCGGTTCGCAACTCGGGCGCGATCGCAGTCGTCGAGGGCGTAGGTGATCATGGCTGCGAATATATGACCGGCGGCGTGGTCGTCGTGCTGGGGCAAACCGGCCGTAACTTCGCGGCGGGCATGTCGGGCGGCATCGCCTATGTCTACGATCCCGACGGCAGCTTCCGGTCGAAGGTCAACCCCGCGATGGTCGATGTTGACCCGGTCTCGGCAGTGGCTTCGGATGACGATGGCCTTGGCCGTCCGCTGCAACGCGGCGTGGACGTGCATGACTGGGGCATGGGCGACATGCTTCGCCATGACGCCGACCGCCTGCGCATCCTGCTCGAACGGCATAAGCTGTACACGGGTTCGGAACGCGCCGAGGCGCTGCTGGCCGACTGGCAGGGCACGCTTGCGAACTTCGTCCGGGTCATGCCGAAGGATTATCGCAAGGCTCTGCAGAGCATGGAAGATGAACGCGTTGCCGTAGCCCCCGTGGCCGCCGAATAGGCTTCATGGGGGTGAGGGCATTACTCCCTCGCATGCGACAAGATTGAGAAGTTTGGAGAAAGAGTTTGGGCAAGCCCACCGGTTTCCTCGAGGTTGAGCGCAAAGATCGCAGCTACACCGCGCCCGAAGAGCGTCTGAAGCACTGGAACGAGTTCATCGTCCCGCTGTCGAAGGAAGAGATCCGCGACCAGGCCGCGCGCTGCATGGCCTGCGGCATCCCCTTCTGTCACAACGGTTGTCCGGTGAACAACATCATCCCGGACTGGAACCATCTGGTCTATGAGGATGATTGGAAGACGGCGCTGGAAACGCTGCATAGCACCAATAACTTCCCGGAATTCACCGGCCGCGTCTGTCCCGCCCCGTGCGAGGCGAGCTGCACGCTGAACATCGTGGACTCCCCCGTCACGATCAAGTCGATCGAATGCGAAATCGTCGATCGCGGTTGGCGTGAAGGTTGGATCGAACCGCAGCTGCCCGTGCGCAAGACCGGCAAACGCGTCGCGGTCGTCGGGTCTGGCCCGGCTGGCCTTGCCTGCGCGCAGCAGCTCGCCCGCGCTGGCCACACCGTCACTGTGTTCGAAAAGAATGACCGAGTCGGTGGATTGCTGCGTTACGGCATCCCCGATTTCAAGATGGAAAAGCATCTGATCAACCGCCGCGCCCAGCAGATGGAAGCGGAAGGTGTGGAATTCCGCACTTCGACCGAAATCGGCGTCGCCATCTCGATGGACGCGCTGCGCAGCAATTATGACGCCGTGGTCCTGTCCGGTGGCGCGGAACATCCGCGCACGCTGGACATTCCCGGAAGCGAGCTGGCTGGCGTGCGGCTGGCGATGGAATTCCTGACGCAGCAGAACAAACGCAATGCGGGCGACGATGAACTGCGCGCCGCGCCGCGCGGCACCTTGTCCGCGCAGGGCAAGCATGTCGTCGTCATCGGCGGCGGCGACACGGGGTCGGACTGTGTCGGCACCTCCAACCGGCAGGGCGCCGCTTCGGTCACCCAACTGGAGATCATGCCAAAGCCACCCGAGAGGGAGGAAAAGTCGCTTAGCTGGCCCAATTGGCCGCTCAAGCTGCGGACGTCTTCTTCTCATCAGGAAGGGTGCGACCGCGACTGGGCGGTTACTACCAAGCGGGCGATCGGCAAAAACGGCCAGATCGAGGCGCTCGAATGCGTGCGCGTCGAATGGGTTGATGGCAAGATGCAGGAAATCGCGGGCAGCGAATTCCAGCTGAAGGCCGACCTCGTCCTGCTGGCGATGGGCTTCGTTGGCCCTCGCAAGGCAGGCATGGTCGAGCAATCGGGTGCCGAACTCGACGCGCGCGGCAATGTGAAGGCGAACATGACCGACTATGCCACCAGCCAGCCGTCGGTATTTGCCTGCGGCGACATGCGCCGCGGCCAATCGCTGGTGGTCTGGGCCATTCGGGAGGGCCGACAGTGCGCTCGCGCAGTCGATCTGCACCTGATGGGTGTCAGCGACCTTCCTCGTTAAGCACTGAAGGCAATCGTGACGGTGAAAGGCTCCGAAGGACGGGGCCGATCATCAGTGTACCCCCGCAAGGCCTCGACCCGATCGCCATACCTCGCTGCTCGCCTGCTCTTGAGCGAGGGGGCAGCGGCGTTTGAATGGCGGCAGGGGGCGGGGCTTTGTGTTTACCCCCTGTGAGTTGGCGACGAACGGATAGCCTCCTCTATAATGAGGACCAGCGGCCTTCCGGAGTTCGCGTCGATGGTCTTCAGATGGTTCTACACCAGCGCCAGCAGGCTCGCCGAGGATGAGGCCGATGAGCTGGTCGCGGATATCATCAAGGATTCCGTCCCGCGCAATCACCGCCTCCACGTCACGGGCGCGCTCCTGTTCACCGGCCGCAATTTCGCGCAATATCTTGAAGGGCCAGCAGACGCCGTGGACGCGTTGCAGCGTCTTATATTCGATGACCTGAGGCACGAAAATATCCGCACCATCGCCGAAGGCGTCTATCCTCACCGGCGGTTCGTCACTTGGTCGCTGGCCTATGTTCTACCTGCTCAAGCGAATTATCCGGACGTTGAGCAGCTATTGAGGGAAGCTGCCCATGATCCCGTAAACTGCGCAGAAGCACTTGCCCGGTTCATGTCCGAAACGGCCATGATGGGCCGGGGATAATGTGCGGCGGATTCCTTATCGCCGCTGCGTCGATCAGCGCCATTTCCTGCTACACGGCATGCTCAGGCCCTTCCCATGACAAAGTTGTAATCTGCCGACCATGCGTCGGTTAGGCCATGCCAGCTATCCCGTGCAGCGGCTCACATGGTGGCCACGTAAGTGAGAGGCGGCGCTTACCCCTGTTGCGTCGCCTCTCCAGTCGGATAGGCGAACGATGCACAGGCCAGTTTTCTACGATGCCACCGGCCGCAGGCGCCGCTTGACGCTGCCGACTCTATTCTGCCTGATCATGGTCATTCTCGCCGCCGGAATGGCCTTTGCCTATACCATCATCAATGTGCCCATCCCACCTGCCGTTCCATTGCAGATGGAGCGCCGCCGTCCGGAAGGCATCGGCCAACGCCTGAACCATTTTCAGGCTACCGTCCGCCACCGTCTTTCAGAATGGCTGCCGCATCGGGGTCAGGGCGCCGCTGGTAAGGCTGTTAGCGTTGCCTTCTATGTACCGTGGGACGACGCAAGCCGGGCATCTTTGCGCCAGCATATCGGCCAGATCGACTGGGTGGCCCCGACCTTGCTTTCTGTTACCGGCCCGCGCCACGACCTGCGCGTCACGAATGATCCGGTTTTCACGTCGCTCATCCGCACCTCGGCTCATCGCCCGCGCGTCATGCCCGTCGTACAGAATGCCGATGATGGCGATTGGGACGGTGCCGGAACGGCGGCACTGCTGCATGACCGCGCGGCGCGGAAGGCGCTGCTCCTGCGTCTGGTTCAGTCGCTGAAGGCGCTTAAAGCATCAGGGGTAATATTCGATCTGGAAGCGCTGCCGCCTGGCGCGCACGCCAATTATCTATCGTTCCTCAAGGAAGCAGGAAAACTGCTGCACAGTCAAAATCAGCAAGTGATGCTGACCGTGCCCGTGGATGATGCGCGTTGGAACCTGCATGCCTATGCGCGCGTGGCCGACCGCCTTTTCCTGATGGACTATGACCAGCATTTCATCGGCGATCAGCCGGGTCCGATTGCCGCGCAGCCCTGGTTCGTCGCCCGTTTGCGGGCCGCGCTGCGTGCCGTCCCGGCATCCAAGGCGATCGTGGCGATCGGCAACTATGCTTATGATTGGAAACAAGGCGGCGGCCCAGCTTCAATCCTGTCGATCGAAGATGCATGGCTGACGGCGCATGACTCGGGCGCTCCGATCCGCTTTGACGGCAGGAGCGGCAACGCGACCTTCGACTATTCCGAGGATGGCGTTGTCCATCATGTCTGGATGCTGGACGCGGCTAGCGCCTGGAACCAGGTTCGCGCCGCGCGGATCACCGGCGCAGGCGGGATCGCGCTGTGGCGCCTGGGGTCGGAGGACCCCGGCTTCTGGTCCGCGCTCGCCGGGAAGAAGGGCAAGGTGGAGGGGCTCGGACGGCTGACCAGCTTCAATTCCGTCGATGTCGAGGGCAATGGTGAAATCCTGCGGATCGACGATGTGCCCACCATCGGTCATCGAACGGTGCGCATGGGTTTAGGGCCGCTCAGCGGGCTGATCATCGACGAACATTATGCGAGCCTTCCTACCCCCTATGTCATCCGGCGGACGGGCTACCGCCCGCATATGCTTGCGCTGACCTTTGATGATGGGCCGGATGCGGTATGGACGCCGCCGATCCTCGACATATTGAAGCGCGCGCATGTGCCCGCCACCTTCTTCGTCATAGGCGAAAATGCGATCATGCATCCTTCGCTGTTGCGGGAGATCATCGCGCAGGGCAGCGAGATCGGCAGCCATAGCTACACCCACCCCAATCTGGCCCAGGTCTCGCCACGCGGCGTCTCGCTGGAACTGAATAGCACGCAGCGCCTGGTGGAAGCCTATACCGGCCGGGCCATGCGTCTATTCCGCGCACCTTATTTCGGGGACGCCGAACCCACCAGCGCGGACGAGATCGGTCCCGCGCTGGAGGCGCAGCGCGCAGGTTATTTGAATGTCGGCTTGCATGTCGATCCGGGCGATTGGACGCGGCCGGGCGTGGATGCAATCGTCGATCGCACGGTTCAGCAGGTTGAGGCCGGGGACGCTGACCGCTCAGCACAGGTTGTTCTGCTGCACGACAGCGGCGGGGACCGGGCGCAGACGGTCGCGGCGTTGCCCCGCATCATCAAGCGGCTGGAGGCGAAGGGCTATCGCTTCGTCACCATATCCACCCTCGCAGGGCTGACACCGGACAAGGTGATGCCAAGGATCGGCGGGGCCGATCTGGCGGCGGTGCGGATCGACGTTGCGGTCTTTCTTGTGCTGGCCGCGATCGCGGCGGCGCTTAAATGGCTGTTCTTTGCGGTAATCCTGTTCGGCATCGGCCGGGCGCTGATGCTGGCGGCGCTCGCGCTTGGCAGCCGCCTGCGTTCCAACCGAGTAGAACCGCCAGCGATGCAGCAGGACGTTCTTGTGTCGGTGATCATCCCCGCCTTCAATGAAGCCAAGGTGATTGAGGCGTCGGTGCGCCGCGTGCTGGCGAGCGAGCAGGTGACGCTGGACGTCATCGTAGTCGACGATGGCTCCACGGACGGAACAAGCGCGATCGTCACACGCGCCTTCGCCGGGGACGAACGCGTCCGGCTGCTTACCCTCACCAATGGCGGCAAGGCTGCGGCACTCAACCGTGCACTGGAGCTGGCCCGCGCCCCGATCATCGTCGCGCTTGACGCGGACACGCAATTCGAGCCGCTGACCATCGCGCGGCTCGCCCGCTGGTTCGCCGATGAGGATGTGGGCGCGGTGGCGGGCAATGCGATGGTCGGCAACCGCGTGAACCTCGTCACCCGCTGGCAGGCGGTGGAGTATGTGACGGCGCAGAATCTGGAGCGGCGGGCGCTGGCCCGGTTCGGCGCGATCACGGTTGTGCCGGGTGCGGTGGGCGCATGGCGGCGGGCGGCGCTGGACGAGGTGGGCGGCTATCCGCTCGACACGCTGGCGGAGGATCAGGACCTGACGATCGCGGTCCAGCGTGCGGGCTGGCTGGTCGCCTATGACACTGAAGCCGTCGCTTGGACCGAGGCCCCTGAAAGTTTCCGCGCGCTTGCCAAGCAGCGGTTCCGTTGGGCTTATGGCACGTTGCAGTGCCTGTGGAAGCATCGCGGCATCTGGCGCGATGGCAAGCCAGCGGGTTTGAGCTGGGTCGGATTGCCGCAGGCCTGGCTGTTCCAGATCGGCTTTGCATTGGTGTCGCCGATCATCGACCTGGCCCTGATCGTCAGTAGCATCGATACGGCGGTGCGCATCCATCAGCATGGCTGGGCGCAGACGCAAACCGATGTGCTGCGCATGGGTCTCTATTGGCTCGCCTTTTGCGCCATCGACGTGCTGTGCGGCGCTGTCGCCTACAAGCTCGAACCGCGCGAGCGGCACTATCCGGCCTTGCTGCTGGTGGCGCAGCGCTTTGTTTATCGCCAGATCATGTACGGCGTCGTGATCCGTGCCACCGCGACCGCCATATTGGGGCCATGGGTCGGATGGGGTAAGTTGGAGCGGAGCGGCCGGGTTCAGGCATCGGGCGGCGCGGCGGAGGATATGGCGGCATGGAGCAAGGCGGCGTGAAATCGCTGGCGCGCACATTGCTGCCGTTATGCGGCGTCATTGTCCTGTCCTTCTGGTATCTGGGATATGTGGGCGGGCATCTGTTCGACGTCATGCCTGCCAAGACGGGGCAGAAGGCGGATCGGCATGCGGTCGCGCTTTACCTGTCTGGCGACATGGGCTTCCATGCGGGACTTGGCCCGGCGATCGCCGATCGGCTGACGGCCCATGGCATCCCCGTGGTCGCCGAGAACAGCCTGCACTTCTTCCGCGTCCGCCGCACACCTGAGCAGACGGGCGCAATGATAGCCGACGGGTTGCGACGCGCGATCGCGATCGATCCTCAGGCCCGGCTGCTGTTGTTAGGCCAATCCTTCGGAGCCGATGTCATCGCGCCATCCCTGCCCTATGTGCCGAATGAACTGCGTCGCCGGATCGCCTTTGTCGGCCTGATCGTGCCCGGCGGAACGCGGGAATGGCGCGCGTCGCCTTCGGAAATATTCTCTATCGGGGAGCCCGAGGAGGATGCCTCTCTCGCGGGTCGCAAATTGAGTTGGGTGCCGCTGCTCTGCATCCATGGCGCGGAGGAACGGTCGAGCCTTTGCCCTTCGCTACGCCAGCCTAACGCGACCACCGTCCGCCTGCCCGGCGGACATGAACTGCACCATGATGCGGACAGCGCGAGCGGGATATTGTTGCAGGCGATAGACCGGACGCTCGCCTTGCCCGTCCACCCGGCATGACGCCGTGATCACTGCCCTATCCTCTGCCAGACATCGGCGCGCCCTTTCCGTGGCGCTCCTCCTGCTGATGATGGGATTGGGGCTGGCGATGGTGTTCCACCTCCTGTCCGAGGTACATGGCCATGACCTGCGCGGCGCGATCCGGGCCATCACGCCCGGCGCGCTTGCTGGCGCATTGGCCCTGACGATCCTCAGCTATCTTTCGCTGACGCTGTATGACCATATGGCGCTGCGCATCATCGGCAAGCGGATCGCCTGGCGCACCGCGGCGCTCGCATCCTTTTGCAGCTACACACTCAGCCACAATCTTGGGCTTTCGCTGCTGACCGGCGGATCTGCGCGCATGCGTATCTATGGGGCGGCGGGATTGGGGCCGGGCGATGTTGCGCGGGTAATTGCATCGGCCAGCCTGTCCTTCTGGGGTGGGGTGATCACAATGGCCGCGCTGTTCCTGGCGGTCGATCCGATGCCGATCGCCATCAAGGCGTTTCCCATTGATGCCTCGGCTCTCCAACTGCTTGGCTTCTGCATGCTCGCGGGGGTCGCAGTGGCATTGGCTGCGCTAAGGCGCACGTCGCATCCCGTCCGGCTATTCGGATGGACCCTCATGCTGCCATCGCGCGGACAGGCGGCGGCACAGATCGGCATTGCCTGTGTTGACCTCACGCTGTCGAGCGCGGCGTTGTTCGTGCTGCTGCCGCATACCGCGATCGCCCTGTTTCCAGCTTTCTTCCTGGCCTATACGCTGGGCATCATCATCGCCTTGATCAGCCATGTGCCGGGCGGCGTCGGGCTGTTCGAGGCCGTGGTCCTCGCTACCGTGCCGCAGGTGGCGAGGCCTTCGTTGTTCGCTGCGCTGCTTGCCTATCGCCTTGTCTATTATCTGCTGCCCCTGGCGGCAGCGGCATTCCTTATCGTCCTGCACGAACGACACGCATGGCAAAGCCCGGTTCGACGCGTCCTTAGTGGTGCGGAAAGTCTGGGTCGGGAGATTGCTCCTGCGGTTCTGGCCATGCTGGTGGCAGCTGGTGGCATCGTCCTGCTGGTGTCCGGATCGCTGCCCGCCATACCGGCCCGGTTCAGGGCCGTGAGCAGCATCCTTCCCATGCCCTTTGTTGAGGCGTCCCACTTGGCCGCCAGCATGATCGGGGCTATGCTGGTGCTGCTCGCTTCGGGCCTCTACCGACGGCAGGATGGCGCATTCTGGCTGACCCGGCTGCTGTTGCTGGCGGGCGCTGGCTTCTCACTGATGAAGGGGCTGGATTATGAGGAAGCGGCCGTCCTGATCGTCATTACCGGCCTGCTGCAATGGAGCCGTCCCGCCTTTTACCGCAAGACCAGCCTGACCTCTGCCATGCTTGCTCCGGGCTGGATCATTGCGCTGGCGGTGGCGATCGGCGTTTCGATCTGGATCGGCTTTTTCGCCTTCAAGCATGTCGATTATCAGAATGACCTATGGTGGCAGTTCGGTCGGCACCATGACGCATCCCGCTTCCTGCGCGCAGCCCTTGCGACCGGCGTCCTGCTGATTTGGGCGGCCTTGTGGCAGTTGCTCCGTCCGGCATCGCCCTTCGCCGGACCGGTCATCTCGACCAGCCCCAGTCAGGAGGCGCTGGCGTCCGCCCGGAAAACCGACGCGTTCCTGTCGCTGACCGGTGATAAGCTGTTCCTGACGTCTCCATCGGGCAGGGCGTTCCTGATGTATCAGATTCAGGGCCATAGCTGGATTGTAATGAGCGACCCGGTTGGGGACCCGAGCGAATGGGGTGGCCTGCTTTGGGAATTGCGTGAGCGGGCGGACGCAGCGCAGGGGCGGCTTCTGCTTTATCAACTCAGCCTTGATGCTCTGCCCCTTGCTATCGATCTTGGCCTGTCGCTCGTCAAATATGGGGAGGAGGCACGCGTCGATCTGTCCCGCTTCACGATTGACGGACCCAAGGGGAAGCCATTTCGCCACGCGTTACGCCGAGCCGAAGGGGAAGGCGTGACTTTCGAGATCGTGTCCGCCGCTGACGTCGCCCTGCTGATCGATGAGCTGGAAGCGGTGTCGCGCCGCTGGCTCAAAGCCAAGGGGGGTGCCGAAAAGGCGTTCAGCGTCGGCCGGTTCGACCCGGCCTATTTGCAGCGTTTCGATTGCGCGGTCGTGCGACGGGAAGGCAGGATCATCGCCTTTGCGAACATATGGGCTACCGCCGACCGTAGCGAACTGTCCGTGGACCTGATGCGGCATGATGCAGACATGCCCGCGGGCATGATGGACTTCCTCTTTTGCCGCCTCATGCTTTGGGGAAAGGCGCAAGGCTACCGCTGGTTCACCCTCGGCATGGCGCCGCTGTCGGGACTGGAGGCGCGGCGGCTGTCGCCCATCTGGGTGAAGGCGGGAGCGCTGATTTTCAAGCACGGCGGCAGCCTCTACGGCTTCAAGGGGCTGCGGGCCTATAAGGCGAAGTTCGCGCCCTGCTGGGAGCCGCGCTTCATCGCCGGGCCGCAGGGGTTGTCGATGCTGCGGGCCATGCTGGACCTTCAGCGCCTTATCGAAGGCGGGCCAAGGAGCGCCGTTAGTCGGATGCGGAATGCTGGACGGAGGGCTTTGGATGTCCGATAGGGCGACCATGAGTTACAAAGTGCTGCTCGTCGAGGATGATGCCACGACGGCCGACTATATTGCAAAGGGCCTCGCCGAAGAGGGCTTCACCATCGACCGCGCCGAGGACGGGCGGGAGGGGCTGTTCATGGCGACCGAGGCAAGCCACGATGCGATTATTCTCGACCGAATGCTGCCAGGCATGGATGGAATGGCCGTACTCGCGGCCCTGCGCGCGGCGGGCATCGAAACCCCGGTCATGATCCTGTCCGCGCTCGCGACGGCTGACGAACGGGTCAAGGGATTGACCAGCGGATCGGACGATTATCTCGCCAAGCCGTTTGCCTTCGCCGAATTGCTGGCGCGACTGCGGATCATGTTGAGGCGCGGGAAAGCCGGTCAGGCCGAAACGCGGCTGACATGTGGCGATCTGGAAGTGGACCTGCTTTCAAGGAAGGCCATGCGGGGGAGCCGGTCGGTCGATCTGCAACCGCGCGAGTTCCGCCTGCTCGAATATATGATGCGCCACAGAGGCGAGGTCGTGACGCGGACCATGTTGCTGGAGGGGGTATGGGATTATCATTTCGACCCCGGCACCAATGTCATCGATGTCCATATCAGCCGGTTGCGGCGCAAGATCGATGAAGATGGGGAGCCGCCGCTGATCCATACGGTGCGCGGCGCGGGCTATCGCCTGAGCGAGAATGGCTGATGCACGTCATGCGCTGGCGCTATTCGGTGATCTGGCGCTTTGCCCTGCTGATCTTCCTGATGCAGATCGCCTGCGTGCTGGTGTCGTTGTGGGCAGTCCATCGCTTCACCAGCCAGTCGGTCAACCACGCCAGCCGCGAGATCGCGGTCGGCCTGCGCGACGATATATCGGCCACCTACGCCGCCGCCGGACTAGCCGCTGCTGGGGCAACGGTGCGCAGCCGCATTGCCGCCGATCCGGTTGGCGATTCCATCCTGCTGCTCATGGGACCCGACGGACGCCGCATCGCAGGCAATCTTGATAAATGGCCCGATCATGTCGGCACGGCTGAATCCTGGCGTTTGGTGAACCTGCTGCACGCCCCCCGCCAGCATGGCGATCCGCAGGTCATGGGCATCGTCAGCACCCGTTTCCCTGACGGCACGCGCCTGCTGACCGGACATGTGGTGGAAAGCGACTTGCGCTTCGGCGGCTATCTGGAAGCCGCGCTGTTGAGCGCTGTCTTGATCGCGGTCCCGCTGGCCGCCGGGGCCGCCTGGCTTTCTGCCTCCATCATGCGGAGGCGCCTGCACGCCGTAGCCGATACGGCAAGCGCGGTGAAAACAGGCGACATGGAACGCCGCATCGCCCTGACCGGCAGCGGAGACATGTTCGATACGCTGGGTCAGGCGATCAACGCCATGCTGGACCGGATTACCGGGCTGGTCGATGAACTGCGGCTGGTGACCGACGGCCTTGCCCATGACCTGCGTTCGCCGCTCACCCGATTGCGTGCCGTGCTGGACGGCGCGGTCAAGCAAAGTCATGATGAGGCCAGCGTCAGCGCACTTGAACGCGCGGTTGAGGAGAGCGACACGCTGCTGCGAATGCTGGACACCGCCCTGCTTATCAGCCGGGCCGAAGCCGGAATAGGCCGGGACAGCTTCATGCCGGTCGATATCGCTGCGCTGCTCCATGATTTTCAGGACATGTACGGCGCCTTGGCTGACGAACGGGACGTTACCATTTCAGTAGACGCTGAACCCGGCTTGTTCCTGTTTTCCAATCGAGAGATGCTCGGGCAGGCGTTGTCGAACCTCATCGATAATGCGCTGAAATATGGTGGTGATCGCATTGGGCTTTCAGCGCGCGCTGAAGCCGGATCGATACTGATTCAGGTGTCCGACAATGGTCCCGGCGTTCCAGAGGAGCATCGCGAGCGCGCTCTCAGTCGCTTTGCCCGGTTGGACCTGTCACGCCACATCGCGGGCGCTGGCCTAGGCCTTTCGCTCGCCGCCGCTGTTGCGCGGCTCCACGGCGGCGCCCTTGTGCTTGGTGACGCGCAACCCGGATTGCTTGTCACGCTGTCGTTCCCCTATTCGCCGAGTGACGGTGAGGCTGCGCAATCGACTCCTCCACATTCAGGCCGAGATATCTGAGCGCGCTCAGCCTGGCCGACCAGCTGTCGCCTATTTTTGCACGGGCAGAGCCTTGAGTTCCGCATCGATCTTCGCGGCGACGGCATCGTTCATCTCGGGCACATAGGGCTGCATCGCGCGCAGCCTGATCTGCGGTGCCAGGCCCAGTTGATCGGCGGCGCCGAGCGTCGGCAGATATTTGACGATGATCGCCTGCGCGCGCGGATCTTTCAACAGGTCGCCAAGCATGGAATCTATGCTGTAACCGGGTCCTTCGACCACCTTTGGCCCCGTCAGCGGCGGCAGGTCGCCGGTGCGCGCGGCGCGAACCGTCACCGTAGATCCCGCTTTGCTTGCCGCGACCTTCAGCAACCGTGCGTTGGGCGGGGACAGCACACGGCCACCTTCCACCGTGACCGTATATCCTTGGGGATAACTAGGGGCGGGCATGGCGATTTCCGTCGTCAATCGATAACGATCCCGCCCGTCCGGCCCCTTGGTCGACCAGCGATAATCGAGTGAGCCTTTGTCCGCGTCGAAAGTCAGCGCAATCGGGGTGCCCGCCGTCGCTGCCGCGTAAGGGCGGGCATAAGCGCGCAACACGGCATCCCGATTGGGCGCAGGCTTGGTCGCGGCCTTTGGATTGACCAGCGCCTCGAACGTGCCGCGCGTCCATGCCAGCCATGGGATCATGCGATTGTCGAAATCCTGCGCTTGCGATGCCAGGTCGGCGGCATCGTTGCTGAACCCCCATTCGGTGTTCAGAATAGCGGCAGGCGCAGCGACGGCTCGGGCCAGCGCTGCCTCGCTCACCTTTTCGCGGATGGGGCGGAAGGGGCCATAATTATGATAGGAAAGGCCCTGTTGCTTGGCGCCGGGCATCGGTGTGTTGATGGGAATGCCAAGTGCCCCCTGCAACATGAACGGTTCGACGAACAATATTGTGTTCGGCGCGGCCTTGCGCATCGCCACGCCTGCCTTGGCGTAGAAAGGCGCAAGCAGTTGTTGTTCTAGTTCCGGGCAGTCCGCGATCTTTGGATCGGGCTGCGCGCATTTCGACCCGGTCGACGGCTCGTTCATCAGATCGATGCCGAACACCGCAGGATTCTTGGCGAAGCGCCGCCCCAGTGCCGCCAGCATGTCGATGTAGACATCCTGTACGCCACGTCCGTCCACGGTCGGTTTATTTGCCCAAAAATTGTCGAACGCGCGCTGGACAGCGGCATCCTTGAAATATCGGTTGGGGAAATCGAGCTTCGGATCGCTTTTCAGACCGTCAGTCAATGTCATCCAAGCGGGCATGCCGCGTTCGCCGATCGTGTCGCTATATTCGTCCTGATGCAGGTCGATGAGGACATGGATGCCCTGTCGGGAATAGGCGGCGACGGTGCGCGTCACGGCGTCGAGATAGGCTTCATCGACGTGCCCGGGCTGCGGCGTGATGCGGCTCATGAACATGATGAGGCGGATGCCATTGAATCCTGCCTCACGCATCAGGCGCGGCGTGTCATCGCTCCATTGGGTGCTATGTCCGCCCGAGCCAAGATGATGGGCGTTGCCGATCAGTTCGATCATATTCGCGCCGTGCAGCATGACGACACGGCCCTGCGGATCGATGAGCCAGCGATCCTGCTGCGTCAACCTCATCGGAGTGGCGGTGACAGTGGCGCTCCGCGATGTCGCATTAGCCGTCGAAGTGACATTCAACGATAGACACGCCGTTGCGATAAATGCCGACCGGAAGAGTAGCGTCCTCATATTTCACCTGCGCATTTTACAATCTCTAACTCACTGTAACATAGTGGATCGCTATAAAACAGACGAATACGTTCGATATTTTAGGCGGACTCTAGAATGGCTCCCAAAGCTGTTCCGCTTTTCCACGAAATCAATCTATTGACGGCGCGCCATATCGCATTTAGCCCGCGCCGGGCTGGACAACTCACGGAATAAGCCGCGACGCGATCTGGACTTCGAAGGCCCAGCCGAACGTGGCGATCGGCCGCTGCAAAGGACTGGACTATGCTGCTGCCGGGCATCGCCGCGGGAATGTTGATGATGGGCGCACAGGCGGCAACGGTCGACGCGCCGCCACCCGAGGCCTCACCGACGGTGGATGTGGCAAGCGCTGCGGCAGCGTTGAACATATCTCTGCCTCCCAAATCGGAAAACGGCGCGGAGGAGCAGCCCACCGACATCGTGGTGACCGGCGCAGATCGGCCTCCGGCGGGTGATCCGCTTGAGCATCTCAATGCAAAAAGCTTTGAAGCGGTTCAGTCGGTTGACAAGGCCGTGGTCGAGCCAGTGGCGAAGGCCTATAACAAGGGACTGCCCAAGCCCGTTCGGAAGGGTTTCCGCAACTTCTTCGCCAATTTGCAGGAACCGGTGGTGTTCGCCGCTTACATGCTCCAGCTGAAGCCCGGCAAGGCGGTGGAAACGGTGGGGCGCTTCACGATCAACACGACGCTGGGGGTCGCGGGCCTGTTCGACGTCGCCAAGCGCAAGCCCTTCTTCCTGCCCTATCGGCCCAACGGTCTCGCCAATGTGCTTGGCTATTATGGCGTAGGGCCGGGGCCATATATGTATCTGCCCATCGTCGGGCCGACCACGCTACGCGATATCATCGGCGATACAGTGGACAAAATGGCGGTGCCCTTCCTGATCGGAAAGCCCTTCACAAAGCCTGCCTACGTCATTCCGGCGACGATCCTCAACCAGCTTGGCGAGCGTGCGGCCTTTGACGATACCGTCCAGAAAATCCGCAGGGAGGATGACCCCTATGCAGCTTATCGCGAGCTGTATCTGAAGCAGCGCAAGGCGGAGATTGAGGCGCTGCACGGCCGGGCGAGCGATGACGTGGTGCCGGTTTATGGGCGACAGATGGGAGAAGGTGGGACGGCGTCGCAATAACAGGCGCTCTGCTGATCTTCGACGCCGCTCAACCTGAATCGTGTCACAAATTGAACGGCGCGGGGGCAGTGTCCTTGAAGAGGCGCACCGCGAATGTGGCGAGAATATAGAAGATCCCACGCAGCGCCTTCTGCGTTCAGGCGCTGTTTACGCCCGTGCAGATCAACTTCAATTCCACATAATCATCGATGCCCCAATGGGAGCCTTCGCGCCCAAGGCCTGACTCCTTGACGCCGCCAAAAGGCGCGACCTCCGTCGAGATCAGTCCGCTGTTAAGGCCGACCATTCCATATTCCAGCGCTTCCGAAACGCGGATGCTTCGATCCAGATCCCGCGTGTAGACGTAGCTGGCAAGGCCAGCCGGAGTGTCGTTGGCCATCGCGATCGCTTCAGCCTCGCTTTGGAACCGTACCAGGCCAGCGACCGGGCCGAATGTTTCCTCCTTGCAAAGCAGCGCGTCGGCGGGAACATTCGCCAATACCGTTGGAAGGAAGAAATTGCCTTCGCCCCTGATCGCGTGGCCTCCGGCAAGGATATGCGCTCCGCGCGATACCGCGTCGTCCACATGGGCGGATGCCTTGGTCACCGCCCGCTTATCAATCAGCGGCCCTTGGTCTGTGGGGCCGCTCATGCCCGCGCCCACCACGAACTGGCTGACGCGTTCGGCCAAGCGCTTTGCAAAGGCGTCGAAAATGCCATCCTGAACCAGAAAACGGTTCGCGCAGACACAGGTTTGGCCGGTGTTGCGAAATTTTGAAATGAGAGCGCCTTCAACCGCGCTTTCGACATCGGCGTCATCGAAAACGATGAAGGGCGCGTTGCCGCCCAGTTCCAGGGAAACGCGCTTCACGGTCGACATACAGCGTGCCGCCAGCATCTTGCCCACGCCCGTCGAACCCGTGAAGGTGAATTTTCGAACTCGCGGATCCGTGGTCAGGATGTCGCCGATCGGGGCCGCATCGCCGGTCACGACGTTGAATATCCCGGCAGGCACCCCGGCCTCTTCCGCTAACACGGCGAGCGCCAACGCCGAAAATGGCGTGAGCTCGGATGGCTTGAGCACCATCGAGCAACCGGCGGCCAAAGCAGGCCCTGCCTTGCGGGTAATCATCGCGAGGGGGAAGTTCCAGGGCGTGACGGCGGCGACGACGCCAACCGGCTCCTTACGCACGGCCAGACGGCGATCGGATGCGTGGGGCTGGATCAGTTCGCCATTGATCCGGCGTGCTTCCTCCGCAAACCATTCCAAAAAGGACGCTGCATAGGCGACCTCGCCTTTGGCCTCGGCAAAGGGCTTGCCCTGCTCCAGCGTCAAAATTGTCGCCAGATCGTCCTGGTGCATGAGCATCAACTCGCCCCAGCGCCGCAATATGGCGCCGCGCGCCTTCGCCGCCAGCTTGCGCCAGTCGACCTGAGCCCGCCAGGCGGCAGCGACCGCCTGTTTTGTTTCGTCCGCGCCCAAATTGGGCACAGTCCCCAGTTCAGAGTCGTCTGCGGGATTGGTGACGGCGATCTTCGCCGTCCCCTCGATCCACAGCCCGTCAATAAATGCCGCTTCCTTGAACAGGGCGGATCGAGAGAGAGTGTGCGAGAAGGTCACGCAACCTCCCTCGAGACAGCGGTCAGCGCCTTCTCCAGAATATTCAGGCCCTGCTCCAACGTGTCGTCTTCAACAGTCAGCGGCACCAATATCCTTATGGCCTGACCAAATTGGCCGCAGCTTAGCAAAATCAATCCATTTGCCAGTGCGCGCGCGCAGACGCGCTTCGCTTCGTCGCCATCCGGCTGGCCATGTTCGTTGACGATGTCGAAGGCAATCATCGCTCCGGGGCCGCGCAGGCCGGTGATTTTCACCATGTCGTTGCGCTGGGCGAACTGCGTAATCCGTTCGCGAAGTCTGTGGCCGATGACATTGGCACGGTCGAGGAGGCGTTCATCCTCGATAACGTCAAGCACGGCCAAGGCTGCGGCCAACCCGACCGGAGAGCCGCCATAGGTGCCGCCCAAGCCACCGGGGCCGATGACGTCCATGACATCCGCGCGCCCGATGACACCGGATATCGGAAAGCCGCCGCCCAGCGACTTTGCGACGGTAAGGAGGTCGGGCTTGATCGGTGCATGTTCAATGCCGAACATCTTTCCGGTGCGGGCGAAGCCGGTCTGAACTTCGTCCGCGATTATCATGATGCCATGGCGACGACGGATATCATCGAGCGCCTGGAAAAATTCGGGCGGCGGGCTATGGAAACCGCCTTCGCCCTGGACCGGTTCGATGATGAAAGCCGCGATGCGCTCTGGTTCGATGTCGGCCGCGAACAGGAAGTTGAGAGCCTTGAGCGTATCCTCAACGCTAACCCCTGTGGTCGGGCTGGGATAGGGGAGATGGTAGATTTCGCCAGGAAACGGCCCAAGGCCCTTCTTGTACGGCGAAACCTTGCCGGTCATGGCGGACGTCAGCAGGGTCCGGCCATGGAAGCCGCCCGCAAAGGCGATGATGCCGGGGCGGCCGGTGGCCGCGCGTGCGATCTTGACTGCGTTTTCGGTCGCTTCCGCGCCGGTCGTGAAGAAGATGGTTTTGGCGTCGCCATCGACGGGCGCCAAAGCGTTCAGCCGCTCAGCCAATTCGATATAAGGCGGATAGGCAACCACCTGAAATGCCGTGTGCGTGTATTTGTCGAGCTGGTCGTGAACCGCCGCGATCACCTTGGGGTGACGATGGCCGACGTTGAGAACCGCGATCCCGCCCGCAAAATCGATATAGGCATTGCCTTCGACATCCCAGATGGTGGCGTTCTCGGCCCTATCGGCGATGATGTTGGTGGCGGTGGCGACGCCCTGCGGGATGGCTTCCTTGCGACGGGCGTTATATTCGGCGTTCCGCATCTGACGACCTTCATGATGGTTTCTGGAATCTGTCCTGATGCTGATACATTAGGGGATTTTGCATCCCGGAAGCAGTTGCTTTCGGCGGCCGCTTTGGTAACCTGAGGTCACCATCTACTCCTATGGCTGAACGCGATGAATTCACCATTGCCTCCTTTCTCCGCTCTCAGGGCCTTTGAGGCAGTGGGCCGATTGGGCGGTATCCGACGAGCAGCGAAGGCCCTTGGCGTAAGCCATGCCATAGTCAGCCGTCACGTAAGAGGGCTGGAAGAGCGTCTGGGCGTTACCTTGCTGGACCGGGAAAGCGGGCAGATGACAGCGGTTGGCGTTGATTATCATGGCCGTCTGGTGAAGGTTTTCAATGAATTGAGGGAAGCAACGGACGCGGTTCGGGGCAGGACCGATGGCAAGCTGGTAATATCCTGCGTCGGGGGATTGGCATTGCATTGGCTCGCTATGCGGCTTGCGATGTCTTCGGGCCGAAACGGAATGCCGCCGGTCGATCTTCGATCGGAAGATGGGCTCCTTGACCTTTCGAACAACGCCGTTGATGGCGACATTCGATATATTGGCGATGGCCAGACGCTGGACCGGAAGCGCGGGGTGAGAACCCTTGAACTGGCGAGGCCGCATGTTTTTCCGTTGGCCTCGCCGATGTTCGTTTCTCGCTGGGGCGACAGGATTCGTTCGGCGGAAGACCTGGCTACATTGCCGCTGATCGAGGAACGCAGCGATGTGGAATGGCGTATGTGGATGAGGGCGCAATCTATCGATCTTCCGCCGAACACTCCGACCGGCAGATACGGCCATGCTCATCTGGCGCTGGCCGCCGCGCGGGCGGGGCAGGGGATCGCGCTTGGCAATCACTATCTCATTGCCGAAGATCTTGCGGCGGGTAGACTGGTGAAGGTCGTGCCTCGTGAAAAGGAATTCGTGCCTGTGACACTGGGAGCTTATGTTTTCAGGGGACCCGCCAATCGGTGGTCGGACCCATCAATCGTCCGATTCAGACGCTGGCTTGCGGCGCAATTCAGCGCGGACCCGGCATATTGACGCGTCTTCAACGGGTTTGCCGGGACGCGTTTGCCTGAACATGTTTCGTTTTGAAGTCAGGGCAGGGGGGAATGTCTGAAATGTTGTCACTGGAATATCTGGCTTCCCCTGAGTGGAATGGCAAGATCGCGCAGCTTATCGCTTTGGAAGGTAAAGCGAGAGCAGAGGCGCTGTTTGACATGTTTTCGGCCGCGCTCCGATCAGATGAGATGATGTTGTTTCATTTTCGGGAAAATGTTGGGCCAGAGGTAGTCGAACATCGGACGCCGAAATCTGTCAGGCAGCAGCAGATTAACGATTATAAAAACGGATTTTACCTTACCGATCCATTCTATCTCGCCATTGAGCGGTCCATCGAAAATCAGGCGATCAGTCTTAAGGACGTGGTAGATCAGGATGATTTTCAAACGAGCGATTTTTTCGTTCGGCACTATGTGGATACCGACCTTGTTGATGAGATGTGCTATTGCATGTCCGACGGGCAAGGTGGGCACATATTGCTTTCCTTCGCGCGCTCCCGTGACGCGGGGCGTTATTCGGATAAGGAATTGGAACTGGCCAAGGCGATTGCCCCGATTGTCTTCGGCACGCTTTCTTCGAGCTGGCGACATTTTGCCGATCCGAAACTATTTGCTCCTCCCTCGCCCGAAGAAGTGAAGCTGCACGACGATCTGAAAAGAGCCCGCGATAATTTCGGCCGCTCCCTGTTGACCGATCGGGAGTTCGAGGTCGTTCAGATGATGCTGAGAGGATATCCGATCGATGTGATCGCGAAACGGCTGAAAATGGCCGAAGGCACGGCGAAGGTGCATCGGAGGAATATATACGCCAAGCTGGATATCAGTTCGATGGCGGAACTGTTTTCGCTGTTCATCGACGTGGTTGGGGAAGTGAATGTCGGCCTGGATGCCGATCCGTTGCTTCAATATGGGCAGGTGCCCCGCAGCAACTGACTTGCCTGCGCGTTTGTGCGGCCACGCTAAGCCACGCGAGGGATGGTTATGGTCTCTTGGGCATTCGGTGACGAACCAGCCGTCATCATGTTGGCTGCGCGGACGGTATTCGACAGGAGGCATGCGATGGTCATGGGTCCGACGCCGCCGGGCACAGGGGTGACGGCGGCGGCATGATCCAGCTCGGAAGTTACTGCATCACCCACTATCATGCTCCGGCCATCCTTATCGACAATCTTGTTGATGCCGATGTCTATCACGATCGCTCCGGGCTTGACCCAGCCGCCGCGCACCAGGCCGGGGCTGCCCGCGGCCACGACCACGATGTCGGCGGTCGAGACGATAGAGGGCAGGTTGCGCGTGTTGATGTGCGTGACGGTGACCGTGCATTCTCTTTCAAGCAAAAGCAGGGCGACGGGCTTGCCGACGATGTTGGATTTGCCGATGACCACTGCCTTGAGGCCACAAAAGTCCTTGACCACGCTTTCGAGCAAGAGAAGGCAACCAAGCGGCGTGCAGGGGATCAATCCGTGCGTGCCTGTCGATAGGCGACCGACATTCACCGGGTGGAAGCCGTCAACGTCCTTCGACGGGGAGATGCGATCCAGGACAACTGCTGCATCGATGTGACGGGGCAGCGGCAATTGAACCAGAATGCCATGCACGGCAGGATCCATGTTCAGCGCGTCGATCTCCGCCAGAAGGGCGTCCTGGGTCGTTTCGCAGGGGAGGCGCCGCTCGATCGACGCTATGCCGACCCGCTTCGATGCCTTCAACTTGCGCGAGACATACACATGGCTCGCGGGATCATCGCCCACCAGAATGACCGCCAAGGTGGGTGAGATACCGCAGCGCCACCGAAAGTCGTCCACGTCCTGGCGAACGGTCTCCAGAATGCCCTCGGCCATCATTTTGCCGTCAATGATCTTCGCCATAATCCGCCTTGTCATTCATGTGTTGTGGACGGCAGAACGCCGACGGCGTTTCAGCCCACGCGATCGGCGGCGTAGCTGCCCGGACTGGCAGGGAAGACGATTGTCCGGTCTCCGTTCACGAATACGCGATGATGTATGTGCGCGTGGATCGCGCGCGCCAATGTGCGGCTTTCCACGTCCCGTCCGATGGATACATAATCGTCAGCGCTCTGCGCATGCGTGACGGCTATGGTTTCCTGCTCGATTATCGGACCTTCATCCAGTTCCGCGGTGACATAATGGGCGGTCGCGCCGATCAGCTTCACGCCGCGCTTATGGGCCTGATGGTAAGGCTTTGCGCCCTTGAACCCGGGGAGGAAACTGTGGTGGATGTTGATGATCCGGCCCGACATGGAGCGGCACAGATCGTCCGAAAGCACCTGCATGTAGCGCGCCAGAACGATCAGCTCGGCTTGCGTCCGCTCGACGATCGCCCTCAGTTCCGCTTCGGCTTCGGCCTTGTTGTCCTTGGAGACCTTGATGTGGTGGAACGGCAGATCATGGCTGAGCACGAGATGCTGATAGTCGAAATGATTGGACACGACGCCCACGATGTCGATCGGCAGCATGCCTATCTTCCATCGATACAATATGTCGTTCAGGCAATGTCCAAAGCGGGACACCATGAGGATGACCTTCATCCTGGCCGTGGAGTCGTGAAACTTGAAATCCATGTTCCAGTCCTGGCCGATCGGAGTGAAACCTTCAGCGATCTCCGAAAGCGCCTTGCCCTCTTCGGAGACGAAGCTGACCCGCATGAAGAAGGTGCCGGTTTCCACATCATCGAATTGGGAGGAATCCGAGATGCTGCATCCTTGACTTGCCAGATAGCCGGAAATGGCGGCCACTATCCCACGCTTTGACGGACAGGATACGGTGAGGATATCGGTCGTCACATTCTTCTCCAAAAATTCATGGCGAGTTGCGCGCTATGGGCTTCACAGCTTCGTGGTCAGTTCAGGGACGGCGGTGAAAAGATCGGCGACGAGCCCGATGTCGGCGACCTGAAAAATCGGCGCGTCCACGTCCTGATTGATGGCGATGATGGTCTTGCTATCCTTCATGCCAGCCAGATGCTGGATCGCGCCCGATATGCCGACCGCTATGTAAAGTTCGGGAGCAACGATCTTGCCCGTCTGCCCCACCTGATAGTCGTTGGGGGCATAGCCCGCATCGACGGCGGCGCGGCTGGCGCCCACGCCCGCACCCAGCTTGTCGGCCAGAGGCATGATGATCTGCTCGAATGTCTGAGCATCCTTGAGCGCGCGGCCGCCGGAAACCACGATCTTGGCGGAGGTCAGTTCAGGGCGTTCCAGCTTCGCGATTTCCGCACCCACAAAGGTGGACAGGCCGGTGTCCATCTCGATGGAAACCTCCTCGATCGTGGCGGAACCCCCGGTCGCGGGCGCCATGGGAAAGGCCGAACCCCGCACGGTGATCACCAGCTTGGAATCAGTGGACTCAACGGTCGCGATGATGTTTCCGGCATAGATCGCGCGGGTGAAGCTTCTTTCTCCCTCCACGGAGAGGATTTCCGAAATCTGCATGACGTCAAGCAATGCGGCGACACGTGGCGCGACATTCTTCCCGACGCTTGTAGCCGGGGCGAGAAACGCGTCATGGCTGGTCATCAGGGTTGCCACCAGCGGCGCGACATTCTCGGGCAGCGCATGCTGGTAACAGCCGTGATCCGCCAGAAGGACTTTATCGACACCCACGATCCGTGCGGCCGCTTCTGCCACGGCGCGGCACCCGAAACCGGCCACCAGCAGATCGACGGGGCCGAGTTTGGCAGCGGCCGTCACAGCGGAGAGAGTGGCATCTCTTACCGTGCTGCCATCATGTTCGACCAAAAGGAGAGTTTTCATCTCAGGCAACTCCCATTTCCTTGATTTTGGCCGCCAAGGCGTCCGCGTCGGCGACTTTGATGCCAGCGGAGCGGGCAGGCGGCTCGGCCAGCTTCATGGTTTTGATGCGCGGGGTGCAATCCACCCCGTAATCCGTGGGACCCGTCATGGTGATAGGCTGCTTTTTCGCCTTCATGATGTTGGGCAGCGAGGCGTAGCGCGGCGCGTTCAGCCTGAGATCGGCAGTGATGATCGCTGGCAGGGCAAGCCTAACCGTTTCCTGACCACCGTCGATCTCACGCGTCACATTGATTGTGTCGCCATCGACGCTGACCCGGCTTGCAAAGGTGCCTTGCGGCCGGTTCATGAGCCCCGCGAGCATCTGCCCCGTCTGGTTTGCATCGTCGTCGATCGCCTGCTTTCCGAGGATGACGAGGTCGGAACCGGTTTCTGTCACGATCCCTTTCAAAATCTTCGCGACGACCAGCGGTTCGACGTCCGCGTCGGTTTCGACCAGGATGGCGCGGTCAGCACCCATAGCCAAGGCCGTGCGCAGCGTATCCTGCGCCTTGGCCGGGCCGATGGACACGGCGATGACCTCGGTGGCCTGACCCGCTTCCTTAAGGCGGATCGCTTCCTCAAGAGCGATTTCGTCGAAGGGGTTCATGGCCATCTTGACGTTGGCAAGGTCAAGGCCGCTTCCGTCCGCCCTGATCCTTGGCCTCACGTTGAAATCTATGACCCGCTTCACGGGAACGAGAATGCGCATGATATTCTCCCGGCAATGTCATTGCCTTCAAGATGCAGCTGTCGATGAGAGTGAGTGGGATCTGGCGCCTCACGCCTTGATGCGTAGGCCCTTTGGATCATACCAAGGCCCCAACTGCGCCTCCACCTCATGCCGTTTCCATGCGATCTCGACCTCGAAGCTGCTCGCCTCAAGAAATGCCTTGTCGACGCCATCCTCGTGATGGACATAACCCATCCCCAGCGAAGCGCCGATGCGATGGCCATATGCTCCCGAGGAGATGTCGCCGATTATGCGGTCACCGATCCAAAGCGGCTCGTTATGGAAAACAAATGGGGCGTCGGGATCCTTCAGCTTGAACTGGACGAGGCGCTTGGTGAGCTTGCCTGCTTCCTTCTGACGCAGGAGTGCGTCGCGGCCAATGAATCCGCCCGGCTTGTCCAGCGCGACCGCGAAACCGAGGCCACCCTCAAGGGGCGTATCCTCCTCGCCGATATCATGCGCCCAGTGGCGGTAACCCTTTTCCATGCGGAGGGAATTGAGGGCGAAGAAGCCAGCGTCGCGAAGTCTGAACTCCGTTCCCGCTTCGACCAGGACATCGTAGACGTGCTGGGCGAATTCGGCCGGCATGTAGAGTTCCCAACCCAGTTCACCCACAAAGGTGACGCGGCTGGCGCGGACCTTCGCGTAGCCAAGGTCGATTTCCTGACTGGTGCCGAAAGGAAAAGCTTCGTTGGAGAAGTCGGCGGGCGAAATCTTCTGCAGCAGTTCGCGTGACTTGGGACCCATGACCGCCAGCATCGGCAATCCGGACGTGATGTCGACCACATGGGCGTGCGCATCGTCCGGAATATGCCGCTTCAGCCAGGCCATGTCGCGGCGCTGGGACGCAGCGATCGTGACAATCATGAAGGACGTTTCGGACAGGCGCGTGATAGTGACGTCGGCCTCGATACCGCCCTTGGGATTGAGCCACTGGGTATAGACCAGCTTGCCGACGGGCACGTCGATCTCATTGGCGGAAAGCCGGTTGAGAACCTTGAGAGCGTCGCGGCCCTCCATCAGATATTTCACGTAGCAGCTGAGGTCGAAGACCGACACATTCTCCGCCGTGTTGCGGCATTCGGCAGCAGTGTCGTCGAACCAGCTCGGCTTGTGATAGGAATATTCTACTTTCGGTGTCGTCCCCGCACCGCCGAAGAAGCCGGGCCGTTCATAGCCATTCATCTCCGTCATCCATGCGCCCTTCGCGATCAGGCGATCGTGGAAGGGGCTGCGGCGCACGTTCCGCGCGGTCTCCATCTGCAGGTTGGGCCAATGCATGTTGTACATGGCGCCCAGTGTTTCCGTCGTCCGGTCGTGAAGATATTTCTTGTTCGTCTGGAACGAGACCGTGCGACGGACATCGACATCGACTAGCTCCACGGGGGGCATGCCGTCGTTGATCCAGTCCGCAAGAACCTTGCCGACGCCGCCCGATGACAGGATGCCCACCGAGTTGAAGCCGCAAGCGGTGAAGAGGCCGCGCACCTCGGGCGTTTCGCCCAGCAGGTAGCGGTCGTCGGGGGTGAAGCTTTCAGGTCCGTTGAAAAACAGCTGGATACCGGCATTGGCCAACAGCGGCACACGGTTCACCGCGAGTTCGAGGATCGGTTCGAAATGGTCGAAATCTTCGGGCAGCGTATCGAAGCAGAAATCGGGGGAGATGCCGTTCATGCCCCAGGGCTTGGCGTTCGGTTCGAAGCAGCCGAGCAGGAGCTTGCCGGCATCCTCCTTGTAATAGGCGTGTTCATCTGTGACGAACATGACCGGCAGGTTGCGTGGAAGTTCGGGGATCGCCTCGGTGACGATGTAGAAGTGTTCGGCTGCATGAAGCGGGAGGCTGACGCCAATTTGCGCCGCCAGATCGCGCGACCACATGCCGCCGGTGATGACGACCTTCTTCGCCCGGATTTCACCTTGCTCGGTTATGACGCCGACAGCCTTGCCGCCTTCGACGATAATGTTCTTGACCAGGCATTGCTCAAGGATCTTGGCGCCGCCCATGCGCGCGCCTTTGGCATAGGCCATCGTTACGTCGATGGGATTGACCTGACCGTCATTTGGGAACCAGAAACCGCCGACGATGCCGTCGATGTTGACCGGCGACCAACGCTCCTTGATCTCGCCGGGGGTTACAGGTTCGACAGGCAGGCCGAAATTCCGCCCCATCGATGCGCCGCGGGCAAGCTCTTCAAGCCGTTCGGGCGTCTTGGCAAGGCGCAGCGATCCCCGCTGCATATAGCCGGTCGCCATGCCTGTTTCGGCTTCCAGCTGTTCGAACAGCTGCCCTGTATAATAGGCGAGCTCCGTCATCCGCCGGTTTGCGCGGAGCTGTGTGACCAATCCCGCCGCGTGCCAGGTCGTGCCACAGGTCAATTGCTTGCGTTCACACAGAAGTACATCTGAAATACCTAATTTGGTCAGATGGTAGGCTATGGAGCATCCTGCGATGCCGCCACCGATGATTACGACTTCGGCGGAACTCGGATATGATGTCACGAAGAACACTCCAGATGTTTGCTATCCAGCGATTGCGCAAAGATATTCATATGCGCATGTGCGGCAGTGCGACGACGTATCCAGTCGTCAAACGGTAACAGATCTATTCCCGATGAACGCGATTGTTGGTCCGACAAATTTATTACCTGCTTTTCAAACGAAGCGCGCTTCAGGGAAAGTTGAATGGTATCGAAGGCATAGTGCTGATGAGGACCTGGCGTAACAATACCCCGCCGGGGGTAGTATCCGCGCAGGCGCGGGCGCGGCCGACCTGAAGGCTGGGTGGAAAGATGTCGCTGCCTCTGGCCGCCATCGGTTAAACATGCGGCATCCGCCGCTCTCGCACGCCGTCTGTATCGAGCATGGCGAATGTAGCCCGGAAAACTACTCCGATGAGGGTAGGAGCATGGCCCGCGCAAGCAGGCTATATGTGTGTGTGTCACAAACAGGCGGCGGGACGGAGGCGCTCTGAACTGTTTCAGGACGCAGGTCTGCGGGGGCGCCTTTCCATCTGACCCAGTGAACGGAACACAAGCCTGTAGATGCGCCACGGCTGGATAGGCGTCGCAAGACGATGGGCAATTGGAGGGAGGGAGAGTGTGAGAGAACATGAGCTCCGCCAGCGGGTCGTGGGGGAAATGCATCTTCGACGCTGGCCAAGGCTTTCCGCGCCGATGGAGATAGTGCAAATCCTCAACATCCTGGATGATGGCGACCGGATGCGGGAAAGTGATTTCATCGCCCAATTCAGCGGAAATCCGGCGTGCCTGTCCGGCGCGAGCCATGTTTCAGGGATGCTGCATGGCGCAATAGCCTACATCTGGGAGCGGCACAGCGAAGCGAGCACCGTCACTCTT
Organism: Sphingobium sp. Cam5-1; assembly: GCF_015693305.1. Classification (NCBI taxonomy): domain Bacteria; kingdom Pseudomonadati; phylum Pseudomonadota; class Alphaproteobacteria; order Sphingomonadales; family Sphingobiaceae; genus Sphingobium; species Sphingobium sp. Cam5-1. Next base: position 361,664 of record NZ_CP065139.1, on the reverse strand, counting down.
TTTGCCGGATCAGGCCAGCGCGGTGCGATCGACGATGCCGTTTTGCAGATGGAAAATTTGCCGGGCGCCGCGATACGCGCGACCAGGATCACGATCGTCGAAGATGAGGATAAGGCCCGGGCCTGCCTGGAGGATATGGCGTTCGTCGGCGATGAGCTGGTATCCTGTCACGTAGGCGACGGCATTCGGGTCTGGTCCGATTTTCGGATCGGTGCTGACGGTTATGGCAGGCTTCTGGTCGCCGCAAACGGCGCGTGCGATGGCGATCTGACACGAACGGTGCAGCGCCTGCAGGAACTCGGCAATTATCGTAATCTGGCCCTTATGGGCTTGCCGGTTGCTCAGGCGCAATCGCGATCGCTGCACGAAGCCGAAGCCAAGCTGCAGGAGCTTGGCCAGATGCTGAGCCATCCTGAGGCCCGCGACGACGATCTGCTGGACCAGCTGTGCCAACTCTCATTGGAGATCGGCGCGCTCGCTGGCGCAACGAACTACAGGATGAGTGCGACGTCGGCCTATGCCCAGCTGGTTGACGAGCGGCTTGCCGAACTGGCCCCGCAGCCGGTGAGGGGGTGCCAGTCGCTGGCCGACTTTACTCAACGCCGCCTTCTTCCAGCGGTGCGTACCTGTGCGAGTTTCACCAGAAGATTGCAGCAGATCGCCAATCTGGCGGCTCATCTTTCCGGTTTGCTGAGGACACGTATCGAAACGCGGATCGAGAACCAGAATGCGAAACTTCTGGCCTCGCTTGAACGCAACGCCAGCATGACGCTGAGGCTTCAGCAGCTGGTGGAAGGATTGTCGGTGGTCGCCATCAGCTATTATGGCGTGTCGCTGCTAGGGCATATGCTGGAAGGGATCGAACCCTTTGCGCCGGGTCTGCACGCTTCCACGATCCTGTCCGTGGCGACACCGCTAATATTGATGGGAAGCTGGTTCTGCCTGCACCGGCTCCGCAACGCAGTGCTGCGGCGGCCTGAAGTTTAGAACGCGCAGCGTTGAAAGGGCGACCTGTTGATGAACGGGTTGGCTCCTTCCAGACGGGTAGCCAGCAATGTTCAGACGAGCATAGGCTACCCTTCACAGGGTATTGTATAAGAATTTCTTCAGCCTGATCCTCCGCACGTCTCACATTTGGCGAACGGGACCTCGCCCAACAACGATCCGGGGGTTTATTCAATGGCTTATTACAACAGATTATGCGCTTCTCAATCCTCGAGTAACAGGACAAGTCTATTGCAGATCCGCAGCGTACGCGCGATGCAGATATCGGTCGCAGCGCTGGCGATCAGTATCGGCATGCTCCCGACCAACACTCTGGCCCAACAGGGCGGGCAAGGGGCCAGCGCAAATGCTTCCCAGCAGGATGGCCTGGGGGGCGATATTGTGGTCACCGCGCAGCGACGTGAGCAGCGGCTGGACAAGGTCGGCCTTTCGATCTCTGCCTTCTCGTCCGATCAGATGCAGGCGATGGGCGTCCAGTCGGCAACTGAACTTGCTTCCAAAGTTCCCGGCGTCGTGCTGGAATCCAGCGGCGGTTCAGGGTTGAACGGCAACCTGACGATGCGGGGCGTCGCGGCAACCGACTTTTCGACCAATCAGGAATCGCCCAACGCCATATATTTCGACGATATCTATGTCAGCTCGCCTTATGAAACCAACTTCCCCGTTTATGATCTGGAGCGCGTAGAGATTCTGCGCGGCCCGCAAGGGACGCTGTTCGGCCGAAATTCCACTGGCGGCCTCGCCAACTTCATCACCAAGAAGCCGACAGAACAGTTTGAAGGTTTCGTGTCGGCCACGATCGGCAACTATGATCAGAAGCGCCTGGAGGCTGCGGTTGGCGGCCCGCTGGACGACAAGACGCAGTTTCGTATTTCGGGCATGCTCGACTATTCGAATGGCTGGTGGAAGAACGCAGTCGGTCCAGACACGAATGCGCAGAAATTCTTTGGCGTGCGCGCGCAGATCCAGCGGGACCTGAGCGACAATTTAAAAGCCTATTTCGCAATCTCCTATGATCGCAATCCGCGTGCAAGGATCGGGACCTATGACTCTCAGCCAGCCTATCTGGTGAATGGCAGGCCGGAACTCCTTCCCGCCGACGTCGATGCATATGGCACCGGCCCGGGGAACGACGCCACGGGATATCGCGATCCCTATCCAGACGCGCGCAAGACTGCGTTCAACGCCGTCGGCTATTTGAAGAAAGAGCGGATTTCACCGACCTTGCGCCTTGAGTGGAGCGCTTCGGATGAAATCAGCCTTATTTCTCTCACCAACTACACGCACTTCAAATTCGCCTATGCAGAGGATTGCGATGGTACGCCCCTGAATTCCTGCTATTTTCCCAGCGGCCAGAATTTGAACCAATGGTCCGAAGAGCTTCGCGTGTCGAAAGTCGGCGACAGGTTTAACTTCACCGGCGGTGTATATTTCCTGGATATAAAACAGTCCAATTATCAGAACTATTCATTCCCCGCTTATGCTGGCACGGAGTTCGCGTTCGACATCAGCAACGTCTTCGACCAGCATGTCCGTTCCTATTCGGCGTTCGCACAGGGTGACTATACGCTGACCGATCGCCTGAAATTGACCGTTGGCGGGCGGGTGCTTCATGACACCAAGAGCTTTTCTTCGCAGGTATATTATAATGAGTTGGGAGACGGGGTTACCAACACCGTCTATAATCCTCCGCTGCTCGGATATGATTTTTCGGAGGCGACCGTTGGTCGCGCCGCGAAGAAGAAAGAATGGTTGTGGAGCGGCCGCCTTCAACTCGATTACACCGCCAGTGATGACGCGCTGCTCTATGCCAGCGTCTCGCGAGGCGTGAAGGGCAGCGGTTTCAATAGCAATGCGGGCGGAACCACATCTCTCGCACAGACGCCCTTTGGCGCTGAAACAATGATAGCCTACGAAGCAGGATCGAAGCTCAAGCTGTTCGATCGTGCCGTTCGCCTGAATCTCAGCACTTTTTATTATGACTATTCCGATTTCCAGGCGTTTCAGCTCCAGGGTTTGACATCGTTCGTCACCAACAATGATGCCTATATGTATGGTGGTGAGATGGAACTGTCTGTCACGCCTATGCGGGGCCTTGATCTTCAGCTGGGTGTAGCAAATCTTCATACGAAGGTTTACGATGTGAATACGAGCTATAGCGGCGTTATCGACCAAGGCGCGGTCAATGCTCCCAAGTGGACCGTCAATGGCTTGGCTCGCAAGTCGTTCGATGTCGGCGCCGGCCAGCTCGCCTTCGTGTATGATTTCAGCTATCAGTCGAAGCGTTACTCATCGGTCGACAACAATGCGATGAACCTGCTTCCCGCCGCTACGCTGCATAACGCTCGCGTAAGTTATTCGCGCAATGGCTTTGAAATTGCTGCGTTCGTGAAGAACTTTACCAACGCCGCAAAGCAGGTCTCCGCGTTCGATTATATCGCGCTGTTTGGAACCAGAATTGTCACCTACGTTCCTCCGCGTCGTTATGGTATTGAACTTCGCAAAGATTTCTGACGTTTCATCTCCTCTCTGATTGGCGGCCCTTCCGGACTTGTTCGGCAGGGCCGTCTTTTTTCTGGCTGCGCGTTGCACCCCATGCCTATTCTGGACTGGGATGCATTCTCAAATCTTGCGATTGCCGGGTCCGGTCAGCAAGTTTGAGAAGCCCCAACGCGATCGCGAGGATAGTGGCCGCAATCACGGGCATGTGCCACTTTCCCTCTCGCGCGATAAAGTTCTGAGCGACCACGAGAATGAGAAGCAGCGCTCCGGCAGCCGGTGGCGCCAAATGTGCGAAGCTGGTGACGGATTCCCGGCGCAGGATCAGGATCGCGCCCAAGCTTATCAGGAAATAGGGCAGCAGCCAGAAATTGATCACGATGCTTGCCAGTGTGGTGATGGCCTCGATAGGGCTTTCGGCTCCGCTCAGCCGTATCAGCATCGGCACGATCGCGCCGATAATGCCGACCAGCAAAATTGCGCGGCGGGGCGCATGGCTTTCAGGGTCGATGATCCCTAGCGATGCTGGCAGCATCGAATCCTGTGCGGCCGTCGCCACGATGCGGGCGGCGAAATTGAAGAACGCGATCGTCGATGCCACGACCGAAGCGCCGACCACAAGGTCGAACTCGGCCGTCAGGCCAGGCAGGCCCGCCTGCGCTGCAAGGACAGATATAGCCGTTCTGCCTGCGAGAATATCGTTCATATGCGGCGCCAAAACCGAGTATTGAAGCAAGGATCCCAGCGACCATGTCACCCCGCATAAAAGTAGGGTGTAGGTCAGGATGCGAGGAACATTTTTCCGCGGATTCACCGTATCCGATGCGACCGAAGTCAGGCCGTCGAAACCGACATAGATCGCCATGCCCCATACCGCCCCCGCGAGTATTCCTCCGGCATCGAATTTGCTCGTGTTGAACTGATCGAAAAATCCGGCTGAATGGTTTGAGAAGGCGAGGAGCATTATCACCATGATGACCGGCAAGCTGATCAGGGCGAGCAATCCTGCAACGCGGGCGGACAAATCCGGGCCGCGATAAGCGAAAAATGCCGAGAAGGCGGAAGCGACGAGACTTAAGGCGCATTGCCAGGGTAAACTCGTCGCCTGGGGGAATCCGGTCTCGGACAGCAGGCTTGTCAGATAATATATCTCGTCATTCACGATCATCGCGATTACGCCGAGATAACCGAGCATGAGCGAGATGCCCACCACCCGTTGCCCCCAGTTGCCAAACGCGATTTCGGCGTAGGAGACAAGTGATCCGCTGACGACATATCGGCTGGCGAAGGTTGTGATCGCGCGCCCGATGAGGAGCGCGACGCCCAGCGTCATCAGCGCACTGATCCACGAGCCAGCGCCTCCGAACTGAAGCAGCAGCGTCGGTACGCTCGCCAGACATGGCCCGACCTGCATTGCTGCAAATCCAAGAGCTACTGCCTTTAAGGGAGATAGAGCGCCGGAGGTGGCAGTGTCTTGCGTGGACGTTGTCAATGCTGGATCCCGTTTATATACTAAAGGCTGATCGCATCGGATCGAACCCTCTCACTCGTTTTGTTTTTCCTGACTGCGAAATCAACGCAGATATCAGAAGCGGAATGAAATATCGGCACCATATGTCCGGGGCGCGCCCGGTGTGGCCAAGTTGGCGTTCATGAACGATTTGTAGTCGACGAGATAAGCATAATAGCGTTTCTTCAGAAGGTTCTTGACCCATAGCCCAATTTCCAAGCCGGTATTTCCGATGGGCTTGGTGAGCCGACCGTTGACCAGCCAGTAGCCAGGTTGTGATATATCGGCTGTGTTGAAGGCGTCGAAATATTGAAGGCTCGAATATCTCGCGTCCATATGGATCGCGAACGCTGCGTCGGTGTCCTGAAGCAACTTCCAATCCACAGCCCCGTTCAGCGTCCATCGCGGCGCCGAAGTCAGCCTGTTGCCGTCGAGTACGACCCCGCCAAGCGTCAGATCCTGGAATTTGCCGTTGGTGTAGCCGATCCCCGCGCTGAGCGTCAGGTTCCTGGTGGGAGCTGCCGCTGCCTCCAGTTCCGCGCCCCATATCCGGCTGCGCGGCGCGTTCACCAGGATTTCCAGCCCCTGATCCGTTACGTCGAGAAACTGCTGGTTCCTATATTTATAATAATAGATCGCCCCATTCAGCCGGAGCTTTCTGCCGAACAGTTCGCTCTTGGCTCCGATTTCAAAAGCGTCGAGGATCTCAGGCTTGACGATCGTGATCTCGGCGGGGTCGAAATAGGCGTAGCCGTTGAATGTGCCCGATCGATAGCCTCGGCTGAAGCTGGCATACACGCTGGCATTGCTCGTGAGCTTGTAGCGCAGCGCCGCTTTGCCGCTGAGATTGCGGTTGGTGAAGCGGTCCTGTGGCGGTCCATCGATGAAGGTGCTGACGCCGTAAACCGGATCGCCGGTCGCAGGATCGAAATAGCCCAGATAGGCCTTATATTCATTTATGTCCGTGCGATCGTTGGAATATCTGAGCCCGAGCTGAATTTCGATCCCGTTGTCGAACTTGTAGGTCGTATGGCCAAATGCGGAAAGGCTGCGGCGCTTCATCCTAAATTGATTGGTGTAAACGCATCCCGTCACATAATCGATCAGGCAGATGGGCGTGCCGGCGACGTCTTCGGTAAAGGAAGCGTAGGAATCATAGCGGGTGGCGCTGCTGATCTTTTCATCGGACGCGGCAGCGCCCAAGAGCCAGGTGAAGGGTCCGGAACCGCGCGAAGCCAGGCGAATTTCCTGCGACCAGACGCGTGCCTTGGCGTCGCTGCCGTCCGCCAGAATGCCTTCGGGTCGGTTGTCGTCATCGCTATAGGCGCGGAAGCGGCCTTTGTCGTAGGTCGTCACTGACGTCATCATGATGTCGGGACTCATGTCCCACTCAGCGCGCAGGATGACGCTGTCGTTGTCGACCTTGAGATAGCCCTGATCACCTGCATTCACATCGTAGAAGCCGAGACCCTGATTGAAGATACCGGCAAATCCCAGACCTTCCGGGCCGACATTGGTCACCGTGTAACCTGCGGGCCGCGTGTCGGAACGGCTGCGGCTATAACCCAGATTGAAACGAAGGCCGGGGCTGGGACGGAACGCGGTATTGACCCGGAACGCATAGCTGTCGTCGTTGGCGAAATTCTTGAGTCCCGGCTGAACCGCGTGGAGATAGCCGTCGGACTTGCGGCCATCGAACGCGGCCCGGATGCCGAAGACGTCCTGGACTGGCGTAAACTCGAGGGCGGCGGTCAATTCCCGCAGTCCGTAATTGCTGACCCCGGCGGTGACGAAACCTTCCGTGCCGTCCAGATCGGGCTGCACGGTATAGATGTTCACCGCGCCGCCAGTGGTGTTGCGGCCAAAGAGCGTTCCTTGCGGCCCGCGCAGCACCTCGACCCGGTCAATGTCGTAGAGTTGCTGCGCGCGGAAAACGCCGGCTCCCTTATAGTCCTCATCAACATACATCCCGATCGGGCCTTGCTGATGCTGAGAATAATCGACCAGCGAGACGCCGCGCATGGCGAATATCGGCTGTACTTCACCGAAGGGCGTTTGAACGGTCAGGTTCGGAACCTGGACTGCGAGTTGAGAGGCGTCAGTCAGCTTCAGGTTCTGCAACGCGCTGCCGGAAATCGACGTTACTGAAACGGGAAGATCCTGCATTCTCTCCCGCCGCTTTTGGGCGGTCACGATAATCTCTTCCAACTGCCCTCCCGTTGAGGCCGGAGGCGCCGGGGCCTCCTGCGCGTTCACGGACTCCGTGGCGGTCAGTGCTACGAGCGCAAAAAGGCTGCTCGACAGCCGGAAATATTTTAGCTGGCCCATGAGGACCTCCCCTTTTTCAAGAACCCTAATCTCCCTGCGTCCCAGCGTGGATCAGGTGAAAATCCGTGCACCCTTATTTGTCGGCTCACGGGTCGCCTCATCAAAAATCCGGCCCAGGACATAAGGAAGATATGTCTTTCCGCCCTCAAGCCTGTCGACACGTTCGACGAGGTAGCCGCCACCCCCATAGGTCATTGTAGCGCTGACTATTTTCCCCAGTTCAAGGGTATCCACCGGGTCGAAGCCATTGGGCCGCAGCGCGACGCGCACGTCGTTTAGCTCCTTTCCATAGACCGTGTCCCATCCATTGTTGAGCGTGACCAGTGAAGGATCACTGGCGAAGCCCGAGCCGTCTGGCGCGAAGTCGTATTTGATGGTGAAGTAGCGGGAACGTTCGTCCGTGGTGGTCGGCAAGTCGTTGCCGAGGCTGGCCTCAATCTCGATAACTCGCGTACCGTGGCGCTCAGCCCAAGCGTAAACCGTTTTGCTGTCGCTATATATTTGGGCCGATCCGCGCTTCTTGGGATTGCCCCAGAATTCGCGGCCTGATGAGACTTCATAGTCGCCGCTGACGATCTCCTGAAGGGAATATATCCCCTCACGGCCCTCATGGACGGCCTTGATCACGATCCAGCCGATTTCCTCCTCCGCGCGAATCTCATTCCCTTGTTGCAGGCGGCCTTTGAACGATTCTCGCATCAATCCGACGCTGATGGTGATCGTGGGATTTTCAGGAACGTCGAGGCATGGTGGGAGAACGGAGCGCGCGAAACTGGATGTTGTTTCAAACTCGACATTCACGAAACAGCTATGCGTGTGAGTGTTTTCGCTATGGAAAATATCGAGAAAATTGCGAACCTGCTCTTCCGACCACACATATGACATTGAAATACCTCAGTTATTATCATTTGATGTCCGGCACCTCGAATCTGCAGAAGGTGCGTTAGCTTGAAAAGCTGTCATAGCTTTGAGGATGTCGTTAGCCGTTTTCCGCAAGCTGTTGCGGGATGGTTGCGAATGTGCCAGCCTAAGCAACTAGGAGAGGGGTGCGCCACCGCGCATCGCCTGCGAATTGAAGCGCGTAAATGGACGAATTGGATAGCATCGGCTGGCCTCACATCCGTCCTGCAAGGGGACGCGATCTGCCTTTGCCGTTGCCCCGTCGTCCTACATCCTTCCCTGACGAACATGCCGAAATCAAGGAGATGAACTGGCGCACGCAATATGTGCAGCTGTTGCCCGGCCTTTTTGAGGGGGCGCTCTTTGACATGGAAATGGCTGGCGTAACGGTTGGGCTGGAAGAATATAACCTGCCGATGGAGGAGATGTTTTGTGCGCCCCCCGGCAAATTCTTCTATTTCCGGGCGCGCTCCAATGGCGAGGCATTTTGTGAAGGGCAGGCGCTGAATGGAGAATTCGGACTGATATGCGCGGATGAGGCTTTACTCCACTTTCTGGTACGCGGCGATTATTCCGGCTTCTACGTGGCGATCGACCAGGATTTGCTCGACGTTTTGCTGGCCGATTTTGACTGGCGGGCATATTTCAGGCTCAGAAAATGGATTTCGGTGTCAGCGGAGCGCACAGCCATGCTGGACGCAGCCGTTTTTGATCTTCTGAAATGTTTGTCGGACGATCCGCGTAACGTTGAACTGGTGGACCGGGGTGAAAATGTGGCGCTCGCGGCTGGAGCCGTCGTGGCTGCCCTGGACATTCAGGCGAGCAGCAGGCCCTCGCTCGACACACGAACCTATCTCTTTCGAAAAGCGCGTGACTATATCCTGGACAGGATTACCGAGGACTTCAGCGTCGCAGAGCTTTGTGAAGCTCTGCGCGTCAGTCAGCGCACCTTGGAATATAGTTTTGCCGATATCACGGCGCTAAGCCCGAAACGATATATTCTGACGCAAAGGTTGAACCGTGTACGTTCAGATATTCTCCAAAAAGGTGCCAGGACCGACGTGCTCGACCTGGCGTATAAATGGGGCTTCCGCCATCCGAGCCGCTTTTCCCAGCAGTATCGGCGTCATTTTCACGAGCTTCCTTCCGCTACCAAAGGCCGCCTGATCGGCCGTCTCGGCAACGCGGAGAGAGGGAGGGTGTCCAAGTAAGAAAAAGGCCGAGGAGCTTGGCCCTATGAATCGCTGCCTTTGCCGAAGGGCAGAGCTTCGATGATACCCTCGCAGAGGTATTGCCGATCAACGTCGCCACCGGCACCATCGGACGAATAAGCTACGGTCGTCTTCTAGTTGCAAATAGCAGTCGGCCTTCCAGCAGCTGTAGCAATTTTCGCGGCCTTGAAGGCGTGCACTCTTAAAAAAAGAACAGAGTTTTCATAACTTTGGAAGTTAGAGGATCAGGCGGCGCGTGAACACGATGGATTTGTTCAAGCTCAATGGGAGAGTGGCTCTCGTAACGGGAGGCGCGCGCGGCATTGGCTTTGAGCTAGCCACGGCCCTGTCGCATGCTGGCGCGATTGTTTATTGTGCTGATATCGATGGGGCTGGCGCTGAAGAGGCGGCTGAACGGATCGCCGCCGATGGCGATTACGCCGCCTATGGAATACAGGTGGACGTGTCTGAGGAATCGTCTGTCACTCGCATGGTTGATGCCGTCATGAAACGGCACGGACGCCTTGATGTCTGTATCGCCAACGCAGGCATCGCTGAACTCAATCTTCCTATATCGTGGCAGGATTACACGGCCGATCTCTGGCGTCGGCTGATCGATGTCAATCTGTCGGGCGTCTTTTTCACCGACATGGCGGCGGCCAAGGCGATGAAGGGATGTGGCGGAGGCTCCATCATCAATATTGCCTCCATCGTCGGCGTGACCGCGGACTCGCAGTGGGGCTGCATTGGCTACGCAGCGGCGAAAGGCGGGGTCGTGCAGCTTACGCGCCAGTTGGGAGCCATGCTGGCTGCCGACGGCATTCGGGTCAATTCGATAGCCCCCGGCTATGTCGCCACCGGATTGAGCGAAGGCGAGCAGCTGGACCATCCCGATCCAGAGGTGCGCCGCCTCCAGGCCGAACTGTTGGCTCGCACGCCGATGAAGCGTTACGCCCAGCCCCAGGAACTGCGGGGCGCGGCTCTCTTCCTCGCGTCCGACGCCTCATCCTATTGCACGGGCTATACCTACGCAGTCGATGGAGGCTGGCTCGGTGCGTGATCGTGCGCGTGGAAGTGAAACGCATGCGAATTTCAGCATAGTCTTTCTGGGAGTATTTTGATGTCGGGGTTCAAGCCATTTGCGGACTATAGCAACCATATCCTGGTGGACGGAGAGCTGCGGCGAAGCGCTTCCACGACCGCGCTTGATGTGATTGATCCCGCCACGGAACAGGTGGTTGCCAGCGTGTCGGATGCGACCGACGCCGAACTCGATCAGGCGGTCGCGAGCGCGAAGCAGGCGCAACGCGCATGGCTCAAGCTTTCGGCGCTGGAACGCACTGAAGCGCTTCATAAGGTCGCGCAGGCGATCGAGGACAACCGGCCGTTGCTGGCTGAATCGATGACACGCGAAATGGGCAAGCCGTACAAGGAAGCCTTTGACGAGGTCACATGGTCGGTGTGGGCGTTCCGCTACTATGCCGAAGTGTCCCGCCATGATCATGGCCGCGTCGTCGGGCCGGTCGTGGGCGGCCATATGAACCTGGTCACCAAGCATCCGCTCGGCGTCGTCGGCATCATCATGGCGTTCAATTTTCCCTACTGCCTCTATTCCTGGGAAGCGGCCGCGGCGCTGGGCGCCGGGAACGCCGTGATCCTCAAGCCGTCCGACCACACGTCGGTTTCGTCGATCCTTTTCCTCAAGACGATGATGCCGCACCTGCCGCCCGGCCTGATCGGCCTCGTCACCGGCGGCGTTCGTGTCGGCACGGCGATGGTGGCGCACAAGGACATTCATGGCATCGCCTTCACTGGCAGCGTGGGCGCAGGCCGGGCCGTTGCGAAAGGATGCGCCGAAAATTTCAAGAAGGCGCTTATCGAAACGTCGGGCAACGACCCGTTTATCGTCATGCCGTCGGCCAATCTCGACATTGCTGCGCGCGCCGCCGTTTTTGCCGCCAATCTGAATGCGGGTCAGGTCTGCACGTCGGGCGAGCGTTTTTATATCCATCAGGACATCCACGATGCCTTCATCGAAAAGGTGGTCGGACTGACGCGCAAGATCCGTATCGGCAACGGGCTGGACAAGGTCGATATGGGGCCGATGGTGTCGGAGCGCGAGCGGAGCCGCTACGAAGGACTGGTCTCGCGCGCGATCGAGGCGGGAGCCCGGGTGGCGACAGGCGGCGCGCGACCGTCTCACCTCAATGCTGGCTATTTTGTCGAACCCACGGTCCTGACGGATGTTCAGCCTGACGCGGAAATCCTGAATGTCGAAAGCTTTGGTCCGGTGATGTCCATCTGCCGCGTGGCGGATTTTGACGAAGCGCTGACGCTCGCCAATCGGTCGGACTATGGTCTGGGATCGACGGTCTACACCACTGACCTTGGTGAAACGCACCGCGCCATCGAAGAACTCGAAAGCGGCATGACCTGGATCAACGCGCCGCTGATGGATAATAATGCCGCGCCTTTCGGCGGCCGCAAGATATCCGGCATGGGTAGCCAGTTGGGAGCGGAAGGGCTGGACCAGTTCCGGCACTCGAAGATGGTGATGATCGATCCGTCCTGCACGTCCCAGGACTTCTGGTGGTTCCCTTACGCCGATGCGGAAGCATTTGCCGGCGAGAAGTGAACTCCATTTTATCTTAATTTGTGAAAGAAATCGCAGAAAGGCTAGTCAATGAGTTTCGTCAAAACAGACCAGGAAGTCGCCGAAATTGAGGGTTTGCTGTCCAAGGGGCAGTTTACGACCGAATCCCTGACGATTGAGTTCAAGACCACGCAAGAGTTTCTGCGCAAGGTCCTGCCGCCCTGTTTCGACCTGCCCGACGAGCCAATCGCCTACGCCAATGTGTCGCATTGGCAGTCGGCGCTTTGCGGTGAATTCGACTGCGGTATCATCTATCTGTCGTGCAAATATAAGGGTGAAGCTGGCACCACCATGCTGACCTTGTTCGTCAGCGGAGATATGCCTGTCACCATTGGGCGTGAGATGTGGGGTGAAGGCAAAAAGACCGGTAACGCGCGCCTGTATGTCGATGGCCATGAAGTTTACGCTTATGCGGAACGCAACGGCGTGCGCCTGATCGAGATACAGGCCGAACTCGGCGCTGACCTCGGCCCGGCGCAAAACAACGTCAAGGATTTCGAGCTGAAAGCGCAGCCGCACACGACCGGCAAGGGCTTCCAGAACAAGGTGGTGTTGAGCTGCCTTGACACTGCGGAGGACTTCCGTGTCACGCGGCAGGGCACGGGGACGCTCAAGCTCGCGGGCACCGCGATGGACCCGCTCGACACCATCCCGGTCGTCGAAGTGGGCGGCGTTTCCTATGGCGAAGGCGCCTCTTGCTGGACCATCCCTTTCTGGGAAGAACTGGATGACGGTCATGACTATCGTCCGTATATCTATGGCCAGAAATATGACGACTTCCGGTTGTTCAACAAGGCTCGCCGCTTCACGAAGTAAGAATGAAGGCATCTTGGACTCGCGCAAAAGTGGCGGCCGGTCTTGCGCGGCCGAGACAAAATTGGCATGGCGGGCTGCGTCTGATTTGATGCAGCCTGCTCTAAGCCCCCCCGCGCTGACGGACGTCGAACGGAGTGATCAGGTGACAGAGAAAAAGCAGCCAGACTTCCGCGCATGGGTGGCTCTGGCGCTGTGCTTCATAGCGACGGTCATCATCTTTCTTCCCTATGTGGGCTATTCGACCCAGATCGCGACGATGATGAGCGATCTTTCCATGGACTATACCATGGCCGGCGCCCTGGCATCGGGAACGGCCCTGTCGGGCGGCATCGTCGTTTATTCGGCCGGAGGGCTTTTTAACCGTTGGGGGGCCAAGAATGTCTGCGTCGCGGGGCTTGTCTTGTCCGCTCTTGGGCAGTGTTTATTCTCATTCGCCTCAACCTATCAAATGATGTTTGCCGTACGCATTCTTCAGGGTGCCGCCATTCCGCTGCTTTTCGTCGGGCCCTATACCATCGCCATGCATTGGGCGGAGCATTCCAAAAGGCTTGGCGTCTTCATGGGCATCATGCTTTCCACCGATGGTATCGGCACAGTGTTTGCCGGATATGCCTATTCGCACGTCCTCGAAACCTGGGGCTGGCGCGTCGGATCGCTGTGGGGAGCGGCGGCGCTTCTGATTATCGCTGGTCTGGTCTGGCTGCTTCTGCGCGAACCGGAGTCCACAGCGCGGGCCGATCCCGCAGCGTGTGCGGACAAACCTTCTCAGTTTGCTCAATATCTCTCCGTGCTGCGCCAGGCCAATGTGCGGGTGGCCGCGCTTTTTCTCACCGGAGTTTGGGGCACATATTCGATTGCCGTCTATTGGGTTCCCACGCTTCTGATCGAGGAAGGCCATTGGTCCGAAGCCGCTGCCGGGTTTGCCGGTGCGCTCTATCCATTTGCCGGGGTCGTTTCGGCTGTGACCTTTGGTCTGCTGTCGGATCGTCTTGGACATCGCAAGCCGCTGATGCTGATTTCCGGTGTAGGCATGGTCTTCTCCTTCATGGGTGCGGCGATGGCGGTCGATCAGCATCGATATGATTTGTTGGCGATGACGCTGCCACTGGGCGGATTGTTCGCCTATGGCGGGTTGCCGCTGGCCTATTGTCTAGCGGCTGACGCTGTCGGGCTGGAAATGGCCGGGATGGCGACAGGCTGTATCATGGGCACCGGACTGATATTCGGAGGCGTTATCTACCCGCTCGTCCTGGGATATGTTCGCGATAGAACGGGCCTTTATACGCTCGGTTTTGTTTTGGCCGCCGTATCTCTCCTGATATTCAATTTTATCACTGTTCTGTTCGGGCGTGATGTCGTTCGATCAGGTCAGGGCGCGGATCAGGGTACGCCTGCCCAGTCAGCTGTGTAGCGCGGCTTGACATCCCACTAGAAAAAGGAAGGGCCTGGATGGAAATTTCAGTAGTCACCGGGGCAGGCTCAGGCATCGGCGCTGGCGTCGCCATGAAGCTCGCCGCACGCGGGAGCTTCATCGCTTTGGCCGACCGAAATGACGATGGTGTCAGGGCGACGCTTGAGCAGATCGAACGCGCTGGCGGACAGGGCATAGCGGCGACTGTTGATGTGACCGATGAAAATCAACTTGCCGGTTTCATTCAAAGTGTCGCGAAGGATTTCGGACGGCCCTCGACCGCGGTCGCCTGTGCGGGCATCGCTGCCACGGGCACGGTTGTAGATACGTCCGCCGAGCTGTTTCGGAAGATGATCGATGTCAATCTTACAGGCGTGTTCCTCTTCGCGAAAGCAATCATCCCGTTCCTGGAAAATGGGGGCGGGACTTTCACCGCCATCGCGTCGGACGCTGGCCTGAATGGCTTCCAGGGCTACGCCGCCTATTGCGCGTCGAAGCACGCCGTCGCGGGACTTATAAAGAGCATGGCGCTGGACCATGGCCCGAAGGGCGTTCGCTGCAACGCCATTTGCCCCGGATATGTTGAAACGCCGATGCTCGATCAGTTGCTGGCGGAAATCGGTTGGGCGTTCGATGATGCGGCAAAGGCGGTTCCGTTGGCGCGTTTCGCGAAGGTGAATGACGTCGCCAATCTTGTGGATTTCGTATCGTCAGAGCTTGGCGGATACATCAATGGGACTCTTATACCGATCGACGGCGGAGGCTCTGCGGGACCCTTTTCGCCAGCGTGAGGGCTGGGGCGACTACCAGATATGGCCTGCTGCCGGATTGGTGGACAACGAGATAAGGTGTTTTTACCTATCGGAGACCAGCCAATCGGCTGGATCGACAGAGTAGTTGAGTAGCACACCGCATTTATCATCGCGCGCCCATATGATGGTTGCCAGGAGTTCGAGCCGGTCTGTGATGATCGAGACCTGCGATCCAAGCGGTGGAGCGTACTGAACCGACAGCATCGCGCCGTAGCTTGATATGTTCTTGATTGTCGCCGACACGCCGACACCATCATGGAACAGTGTGGCGGGGATGTTCGCCTCGTGCCGCAGTTCAACGCGTTCTTCGCATTGCCTCAGTGCGATCCTCATGTTTTTTCTCCGGTTTCCCCCCGGTTTAAGGCGACACTGATCGGCAAGAATGAACACGCGCTTTCCAATCATGGTTAGCGCGCACGTCGGAGCGCCCATATCACCACATCGGCCGGATGATTTCAGGCGAAGAGTTGAAGGTGCGAAAAGGGCTGGCGGGCTTACGGGGGCGGGGCATGAACCTGCTTACCACCGCTATCATAACGAGCGGTGCATTTGGTCTGGCAGTGCCCTTCGAACGAAGAAGGGGGATAGCCTCAACAGCTATCCCCCTTTCCCTTACCTCCCGTAATTCACCGACAACGTCACGCCATAGTAGCGAGGACGCGTGTAGATGCTTTCCAGGAAGCCCAGGCTCGAAACATCCAGCGCATAGGTGCGATATTTCTCCGCCGTCACATTCTTCGCAAACGCGGTCAGCGTGAAAGGATCGAACTTGTAGCTCAGGCTCGCATCCAGCGTCTGATACGCCTTTTCGCGCTCCACCGGGGCGCATACGACGCTGAAGCAGAAGCCACTGGTGAACGTGCCGTCCAGGCGGGCGGTCAGGTCTCCGCTGCCCACCGGCAGAGTGTAGCTGATGCTGGCATTGCCGGACAAGCGAGGCGCCTGGGGCAGGCGGCTATCGGTGGTCGTGCCATCGGGCAGGCCGATACCCTTGACCTTGCTCTTGAGATAGGAAAGGCCGCCCGAAATGTTGAGGCCCTCCACCGGCACCGCTGTTATCTCCAGTTCGCCGCCATAGACCCAGGCGTCATGGTTGCTGATCGTCTGAACGAGGTCGATCAGCGAAAATGCCTGGTAGTTTTGATAGTCATAATAGAAGGCGGTACCGTTGATCAGCAGGCGATTGTCCAGAAGTTTGGACTTGAAACCGGTTTCATAGGACCACAGCACTTCCGGCCCATGCGGCAGGCGCGACACTACTACAGGTGCGGAAACCGGGGCCGAAAAATTCCCTGATTTCGTACCGCGCGTGACGCCTGCGAAGAGCATGATGTCATCCGTTGGCGAGTAGTCCAGCTGGATCTTGCCCGAATAGAGATTGTAGCGCTTGCGTGCGTCATTCGGATAAAGCGACGGGTTGAACAAGACGACCTGATTGTCCGTAACGCCGCCGCTGACAGAGGTGAAATCAAGACGGTAATCATCCGTCTTTTTGTCACGGGTGTAGCGCGCCCCGGCCGTCAATTTCAGCTTGTCGGTGAGTGCATACGTGCCTTGTGCGAATACGGACGGTGATTTGGTACGGATCGAATAGTCGGAATCTCCGGTCGAAAAATAATCGAGCGCGATCAGATTATATTCGGCATGAGATTGGTAATGCCCGTCAATGTCGATATAGTTGACGCCTGCTACCCAACGAAGGCTGCCGGTGTCACCTTCGGCACGGATTTCTTGCGAAAACTGGCGAAGATTGGTCCGTGGGGAGAAGATGCAGCCATTGAGCGGCGTGCCGTCGCAATCCTCCCGGTAGAATTTTCTCATCCGTTGATAATCGGTGATCGAAATGATCGTCACATCGCCAACGGACCAGTCGATCCGGCCGGTATAGGCCTGGATCGTTCGACTGAAGACGGACGGGATATTATTGTTGTTTTCATACAGGCCGTAGCTTGCCGGTTTCACATAGCCGTTCGGATCGACGCCGGGGCCAGTACCCCAGAAATCATCGGTGGGCGACTGTGTGACGCCGCGGCCATGATCGGCCGGAACGGCGGGCGTGTAGGTGTAGGTGCCGCCCGCGATTGAATTGTCATCGCGCGATCGCATGGCGCGCAGCAAGACTTTCAGGTTGGGCGTGGGTTTCCAGAGCAGCTGGACACGGCCGGCGAACTGATCCGTTTCGCCACTGTCGCCAATGGCCGGATTGTTGCTTTTGACGAAGCCATCCCTCTGGACCCGAGCAATGGCGAAACGGGCCGCAAGCGTATCCGAAACAGGGCCACCAGCGCCGATCTCCGTCGCGTAGCCGCCGTCGCTGAACCATGTGGCCGAAGCGTTGAGCGAAAAATCGTTGGTGGGCTTGCGCGAGATATACTGGATGGCGCCACCGGTTGCGTTGCGGCCGAAAAGCGTCCCTTGAGGGCCGCGAAGGACTTCCACGCGTTCAATATCGAACAGGGGAAAGCCCGCAGTCGCCATAGAACTCAGATAGGAATCGTCCTGATATACCGCGACCGGCGGTTCCAACTGATCGGAATAGTCGTTCTGCGATACGCCGCGAAGATTATAGACGGTCGTGGAAGGACTATAGGCATTATATTTGAGAGCGGGGACAAGCTTTACGATGTCCGTGCTGTCCACGATCGCCCTGGCTTGCAGATCCGATCCCGACAAGGCGGTCACCGACACCGGCACCTTTTGAAGATTCTCCTCGCGGCGCTGCGCGGTGACCACGATTTCCTGAATACCTTGAGCGGGCGCAGGTGCCGCCGCCGGTTCCTCCGTCTGCTGTGCCAGCGCTGCGGCTGGGAAGACCATCACCATGGCGAGCGCTCCGAGGCTGGAACTGCCACGCCTGCACAAGCGGTTTTTCAACTTCGACATACCCTTCGCTCCCTTTGTTGATCGAGCAGATATCAACAAGCGCAGGTTCGACTCCTGCATCTCTTATTGTGAACGCATGTTCGTATCTAAAACTTAATCTGTCAATATGTCATATGATCGAATGAAACTCCGCGATAATGACCCATATATCGAGACGATATGCGATGATTCATGCGCTGAATTCAACGATTGACAATTCCTCTCGAATCCCATTAGCATGAATACATATTCGTATTAATGTGCGAAATTCATGTTGCCGCTGGGTGCGGCGGAGCTTGTATTGGAAATGGGTAGGGGATCGCATGGTGAGGACGCGCAGACGCCTTGATGCCGCAGCTGCGCGCGGGCCGAGCCTCCTGGCGATCCCTCGGGAATTGGGATTGATCGACGCGAGCGAAGCGTCTCAGAATTTTATCAAGGCAGACGGCCCATGGCGCTGTTGGGGATGGCCCGGCAAGATCGCCTGCAATTGACACGAGAGGACTGGAGCGATGTCATTGGATTTCTTTCCCACGATCGCAAATCGCGAATGGCGCGAAGGCAAAGTGGAAGCAGTTATCGAACCTGCGACCGGGGACCAGATCGCCGAAATGGTCGATGTCGGCGAAGCCGGGGTGAATGCGGCTGTAGGCGCGGCGAAGGATGCGCGTCGATCATGGGCGGCCACCACGCCGAAGGATCGCGCGGCGATGCTGTTGCGCCTGGCTGACGCGCTTGAAGCGAATGCCGATCAGTTCGCGGAACTGGAAGCGCGCGATGTGGGCAAGCCTTTGGCAGACGCGCGGGCGGAAATGTTCTCCGCAGCCGATAAGTATCGGTTCTTCGCGGGTGCAGGCAGGGCGCTGACAGCGCCTGTATGCGATGAATATAAGCCCGGCATCACCAGCCTGGTGCGGCGCGAACCGCTGGGCATCGTCGCGGCGATCGCGCCCTGGAATTATCCCATGGGGCTGACGAGCTGGAAGATTGGCCCGGCACTGATGGCGGGCAATACCGTGGTGCTCAAGCCTACGAACGAAACGCCGCTGACATCCCTTCTGCTCGGCCGCATCGCTGCGGAGATATTCCCCGCTGGCGTCCTGAATGTCGTGACGGGTGGTGGCGACAGTGTCGGCAAGGCGCTGGTGCGGCATCCTGACGTTGCCATGGTTTCGCTGACCGGCGGCACCAGCACCGGCAAGACCATCATGCGCGACGCCGCCGACATGGTGAAGAAGGTCCATCTGGAACTGGGCGGCAAGGCGCCCGTGCTCCTGTTCGACGATGCCGATCTCGACAAGTTCGTGGCGACGATGCGCGGCGCTGCGTTTCGCAACTCCGGTCAGGATTGTACGGCGGCAACCCGCGTCTATGTGTCGAAATCGCTGTTCGGCGAAGTAACCGAACGGCTCGTGCAGATGGCGGAAGGATTGACCGTCGGCAATGGCTTCCTCGATCCGGCGGTCCAGATGGGGCCAGTGGTGTCCCAGCGCCATCGCGACAGCATCGCGCGGCAGGTGGAAAGGGCGGTGGGCGAGGGCGCCCGGATCGTCACTGGCGGCGAGGGTAGCGGCGCTTTCTACACGCCCACGATCGTTACCGGCGCCGACCAGCGCTCGGCGATCGTTCAGGAGGAACTGTTCGGCCCCGTATTGGTCGTCAGCACCTTCGATGACGAAGATGACGCGATCGCAAAGGCCAATGACGTCGCCTACGGACTGGCGGCGTCGATCTGGACGCGGGACATCAATCGCGCCGTCAAATGCGCCGCGTTGATCGAAGCCGGGACGGTGTGGATCAACGATCATGGCCCGACTGCGGCGGAAATGCCCTTCGGCGGTTTCAAGCTGTCGGGCATCGGCCGCGACATGTCGATCCATGCGATCGAGGAGCATACGGCGCTCAAGCATGTCGCCATCAGCCATGGATATCAGCTGTGACCGTCGCCTCTGGCATGAAGCTTGGCTTCGCGCCGGACATTGGTTCGGCGTTGCAGGAGCAGGTGAGCGCCATCCTGTCCCAGTGGACGTTGCCCGATCTTGCCGACGACTATCTGATCAGCCCGATGAGTGGCGGCGGCAGCAACGTTAACCTGAAGCTGGAAGGATCGCGCCACGCGCTTGCGCTGCGTGTCTGCGCGCCTGACCCGCAGCGCTGGGGCGTCGATCGCGCAGCGTCTATCCAGGCGCAAAAGGATGCCGCGCGTGCGGATCTCGCGCCGAATGTCCTGGCCTCGACATTGCCGGAGGGGCATTTCCTGTGCCCGTTCCTGACCGGCGGTGTCATGACGCCAACGCGCATGCGGGAAGAGGGGCTGCTGAGTGATGTCGTGGAGACGCTGCGCAGCCTTCATGCGCAGCAGACCTCCGCTCGTGTCTTTTCGCCTTTCGAGGATGCAGCGCATTTCGTGAAACTGGGCGATGCGGAAGGCGCTGTGCGGCCTGCCGAATTTGCGGACATGTATGATCGGGTGAGGAAAATCGCGCAGCTTTTCGCCGCCATCGATGCACCGCGGGCATTTTGCCACAGCGATCTCGTGCCGCAGAATTTCATCGTCGGCGACCGTATGCGCCTGATCGACTGGGATTATGCCGGGATGGGCTGGGTCGCGTTCGAAATGGCGAGCTTCGCCTGTCAGGCGGGCCTGTCGGACGAGGAAACGGAAACCTTCTTGCGCCTTTACGATCCGCAGGTCGATGATAGTCAGCGCGCCCGTGTTGCCCTGATGCGCGCGGTGGCGGGTGTGCGGGAAGCAGCCTGGGCGACCATGGCCGAACCGATCCTGTCGGCCCATACGACCCCGCTCGATGGCTGGACTTATCAGGGCTATGCCAGTTCCAACCTGGCCGAAGCGCGCAATGCCTGGGGACAGGGCAGCTTTGCCGAGATGCTGAAGGCCGCAGCCCATGTGCGGGAAGGGGCGCGTTTCTGATGCCGCCTTTCGCAACGCTTTGGCATGCGCTTCGCCACTGGGCGGACGAAACGCCGGGACGGATCGCCCTGCGTCAGGGTGAAAGATCGGTCGAATATCACGATCTCGCCGCCAAGGCGGAAGACTATGCGCGCTTCCTTCGCTCAACCGGCGTGCAGAGCGGGGACCGGGTGATCATCGTCGGCCTCAACGTCATCGAATGGGTCGTCGCTTATCTCGCCGTCATGCGCCTTGGCGCCATCGCCGTGCCCGCGAATAATCGCATCAGTGCGCTGCAGATGGCCGACCTGGTGAACCTGCTCGAAGCGCGCGTGGCGATTGCGGACAAGCGCCACGCATCGCTTCTTGCCCAGAGGTCGATATTGACGCTCCCATTGGAAATGGCCACGGCCATGTCGGCGCAGGAAGATCTGCCCGATTTCGTGACGGGGGAAGCGCCCGCGCTGATCAGCTTTAGTTCTGGGACTACCGGCGAACCAAAGGGCGCGCTGCTCAGCACCCAAGCCTTGTGCATGGCGTCGGAGGTCTTTCGCCAATTCTTCCGCGCGACCAGCGACGACAGCACGGTCGTGATCGCCCCCATGTTCCACAACACGGGTTTCATCGACCAGTTCGGCCAGATGCTGCTGGCGGGCGGGGAGACGATGCTGGTGGAGGAATTTCACCGCAAGGAAGCGCTTGCCGCCTTCAAGGCCGCGCCCGCGACCTTCGTTACCGCCGTGCCCAGCGTGCTGCGCATGCTGATGATATTGGACGATGCGGATGCGGTGTTCGGACCGGCTCGCACCGTCCTGTTCGGCGGATCGCCGATGCCTGCCGCCTGGTCGAGGGAGATGCTGGAACGCTGGCCGCATCTTGAGCTTGTCCATGGCTATGGACTGACGGAATTTGGTTGCGCGTGCAGCTTCCTGCCACCCGCGATGATCACCGACTTTGGCGAATCCGTCGGCTTTGCCGCCCCCTTCGCGGAATTGCGGGTAGTGGGCGAAGACGGCCGGGATGTGGCGCAAGGGGAATCCGGCGAAGTCTGGGTCGCGGGACCCACTCGCATGACGGAATATTGGCGGCGCCCCGAGGCTAATGCTGAAAAATTATCGGGCAAATGGTTGCGGACGGGCGACCTTGGCCGGTTCGATGAAGCTGGCCGCCTGTTCCTGGAAGGACGGCGCGATGATGTCATCAATCGTGGCGGCGAGAAGATATTGCCGTCCCATCTGGAGTGCCTGCTCGCGGAACTGCCGGAGATCGGCTATTGCGTGGTGATCGGCATTCCCGATCCGATCTTGCAGGAAGTGCCCGTCGCTGCGCTTGAAATCAGGCCGGGCCGGACGTTCGACGAAGCTAGTGCGCGTGCTTTCCTAGCCGCGCGGCTGCCCGCCTATGCGATGCCGGTCCACTTCATCCTTTTTGACCCCTTCCCGCGCATTGCGTCCGGGAAAGTGGACCGCCGGAACGTGCGCGATGCCGTCATCGCGATGCTGAACGATCAAGGCCCAAATTCGGGAGAGACTGATGAAACGTGAATTCGATGTCGTGGTGATCGGGGCTGGCGGCCGCCAGGCGCAAGCCATGCTTGCCGCAGCCGCGCGGGGCACCGATGTCACGCGCTGGCTTGCGCTCGATCGCGCCTGGCGGCCTGAAACGCTGGCTGCAACGCAGGCGCTTGGCATGCAGACGAGAGAACAGGACCCACTGGCCGACGCGGGTACGCTGGACGCGCTGATGCGTTCAACGGCGATCGTCGCGAACCTCGCAGGCCCCTATTACCGCACTGGTTTTACTGTCCTGGACGCGGCGATCGGGGCCGGGACTGACTATCTCGATATCTGCGATGACGCCGACATCACCGTTCCGATCCTGTCGCGAGACGAAGCCGCCAAGGCGGCGGGCGTTACGGCGATCATTGGGCTGGGTTCGACGCCCGGCGTGTCGAACATCCTCATCCGGCTGGCAGTCGATCATCTGAAGGGCGCGGACGATGTCGAAATTGCCTGGGTGGTCGATGCCAAGGACATGACCGAGGCGGCGACCAAGCATTTCTGGCATTGCTTCAACCTTGTCGATTTCGACGGGACGGTTCATCCCGTGCCGCTTCCCGGCGAAATGGATTCGCGCGTCGTTGATTTCCCCGGAACGGTCGGGCGGCAGACAGTTGTGAAGCTGGCCCATCCCGAGCCGCTTACCGTTCCTCGATTCCTGCCGGTCAAGCGGGCGGTCAACTATGGAGCCATCGCCCCGATCGACGCGCATGCGGTGGCAGCGGCCCTTGCCGCCGTCGCGGACGAGCAGCAGCCCGGCAGCACGGGCGAGCGTACCGACATGCTGGTCAAGGCGTTTCAGCAATTCCTGGCCCGATTCGAGGGTGGCGAACGGATCGGAAGCGGGCTTCAGATTGACGTCCATACCAACGGCAACGGGCTTCGCTACGCTTCGGGCGCGGACACCAGCATGGAAGAGGCGACAGGCGTTCCTGCCGCCGCAGGAGTGATCATGCTGGCGGAAGGCGATACGCCGCGTGGCGGCGTATTTGCGCCCGAAGCGCTGTCCCCTGCGAAATTCTTCGCCGCGCTTCGGCGTGTCAGCCTGGGCGGCGGCGGGCTCGGCGTCTATCGTCTCGAAAACGGCCGCCAGGGTGAAAGGCTGCGCATCCGCGACCTGATGGCTGATACATCGGAGGCTGCATGAGCGAGGATCTGGCAGGCAGGGTCGCACTGGTTACAGGCGCGGGCCGGGGACTTGGCGAAGGCATCGCCATCACCTTGGCCAAGCGCGGAGCTACGGTCGCGCTGAGCGGGCGTAATCCGGCCGACCTTCAGGCTACCGCGAAAAAGATCGAGGGCCTGGGCGGCAGCGCCAGCGTGCAGCCGGGCGACGTGTCATCGACCAGTGACGTCGACACTGTCGTTGCCGGCACAGTGCAAAGTCATGGGCGGTTAAACATCTTGGTCAACAATGCGGGAATTGCCGACGAAGCGGCGTTCCTCGACATTGAAGAGGCTGGGTGGCGCCGGGTGATCGACGTCAACCTGAACGGCGTTTTCTTCATGACGCAACGAGTAGCACGGCACATGCGCGGCCAGGGCGGCGGCGCCATCGTCAACATCGGGTCGATCGAGGCGCATGCGGCAGATGGCCCCTTCGCCAGCTATGTCGCCGCGAAGTTCGGTTTGCGCGGCATGACCATGAGCGCGGCGATCGAGCTGGCCCAATATGGCATTCGCGTCAATTCGGTCAGTCCGGGCTGGGTGCATACCAAGATGGTGGAAGAAGCGCTTCGACCGGCGATGCTGCAACATATGCTGCATGATTTCAGACGCGTACCCATGAAGCGCATGGTCACCGTCGATGAAGTGGCTGGCGCGGTCGCCTTCCTTGCCAGCGACGCCGCATCGGGCATCACCGGCACCGATCTGGTGGTCGATGGCGGCACACTCGCCGACATTCATGTCCATCGTTCCCTTCCCAATGATGAGGATGACCAGTGACTCGACCCCGGATTGCCATCATCGGCGCTGGCACCGCCGGTTGCGGCGCCGCCCTTCGTGCCGCGGAACTTGGCGCGGACGTGATCGTGCTGGAACGGGACGCGCCCGCTAGCGGGTCGTCCGGCCGGTCCGCTGGCGTCTATAATTATCAGACGCTCAACCCGCTCGACATCGAGATCCGCATCCGCGCGAAGGAGTTGTTCCTTCGGCTGGAACGGGAACGCGACCTGCCGCTTGCCAAGATCGGCAATGTCCGCGTCGCTTATACGAGTGAGCAGATGGACCGGCTGGCGCAGGCGGTGAAGGTGCAGCGGGAACTGGGCGGCCTGGATTCTCGCCTGATTGATCGGGAGGGGCTGAAGCAACTGGTGCCCGACATGCGTGTGGATGACCTGGCGGGCGGGCTTTTCGGGCCGACCGATGGGCATCTGGACGGATATCTTCTGTGCACGACGCTTCTGGAAGAGGCCAAGGAAAAAGGCGCGCGCGTCAGTGTGCAGACGGACCTTCTTTCTCATTCCAAGGTGGGCGGAGTGCATCGGCTGGAAACCAGCAAGGGCGTGGTCGAAGCCGATATCGTGATCAATGCCGCTGGCGCATGGGCCGGAAATGTCGGGAAACTGCTGGGCCATGCGGTGCCGATCAAGCCGCAGGTGCATGAAGTCTTTTTGGTCCGATTGCCGCGCGACCTTGGCTATACTGTTCCCATGGTCAATCTCTACATGCCGGGACAGGAGGGCGAGGGTCTTTATTTCAGACAGGATGGCCCGGATAGCCTGATCGCCGGGCTCCACACCTATGAAGCTATCGACGGGCTTGATGTCGATCCTGACAGTTTCAGCCCGCCGTCCGGCGATGATCATCTGATCACTGTCGCAACTCTTTTGACCGAGCGGATGGGGATGGATGATTTCGGATTTTCCAATGGCTGGTTCGGCCTTTATCCCATCAGCATGGACGATCGTTTCCAGGTCGGGCCGTATGAAGCCGATCCGTCCATGCTGGTGGTCGGCGGGCTGGGCGGCGTCGGCGTCACGTCCGGATCAATCCTTGGCATGTGCGCGGCCGAATGGGCGATCTTCGGCAAGCCTGTCACCGTGCCGGGGGTAGAAGCGCTCCGGCCCGACCGCCCCAGTTTGAGCAGCTTTCGATGAGCGAGGTTATCATGGACGTTCTGTTGACGAACGATGACGGTTATCAGGCGGGCGGCATGGCTGCCATCCGGGACGCGATGATCGATGCGGGGCTCAACGTCCTGTCGGTCGCGCCGGACGGGCCGCGTAGCGGCACGTCCCGCTCTGCATCCTTCCGCAAGCCGGTGGTGATGACGCGGGATGGCGGCGATGATCGCAACCCGATTTATCGCGCCGACGGCACCCCCGTCGACTGCGTGCGCGCCGCGATCCTGTCCGGCCTTGCCAAGGATGTCCGGCTGGTCGTTTCCGGCATCAACGAAGGCGCGAACCTGGGCGACGACGCCACCTATTCGTCCACCTTCGGCTCTGCGGCGGAAGGCGCGTTGCTGGGCTTGCCTGCGTTGTCGATTTCGCAGCAGGCGCGTGACGGGCGCTTCCGCTTGGTCGATCTCACCGATTATGATTATGGCTGGTGCAGTGAGGTCGGCGCTGAACTGGCGGCGTGGATGATAGCCAGCCCGCCGCCGCCCCGCAGCATCCTTAATGTCAATGCGCCCGGCATGTTGAAGGACCGCCGCCTCAAGATCACCGCGCTCGACCATCGCGTCTGGGACCCCGTCCATTATGAGGCGGTGGAAACGGACACCGGCCACGGTTGGTACACCTTCCTCACCAATGTCGATCGCGATCCCGTTTTCACGATGCGGCCGGGGTCAGACGCCAGCGCCGTCGCGGCCGGCCATGTTTCGGTCACGCCGGTCAGCTTCGATTTCGGCGATGTGCGCGCGGCCGGTCGCCTGCGCCGCTGGCTCAGGCAGTCGGTGGAAGTGATCAATCCGCGCTTGGGCGCCAGCGATGGTGAATGCAGGAGCGGCTGCTGTGGATGAACGGCCAGTCGCTCTGGTTACTGGGGCAGCAGGGGAACTGGGCCGGGCCATCAGTCAGCGGCTGGCGGATGCTGGCCATGCGCTTGCCCTGTTCGAGCGCGACGAAGCCACGGCTGCGGCCCTGCGCCAGGACATGCCGGGTGACTGCCTCGTCTTGGCGGCGGATCAAACCGACCGGGGTGCGATCGATCAGGCGATGGACAAGGTGCGTGCCCATTTCGGCCGCCTTGACGTTGTGGTCGCCAATGCCGGATACGCCAAGTTCACCGGCTTTCTGGAGATGGAACCAGCCATCTGGGACCGGCACGTCGCGATCAACCTGAGTGGCACTTTTCACATCTGCCAGGCAGCCGCGCGGCTGATCGCGGAGGGCCGCCGGGGCGGGTCGATCGCGGTCATCTCATCCTCGCTGGGGCTGAGGCATGCCGATCAGATCGGCGCTTATTGCGCGACCAAGTCGGCCCTGTTGATGCTGGTCCAAACCATGGCGGCGGAACTCGGCATCCACCGCATCCGGGCAAATGCCATCCTGCCGGGCGTCATCGAAACGGCCATGACGAAATGGATGGTGGAAAAGCCAGGTGTCCGCCGCGACCTTTTGCAGAAAACGCCGATCGGTCGCCTGGGCCTGACCGACGACATTGCGGAGGCTGTCGCATTCCTGTGTTCCGACAAGGCAGGCTTCATCACCGGCGCCAACCTGTCGGTCGATGGCGGACAGTCCATCTATGGGCAACCGGCATGGACGCGTCAGGATCGCTCGATACCCTTTGAGCCGGAATGGACGGCTGGCCTCGGCGACGAGGCGTGAAAGGAAGAATGTGACGAACATCCCGGAGCGTCGGGATGGTGTCAGGCGTGCGGCTGACGGTCGCGCCAATCGACGGGGGCGATCGCGATAAAGACGGTCGCCTGCTCCCCTTCATAACGCAATTCAGTGCCGTTCCCGATCCACAGCATGTCCCCCGGTCCCAGTTCGTGGACCTCGTCCCCCGTACGCAGGCGGAACTTGCCCGAAAGGCACAGGATCATCTCGTCATATCGCACCGTCCATGGCACAGACCGGCCATCGAACGTCGCGAAATAAGCGCCCATCGTCTGGCTGCTATCAGGCCCGATCAATCGGGCAATGCTGGCCGAACCAGGACCATCGCCATAATCCGACATTGGCGTATCCTGCAGGCGAAACAGGCGGATGTCTGCGGTCACAGCAGGGCTCCTTCAAGGGCATGCAGTTTCGTATCGGACGGCGCCGTAGCCGCTTCGGCCGTTGCCTTATCCTCCTCCTCGAAGCGCAAGGCGCGTGGCACCGACAGCCAGCGCGCGACCAGAATGCCGCAGATCGCCCCGACCAGCTTGCCGAACATCAACGGCACGATCAACGAAGGCTGGAAATTCGCGATAAAGGCCAGGGAGTCACCCAATATCCATGAACCGCACACCGCATAGGCGATCGTCATCACCTTGTTGCGTGCATCCATTTCTGGGATCAGCCTGAATAGCGTCAGCGGGTTGGCGGTGGTCGCTATCAGCCCGCCGCTTCCTACCGCGCTGAAGCCGGTCAGCTTGCCGAGCTTCTCGATGGCTTTGCCGCAATAGCGGCGCAGCGCGTAGACCATCGGAAAGGCACCGGCCAGCATGATGCCGATATATCCGGCGATCTCCAGCCCCCTTATGGAATTGGCCGCGTCGGCCAGCAGTGGATCGAACGGCCATCCGCCGAACAGATAGCTGAAAATGCCCGTGAAGTATTGGACGATGCAAGCGCCGAAGATCAGCTTTATCGCGGCATCGGCAAGGCGGCCGAAGCCCATGAACCCTCGCACCATCAGGTCCGGGATGAACCGCAGGCCCGCCACGATAGCGCCGACGATGATGGTCAGTGGGAAAAGATCGTGAAGTATCTGGCCAAAGGTCATGGCGAGGCGGAATGTCGCCGGGCCGCCGGTCGCGACCGTGGGCCGGATGAGCGGGTGGGTCAATGCGACGACGCTTAATCCTACGAACAGCGCGATCGGTATGGTGATAAGCCCCGCCATCATGCCCAGGGCCAGATATCGATGGTCCTTCTTGGGCAGCATCGCCAGCGCGACAGGGATGGTGAAAACGACATGCGGCCCCAGCAGGAAGCCGTTGAACGATGCGATGATCCAGTTCTCGCGGCTGGCAGCAAGAGCGTCGGCCATCTGATAACCGCCCATGTCGACGGAAACCAGGGTCGTTGCCGCCATCGCCCTGTCGGCCCCAACAAAGGAAAAGAGGGGGGCAATAGCATGGTTGATGGCCGCTGACAGGACGGGGGCGGCTGCGAGAACGGCGCCAACTGGAAGGAAGAGGATTCCCGTCGTGCGGATACCCTCCATGAATTCCCAGCCCATGCCTGTGCTATCGTCCCGGACCGCGGCGATCGCGCCCCACATCGCGAACAGCATCACGACGCCGATCACATATTGACCCAACCCGCTCATTTTCGAGTCTTCCCGCCGTCATTAATACGAATGTTCATTCATATTAACTTGACCTGCGATGTCGTCAAGTGTCTTCGGGTCAATCAACCTTTAGCATGTTACGGGCAAGTTCCGACATACGTCGAGCGACCTTTTCCGGGCTGTCCGACCCGCCCGGACGATACCACATCAATACATTGTCGCACATCGTGCCTATGGCCAGCGCGCAAATGCGTGGTTCCAGTGCGTTATCGGATCGTCCGGCCAAAATGTCTCGTACAATCTGGGTGAGGACGTCGAGGTATCGGCGCATATGTGAACGGATTTCCTGCTTTGCGCCGGGGCTTCCGATCCTTTCCAGCATCGCCGAATCTATCAGCCGATCGTTCGCCTTGGCGAAGGCGGCGTTGGCAATCTGATACAGCACGTGACGGCGGATAAGTGCGTTCATCCGTTCGACCGGCGGCATATCCGCCTCGTCATTGTCCACCACTTCGCTGTTGAACATGTCGAGGGCAGCAAGAACCGCCGAAACGAGCAATTCATCCTTGGATTTGAAATGATTGTAGAAGGCGGGCGGCTTCAGCCCAACTTCCGCCGTGATGTCCCGCAACGACACTGCTTCATAGCCGCGAGAACCGAACAGCTCCACCGCAGCCTTCAACAGCTCCTCCCGCATTCCCGATTTGCGACGCGTCCGTTTCGGCCGAACGCGCTGTGCCGAGGCGATCGGAGCCGCCGTAGCATCGCCGACCTTTGCGGAGTTCGTTTGCAGCGGTTTAACGTTACTATTCTTCACTGACACGCTTCGATGCCCCAGTCGCGGATGTATAAATGCAAACGGTCTTTCATATTAAGGCATATGCCCTGTCGGACGGCGTCGTTCAAATGGAAACTATTTCGTTCGGATGGCGGACCACGTTGATGGGCGCCATCTGCCTCGCGTGCACTCGCGTGTTTTTTGGCCGATTAGGCGTATAAGTTGGCCATCAACCCGCTTCGCGCCAGACGTCATTGTGTCATAAGGATGGAACACGGCCCCTTCGCAGTTTCAGACGTGGCCCTGAAATTTTCCTTCGGAAGCGTGGCCCCTCAGGGCGCACGCTCTAAGGATGGTGAGACTTCCAACGGGTTGGAGGAGCGTTCACTTGGTTGACACTAGTAGACATACCAGCGCCGTCCATGTGCTTGCCCGCAACTTCGTCGAAGGCGACGTCATCTCGGCGCATTCGCATCCAAACGGTCAGTTCGTCCACGCTGTTTCAGGCGTCATGGAAATCAGGGCGGATCACAAACTGTGGGTCGTTCCGCCACAACGCGCCGTATGGATACCGCCCGGGACCGTACATGAATTCCGGGCGCGAACGCCTGTTCTGCTACGTACGCTCTATATCGCGTCGGATCGAACGCCGCCCCGGCTGGGCGAAAGGGCGGGGGGATTCGTCGTTACGCCGCTCGTGCGTGAACTCATATTGCGAGCGATCGATCAGGCCGTTCCCAGCTGGGATTCAGCGCGCGCTCTGCGCCTGCATGCGCTGTTGCTGGACGAACTGAATGATCTGCCGGCGGACGCCGTGATGCTCGCGATGCCGTCCGATCCTCGCCTTGTCCGCGCATGCGAGCAGATTCTCGATAGCCCTGGTGGCCCCGATATCGAGGAGCTTGCACGGTCATCGGGTGCTTCGGCGAGAACATTGTCGCGTCTGGCCCGCGATGAACTGGGTTGCCCTCTTTCCGTCTGGCGGCAGCAAGCGCGGATCGTCGCGGCATTGCCCAAACTCATCGCGGGAGAGCCCATCCTGAGCACGGCCTTGTCGCTGGGATATGAAACGCCGAGCGCTTTTACCGCAATGTTCAAACGCTTGATAGGAACAACGCCGACCGCCTTTGTCACCGAACGGAGCGGTTTCGTAATAAGGCCAGAGAGATGACGCCGTTGGATTGAAACGGGGCTAGCCAGTGGCCACCCATCATAAACGAACAGTTGCTGACAACATAAACAAACGTTAATTATTGTATCTGTCCGAGCGCTCCTCGGCTTTGCAAAAGCGGAAGCGGTACGCGATGAACATCCTGTTGACCAACGCGGAAGGTTACGACGCACCGGGCATCGCTGCCCTGCGCAGCGCGTTGATACTGTCCGGCTTCAACGTGCTGACGGTAGCGCCCGCAGCCCCGCAGGTTCGGCTTTCAAAAGCGATTTCGGAGTGCGAGCCAGTGTTGGTGGAAAGGTCGGGCGGTGATGATCGTCACCCGCTGTATCGCGTGCACGGCACGGCGCCCGATTGCGTCCGCATCGCGATCCTGTCGGGCCTTGCAAGTCAGGTGCGCGCCGTCGTGGTTGGGATAGGCGAGGAAGCCAATGTCGGAGAGGATGCAAGCAATAGCTCGACATTGGGCGCCGCCCTGGAAGGCGGGATGCTGGGATATCCGGCCATGGCCATCTCGCAACAGGCGCATGGGAGTCACTCATGCTGCGGGAGCAGGGGCACCCCCGACTTCGCATGGGCGAGCACGGTCGGTGCGGAGCTTGCCGCCTGGTTGGCCGGCTCGCCGCCGCCCGATCGCAGCGTTCTGAACATCAATGTACCGGCTCATCTGGCAGACCGGCATATCAAGCTGACCTCTTTCAGCGAATGCATCTGGGAACCGCTGGATTGCCGACGGGCAAACGTTGAATCTGAGGACAGCTGGCTGGTGCAGCCGCACGCCAACGGGCTTCCCCGTTTCGCGAAAGAGCCGGGATCAGACGCATGGGCGCTGGACAAGGGTCATGTTTCGGTGACGCCGCTCAGCTTTGATCGTGGGATTGGCCGCTCGGCGGTGAAGCTGCGCGCCTGGACCCGTTCCATCATCCAGCAGGTCGACCCCCGGCTCGGCGCCACGGATGGCGCATGTTCCGCGGGCTGCTGCGGATAGATGAGTGAGTGAGATTTGCGGCGGCAGATATGTCGTCGCGGATAGTTGGATTACGGAAGCGTAGGAGTGAAAAATGGTTAAGATTGATTGGGATAGAGTTGGGAAAGGTGTCGCTCGCGAAAATGAGCGGATGATCTGGCGGCCTTACGGCGCGCCGATCGTTCTGGATCTGGAACATTCTGCGTTCCACGATGCACCGATCTCCGTTCCATGGAATATCCCTGAAACCCTGGCGGTATCCGTGGCCATTACCGGCGCTTTCTTCCGCCGTTCGCAGAACCCGAACCAGCCGTATACACCGGAAGAAATCCGCAATTCTGCCCGCGAATGCCTTGAGGCAGGGGCAAGCACGGTCCACATCCATGTTCGCGACGATGAAGGCTATAATGTTCTCTCGCTCGATCGCTTCGAACAGGTCGTCGCGCCCTTGAAGAAGGACTATCCCGACCTGTCGGTCGATGGCTGCCTTGTTCCTGCGCTGGAAGGCGAATGGGCTGAAATGAAGCGGGTGCTGGCGACTGGTCTGCTGGACGGTGCGCCGATCAACACCACGACGACCTATATCGGCGACTCTCTGTTCAGCAAGCCCGCGCCGGTCATGATCGAAAAGGTGCGCCTCATTCTGGAAAATGGCGGCATTCCTGAAATCGCCGTCTATACTGACGCCGACGTTGCCAATGCCGACCGCTTCCTGATCAAGAGCGGCCTCATCAAGGGACCGGCCTTCTGGCTGATCCTTCCCGCCTTGCCGGGTTGCAGCCCCATGGAAAATCCACGCCAGATGGTCGAGGGCCTGATGCGCACCGTCACCACGATCCGCGACGTCGATCCGGACGGCGTGATCATGGTGTGCGCGGCTGGCCGGGCATCCATGTATGTCGCTACGCTGGCGGCTGCGATGGGCCTGCACATTCGCGTGGGCATGGAGGATACCTATTGGCTCTGGCCGCATCGCGATGATCGCATCCAGTCGAACCTGCAGACCTTCGAACTCGGCGCGAAGCTGGGTGAGGTTCTTGGCCGCCGGGTCGCAACACGCCAGGAATATACCGACATGTTGAGATCCTGCGCCCAGGGATAACCGGCTGCGGAGTTAAAGAGACGGCCATGCTCCAGTGGACGGGAGCATGGCCGTTCCTATGCCGATTATGGGGTCCGCTTCAGTGGCGGTAGCGGTCGGCTTCGGGACGACCTATTGATAACCCGCCCTGATGGTCACGGAGAAACCACACTGCCAGTGCTTGACGCGCATCGACGTCAAGGGATCAGGCAACCCGGTGTTACCTGTCGATGCCAAGCATCCGTCTTGCCAAGTCCCAGTAAGTCGCGACGAGATCGTCGTCAGCTGCCTTTGAGGTGGAAACGTACCAGCGTCCGACCTGGTCATACATGGTCGATATGGCACTCGACACGATCCTGTAGTCGGCCTTCACCGAAGACTCTTCGACAAGCAGAGACACCAGCTTTGTCACTTCGCGTAAATATACTCGCAGTCGATCCTGAATGGCCTGCTGGAATGTTATTTCGCCGACGCGCTGAAGCAGATTGTGTGCCATCAAAATGTCGAAGGCCCTGGCGATGACCGGGTTGTCCAATTGGTAGCGGATGTGCCGCTCCAAAATCCCTTTCAAAGCTTCAACATTCGATTCACGGGGGTCGCGAGGACCCAGGACCCGCTCGTTGAAATCCTCCATTGCCCATAGCAGAGCTTCGCCTAGCAACGCTTCCTTCGATTTGAAGTGGTTGTAAATCGCGGGCGCCTTGATACCTGCGAACTGAGCGAGGTCACGCATCGTCGAAGCTTCGAAGCCGTTCTTCGAAAACAGGTCGAGCGCCGCGACCAGCAGCCGTGCCCGGGTATCCGATCGCGTGGCGCGGTTCTCCCGCTCGATCGCCAGCTCTTCGGATTCGGCCAGTCGGGCCTCGTATCCAGCGCGCTTTCGCAGGACCTTGGTCTGATTTGTCGGTGAAGTCATTCTGCCGGTTCCTTAATACTCTCCGAAGCCTGATGGCAACCATCGATGCAACAGGCGGCGACGTTGTTTGGCTCCTGATCCGTCACAGCAACTCCAACTTTGCACTTGCATTAACAAACGTTCGCTATCATATTCGAAATCGAAATGCGATAGTATGCGTAGTTGGATGGGAATGACAACGGGGGCACCTGCGTGAAATCCGCCATTGCCGAGGCATTATCTTCGAGCGGCTGGCCTCACGACGATCTCCCCACCCTTTGCCGATCCGATCACGCGTCGTCCGAGTGTCTCGCATGCTCGGGCTGCTCGAACCATCCGCCCTTCAGGGCGCCTGGTCCATGTCTGGGCCAAGTAGGGAATGTTGAGGCATGAGTTTTACTATTTCCGTGGATACGGGAGGCACCTTTACCGACGTCATCGTTCGCGATGCGTCGGGCAAGCAGACGATCGGCAAGGCGCTGACCACCCATGGCCGCGTGTTTGGCGGCCTTAGCGAGTCTATCAAGGCTGCGGCTGCCGACCTTGGCCTCGGCTTTGAACAGCTGCTGGCGGACACGACGCTGTTCATCTACGGCACGACGCGTGCCACCAATGCGATCGTGACGCGCAA
This sequence comes from Sphingobium sp. Cam5-1, assembly GCF_015693305.1. Lineage (NCBI taxonomy): Bacteria > Pseudomonadati > Pseudomonadota > Alphaproteobacteria > Sphingomonadales > Sphingobiaceae > Sphingobium > Sphingobium sp. Cam5-1. Next base: position 327,265 of record NZ_CP065139.1, on the reverse strand, counting down.
TGTCGCGAAGACGGCTTTCCTGACGACCGAAGGTTTCCCGGATATCCTTGTGCTCAAGGAAGGCGGGAAGCTGGACGGGTACGACTTCACCAAATCCTATCCCGCACCCTATATTCCCCGTCGGCGGACCTTCGAAGTGCCCGAGCGGATCGACGCGGAAGGCAAGGTGGTCGGGGCGCTGGATCAGGACGCGGTGCGCGCCCTGCTGCGGCAGCTGGGCGATCGCGGTTTCGAAGCGATCGGCGTCTGCCTGCTATGGTCGTTCATCAATCCCGAACATGAGCTGGCGATCGGCGCGCTGATCGAGGAAGTTCTGCCCGGTATTCCCTATACATTGTCGCACCGGCTCGCGCCCATCATCCGCGAATATCGCCGGGCGTCGGCGACGGCGATCGACGCGTCGCTCAAGCCATTGATGCAGAAACATCTGTTCGAGTTCGAACAGGATATACGCGCGGCGGGCTATAAGGGGCAGATCTTGGTTTCGACCAGCTTCGGCGGGGTCATGGACCTGGAATCGGTCATGCAATCGCCGATCAACATGGCCAAGTCCGGCCCGTCTATGGCGCCGGTCGCGGGCGTCACCTATTCGGTCGCCGAAGGGCTTGGCGACAATATGATCGTCGCCGATACGGGCGGCACCACCTTTGACGTCGGCCTCTCACGCAATGGTCAGCTGGTCTATAGCCGTGACACCTGGCTGGGCGGCTTGTGGGAAGGCGACCTGCTGGGCATCTCGTCGGTCGATATCCGTTCGATCGGCGCAGGGGGCGGGTCGATCGCGTGGATCGACGATGGCGGCATGCTGCGTGTCGGCCCGCAATCGGCAGGGTCTGAACCAGGTCCAGCCTGCTACGGACGTGGAGGGCAAAATCCCACGACATCGGACGCAGCGTGCGTGCTTGGCTATTTCGACCCCGATTACTTCCTGGGCGGTCGCATGAAACTGGACGTTGCCGCCGCGCGGGCGGCCATCGCGAAGGTCGCTGATCCGCTTGGCCTGTCCATCGAAGCTGCGGCCTGGGGCATCATGCGCATCGCCACCGACCATATGGTCAAGGCCATTCACGAGATCACGGTCCAGCAGGGCATCGACCCACGGGAAAGCACCGTGGTCGCAGGCGGCGGTGCGGCAGGCATGAACATCATGGCGATCGCCGCCGAACTGGGCTCTGACTCAGTGGTGCTGCCCAAGGTTGCGTCAGCCTTGTCGGCATCGGGCATGCAGTTCGCCGATATCGTCACGGAAAGCACCGCGCCGCATTTCACATCGACGCTGCGCTTCGACAGGGAAGGGGTGAACGCGGCGTTGGCCAGGATTGAGGCCGAACTCAATCGCTTCCGCTCGCAGCTTGAAAATGCCGGAGACGCGCCGTGGCGCATCGAATTTTTCGCCGAGGCGCGCTATCTTGCGCAGGTCTGGGAACTCGACACGCCGGTTTCCTGCGACCGCTTCAACGGCCAGGCGGACATCGATGCGCTGACCACAAGCTTTCATGATCTGCATGAGCGCGTCTTCGCTGTCCGCGATGAAGAATCTCCGGTGGAAATCATCAACTGGAAAGGTCGCCTGACCGTCGAGCTTTCCAAGAAGATGGACCCTTCGCCCAAGGTGGACCGTTTTGCCGCGCCGACGCCCGATCATAACAGGACCTGCTATTTCGGGGGTGATGCAGCCATCGATACGCCGATCTTCAAACCGGCCGACCTAAAGACCGGCATGATCATCAGCGGCCCCGCCATCGTCGAGGAGCCGACCACGACCCTGGTGGTCTATCCGGGCATGTCCGCCGAGATCAGCGGCGCGGGCAATTACATCCTTCACACCCGTGCGGAGCAGGCATGATGGCAGAAGACAGCAAACGGAACGACGCCATATTGATGGCCGTCCTCGCCAACCGGATGGACGGCATCGTTCGGGAGATGACGAACACGTTGCTGCGCACGGCACGGTCGTCGGTGATCAATAGTGCGCGGGATTTCTCCTGTGCCATGTGTACGGCGGAAGGCGAACTGTTCGCCTGCGCCGAAGGTTTGCCCGTCCACATATTCGGCGTGCAGAAACAGGCCGCCGAAATGGTCCGCATGCATCCCGACCTGAAGGAAGGGGACGCGTTCCTGGACAATGATCCCTATGTCGGGAATTCGCACCCCGCCGACCATTGCACGCTGGTCCCCATCTTTCTTGATGGCGAACATATGTTCACCGCGACGGTCAAGGCGCACCAGGCCGACATCGGCAATTCCCTTCCGACCAGCTATTATTCTTCGGCGGTCGATGTCTATCAGGAAGGCGCTTTGATCTTCCCGGTCGTGCAGGTTCAGCGTGACTATCAGATGATCGACGACATCGTCCGCATGTGCCGCCGCCGCATCCGCGTGCCGGGGCAATGGTATGGCGATTTTCTGGCGGCGATCGGATCGGCGCGGATCGCCGAACGACGGCTTAAGGAACTTTGCGATAAATATGGCAAGGACACGCTGAAGGCATTCAAATCCTATTGGCTGGAATATTCCGAGGCGCGGATGGAAAAGGCCATCAACGCGCTGCCTGAGGTGAAGCTAAAGAATAGTGGCCGTCACGATCCTTTCGAACCCTTCCTGCCCGACGGCGTGCCGCTGAACGTCGTGATCGATGTGAAGCCGGGCGAGGGCCGGATCGAAGTCGACCTGCGCGATAATATCCCCAATGTCGATTGCGGCCTCAATCTGACCGAAGCCACGACAATGGCGAGCGTGTTCGCGGGAATCTTCAACGCGATGCCCGGTGATGTGCCGAAAAATTCGGGCGCGTTCCGCCGCGTCGATGTGAAGCTGTCGGACGGCTGCGTCGTCGGTAGGCCCAAATTCCCGCACAGCTGCTCAGTCGCGACGACCAACATCGCCGACCGGCTGGTGAACATGGTCGGTTCGGCCTTTTCCCAGATAGACGGCTTTGGCGTTGCCGAAGGGGCCACCGGCGTGGGCGTGGGTTATGCCGTACTGTCCGGGCGCGACCACCGCTATGATGATGCGCCGTTCGTCAACCAGCTGGTGGTTGCGGCCAATGGCGGCCCGGCCAGCGACAGCGCGGACGGCTGGGTCACTTATGGCCTGCCGGTGGTCAGCGGGCTCATGTATCGCGATTCCATCGAGATCGATGAGCTTAAAATGCCCATCATCTACAAGCATATGCGCCTGCGCGGTGGCACCGGCGGCGCAGGCAGGCGCCGGGGCGGCATGTCGTGTGATCTGGCCTATGGACCGACTAATTATCCCGTCACCGCCATCTATCAGCTCGACAGCCAATATTATGCGCCAAAGGGTGTGCGTGGGGGCCAAGACGGGCTGACGGCGGGCGGCTGGCATGTATTGGCAGACGGGACGGAGGTCGCGCTGCCCAATTCCATTCAGGTGGAGCTGAAAAAGGGCGAATATCTGCGCGGCTTCGACTCTTCGGGCGGCGGGTACGGAAATCCGCGTGAGCGTGATCCTGCGCTGGTGCTGGACGACGTGCTGGAAGGATGGGAAACGATCGACCGGGCAAGGGACGTCTATGGCGTCGCCTTCACCGGCCGGGTCGAGGACGAGACGCTGGCGGTCGATGCGGAAGCCACGGCTGCCCTGCGCAGGGCAGCGCCCGTGGCCCAGTTTCAGGCGGGGTGAAGGCAATGACGACGCCCAGCCTGTCCGCCTTTCCCGACGCCATCCTGTCGTCCGCGCCCGCCGCGCATGCCGTCGAGCCTCATGGCAAGCTGTCCGGCAATATGGGTGTGTTCGACCTTACCATGACAGTCCTCGCGGCATCCGCGCCCCTTTCCGTCATGGCGGCGTTCGCGCCGGTATCAATGGCGGTGGGCAACGGCGTCGGTCTGGTGTCGTCTTTCCTGATCGCCGGGGCGGCGCTGTTGTTCTTCGCTTTCGGATTCATGGCGATGGCGGGGTCCATTGCCCGCAAGGGTGAGGGGGCGGGCGCTTTCTACATCTATCTCACTAAAGGGTTGGGCCGACAGTTCGGGCTGGGCGGCGCCTTTCTGGCGATTTTTGCCTATACGCTGCTACAGACCGGCACCTTCGGAATGGTCGGCGTGTCGATCGTCCAATATCTTCACGCCCGGCTCGGTGTCCCCGCATTTCCCTGGTGGATCGCCACAGCGGCGGCCTGGGCCGCGGTCGGGGCTCTTGGATACCGGCGCATCGATCTTTCCGCCCGGATGCTGGGCCTTGCCATGTTGGGCGAGATCGGAATCGTCGCGTTGCTGGACGCAGCTGTGCTGTGGCGCGGCGGTCCGTCGGGCGGTCTGGACTTCACGCCCTATTCGTTGACGTCGCTCTTTTCAGGCAATGCGGGCATCGGGATCATGATGGCTGTCGGCAGCTTTCTAGGGTTCGAGGCGACCGCCATCTACAGCGAGGAGGTCCGATCGCCGGACAAAACCATCCCTCGCGCGACCTTCCTTTCGATCATCCTCATCGCCCTCTTCTACTCGATATCCACATTCCTGCTCATCAACGCCTATGGGGTGACGGCGGCTGCTCAGAAGATCGCGACCGATCCGGCGGGCATGTTCCCCCAAGCGCTGGGAAATTATGTGGGGCAGGTGGCAGTGGACGCGATGTATCTGTTGTTGATCAGCAGCCTGTTGGCCGCCGTCCTATCGTTCCACAACGCCATCGCCCGCTACTTCTTCAACCTGGGCTGCGATGGCGTGTTGCCTTCGGCCTTTGGCAAGACCCATGCCCGCCATGGTTCGCCTGCGCTGGGATCGTTGTTGCAGAGCGCGACCGTCGTCGCAGTGGTCGTGCCGGTCGTCCTGTTCAAGATTGATCCGGTGCTGCAATTCTATGCCTGGGCCGTGGGGCTCGGGACTATGGGGATGCTGTTGCTCTTCGCGATCGCATCGCTGGCGATTATCCGATACCTGTCACGGCAGGAAGAGACGGGCAGCCTCTGGAGCTACCGTATTGCACCCGTGCTGGGCTTCATCAGCCTCACGGCAATTGCGATCTACGCGACGATCAACTTCGAAGTGTTTGTGGACGCCTCCCCCACCTTGGCCACCCTATTCTTGGCTTCGCTCTATGCGACCTTCGCTGCGGGCGTGGGGCTGGCCATGCGCTGGCGAAAGACGCGGCCGGACTGGTACGGCCACATCGTCACGGCCAGCACCTTCCCTGATGACGACGCGCAATGACGTTGATCCCCACATGCCAATGAACAGGTGTTGATCCATGAAATATGACGGAAAAGTGGTGGTGGTGACCGGAGCGGGTTCTGGCATGGGACGCGCCATGGTGAGCGAGTTCGTCGCTCAGGGCGGTCGCGTGGCGGCTCTGGGGCGAACGCTGGACAAGATACGCCAGACGGTCGAACTGGGTGGCGGTCCCGAGAGGGTCATGGCCATCCGCGCGGATGTCGCGGTGGAGGCCGATGTGATCGGCGCGATTGACGAGGTTATCGCGCGCTGGGGCCGTATCGACCTGCTCTGCAACAATGCAGGCGTGCTGGACAGCTATCGCCCGGCACATGAAGTCAGCCTGGACGAATGGAACGAGGTGATGGCCGCCAACGCGACCGGGCCGTTCCTGATGGCGAAATATGCCATTCCCCACATGCTGAAACAGGGCAAGGGCGGGATCATCAACATCGCGTCCACCGCTTCGTTCAGCGCGGCAGGCGGCGGTTCGGCCTATACCGCGTCCAAACATGCGGTGATGGGCCTCACCCGTCAGCTTTGCTTCGAATATGGCGCGCTCGGCATCCGGGTGAATGCGATCTGCCCCGGCGCGACTGCGACGCCGATGGCGATCCCCGATACGCAGACCGCTACGTCCCCCGACATGGAAGCGGCGGTGGCGAAGGTGCCCGCACGCCGATGGTGCCAGCCTGAGGAGATCGCGAAGATGACAGCGTTCCTTGGCAGTGACGATGCCGATTACGTGCATGGCAGCGCGTACGTCATCGATGGCGGCTGGCTGACGGCGGCGCGGGAAGCATTCTGAAAATGACGGGGCATCGCATGGCGATGCACCATTCTGATACTGACGAGGTTAAAAATGGCAATCTGGCCTGACCAGGACTCCCAATCGAGGCAACTCTACGAACGCGGGCTCAAGGTCTATCCCGGGGGCATTACGCGGCTGGTGCCGTGGCTTGAGCCCTTCCCGGTCTATACGAAATTCGGCAAGGGCGCCTATGTCACCGACGTCGATGGCACGTCGCGGCTGGACCTGCTCAACAATTTCGCATCGCTCATCCATGGTCATGCCAATCCGGCGATCATAGAGGCAGTTTCCAAACAATTGGTGCTGGGCACAGCCTTCACCAATCCGACCGAGATTGAAATCGAGCTCGCTGAACTGCTGTGTGACCGCATAGAGTCGGCGGAAAATGTCCGGTTCAGCAATAGTGGTTCCGAAGCGGTGATGTCGGCGATCAAGGCCGCGCGCGCCTATACCGGCCGCCCGGCGATCGTGAAGGTGGAAGGCAGCTATCATGGCTCCTACGACTATGCCGAAGTCAGCCTCGATACACCCAAGGAACAGTTCGCCACGCCGCCCAAATCGGTCGGCTATGCGGCGGGTGTTCCCGATCGATTGCTCGAGGATGTCTATGTCATTCCTTTCAATGATCCGGAAACCGCCGCCAGCGTGATCCGGGCGCATAAGGACCGGATCGGCGCGATCTTGCTGGATGCCGCGCCAAGCTATCTGGGCTTTACGCCCGTATCGCCGGAATTTGCAGCTAGCCTGCGCGACCTTGCGACAGAGATCGGCGCAGTGTTCATCCTGGATGAGGTCATTACCTTCCGGCTCGACCATGGTGGGGCGCAGAAGAAATTCGGCGTGAAGCCCGACCTGACCGTGCTGGGCAAGATCATCGGCGGCGGCTTTCCGGTCGGTGCGCTCGTCGGATCGAAGGAGGTCATGCAGGTCTTCGATCATCGCTCGGGCAGGCCGCTGGTCCCTTGGAGCGGGACTTTTTCGGCCAATCCCATAACGATGACGGCGGGCAAGGTGACGCTGGACCTGCTGACGCCTGAACTGGTCGCGCATATCAACACGCTGGGCGATCGCGTCCGCGCCGGTTTGACGCAAGCCTTCGCCTCATCAGGGTTTCCGGGGCAGGTTACGGGCGTTGGATCCATGTTCAAGATCATCACGCATCAGCGCCCCGTCTACGACTATCGCAGCCAGCGACACAGCCCGGCGGAAAGTGCGGCGATGATGGAATTGCAGCGCATGCTCGTGCTCAAGGGCTTCCATGTGTCGGGCGCCGGCATGGGGTTCCTGTCCACCGCCATGGTTGCGCAAGACATCGACAATTTCTGTGCGGCTACGGAGGAATGCCTCCGTCAACTTCCTCATCCTGATAGCGGGAAATGACCCAAATGTTCAGACATGAACGCCTGAAGGGAACATCGGACGCTTCGCCGGAGCGCGCGCTCGTCACCGGGGCGACATCGGGCATCGGGCGGGCCACTGCGCTGCGGCTGGCCGAACGGGGGGCGACGCTCTGCCTGGTGGGGCGCAATGAAAGCGCGGCGAAAACGTTGAGCGCTCAAATTGAAGATATGGGCAGCCAAGCCCTCGTTGTTCTCGCCGATGTGAGCGATGGTCATGCGGTGGAACGAGCGGTACGCAGGTTCGCAGAAGCCTATGGCGGCATCGACACAGTCGTCGCGTCGGCTGGGGTCGCTCCCAAGGGAAATGCGACTGAAACCAGTATCGAAGATTGGAAACAGTGTATATCGATCAATCTGGATTCAGTCTTCTATCTCGCACGTTTTGCAATGCCTGAGCTGATCAAGACACGCGGCACGTTCACGATCATCAGTTCGGACGCGGGCATGTGGGGTGACTCCGACTTTGCGGCCTACATCGCTTCCAAACATGGCGTGCATGGGCTGATGAAGTCGCTGGCGCTTGACTATGGACGTTATGGTGTGCGGACCAATGCGGTCTGTCCCGGCTTCGTCGAAACGCCGATGGCCGACAAGCTGTTGGCGAACCTGTCGCCTGAAAAGCTGGAAGCGCTTCGAAAGGCGGTGCCCCTTGCAAGATTTGCGCAGCCCGAAGACGTGGCCGACGTGGTCGCACATTTATCTTCGGATGAAGCGCGCCACACCAATGGCACTGAATACCGGCTCGATGGCGGCAAGACCTGTGGTCATTACAAGCCCTGATCATCCTCACGGCCTCTGAACTTGAATGGACAAGTAAGATATGGGTGAATTTTCGGGCAGGACGGTCCTGATCACTGGTGCGGCCGGTGGGTTCGGCCGTGTGCTGACGTCAAAGCTCCTGGAAGCTGGCGCCAACCTCGTGCTGGGCGATCTCAACGAAGCGGCGCTCGCGGAACTGGCCGCCTCGATTCCTGGCCGGATCGCGTGGGTACGATGCGATGTCACCGTGGAGGGAGATCAGAAAGCTTTGGTTGACCTTGCGGTCGCGACCTTCGGCCGCCTTGACATCGCGATCAACAATGCGGGGGGCACCTCGCCCATGAAGAGCTTTTTGGACACGACCGAACAGGACCTTGACTGGAACTTCACGCTGAATGCCAAGAGCATTTTCCTGGGCATGAAGCATCAGATCGCGGCGATGATCGCGGGCGGCGGCGGCTCGATCATGAACGTCGCGTCCGTCGCTGGCATCGCGGGCGCACCGAAAAATCTGGCATATGGCGCGGCCAAGCATGCAGTGGTCGGCATGACGCGCACCGCTGCGGTGGAATTTGCGCGCAGCAATGTTCGGGTAAATGCGATCTGCCCCTATTTCAGCCTCACCCCGCTTGTCACGGAGAGCAACCTCATCGAGCGCAAGGCGCAAATGGAAGCCGCCGTGCCCATGAAGCGGCTGGCCGAACCAGAAGAGGTCGCGTCTGCCATATTGGCGCTCGTATCGCCTTCCAACAGCTATTTGACCGGTCAGGCCGTTGCCGTGGATGGCGGACTGACCGCTTTTTGATCCAGCGGAAACGCCGTGAAGCGCAACCCGGAACGGGGACCGATGAAGGAGCAGCGAATGCCAGTTGATCCGATGGAAAGCGGCGCTCGGGCGAAGGGTGCTCCTGGCGCCTTCCTGCGCAACGCCTGCCGCTTGTTGGGCGCCTTGCTTGCCCTTGTCGGGTTGATCCTGCTGCTGGGTGGTGCATGGCTCGTCCTGCTGGGTGGCACGCCCTATTATCTGTTGTCTGGGGCCGCATTGACGCTCAGCGGTGGCTTCCTCATGCGCGCGAAGGTCATTGCGTTCTGGATCTTTGCGGCAGCCTATGCGGGCACAATCGTCTGGGCGCTGGCTGAAGCCGGATTGAATTTCTGGCCTCAATTGCCCCGCCTGGGTCCCTTTCTTGTCATGGGTGTGATCATGGCGTGGCTCTGGGGGCGGCTGGTCCCGTCGAAGCGCCGCGCAGGCCGCGCGGCGGTCGCGCTGCAATTGCTCATCATCGTCGCCGGGATAGCGGCTATGTTCCTGCCGCATGGTGTGATCCACGGTGCCGATACCCGCGCCGATGGCGTGGAAGCAGTGAACAACCCCGCATGGCAATGGCGATCCTATGGCGGGGATGCAGGCGCGGGTCATTTCGCGCCATTTGCCCAGATCAACAGGGATAATGTGTCCCAGTTGAAGCAGGCTTGGATCTTCCGCACGGGAGAGGTCAACGATAGTCCCGACATGCAGGCCACGCCGATCCAGGTGGGGTCAAACCTCTATTTCTGTACGGCGCATAACCGCATATTCGCCGTCGATGCCGATACGGGACGGCGCGTCTGGTCCTTCGATCCGAAGGTCAGCGCCAACGGTACCTGGAACCGGTGCAGGGGCGTCGCCTTCCATGAGGTTTCCGCGCCAGCGACAGGCAAAATCGCAGGCGACTGTACCCAGCGTATTTTGGCCACCACCATTGATGCCCGACTGATCGCACTCGATGCGACCAATGGACAGCCCTGCCTCGGCTTCGGCCGTAACGGGCAGGTCGATCTGACCGTAGGATTGGGCACGATGAAGCCGGGATGGTACTATCCAACCTCCGCGCCTCTTGTGGCGCGGGGCAGGGTGATCGTTGGTGGCTGGGTATCCGATAATCAGTCAGCGGATGAGCCGGGCGGGGTGGTCAGGGCCTTCGACGCCGTTACGGGCCGCCTTGTTTGGGCATGGGATGCTGGACGGGAAGGGGGGCAGCCTCAGCCTGGCGTCGCCCAAGACCAGTCCGTTAAATTCGCTCGTTCCACGCCGAATTTCTGGGGTACGGCGACCTTCGATGACCGGTTGGGGCTGGTCTATGTGCCCACCGGCAACGGAACGTCAGATCATTGGGGCGGCATGCGTTCGCCCGAAACCGACCGCTATTCAACCTCCGTCATCGCCATCAATGTGGAGACCGGGCGCCTCGCCTGGCATTATCAGACGGTCCACCATGACCTCTGGGATTGGGACCTGTCCGCGCCTCCTTCCTTCGTAGATATGCCCGATGGGCGAGGGGGGACGATCCCGGCCTTGGTGCAGGTCGGCAAGGCTGGTCAGATCTATGTTCTCGACCGGCGGAACGGGCGTCCGGTCACGCCGGTGGCCGAGCGCCCGGTTCCGCAAACTGCTGCGCCCGGCGATCACCTGTCGCCGACGCAACCCTATTCGGTTGGCATGCCGCAGTTGATCCCGCAGCGCTTGACCGAACGCGATATGTGGGGCCTTACCTTCTTCGATCAGCTCGCCTGCCGCATCGCATACCGCAAGTTGCATTATCTGGGGCAATATACACCCCCGGCCGAAAGCGACACGCTGATCTGGCCCGGCTATCTTGGCGGCATGAACTGGGGCGGGGTGGCGATTGATCCGGCGCGCAAGCTTCTGATGGTCAATGACATTCGCCTTTCCACCATTGTCCGACTGGTCCCGCGTAAGGACGTGGAAGGCAAAGTACAGGCCAATTTCAGCCATGCAGGCTATGAACTCCATCCCGTCAAGGGTGCGCCCTTCGGCGTCGAGCTGAAGAGCTTCCTGTCGCTCCTCGGATTGCCGTGCGAACAGCCGCCCTGGGGCAAGATCACCGCGATTGACCTCCAGAGCCGCCGCGTCAGATGGCAAGTACCGGCTGGCACGGGATTGGAGCAGACATTCAACCTGGTCGGTGTGGAACTGCCGGTGAAGCTGGGCATGCCGTCCATTTCATCGACCATGATGACGGCGTCAGGCCTTGCCTTTTACGCCGGTGCCAACGACCCCTTCCTTCGGGCGTGGGATTCCGCCAGCGGGCGTGAGCTATGGAAGGCGCGGCTTCCCGCCGGGTCGCAGGCGACGCCCATGTCCTATCTGTCCCCGCGCACAGGACGGCAGTATGTCGTCGTGGCTGCGGGTGGAACGCCTTACAGCAAGCGTGTTGGGGACTATGTCGTGGCCTATGCCTTGCCGTGATGAAATCCCGCGTCGGTTTCTATTCGCAACCGGCGACGCTCATCGTGCGCACCGGGCGATCGCCAGGTCCAAGGCAGCCTTGCGATCGACCTTGCCTGAAGCCATCCGCGGCAGCCGATCTACGACGACATATTCCTTGGGAACGGCATAGCAGGGCAGGTTGGCGGTCAAATGAGCGACGGCGTCGGAGCGACTGAACGCCTGATCTTCCCGGCGTTCCACCACGGCGACCGGCACCTGGTGCAGCACTGGGTCAGGAACGCCAACGACGGTGCAGTTGGCGACGCCGGGGCATTCCGATAGCAGGCACTCGACGTGAGAAGGCAGGATCTTCTCCCCGCCGCGATTGATAATGTCGTCCACCCGGCCGCTTAGATATAGGCGTCCGTCCTGGTCCATCTTCCCCAGATCACCAGTCCGCAACCATTCGCCACGGATCTTTCGTGCGGTTTCGGCCGGACAGCGCCAGTAGCCCAGCATGCGTGTTGGCCCTGCCACCCATATCTCGCCGACTGTACCCGCTGGCACATCGTTGTCCTGGTCGTCCACGAGCCGCATTTTCACCCCCGGTGCGGGAAAGCCGACAGACGCGCCATGATCATGAATAAGCGTGGCCGGGAGGAAAGTGCAGGCCGATCCGAACTCGGTGAGGCCGTAGCCGTGGACCAATGCCAAATGAGGCCAACGGTCGTTAAGTTCGCTCGACCAGGCCTGAGGCATGGGCGATCCCCCGAACACAACAACACGGGCAGGTCCGAACACGACATCGCTTTCGTCCATCAGCATCAGCATGCGCAGCACGCTGGGAACAGCAGTGACGAAGGTGGAGGGCGACTGGCGGAAAGCCTCAATGGCATCCTTGCGATGAAACTCTGTCACCAGCACCGTCTCGCCGCCGACGATCAGCATCTGCCCCAATTGGTCGATAAAACCCGTATTGTGGAACAGGGGCGAAAGCACGATGGTGTTGTCGTCCGGGCCGGTATTCAGAAACCGCTGATAGGTGGCGGATGCTTCGAAAATGGCCCGCGCGCTCAGAACCGCGCCTTTTGGCAGCCCCGTCGTGCCCGACGTGAAGCTTATGACTGCCGGATCGTCGGCGGCAGGGAGAGGCGGAAGTGACATTTGAAGCGGCCGTTCCCATGCTTCCAGCACATCAAGCCGCACGTTCGCGATACCGAACATATATTGGTGCTTGATGTCCGCCAGGGCGAGTTTCGCCTCCAATAACGCAGCAGAATCGGCCATCTGCTTAGGCGAAATCCGGTTATTGACCAGAGCCGCGATGGCTCCCAAGCGCATGATGCCCAGATAGGCGACCACCCAGTCGATGCTATTATAGCCCACGACGATGACCCGATCGCCAGCCGTCACGCCCAGATTCATGAGCCATTGCGCCCGGCACTCCGCCTCGTGCGCCAGTTGAGCGAAGGTCATCAGCCTCGATCCGTGCCTGATCGCGACCCGATCGGAACGATGCTCAGCCCAGTGATATAGGCTGTCCCAGAGACGTTCGAGTTTGGGCATGTGGGACGGACTCTCTCTGGAATGATCCGTTTGCCCAACGGCATCAGATAGGATCATCACTATTCCGCCACTTCCTCTCGCTATATCCGACTATCGATGGACGCAGGCGGCCTGAGATGGCTTGTCTGCGCGTTGCAAAAGTCAACATATCGTCTCGTTTGCACCACCCATATCTTTACTCCCCCAATGACGGCAAATGATCTTTGCCCCCGTGTGGATCGCGCTTCCGCTGGGCACGGCCAGTCCGATGGCTTGGATCGCAACTCTAAGACGGATGGCGTTCGTCAATCCTCCACTCTTATCCTTCTTCGCTGCGACTAAAGGGCGTCTCCTGCTTGATGTCATATGTGCTTTTTTATCAGCCCGGCTCCTCACCATCGAGGAGATATCAACTTATCCGCTTGACGTACGAACGATCGTTCATTAATATCCACTTCACTCCAGCAGATCTTCAAAGACACGACGGGGGGATTCCATGAAAATATTAGGCAAATTTACGTCTAACCAGTTGGGGCGACTCAGTGATGATCCTGTCATCAGCGGTGCTCAGGCGCGGATATTGCGGCAGGCGTATCGCGCCGGTCTTCTTGCAGGCGGATGCCTCTCGCTTGTCATGATCAGCCCTGCTCATGCGCAGGCGCCGAACAGCCAAGCCCGTGAGGGCATGGGTGAGATCGTCGTCACGGCCCAGCGCCGTGAGCAATCCATCCAGAAGGTCGGTATTGCCATCACGGCGTTGTCGGGCGACGAACTTTCCAAACTGGGTGTCGCGACGGCTGCTGACATAGCGCGTCAGGTCCCTGCGCTGGAATTTGACAGCGGCAGTGGCGGCGGGCTCAATGCTTTTGTGACCATACGCGGTGTGTCGCAGGTCGACTATTCGGAGCATCAGGAAGCGCCCAACGCCGTCTATCTTGATGAAGTCTACGTTCCGACGCCATCGATGGTCGCCTTCCCTGTCTATGACCTTGCGCGCGCGGAGGCGCTTCGTGGGCCGCAGGGAACGCTTTTTGGCCGGAACTCGACAGGTGGCCTGCTTCAGTTCGTGACCAAGGATCCCACCAAGGATTGGGACGGCTATTTCAATACCGAATATAGCAGCTTTTCCACCGGACGCGTCGAAGGGGCCGTCGGTGGGCCGATTGCGGATGGTGTCGCGTTCCGCCTCGCAGCTTTTGGACAGATCGGTAACGGTTGGTTCAAGAACAACAATCCGGCGGGCGGCAAGGACAGTTTCGAATCCAATAGCTTCGGGATACGCGGGAAGCTCGCCTTCGACATTGGCTCGGACTGGAAGGCGATAGTGACCGGGTCGCTCAACAAGAGCCCCAAGCATCGGGAGGGGGTCTACAAAGCCTACCCGGTCTATGTTGATGCCAATGGCGTAACCCAGTTCGTCCCTGCGGATGTTGATATTTATGGCACGGGTGCCGGCAATGATCCGTTCGGATATCGCGATCCGAGCAGTAAGGGAACCGAAGGGTCGTTCAACGATATCGGCTTCCTGAAGAAGCAGACCTATTATGGAACGCTCAAGCTGCAAGGATCGGTCGGCGGAGCAACCCTGACTTCGATCAGCAATTATACCAAGTCCAAGATCGATTATCTTGAGGATTCCGACGGTACGCCAAATAATATCTTTAATTTCGCGAGCGGCGGTTACACGCGCCAATTCTCTCAGGAATTGCGACTTTCAGGTGACGCGGGTCCGTTGAACTGGACCGTGGGCGGCTATTTCCTGGACCTTAAAGGCTCCTACTATACAGACTTCATTCTGGTAGGTAATTTCGACGCCATCAATACCTATCAGCAACGCACGCGTTCCTATGCCGCCTTCGGTCAGATCGAATATGAGATTCTGCCATCGGTGAAGGTTACCGTCGGCGGACGCTACACCCATGACCGCAAAGTGTTCAATTCGCAGGTGGCGCTGGGGCCGTTGGACCCCAATTACACCGGCACGTCTGCCGACCTTTATTGGGATTTCAATGCCCAGTCAGCAGCGGCGTGGGGTAGTTCCAACAAGCAGAGTCGTGGCGATTGGACCGGCAAGTTCCAAGTCAGCTATGAACCCAACAATAATATGCTGCTGTACGCGGGGGTCAGCCGGGGCATCCGCGGCGGGGGTTTCAATGCGACGGCGGACGGCACGCTGGGCCTTCAACCCGATGGCGTAACCGTCGACTATTCGGCGGTGCCCTTTGGTAACGAGACGGTGGTTGCGTATGAAGGCGGTGCCAAGCTGCGCATTTTCGACGGCAAGGCCAATGTCCGCGCAAGCGCTTTCTATTACGACTATTCCGGTTATCAGGCGTTCAACTATAATGGCCTGATCTCCACAGTGTCGAACAACGATGCCTATTATACGGGTGGTGAACTCGAAATCTTCGCCAATCCAATGGAAGGTCTGAATATTTCGCTGGGCGCGGCCTATCTGGATGCGAAAGTTAAGGGTATCGCGACACCCGGAGGAATTGTTGACGTAAGACCTGTTAAGGCACCGAAATGGTCCCTGAACGGCGTTGTTACCAAGAGATTCGATATCGGTATCTATCAGCTCGGCCTGCAATATGATTTCGACTATCAGTCGGAAAGCAAGGCCAACCTGATCGTGTCGCCTGTGACCACCTTGCCGTCCAGCTGGATGCACAACGCGCGCATCAGCATCGGGCGCAAAGATCAGGGATGGGAACTGTACGGCTTCGTTCGCAACTTTACGGACGTGAACCGCAAAGCCTTTGCCTACGACAATAGTTGGACGGGGCTTGCTCTCGGTTCTTTTGCTCCGCCGCGCACCTATGGCGTCGGGTTCCGAAAGGATTTCTGAGCGGGTTGAGGCCGACGGCTGCTAGTCGTCGGCCTCCTTTTATCCTGTAATTATCTCGCCGCAGACAGGTGCGACTGGCTGTGAGGATCGTAGGCTGCCGATGCAGATAGCTGAAACGAGAAACCGTGGATTGTGCAGGGCGGGGAAACGATGTCAGCCGTTTCGGCGCGCTGCAGGAGATGGCAGTGAAACTTGATCGCCGTAATTTTGTGACTGCAAGCACGGCCGCCTTGCTCGCGGGTCGGGGCTTGCTTGCAAGTTCGGCATCGGACGCAGCTATCCCCGCGGCCCGCCGCATGGTCAAAACGGCCGAGGGCACGCTGCGCGGCTATGAAACTGCAAAGCTCGCCATCTTCAAGGGGGTCGCTTACGGAGAGGACACAGCGCACCGGCGCTTCCAGGCGCCTGTTCCTGTCAAACCGTGGAATGGCGTGCGGGACGCGCTTACCTACGGGTCGCCCTGCTATCAGAATAATCCTGACCCCCCGGCATGGCAGGATGCGCAGCCGGAAAGCGAAGATTGCCTGAAGCTCAATATCTGGGCGCCCAAGGATGCCCGGAACGTGCCCGTCATGGTCTGGATTCACGGTGGCGGCTATTGGTGGGGTTCAGGCGGTATGCCCGCCTATGACGGTTCTGCCCTGGCCGAAAGAGGCGGGGTCATCGTAGTCACGGTGAACCATCGGCTCAATGTCTTCGGTTATCTGAACCTGGGTTCACTGGTTCCTGAATTTGAAAATATCGGCAATCCCGGTCATCGCGATCTGGTGGAAGCGCTCCGCTGGATTCAACGGAACATCGCGGCCTTTGGTGGCGATGCTCAGCAGGTAACGATCTTTGGGGAATCAGGGGGCGGGGGCAAAGTCACGACCTTGCTTTCGACGCCCAGCGCCAAGGGGCTGTTCCAGCGCGCGATTGTGCAGAGTTTGTCAGCGCCGCGATTCCGAACGAATGACATGGCGCAGAAGGAAGTGCGCGACCTCTGCGCGTTGGTGGGGGTCGATCCGAACAACCCGCGTGCTCTGGTCGATGTGCCTGCGACCGAATTAAAGCCGGCCTACGCGGAATTTTTCAAGGGTGACGCGCTGATAGGGGATATCGGCCTGCTGCCCCTGGCGCCCGTCCAGGACGGCAATCTGCTGCCCTATCAGCCACGCGATCCACGCGCGATGGCCCTTTGGGCAGATGTGCCGCTTCTGGTCGGCACTACGCGGGACGAAGCGGTGTGGCTGATGTCGCAAAATGGGTCGCTTCCCAACCCGTCAAACGACGAGGAGCTTTTGGCAGCGCTTGCACCGATGCGTCATCTTGGACGGCCGCGACTGGACGCCTTGGTCCGCGCCTTCCGTCATCAAATGCCGAACGCTGATCGGCAGCATCTGATGGTCGCGGTCGGGACCACCATTTGGATGGGCGCCGATGCGGTGCGTCAGGCGGACATGAAAGCCGCGCTCGATGCTGCGCCGGTCTATTATTACCGCTTCGACTGGGAAGAACCATTCATGAACGGATTCTGGGCGTTGCATGGTGGGGATGTCGGCTTTGTATTCGGCACCCAGGATCTGCCGACGATCGTCGACGCGAAATCGGATGTCATCGCGGAGCGCAGCAAGCGCTACCGCAACAAAGAATGGTACGCCGTGCGAGATGCGATGATGGATAGTTGGATCGCCTTTGCCAAAACCGGCAATCCCGGCAACAAGACGGTGCCGGATTGGCCCGCTTATTCGCTGGCAAGCCGTTCCTTCATGCGGTTCGATGTTCATTCTTCGGTGGCCCAGGACCCGCTTCCGGCTGAAGTTATCGCCTTGATGTATGATGCTTGAAAGTGAGCCCGGCGCGGAGGCGGTTTCTGCCCCGCGATTGCCCAATAGAAGCATTTGACGGACGGCATGGCCATGCATAGCCTCCTTGAAGAAACAATCGTTCGTTCTTAAACCAATGTTTCATTTCACCTTTGTGAGGTCCCTATGAGCAAGGCTGAATTCAACCGCAAATTGATCAATGACTATCTGGATTGCTGGGAACGCGGCGATATCGAGACTGCGCAGAGCTATTGGTCCGACGATATGTTTTTCTTCCAGGCCGGTCACAGCAGGCTGGCCGGAAAGTTCGATAGTCCGGCGGATTTCAATAAGCGCTGGGTGGGGCCGTTGCTCGAAATGACCAACAATCGCTGGACGGTCACGTCCAACCCGGAAGTCATCTTGTCGGGCGATGATGGCTGCGTCGTCAACATCTACGAAAAGATGGTGCGCGACGGAAAGGGCGAGATCGATACGAACAAGCTGGTCGTCTACACTATTCGCGGCGACAAGATTACCAGCTGCCGCATGTATGACGGCGACCAGGGAGCTATTGACGACTTCTGGTCGTAAACGGCGACGGGGCGGCGCTGGGTTCGGCAGCCGGGCGAGAGGAAATCTGACCAAGGCCATGCAACGACCGCTTATTGACATACGAACAATCGTTAATTAATATAATCACAACAGGGCGAGGTGGAGCAGCAATCATGGACGTGATGGATGAGGCGAGTCTGAAGCAGTTCGATGTCCCGGATCATATTCCGAGGGACAGGATCTACGACTTCGACATGTACAACCCTGCGGGCAATGGTGAAAAAGACTATTATGATATCTGGCGGACGCTGCAGGAACCCGGCGTGCCGGACATCATCTGGACGCCGCATAATGAAGGCCACTGGATTGCTACGCGTGGCAGCACAGTCTCAGAGGTGTTGAAGGATTATACACGCTTCACCAGCGAGATATTCTTCATTCCCAAGACGATGGGCGCGGAATGGGACGGTCTGCCGTCCATGCTCAATCCTCCTGAACATACGCCCTATCGCCAGATTCTGAACCGTTACATGGGTCGTGACAAGATCATGGCCATGGAGCCGGAAATCCGGGCGCTGTCGATCGAACTGATTGAGGCGTTCGCCGCAGATGGACATTGCGAATTGAAATCGCAGCTGGCGGATATCTTCCCCATCAAGATGTTCCTCGCACTCACCAAACTGCCTTACGAAGATGCAGACAAGCTGCTCCGCTACGTGGCAATGATGATGAAGCCGGAAGGCACGGCTGAAGAAATGGCCGATAGCTTGGTCCGGGGGAAGAAGGCACTCTACGATTATATCGCGCCTGTTCTGGCGGAGCGTACCGCAAATCCCGGCAGCGACATTATCAGTGGAATTGCCCATGCCACTGTCGACGGGCGGCCGCTGACCACGGATGAGAAGAACCGCCTGATCACGATCGTGCTGCTGGGCGGGCTCGACACGGTGCTGAACTTCATTCCGGTATGCTTCGCTCATCTCGCTCAGCATCCCGACGTGGTGGAAGAGATCCACAAGAATGCCGATCGTCTGGCGATGGTCAGCGAAGAACTGTTCCGGCGCTTTCCACTCGTAAACGAAGGTCGCATGGTGGCAAAGGACATCGAATATGACGGCGTCCTGCTGAAAGCCGGTGACATGGTGCTCGCGCCCACGACGATGCACGGCATCGACGATCGCGAAAACGAGTGCCCGATGAAGGTGGACTTTACCCGTAAGAAGAAGTCGCACAGCACTTTCGGGGCGGGTGCGCATGTCTGCGCGGGAATGCATCTTGCGCGGATCGAAGTGATGATCCTGCTGGAGGAATGG
This sequence comes from Sphingobium sp. Cam5-1, assembly GCF_015693305.1. Lineage (NCBI taxonomy): Bacteria > Pseudomonadati > Pseudomonadota > Alphaproteobacteria > Sphingomonadales > Sphingobiaceae > Sphingobium > Sphingobium sp. Cam5-1. Next base: position 307,865 of record NZ_CP065139.1, on the reverse strand, counting down.
CTGAAGCGGATCCCTCGCTTCCGCATGAAGCCGGGATTCAAGTTCATCACGCGTAGCGGCATCATCGGATCGGCTGATGCGCTTGAGCTCGAGTGGGACGTAAACTGAGCCCGCCTCTCGGCAACATGATAAAGACAGTAAGGTAATAAAATGGGCAGACTGGACGGAAAAGTTGCGTTGATCACCGGCGGAAGCGCTGGTCTGGGCCGGGTGACCTCGCTCCTTTTCGCGCAGGAAGGCGCCAAAGTCGTGATCAGTGACCTTTCCGACGGCGCGGAAGCGGTTGCCGATATTGAAGCAATCGGTGGACAAGCGCTTTTCGTGAAGGCGGACGTCAGCAAATCGGCTGACGTTCAGAATATGGTGCAGGCGGCCGTGGACAAGTTCGGTCGCCTGGACATCCTCTATAACAACGCTGCCATCTGGTTTGAGCAGCCGCCGCTCGCGGATATTTCGGAAGAGGATTTCGACCGTGTGTACCAGGTGAACGTCAAGGGCGTTTTCCTGGGTATGAAATATGGCATCCAACAAATGCTGAAGCAGGGCGGCGGCACGATCGTCAATTGCGGTTCGATTAATTGCTTCGTCGCAGAGGCGGGTTCGAGCGACTATGCGACCACGAAGGGCGCGGTGCTGATGCTGACGAAGCAGGGCGCCGTTGAATATGCGAAGAACAACATTCGCATCAACTGCGTCTGTCCCGGCCCGATGCTGACGCCGATGGTGCGCGCCGCCGCCGAAAAGGCCGGTCAGACGATCCCGGAATTTTCTCAGCAATGGAACCTGCCCCGTGGGCTGGTTGCCGATCCGCTGGAAGTGGCGAAGGTCGTTCTGTTCCTGGCCAGCGACGATTCTTCCAATCTCTTCGGCGCGTCCATCTTGGCGGACGGAGGCTACACGGCACTATAGCCGGTAGGTCGATGTAAGATCCGAAGGGCGAAAGATGAGCATCCAAAGCGGCCGCGTCTATGGGAAGGTCGCGCTGATCACCGGCGGCGCAAGCGGCATGGGAGCGGCGATCGCCACCCGGTTCGTGCGGGAGGGCGCGTCGGTCATCATTGCCGATATGGACGCCGGTCGCGGTAGGGCATTGGAGGAAAGGCTGGGCAGTCAGGCGCGCTTCATGCCGCTGGACGTACGGTTAGAGGAGGACTGGACCAGCGCCGTCAATGAGGCCGAGCGGCAATTTGGCCACCTCAGCATCCTCGTGAACTGTGCCGGTATCCTGAAGGAATCGTCGCTGGAGGACACGACGCCGGAGGAATATCGCCTCCTGACCGATGTCATGCAATTCGGCGTCTATCTGGGCATGCGCGCCGTCGCGCCATCCATGCGCAGGGGGGGCGGCGGATCGATCATCAACATTTCCTCGACCGCGGGCATGGTTGGCTATCCTCAGACCTTCGCTTACACGGCAGCGAAATGGGCTGTGCGCGGCATGACCAAGGCTGCGGCGCTGGACCTTGCGGACGGAAAAATCCGCGTGAACAGCATCCATCCCGGCAATACGAATACGCCCATGATACAGGGCAATGATTATTCGGTGGAGGAAGTGCCGCTCAAGCGCAACGCCAGCGCGGAGGAGATCGCCCATCTTGCGCTATTTCTGGCATCCGATGAATCCCTTTACATCACTGGCGCGGAGCATGTCATCGATGGTGGTTTTACCGCATATTGACGCGACGGGCATGCGGGAATGAAAGTAGGGACATGATGAAGGTCAAGGACATCGGCATGACCTTCGTCAAATGCACCCGGTTCCTGAGCGTGGACACCGCGCGTATTGAAACGCACGGCGTCGATGGCGACAGGGAGTTTATCCTGCTTGATCAGCATGGTGCGCCAATGCCGTCTCATCATCACGGCTTGTTCGCGCCGCTCGCCTTCCATTTCGACCCGGCGACCGAACGGCTGACGCTGACCTTCCCCGACGGCCGCACCGTCGAGGGCAGCGGAGCAGGGAGCGGCGCAACCATGGCGCTGGATTATATGGGCATGCGGATGGTCGACGTGCGCGACGTCGATGGGAATTGGAACCAGCTTCTGACCGAATATGCTGGCCGACCCGTGCGCATGGTCCGCAGCATCCGGGCCGGTGGCGGTATAGATGTTCTGCCGATCACCTTCTTCACCACGGCATCACTGCGCAACTTGTCTGCAAAAATGGGACAAGCCGTAGATGCAAGGCGATTCCGGGCGAATTTGGTGATCGATCATGATCAGCCCTTTGCCGAGGACGGTTGGGAAGGCTGCACTTTGAGGATCGGCGAGGTGTTGCTGCGTGTGCGTAGCGGCGTGCCGCGTTGCGTAGTCACCCAATGCCATCCGGAAACAGGCGCTAACGACATGGCGGTCGTTCCGACGTTGGGCAAGTTCCGAAGCCGCGTCCATTTGCCTGACGGCTTAATGCCGAGCTATTCCACGCCTGCCTTTGCATCCTATGCCGAGGTGCTTGAGCCCGGCGTCGTGAAGCGTGGAGACCATGTGCAACTTACCGCCGCACCGCATTGACGATGCTCATCGCCAGCGTTATAAGAACAACCGTTAATTAATATGGTTGTGTGCGAAGGGGACCTTTATCGAGTGGCCGCATATCCGGCTGACGGGTTTAGCGGCGTCGAAAAGGGGAGGGCGACTCGTCTGGTCGTCATGACGATACCGGGATGCCGGGTCGGATCTTCGCACAGATTGGCCATGAGGGTATGAGGATGTTGGAATGACCACTGGAAATCCGCATTTGGGCGAGTCCAAGCTTGACCTCGTCGTCCTGTCGCGCCGGGACGCAGCCGAAGGGGTGGTCGTCCTGGAGTTGGGATCGAAGGATGGAGCCGACCTGCCGACCTGGGAGCCGGGAGCGCATATCGACCTGGAGCTTGCGAACGGGATGATCCGTCAATATTCGCTGTGCGGGTCGCCGTCCGATCGGAAGCGCTGGAAGATCGGCGTACTGCGCGAACCCGAGAGCCGGGGCGGCAGTGCCTTCATTCATAATGTACTGAAGGAAGGCATGGCGGTCCACGTCGTTGGTCCGCGCAACCATTTCAAGCTGGAGCCGAGCGGGCGTTACATCTTCATCGCGGGCGGCATCGGCATCACGCCGATCATTCCCATGATCGCCGCGGTCGATGCTGCGGGAGCGGATTGGACATTGGCCTATGGCGGCCGCTCACGCGGATCGATGGCCTTTATGGAAGAGCTTTCCAGTCGCGGTTCCGCCGTTTCAGTGCAGCCTTTTGACGAGGTGGGTCATATCGACCTGGCGTCTCTCCTCGATCATCCAGATTCCACTGCGCTCGTCTATTGCTGCGGCCCTGAACCGCTGCTTTCGGCGGTGGAAGGCAAATGCGAAAGCTGGCCGAGCGGCGCGCTCCATCTGGAGCGCTTTTCCGCCAAGCCGCTGGAGCAGCCGTCCTTCGATGGACCGTTTGAGGTCGAACTGGCGGGCAGCGGTCAGGTTTACACCGTCACGCCGGGCGAATCGATCATGGAAGTTCTGGAGGATGCGGGCCTCGATGTTCTCTGCTCCTGCCGGGAAGGCGTGTGCGGCAGCTGTGAAACGGCCCTCATTTCAGGCGCGGCCGACCATCGCGATTCTGTCCTGTCTGACGATGAGAAGGCGCAGAACAGCCGGATTATGATCTGCGTATCACGCAGCCGCACCGGCGAACGGCTTGTGCTCGATCTGTGACAGTTGCAGCATGTCGGCCTCGTAGGCTGCTGATAGCGATGAACTTAATCGTGGAAGAATGTGAGCTGTAGATGATCGGGACGATGATGGATTTTGAGCTGACGATAGGCTCTATCCTGCTGCATGCGGATCGATTTCACGGGGATCGCGCAATCGTGTCGCGCCAGCCCGACGCCAGCATCGTGCGCAGCTCCTATTCGCAGGTTCTCAATCGCTCGCGGCAACTGTGCAATGCGCTGACTGCCCTGGGCGTCGTTGCCGGAGACCGGGTCGCCACTCTGGCCACCAATTCCTTGAGGCATCTGGAGGTGTATTTCGCCGTCCCCGCCATGGGCGCGATCATCCATACCGTAAATCCCCGGCTGTTCCCGGAACAGGTCGAATTCATCATCAATCACGCGCAGGACAAGGTCCTGTTGGTCGAGCCGCAATTCGTTCCGCTAGTTGAACAGATCAGGGGAAGCCTGAAAAATGTTCGTCACATTGTCGTCATGGGGTCGGACGACGGGGACGCTGCCGGGCTTCTGCCTTATGACGAACTGGTCGAAGCAGCGTCCCCTGTCTTCGACTTTCCGGTGATCCCCGAACGAACCGGGTCGGCGCTCTGCTATACCTCAGGCACCACGGGCGCCCCCAAAGGAGTCCTTTATTCCCATCGCTCGGTCGTGCTGCAATCGCTGGTGATTTCGGGCATTGACTGGTTCGCGGTCCGGCGCCGGGACAGCCTGCTTCCCATAGTTCCCATGTATCATGTGAATGCGTGGACGCTGCCTTTTGCTGCGGCGATGAACGGGTCGAAGCTCGTCCTCCCGGGCAGCGCTCTGGATTCACGCAGCCTGTTCGAACTAATCAGCACGGAACAGGTGACGCTGGCCGCAGGGGTGCCCACGATCTGGAGCGACCTGATCCAGTTTCTGGAAGCGCAGGACGAACGCGTCGACTCGCTTGAGCGGGTTATCGTCGGCGGGACGGCTCCCACGCCATCGATGATCAAGACGTTGGAGGAAAAATACGGCGTCCAGACCTGCCATGGCTGGGGGATGACCGAAACCAGTGCTGGTGGTCTTTTCAACGCTCCCCATGATTGGGATCATCTGGACAATGAAGACAGGCGCGTCATGCTCGGAAAGCAGGGCCGCACTCCCTACCCGTTCAATATTCGCATCGTCGATGCGGACGGGGAGGAGGCTCCCTGGGATGGGAAGACTTTCGGCAGCCTGCAAATCCGTGGCCCCAGCGTAACGTCCAGCTATTATAACGGCGATGGTCCTCCGATCCAGGCCGCGCGCGATGGATGGCTACCGACCGGCGACATCGCCGTCGTCGATCCCGCTGGCTATGTCGAAATCGTGGATCGCGAGAAGGATGTCATCAAGTCCGGCGGGGAATGGATCAGTTCCATCGCGCTGGAAAATATCGCCGCGTCTCATCCCGATGTTGCGGAAGCGGCTGTCATCGGTATCCCGCATCCACGATGGGACGAAAGGCCGCTGCTGGTCGTAGTTCCTCGCGCTGACTGTCGACCGGACCCGGCCGACCTTATCGCCTATTTCGCTGGCAAGTGCGCAAAATGGTGGATTCCCGATGAGGCGGTCCTCGTAGACAGCATCCCAAGGCAGGCTACGGGCAAAGTCTTCAAGGCGCGGTTGCGGGAAGACCATGCAAAAGCCAGAGCGGAAAGCCCATCCGTGGAAACCGGGTCAGGTCCGGTCTGAACTGGCATGTCCGCCTTTCCTCACATGCTTGCGGCGGGCCGCTGGCATGATGTGGACAACGGATGTTCGTATATTTTGGAAGAGTAGCTGGGGAGCAGAAAGTGGTTCACATCCAGGACGATCTAGCCAAGGCGCAGGACGAGTTCCTGCCACTTGGCGACCCTGAATTTGTCAAAAATCCCTATCCCTGGTTTGAACGGCTGCGCAAGGAGCGTCCATTGCATCGGCTGCCGAACGGCACCTATGTCGTGTCACGCTACCATGATATCGTCAAATATGGTCGCTTGCCCGAACTCACTATCCTGGAGCCGGAGGACGCGCCGGAAAATGCCTTCACGGCGGGCTTTGGGGATACGATGCTCAGCAGGGAAGGTCCGGCGCATGTCGCGCTGCGTGGCCGGACGGCCAAATGGTTCACGCCTCCGCTGATCAGGCAATATGCCGCCGCCGCTGAAAGGGCGGTCAACGAGGCGCTGGATGAATATAAAGATGGCGAGGTGATCGACGGGCATCACAAGCTTGGCATGATCCCGACCCACGCGCTGATGTGTGACGCGCTCCAACTGCCCACCGATGATCCGGAATCCGCGGTGGGCGCGATGCTTGACGTGATGCGAGGGATCAGTTCGGTCGCCACCGCGAAGGACGACGAGATTGCGGCGAAGGGTTTTGCCTATTTGCGGTCTCGTGTGATGGATCTGATCGCTTACAAGAAAGAAAATCCCGGTACCGGGCTTGCCGATGCGCTGATCGAAGCGGAAGAAAAGGGAGAGATCACACGCGAGGAGATGATCCAGACGCTTTCGCTATTCTGGGGGTCTGGCGCGCACAATCCATCTTATCTGATCGGTGCGGCCCTCGAATATTTCGCGAAACATCCTGACCTTTACCAGATGTATCGCGAGCAACCGGAAAAGCGACGCGCGATCCTGAATGAGATCATTCGCCTGTTCCCTGCGGAATTGTCATTCATAAGGAACACCACGGAGCCGGTCGAGATATTGGGCACGCTGATCCCGGAACGCACGCCGGTTCGATTTCTGCTCAATTCGGCCAATCGCGACCCTGACGTTTTTCCTAGTCCGGATGAGGTGGATCTCAATCGCCCGGCCAAGGCCATGCCGCTCAGTTTCGGCATTGGGCCGCACGCCTGCGCCGGGACCGCCATCGCCCGGATCGGAGCCGAGATTATCTTCGATGTCATCGCAAGTCGGGTCAAGCGGATCGAGATGGCGGGGGATTCCGTGTTTGACGCCACGGATCGGTCGCGCGCCTTCATCAGTCAGGCGCTCAGGCTGTATCTCGACTAAACGGCTTCGCGCGCCTGCCGGCATGCCACCTCGCCCCAGATTCAGTCAGACGATCTGGGGCAACTCTTTGTGATTGTCAGCTTACCGAACCGCGCAGCCATTTGATTTGGCTGCCACCCGGTTCTCCAGCCTGTCGGCGAGGGAGGATCTGACAGGTTCGCCTCTCATGATCTTCCTCCAGGTGTTGTAACTTATGCCAAATACCTGATTCAAAGACTCGTCTGTCAGGACGAAATCTTCTGATTGCATGAGATCAACCGTATGCGGGCTGACTTTCTTCAGACGTTTACAACCATTGATCTCAGATTTTCCGAACATCGAATTTCTCACTGAAACGTGGTTTGCCCAGAGGGATGCTCAAGCGCCTGACGAGCGCGAACGACCGCAGCATATACATATAAATGAACGTTTGTAAATATACTGAAGTTTCGATTTAAACGTTCCATCACCAAGGCCGCAATTTACTCCGGACCCGTCATGCCTTGGCGAGGCCGTTCGTCATTCACCTGACGCCCGCGTGGAGGATGCATGGCTGTGGCCAGCTCATGTTGAAGGCATTCCACTACAGTTCGGACTTTCGGCAAGAGGTGTCTACGCTGTGGATATACCGCCCAGATCGGTTCGTCCTTCGCTCGATAATCTTCCAGAATTATCTCGACCATACCATGCCGAAGGTAGGGAAGGATGTAAAAGTCCGGCAGCTGACAGATGCCGAGACCGGAAATGCAAGCGTCGATAACGGCTTGCCCGCTGTTGCACCGAAAACGGCCCCTCGGTCGATGAAGTATCTCCTGCCCAGCGTCCGCAAAGCGCCATAGCGGGTTGGTGCCGATGATATGTTCATGGCGGTCCAGTTCCTCGATGCTGTGGGGTGTCCCGTGTCTGGCGAGATAACTGGGCGCTGCGCAGGTGTAGAGAGTCCGTGACGCAACCTCTATTGCGATCAACCGGCTGTCTGTCGGTTTGCCGGTACGAACTGCGAGGTCATATCCTTCTGAAATGGGATCGACGACTCGGTTGGTAAGGTCGATGGTAACGTTCAGCTTGGGATGGTGCATCGCAAAGCGGCGGATGATGGGCGCAACAAAACGTTCCCCCATCGCGGTCGAGCAGGTGACCTTCAACTCTCCTTGAGGCACGCCCTCTTCACCGATCATCGCGACCGCTTCATCTCTCTCCTGCGCGATCCGCTCGCATCGTTCGAGGAAGATGCGGCCCGTGTCGGTCAGGCTTACCCGCCGCGTCGTCCGATGGAACAGTTGAGCCTGGACGCGGCGTTCCAGGGCCATGATCGATCTGCTCATATGCGTCGATGACATGCCGATCAACTGCGCCGCGCGTGTGAACGACCCGGTGGACGCCACCGCGAGAAATTCGTCGAACCCGTCCCAGGACGACATAACTATCCCTCCTACACAATAGTGTATTGAGAAAAAACCCTATTATCGCCTTATTGGCCTAGTGCTAAGAGGCGCTATGTCATTTTGGATCGAGGAAATCGAATGAAAACCCGCGCCGCCGTCGCTTTCGAAGCCAAAAAGCCCCTTGAGATCGTGGAGCTGGACCTGGAAGGCCCCAAGGCTGGCGAGGTACTGGTGGAAATCATGGCGACGGGCATCTGTCACACCGATGCCTACACGCTCGATGGGTTCGACAGCGAAGGCATCTTCCCCTCGATCCTTGGCCATGAGGGGGCCGGGATAGTTCGAGAGGTCGGGTCAGGCGTAACGTCCGTAAAGCCCGGCGATCACGTCATCCCACTCTACACTCCGGAATGCCGCCAGTGCAAAAGCTGTCTTTCGGGCAAGACCAACCTGTGTACCGCGATCCGTGCGACCCAGGGCAAGGGGCTGATGCCCGACGGCACAACCCGCTTTTCCTACAAGGGACAGCCGATCTTTCACTATATGGGCTGCTCGACCTTCTCCAACTTCACGGTTCTGCCGGAAATCGCCGTAGCGAAAATCAGGGAAGACGCGCCGTTCCAGTCGAGCTGCTATATCGGCTGCGGCGTCACCACCGGGGTCGGTGCGGTCGTCAACACCGCAAAGGTGAAGGCGGGCGAGAATGTGGTCGTCTTCGGCCTTGGCGGCATCGGCCTCAATGTGATCCAGGGCGCCAAGATGGTGGGCGCGGGCAAGATCATCGGCATCGATATCAATGCCGACCGTGAGGAATGGGGCCGCAAGTTCGGCATGACCCATTTCATCAACAGCAGGGGCCTGTCGCGCGCCGAAACCGTGGCGGAGATCCTGGAGGTCACGGATGGCGGGGCCGACTATAGCTTCGATGCCACCGGCAACACCGAAGTCATGCGCACCGCGTTGGAATGCTGCCATCGCGGCTGGGGTGAAAGCATCATTATCGGCGTGGCTGAAGCGGGCAAGGAAATCAGCACCCGCCCGTTCCAGCTCGTCACCGGCCGGGTCTGGAAGGGGACGGCCTTCGGTGGCGCGAAGGGCCGGACCGATGTCCCCAAGATCGTCGACTGGTACATGAACGGGCATATTCAGATCGACCCGATGATCACGCATCTTCTGACGCTCGAAGAAATCAACAAGGGCTTCGACCTCATGCACGCGGGTGAAAGCATCCGCTCCGTGGTTCTTTTCTGAAAACACCGATTTAAAAGAGAGAGGAATATCCAGATGGCAGTTATCTCCGGTGACGGCGTGTTTTCGCACGCCTGTGTTGGCGCCAATGACCTCGCGCTCTCCTCGGCTTTCTACGATGCTGCGCTGGCGCCTCTGGGCGTCAAGAATCTCGGCCCGTTCGGAGAAAATGCGGTTCTCTACGGCAAGGATAAGCCCGCCTTTCTGGTTCTCCGCCCCGGCAATGGCGAAGCGCCTTCCGGCAATGGCGTGACGATCGGCTTTGCGGCGCAGGAGCCGGGTCAGGTTGACGCCTTCCATGCTGCCGGTCTGGCGGCCGGAGGCGTTTGCGAAGGTGCCGCTGGCCCTCGCCAGCACTTGCCCGGCGCCTATGCTGCCTATCTTCGCGACCCGGCGGGCAACAAGATTTGCGCATACAGCTTTACGGGCGACAACTGATCAATGGGTATAGAGCAGGTCAGCGCGAACCGTTCGTTCGAAGGCGTGCAAGGCGTGTACAAGCACGCGTCGAGCACGACCGGAACAGAGATGACCTTTTCGGTCTTCGTCCCACCACAGGCAGAGGGAAGCAAGCTCCCGATCGTGTGGTATCTGTCCGGGCTGACCTGCAACCACGCAAATGTGACGGAAAAGGGCGAGTTTCGCCGCGCATGCGCTGATCTTGGCCTAATATTCATAGCGCCGGACACATCGCCGCGCGGCGATGATGTGCCGGACGATCCGGCGGGCGCCTATGACTTTGGCCTTGGCGCGGGTTTCTACGTTGATGCGACCGAGGCTCCATACAACCGCCATTATCAGATGTGGTCCTATATCACGGACGAACTGCCGCGAGTGATCGCGGATAACTTCCCTGCGGATATGACCCGGCAGTCGATCATGGGCCACTCCATGGGCGGCCATGGTGCCTTGACCATCGGACTGCGCCACCCGGAACGATATGCGGCAGTCTCAGCCTTCGCCCCCATCGTTGCCCCAAGTCAGGTGCCCTGGGGCCAAAAGGCTTTGTCAGGATATCTCGGCAACGACCGCAAAGCGTGGCGAAAGCATGATGCAGTCGCCCTGATCGAGGATGGCGCCAGGGTCAGCGCGCTGTTGGTAGACCAAGGCGGGGCAGACACGTTTCTGGATCAGGAACTGCGCCCGCATCTGTTGAAGGACGCCTGCGCCGCAGCGAACATCGATCTCACCCTCAACATGCGCGAGGGCTATGATCACAGCTATTATTTCATTTCCACCTTCATGACGGATCATCTCCATTGGCACGCGGCACGATTGAGCTGTTCATAAATGAACGGCAGATAGTTCAACCGATATTCGATGTGGAATAAGTGCTCCGCTTCGACACAGTCCGGCTGCATGGTCGAGAGATGCTGCGACGTCGATCGTCAGCCATGCGCGCGATATGATATAGTGCCGTAGTGCGTCCCCGATACGACCACCCTACGTCAAGCATTCAAAGCTCCCGCCTTGGCCTATTGACATCAACATGGTGTCGAAAAGCAGGGACGTAGATCAGACGAGGAGCCGAGATGGACCAAGCCCGTCACGATCATCACGCCTCCAAGGTGGAGCAGGACGTGCGCGATCCCGTCTGCGGTATGATGGTCGATCCGCATGGCACGGCGCGTCGCGCCGAGCATGGCGGCAAGACTTTCTATTTTTGCAGCAGCAAGTGCCAGGCAAAATTCGCGGCCGATCCCCTGCGCTATATTGGCGAAGCGCCGCCCGTCCCGAACGCAAACCCCGAGGGCACGATCTGGACCTGCCCGATGCACCCGGACGTGCGACAGGATCATCCCGGCGCCTGTCCGATCTGCGGCATGGCTCTCGAACCGGAAATGGCGCGTGCGGAGAGCGGCCCTAGTCCGGAACTGGCTGACATGACACGTCGCTTCTGGATTGGCCTCATCCTCGCCTTTCCCGTGTTCGTGCTTGAAATGGGCGGGCATTTGTTTCCCGCTCTTCATCATTTCGTGCCCATGGCGGTTTCAACGGGAATCCAGCTAGTGCTGGCGACGCCCGTCGTGCTTTGGGCCGGATGGCCGTTTTTTACGCGGGGATGGGCCTCGCTCAAGACCCGCAACCTGAACATGTTCACCCTGATTGCCATGGGCACGGGTGTCGCATGGGCCTACAGCATGGTCGCCGCACTGGCCCCCGAGCTGTTCCCTCCGGCCTTCCGCAATGCCGATGGTACGGTGGCTGTGTATTTCGAAGCAGCGGCGGTGATCACTATCCTCGTCCTGCTCGGCCAGCTTCTTGAGCTGCGCGCGCGCGAGCGAACCTCAGGTGCGATCAAGGCACTCCTCCGCCTTGCCCCCAAGACGGCCCGCCGTCTGCTCGCAAATGGCGAGGACGAGGAGGTCAGTCTCGATCTCGTCGGCGTTGGTGACCGTCTTAGGGTGCGACCGGGCGAAAAGGTGCCCGTAGATGGGACTGTCGAGGACGGACGTTCATCACTCGACGAGTCCATGGTGACGGGAGAATCGATGCCGGTCACCAAGGCCAAGGGCGACTGCGTCATTGGCGGTACACTCAACCAGACCGGCGCGCTTGTCGTCGTGGCGACCAAGGTTGGCCGCGACACGATGCTGGCTCGCATCGTGCAGATGGTCGCCGAGGCACAGCGCTCGCGCGCGCCGATTCAGCGCATGGCCGATCAGGTTTCGGGCTGGTTCGTGCCGGTCGTCATCGCCGTCGCCGTCCTTGCTTTTGCCGGTTGGGGTATCTGGGGGCCGGAGCCACGCTTCGCCTACGGTCTCGTGGCGGCGGTGGCAGTGCTCATTATCGCCTGCCCCTGTGCGCTGGGTCTGGCAACGCCGATGTCGATCATGGTCGGCGTCGGCCGGGGCGCGGGCTTGGGCGTCCTCATCAAGAACGCCGAGGCGCTGGAGCATATGGAGAAGGTCGACACACTGGTCGTTGACAAGACCGGCACGCTTACGGAAGGGCGCCCGGCCGTGATTGCGATAGTGCCGACTGCGGGCCAGATGGAGGCCGAGTTGCTACGCTTCGCCGCCTCGGTCGAACGGGCTTCGGAGCATCCGCTTGCTCATGCCATTGTCGAAGCCGCCCGCGCTCGGTCGATGGCCTTGCCTGAGGTCAGCGCGTTCGATTCTCCGACCGGACGCGGAGCGACCGGCATCGTCGAAGGGCGCAGGATTGTCCTTGGTAACGCTCCATTTCTTGATGATCAGGGCGTCGATATAAGTGTGCTTGCCGCTGCCGCTGACGATCTGCGGAGGGACGGCGCGACCGCGATCTTCGTTGGTATGGACGGCGAAGCGGCAGGCATTATCGCCATCGCAGATCCCGTCAAGCAGACGACGCCGGAAGCGCTCGCCGCGCTGCGTAAGGAGGGAATCCGCGTCGTGATGGTGACAGGCGACAACAAGACCACGGCCCGTGCGGTGGCGGCACGGCTGGGGATCGACGAGGTCGAGGCGGACGTGCTGCCAGATCAGAAGAGCGGGGTCATCACCAAACTCAAAAATGAGGGCCGGGTAGTCGCCATGGCGGGTGATGGCGTGAACGACGCGCCAGCCCTCGCTGCCGCCGATGTCGGCATTGCTATGGGTTCTGGAACCGATGTCGCCATCGAGAGCGCGGGCGTGACACTGCTAAAGGGCGATCTCAACGGCATCGTTCGCGCCCGCCTCCTTAGTCGGGCCACGATGTCGAACATTCGACAAAACCTGGTCTTCGCCTTCATCTACAATGCTGCCGGCATCCCGATCGCGGCGGGCCTGCTCTACCCACTATTCGGCATCCTCCTTTCACCCATGATTGCAGCGGCGGCGATGGCGCTGTCATCCGTCAGCGTCGTCACCAATGCTCTGAGGCTGAACAGGCAAACTCTATGAGCATGGCGCGCGCTCTGTGCCAACCTTGCGCCCCGGCTTTTCACGAAACTCGCTCACGGGGATGTCGGTCGAACCAGAAGTCGCGCGCCTGAAATGGTCAGCTATCTGTTCAGAGCGCGTAGTCGATCTGCGCCCAGAATTTTTTCGTGTCAGCGTCGCCGGTGAAGCTGGCGGCACCCTTGCGATCATAATCGGCATATTTGACGAGCGCGCTCAGATGCTTGTCGAGCTTCAGCGTGACCTGCGCATTATATTCGTTGCCATAATGGATCGACAGCCGGTCGCTGCTGAAATGATGATAGGTGAAGGACGCGACGAGCGGTCCCGCCTTGCCGATCTTGGGCACGGTATAGCCGACGCCCGCATAATAGTCCTGAATGCCTGTCCCTGGCGTCGTCAGGAACTTGTCGGCCCAGCCGTTGAACTTGTGCAGCGTCGCGAAGGGCGTCTGGAAAGCGAAGCCGCCCGCGATCCCCGTCGCGCTCGCATCTGAGCCGAGCAATTCATAACCGCCGGTCAGCTTGAATGCAGCGACATCCAAACCCAGTTCCGCAGCGGCGTAATCCGCCGAATAATCAACCGGATTGCCCCTATAGTCGCTTTGATGCGCATAGCTGGCGAGGTAGCTGAGCTTCACCTTCTTCGACAGCGGCATCGCGCCCGCGAACCGCGCACCATAGGTCTGGCTGCTGTTCCGGCGCAGCGCCGCCACGGCTTCATCCTCATCGACCAGATAGGCAAAGCCGGTCAGCGTGCCATATTTGGTCTTGTAGGAAACATTGGCGAAAATATCGTCGCCGTCGATTTGGGTCGGCCGGTTGGTCGCGCCGAACTTGCCGCCGTCGATGCCCCAGATGGTCCGGGCCGAAATCGCGTAGGTCACATCGACCTTCAGATTTTTGACGCCCATATATTCGACCCGCACGGCATCGAACGTCTGTTCATTCTGGCGCCAAGCGACTGATCCGACGAAACGCTGATCGTCCAGATTGATCCGCTGACGGCCGACGGTCACCACTAACGGCTTCGTGCGATACTGGAACTGGAGGCGGTTCAGCTCGACATTTTCCGGGTCTGGCACCACCGGATAGAGCGCCTTGCCATTGACGCCGCTATTATAATCCTGGTCGATTGCCAGCGTGCCTTCCCCTTCAGCCAGAAAGGCGAAGGGCCCCTTGGAAATCTCGCCGCCCGCGCGCAGACGCACGGTCACCGCATCGGCATCGCGGCTGCTGGTCAGCGGCGCAGGACCCTCCTGATCCACCGTCTCGTACCGCAGACGCGCCTCAATGATCGGCTTGAACACAATGTCCTGCGCCAGCGCCGGTCCCGCGATGGCAGTCAGGGCCGTTGCCGACAACAGAAATGAAATTCTACCCATAAATCCCCCTTAAAATTGCTCCCGATGGCCTTTTTCGGCCTATTCAGGGCATCCTCTCCAAGCTGGACTATTTTGGTGAAATCTCAGGCCGCGAGCGTTGCCGGATTGCGGTAGCGCTCGTGCAGGAAGTGGATGACGGCCGATCGCGCCTCGGCATATTCGGGCGTATCGATGGCTTCGAGCCGGTTGCGCGGCCGGGCGAGGGCGATGGAGCGATCCTCGCCGATGCGCGCCGCCGGGCCGTTGGTCATCATCACCACCCGATCGGCCAGCAGCACCGCTTCATCAACATCATGGGTGATCATCAGCACGGTGTTGTTGAGCCGGGCTTGCAAATCCATGACCACATCCTGCAACGCCGCCCGCGTCAATGCGTCGAGCGCGCCGAACGGTTCGTCCATCAGCAATACGCGGGGGTTCATGGCGATGGCGCGGGCAATGCCGACGCGCTGTTTCATGCCGCCCGAAAGCTCGCCTGGCCGCTTGGCGGCGGCATGCGCCATCTGGACCAGTTCCAGATTATGCATGACCCAATCCTTGCGTTCGGCCTTGCCCTTGCCCTGCGCCGTCTTGTCGACCGCCAGCCGCACATTTTCCTCGACCGTCAGCCAGGGCAGCAGCGAATGGTCCTGAAAGACCACGGCCCGATCCGGCCCCGGCGCGTCCACCACTTCCCCGTCGAGAAAGATGGCGCCGCGCGTCGGCTTGACCAGGCCCGCCACGGCATTAAGCAGGGTCGACTTGCCGCAGCCAGAATGGCCGATCAGCGCGACGAACTGTCCTTTGTCGACTTCCAGATCGATCCCGTCGAGCGCGCAGAAGCGTCCCGCCTTGGTCGGAAATTCGACCGTGATACCCTCTAGCGCGAGATAGCTGCGTTGTTTCATGAACGCCTCCCTTGTTCAGCCTGCGCGGCCGATGATGCGGCCCGCAAAGGCGACGATGCGGTCCAGCGCGAAGCCCACCAGCCCGATCCAGATCAGCGCGACGATGGTGTCGGTCAGCAGCGAGCTGTTGTAACTGTCCCAGATGAAGAAGCCGACGCCGGTGCCGCCCTGCACCATCTCAGCCGCCACAATCGCGAGCCAGCTCATGCCCACGCCGATGCGCAGGCCGGTGAACATATGCGGCACCGTGGCGGGCAACATGATGCGGGTGAAATATTCGATCGGGTTGAGCGCCAGCACCTTTGCGACATTGCGATAGGCCGCCGGAAGGGTTTGTACGCCCGCGGCGGTATTCAGGATGACCGGCCAGATCGCGGTGATAAAGATCAGGAAGATCGCTGAAGGCTGCGCCTGCTGGAATATGGCGAGGCTGATCGGCAACCAAGCCAGGGGCGGCACCGTCCGCAGCACCTGAAACAGCGGATCCAACGCCCGGAAGGCGAATATGCTCTGCCCGATCAAAATGCCCAACGCCACGCCGACGACCGAGGCCAGGCTGTAACCGATTAGCACACGGCTGAGGCTGGTCAGCACATGCCCGGCAATGCCGACATCGCCGCCGTCCTGAATGCTGAAATGGGTCAACCCAATGTCCACGCCCTTGAAGGGAGGGACGATCACCTCATGACTTTCCTGCCAGACCTTGAGCGGGCTGGGGAAGGTCGCGTCGGGCGAGCTGCACAGCAGCTGCCAGAAGGCGAGCAACCCGACCAGCATCACCAGCGTCGGCAGAACATTGGCGGCCACGGCCCGCGCCGCCTTTACCAGCGGATGTTCCGGCGCCGCGACCGGTTCGAAACTGCGGCGGGCAATCGCTTCTTCGGGATAGGGCAGGATGACCCCCAATTCGGTAGCGGCTGTAGCGGCACCGGCGGCCGAAGCCGACGGTACGCTTTTGCCGTTGGATGATGGTGAAGCCATGGCGTTCTCCCTCAATCAGACGCGCTTGATTGCCAGGCTGGCCAGATAGGCCTTGGGATTGGCGGGATCGAATGTCTTGCCGTCGAAGAATTTCTCGACACCGCGGCTGTCACTGGCCGGACCCTTGCCACCCAGCATCGCGGCCGCCTTGCGCCAGATGTCGGATCGGTTGACCTTGGCGATCGTACCCTTGGTGTCGAGCGCCATGGGCAGCTTGCCCCAGCGCTGCTCCTCGGTCAGGAACCACAGGTCGTGGCTTTTGTAAGGGAAGCTGGCATAGCCATTCCAGAACTTCATCCTGAACGGCGCGTTGGGATATTTCCGCCCGTCACCCATGGTGAAATTTCCCTGCAAACGGTCGGCAATGTCGGTGATCGGACATTTCAGATAATCGCGGCCCGCGATCGCCCCGGCAAGTCGCGTGACATTGTTCGGATTGTCGGCCCAGCGCTGCGCCTCCAGCACCGCCGCCGTGATCGCGACCGCCGCGCGCGGATATTTGGCGACCCAGTCGGAACGCATCGCAAAGCTTTTTTCGGGATGGTTCATCCACATCTGGCCGGTCGAAACGGCGGTGTAGCCCAATTGCTGCGCGACCAGCTGGTCGTTCCACGGCTCGCCCACGCAGAAGGCATCCATCGTGTCGGCTTTCATATTCGCAACCATCTGCGGCGGCGGAATGGTGATCAGTTCCACATCCTTGTCGGGATCGATGCCGCCCGCCGCCAGCCAGTAGCGTATCCACAGATCATGCGTGCCGCCGGGGAAGGTCATAGCCATGGTGATCTTCTTGCCCGCGCCCTTGCGCTGCGCGATCACGCCCTTCATCTTGGCGGCGTTGAGATCGGCCTTGGCGCCCAGATATTCCTTGGACACTGAAATGCCCTGACCATTGACGTTGAGGCGGGCAAGAATGCTCATCGGCGTTGCCTTGCCGATCCGGCCCAGCGTCAGCAGATAGGGCATGGGGGTCAGGATATGCCCGCCATCGATGCCGCCGCCTGCGCTGCCCAGCACCAGATTGTCGCGCGTCGCGCCCCAGCTCGCCTGCTTCGCCACCTGCACGTCGGGCATGCCATATTTGGCGAAGAAGCCCAGTTCCTTGGCGATGATCAGCGGCGCCGCATCCGTCAGCGCGATGAAGCCGAGCTTGGCGCCGGTGACTTCCGGCCCGACCCCAGCTGCAAAGGCGCCAGACGGAAATGCCTGCTGCACTGCGGCAAACAGGGCCGCAGTTCCGGTTGTCTTGAGCAGCCCGCGCCGACTGACGCCATTCGGATTGTCCACCTCTGCCATTCCCTAAATTCCTTCCCTGTTGAGCGCTTCCGATGCACGAAGGGCGCAGCCAGCCGTCGCCGGAAATGCGTTCCGGCGTTTGAAGATGATGTTGAGAGCCGCCCGGCAGCATCTAGGCCGCCAGCGGAAAACCAATAAAAAAGCCGCCTGGATACAGGTCAATCGACCTATCCGGGCGGCGTCATTGCCGTGCAGATCCATTCCAGGATCGAAGTTGAACCCTGCCGTCATCGGCCCGGCTCAACCTATGGATCGAAGCGCCCCTGCTCCGATCAAAAGCAAGCTGTCATCGATTCATTCGAGTCGCAAGCAATTTTTTGCGCTGCACAAATTTATTTTGGCCAATGGTCCGAGAAGCGAAATAGGCCTATTGAGATATAGGGCAAGCCCGCTCGCTTGGTCGCCAGCGGGACATCAGCCGCCGCTTGATCGCCTTCCGCTCAGACGAGGAGGATATAGGCCGCCCCCAAGCCAGCGCACGTAAACAGGACCGGGATCATGCCGACTTTGAAGCGGAAGACGGCGATCGCTGCGCCCACTGCCAAAACAAGCGCCGGAAGGTTCAGCGACGCCAAAACGGGCATATCGAAACTGCTGCCCAGGAGATGGATCGGCCGTACTTCACGGAACAGGGTATGGATCGCAAACCACAGCGCTAGATTCAGGATAACCCCGACCACGGCGGCGGTGATCGCACCAAGCGACGCCGAAAGTGCCCGGTTCCCTCTCAGCCCTTCAACAAAGGGCGCGCCCGCGAATATCCAAAGAAAGCAGGGCACGAACGTGACCCAGGTGGTGAGGATTGCCCCCAGCGTTGCGGCCACGAGCGGATTCAACCCGGTCGATTCGCGAAATGCTGCAAGAAAGCCGACGAACTGCGTGACCATGATCAGCGGCCCGGGCGTCGTTTCCGCCAATCCCAGACCATCCAGCATCTCACCGGGGCGCAACCAGCCGAAGGTGCCTACCGCCTCTTGCGCCACATAAGCCAGAACCGCGTAGGCTCCGCCGAAGGTCACGACCGCCATCTGGCTGAAGAAGGCCGCGATTTTGGTGAAGACATCGTTGGGTCCCGCGAAAACGAACAGCAGGACAACGGGTGCAAGCCAGAGGAACAGCAAGGTCCCCGAAATCTTGAGCGACCAGAAAAGGTTCGGCCGGGCGTGATACGGCAGCCCTTCGCCAAGTGCGGTGTCGCGGTCATGGACAATGTTGCCGCGGCCCGATCCGTGGCCGCCGCCGCCCTTGAACGCGGGAAGGCCCGCCCGGCCGCCGATATAACCGCCAAGTGCGGCCGCCAATATGATGGCGGGGAAGGGCGCGCCCAGGAAGAAGATGGCTGCGAAAGCTGCGGCCGCTATGCCTCGCATGACGTTGTTCTTGAGCGCGCGGGAGCCGACGCGAACAACCGCCTGAACGACGACCGCCAAAACTGCGGCTTTGAGGCCGAAGAAAAGGCCTTCGATCAACGGCGCATGACCAAGCAGTACGTAAATGTAGCTCAGCGCCAGGATCGCCAGGAAGCCGGGGAGGACAAACAGGGCTCCCGCGACCAACCCGCCCTTGGTCTTGTACAACAGCCAGCCAATATAGGCCGCCAGTTGCTGCGCCTCGGGGCCAGGCAGTAACATGCAATAGTTGAGTGCATGTAGGAAGCGCTCCTCACCGATCCAGCGTTTCTCATCGACAAGGATGCGGTGCATGACGGCGATCTGACCTGCCGGTCCGCCGAAACTCAGCGCGGCGATCCGCGCCCAGACGCGCACGGCCTCTCCAAAGGCGATTCCATGATCTCCGTGCGAAACAGCGGCGCCTTCGTGAAGATCGGTGATGGTGCTGCTCATCGCTCGGACTTTCTGGTGCTGAAATAGGCGTGGAACTGGTTGAGCGCCTCGCTGGCGCTGGCGATGCGCTGGAGATCATCGTCGGTCGATGCGCAGACGCCCGACAGCATGGCGCCGACGCCCGCCGTTTCCGGCCGGGCGAACTTACCATCGCCAATGTCCAGTTCATGGATGATCTCGCCGATTGCCACGAGCGCGTGATCATTCATCAGGTTGGCGCGCAACATCAGCGTTTCGAAGCTGCAACGGTCGCCTTCATGCGTGAATTCGGCATCGACCATGTCGAAGCGCAACTCGCCCTCGACGGGATGATAATGGCGGCTGTCGACGAATTTGAACCGGGCGTCCGGGTCGATGAAGCGCCGGATCAGCCAGGCGCAGGCGATGCGATCGACATGGATGCCACTGCGCGTGACCCAGGTGCGGCCGATAAGGTCGACCGGCTGTGGCGTGTCCGCCGGTTCGGCTCGGCTCACATCGGGATGCTGGTAACGTTGGCGGTCCAGTTCCGCCAGCGCGGCCTCGGCGTCCTGACGACCATGAGCGCCGAAGAAATCCAATCGGCTGACCTCTTCCATCCGTTTTTGCAGGCGGGCAATATCGGCGCCGCTGGTCGGCCCCGTTTCCAGCAACCGGCGAGCGGCCTGCGCGATCTCGTCATAATCCGCATCTCGCGCGGTATCGAACAGCGTACGCACGTCCAGGTCGGTCTGGCCGACCAACAGACGGGCCTCGATGAGGGTCGCTTCGCCGCCATTTTCCGTGATCTCGGTCAGAAGCTCCCGGAACGCCGCTTCACCCACGGCCGAGCGCGGCAGGACGTGAACGGCATTTTTGAGAGGAACAGCGCCAATCGCTTGCAATCGCCGCCAGATTTTCACCCGGAGATAGGGCGGCTTCGCGGGAAGCTGATGCAGAAGGGCAAGCCACAGGCTGGTCTCGGTTCGACTCATGATGCATATGTATCATCCGAGTGAAATTGATGAAATATACATATCAATGTCTCGTATATGGATGCTTTGCATACAGGCTTTGCATAGCTGAATGCGATTTCTGTACTTTTAGGCACAGGCCGATGACAGTTAGTGTCTGACAAAATCGCATTTATCGGGACTGAAATGGGCACTGCCGCACAGGAAGAGACGTTTTCAGATATTCGGGAAGGCATCCGTCGCCTTTGCGCGCGGTTTCCCGGCGCCTACTGGCAGGAACTGGACGCTGAGCGGCGCTATCCCACGGAGTTCGTGACCGCGCTCGCTAGCGAAGGCTGGCTTTCGGTGCTGATCCCGGAAGAATATGGCGGCTCGGGGCTTGGGCTGGCTGCTGCAACGGCGGTGCTGGAAGAAGTGCATCGCTCAGGCTGCAACGGCGGCGCGGCGCATGCGCAAATGTACACGATGGGCACCCTCCTTCGTCACGGGTCGGAGGAGCAGAAGGCGCGCTACCTGCCCAAGATCGCGTCGGGTGAGCTGCGCCTTCAGGCGTTCGGCGTCACCGAGCCGACGAGCGGCACTGATACGACCCGCATTCGGACATTCGCCAAGCGGGATGGTGATGACTATGTCGTCAACGGCCAGAAGATCTGGATCAGCCGCGCTGAACATTCCGATCTGATGGTTCTTCTCGTGCGCACGACGCCGCGCGAGGAATGCGCCAAACCCACCGACGGCATCAGCGTGCTCTTGGTCGACATGCGCGAGGCGGTGGACAATGGCCTCACCATCCGGCCGATCCGGACAATGCTGAATCACGCGACGACGGAGTTGTTCTTCGACGATCTGCGCGTTCCGGCGGAGAATTTGATCGGCGAGGAAGGCAAGGGCTTCCGCTACATCCTGTCGGGCATGAACGCCGAACGCATCCTGATCGCGTCGGAGTGCATCGGGGACGCGCGTTTCTTTATCGACCGCGCCAGCGCCTATGCGAAGGACAGGTCGGTATTCGGCCGTCCGATCGGCCAGAATCAGGGTATCCAGTTCCCGATCGCGCGCGCCTATGTGCAGACGACCGCCGCCGCTGCCATGGTGGATAAAGCGGCAGCGCTGTTCGACGCGGGCGTGCAGCCGGGCACCGAGGCGAACATGGCCAAGATGTTGGCGTCCGAAGCATCCTGGTATGCCGCCGACATGTGCGTCCAGACCCATGGCGGCTTTGGCTTTGCGGAAGAATATGACATTGAGCGCAAGTTCCGCGAAACCCGCCTGTATCAGGTCGCGCCGATTTCGACGAACCTGATCCTCAGCCATGTGGCAACACATGTGCTGGGCCTGCCGAAGAGCTTCTGATGAGCAAAGTGCTGGAAGGCTTGTTGGTCGTCTCGCTGGAGCAGGCGGTGGCTGCGCCGCTATGCACCAGCCGTCTTGCCGAAGCGGGAGCGCGGGTCATCAAGCTGGAACGGGCGGAAGGTGACTTTGCGCGCGGCTATGATTCCGTCGTCCATGGCGAGAGCGCCTATTTCGTCTGGCTCAATCGGGGCAAGCAGTCGCTGCGGATCGACCTCAAAGATCCGGCCGATGCGGCGTTGGTGGAACGGATGCTGTCGAAGGCGGACGTGTTTGTTCAGAATCTTGCGCCCGGTGCAGCGGCGCGATCGGGATTCGGATCGGTTGATCTGCGCGCCCGCTATCCGCGCCTCATCACCTGCGACATCACCGGCTATGGCGAAAGCGGCGAAGCGGCGGGGATGAAGGCCTATGACTTCCTGATCCAGTGCGAAGCCGGGCTGGCGAGTATTACCGGCACGCCTGACGAGCCTGCGCGGGTGGGTGTTTCCGTTGCTGACATCGCTTGCGGGATGAACGCGCATGCGGCGATCCTGCAAGCCCTTATCGAGCGGGGGCAGACTGGCAAGGGGCGTGGCATCGCCCTGTCTCTGTTCGATGGGCTGGCCGATTGGATGACGGTGCCGCTGCTGCACTATGATTATGGTGGGAAGGCTCCGGCGCGCGCGGGCCTGAAGCATCCTTCGATCGCGCCCTATGGTGCATTCCCGACCGCCGATGGATCGCAGATCGTGGTGTCGATCCAGAATGAGCGGGAATGGGCGAAATTCTGCGCCACGGTGCTGGGCGACGCGGCTCTTGCGACTGACTCGCGCTACGCATCCAACACGTTGCGTTGCGCCAATCGCGCTGAACTGGACGCGCTGGTTGGTCGTGTTTTTGCGGCCGAAATGCCGGAAGCGCTGATCACTCGGCTGGAGGCGGCTGGCACCGCGTGGGCGCGGCTGAACGGCGTCGATGGTCTGTCGCGGCATAGCCAGCTTCGCCGCGTCACCGCCGAAACGCCGACGGGGCCAGTCGCCTTGCCAGCCTCACCCATAAGATGGGAGGGGGAGGAAGCGGTCGCGCTGCCGGTTCCGGCTTTGGGTGGTGATGATGAACCGATCCGCGCGGAGTTTCTGTGAGCCACGCGTTCGAACATCGCACCGACATAGCGGCGGCCCGGCAGGCACATTTGCTCGCCGCGCTGCTGGATCATGACACACCGCCATGGCGGCCGGGCGAATTGCCGCCACTCGCGCACTGGCTCCTGTTTCCACCGGACGCGCGGCAGTCCGGTATCGGGCCGGATGGGCATCCGCTGCGGGAGGATGATGGCCTGCCGCGCCGGATGTGGGCGGGCAGCCGCGTTCGCTTTCTCGCGCCGATCATGCTCGGCAGCGAAGTGGAGCGTGAGACGAGCGCGATCGCGGTCAATGACAAACAGGGCCGCTCCGGGCGAATGCGCTTCGTAACCTTACGTCACGTGCTGAAGGTGGACGGCCAAGTCTGCGTCGAGGAAGAGCAGGACATCGTTTATCGCGAAGCCGGGCGGAATGGGGCTCCGCCGCCGCCCGAAACTATGACGCCTGCGCCGCCCGTAGCGCGCGTTGTAACGATTGATCCGGTGCAGCTTTTCCGCTTCTCGGCTCTCACCTTCAACGCGCACCGCATCCATTATGACCTGCCCTATACGCAGGATGTCGAGGGTTATCTGGGGCTAGTTGTCCATGGCCCCTTCGTCGCGACCTTGTTGATGGATCATTTCCTGCGTCACACTCCGGCCGTGCAGGTGGCGAGCTTCTCCTTCCGTGCGCAGCGGCCGATTTTCGCGGGCGAGCCGTTCACGCTGGGGCTGTCGGGGTGCGACTTGACCGCTATCGACCATGCGGGCGGGCTGGCCATGCAGGCGCGGGTGGAGGCCCGCTAGCCTCATCTTATGCCGCCAGAGTCGTGAGTTTTCCAACATCCGGCAGAGAAGCGAGATCAAGTGCAACCGTCGCGAGCGCGTCCGCCTTTTGAGCCTCGATCACCGGAGCGGCAAGCGCCATGAACTTCGCCAGCAGCTTGTCCCTGCTGAGGAAGTTGAACGGTTCGCCCAGCGGCACGACCACCTTGCGGCTGAATGTCTGGCCGCGTGCCGTGATGGTGATTTTCCCCGACATGTTGGCAGGAAACTCCGCCTCGATCTGTGGGTCGTGGATGCAATCAACTTTGGGCAGTATCGCACGGATTAGTGGGTCGTTCAGCCGTTGATAGCTGTCCCACTCCATTGCGCCCGTCACCAGAGCGCATGAGAGGACGAACGGCGCGCTGAACTGCGCATCCACGATATTGCGCGGATTGCGCTTATGCTCGATGGGTGCTCCGACCAGCAGCAGGCCCGCGTTCGACAGGCCATAGGTGATGCTGTCGACCTCCTCCGGTTGAAACCCATGCTCCGCGCGCAACGCTAGAACCGCGTCGATACCGGCATGGCCGTAGCGGCAAGAAGGATAGGGCTTTATACCCGTATGCATCAGCTCGAAAACCGAACCCAGGTCCTCCACGATGCGGTCCGGCCGTGGTGAGGGCGCGTAGCCCTGAAGGAAGCCATGGCGCCCCTCGATCGCTTCGGCAGGCCCCTTGTAGCCGTTGCGCGCAAGGGTTGCAGCGGTCAGGCCTGCCATCGCGGCCCAGCCCACCTGAAACGGCTTCGTCTGCGCGCCGTCGGCCAGGAACTGGAGGCTGCCTGCGCTCTGGCTGAGCGCGATGCCCAGCGCGGAACCGATGTCGGCTGTGTCCAGGCCGAACACCCGCGCAGCAGCGGCAGCTGCGCCGAATACGCCGCAGGTCGCGCTGGGATGAAAACCGCGCGCATAATGATCGCCCGCTGGCAGCGCCACCGCGATCCGGCAGCAGGTCTCATAGCCTGCGACGATGGCGGCGAGAATGTCTGCGCCGGATGCTCCGGTCATCTCCGCAGCGGCAAGAGCGGCCGGAACGACGGGCGCGCCTGGGTGCAACGTCCCTGCTGCATGCGTATCGTCGAAGTCGAGCGCATGAGCAAACGCGCCATTGAGCAACGCCGCGCCCGCCGGGGCGTAGCTCGCCGGATCGCCAAACACTCTGGCGGCGCCGTTGGTGAGGCCCATCGCGGATACCGTGGCGAGCAAGGGTGGAGCAACTGCTGCCTCGCTGCGCGCGCGTACGATGCTGCCGATGAGGTCGAGCAAAAGAAGGGGCGTGCGCTCTACAACTTCCGCCGGAAGGGAAGCTATCGAGACGGTGGCACAGAAATCCGCCAAGGCTTCCGTGATTTTCATCATCTCACCGGATGACGAAGGGGTTTGACACGGGTGAGCCAAGGTCGATCCACACGCTCTTGGTCTGGAGATATTCGTCCATCGCCTCCTGCCCGTTTTCGCGCCCGATACCGCTGCGCTTCATGCCGCCAAAGGGCGCCATGAAGCTGACGGCGCGATAGGTGTTGACCCAGACTGTGCCCGCTTCGACCCGTTCCGACATGCGGATGGCGCGGCCAATATCTTGCGTCCATACCCCAGCGGCGAGGCCATAAGGGCTGTCATTCGCGATCGACAGCGCCTCTTCCTCGTCATCAAACGGGATGATGGCGAGCACTGGCCCGAATACTTCCTGCCGGGCGATCGGCATCTGGTTTGTGACGCCGGTGAAGATAGTGGGCTGCACGAACCAGCCGTCCTCCAAGCCTGCAATCGTGGGTTGGCCGCCGCCCAGCACGCATTCCGCACCTGACTGGCGCGCCCCCGCGATGTGATCGAGCACCTTGCCCCGCTGCGCCAGGGTCGTCACTGGCCCGACCTGCGTATCGGCAAGTTTCGGATCGCCGATACGCGCCGTGCCTGCCAAGGCGACCAGACGCTCCACCACCTCGTCATGAACGTCGCGCTGAACAAGTAAACGCGATCCTGCGATACAGGTCTGACCCGACGCTGCGAATATGCCGGACACCGCCCCATATACGGCGCGTTCCAGATCCGCATCGCCGAAGATGATGTTGGGCGACTTGCCGCCCAGTTCCAGCGTAACCTTCTTCAGGTTTTCGGCAGCGGAGCGATACACGGCAATGCCACCGGGTTCGCCCCCGGTGAAGGCGATCTTGGCAACGTCGGGATGCTTGACCAAGGGCTCGCCGCATTCCTGGGGCAGGCCCGTAACGGTGTTGACGACGCCCGCTGGAAATCCCGCGCGCTCGAACAGCTCGACAAAGGCCAAGGTGGAGCAGGACGCATGTTCGGACGGCTTGATGACCGCCGTGTTGCCCGCCGCCAGCAGTGGCGCCAGCTTCCACGCGAGCAGCATCAGCGGCGAGTTCCACGGCGTGATACAGGCTATGACGCCCAGCGGCTCGCGACGGGTGAAGGCATGCATCGACGGCTTGTCAATGGGTAGGACATGGCCCTCGATCTTGTCAGCCAAGCCAGCAAAATAGCGATAGTAGGTGGGAAGGTTGCCAAGCTGCGCGCGCATTTCCGCGATCAGCTTGCCATTGTCATGCGTCTCGATCTGCGCCAGCCGTTCCGCCTCTTCAGCGAGGATGTCGGCAAAGCGATAGAGCAGGGCGCCGCGCGCGGTGGCAGTCAGGCCGCGCCAGTCGGGTGAGTGGAATGCGGTGCGCGCCGCCTCCACCGCCACATCGACATCGGCGGAGGTGCAGCGCGGGATTAGCGCCCATGCCTCACCCGTCGCAGGATCAAGGCTCTCCAACCATTCGCCGCCATCTGCGTCGCGCAAACGACCCGCCAGCAGATTGCGAAACCGGACCAGATCCTCAGCCATCAAACATTCTCCCCAAGCTGACGTGGGTTGCTGCTTCAGTTCGGCCCAAAGCCTAGATGTTCGCGCATGCGCGCTTTCAGCCATACACCGTCGCGCGCGGGCAGGGCACGCGGCGTTTCTTCATGGATAATGCGGATGACGATCAGGCGCGGACCCTCGCCAATGGTGCCGATCGCTTCGCGTGCCCGGACGATCCCTGCCTCATCGCTGACCTCGAAACATTCGGTGAAGCCGCAAACGCGCGCCAGTTCGGCCAGGTTAATGCCTGCGCCCGCATGGCTCATCTGGCCACCCGTCTCGCCATAATGGCCGTTGTCCAGCACGACGATCGACAGGTTCTTCGGCTGCTGCACGCCGATGGTGGCGAGGCCGCCAATGCCCATCAGCTGCTCGCCATCGCCTGTAACCACCGCCACGGGCCGATCCGGCTGTGCCAGAGCGAGACCAAGCCCGGTCAGCGCCGCGCCGCCCATCGCGCCCCAAAGATAGAAGTTGCCGGGATGATCACCCGCAGCAAAAACGTCGTAGGTCGGAGAGCCGAGCCCGGTCACGATCAGCATGTCCTTGCGATCGGCGAGCAGGTCCGCCACGGCCGGGCGACGGTGAAGACGGTTCACTTCAGCCATTTCTTGGCTCCCAGCATGCTTTGCGACAACAGGATGGCGATCGGCTGATCGCTTTCAAATGCCATGGTGGTTGCGGAAGCCATCATGGGGGCGAGGTCTTCCAGCCGGTCGATGCGGATGGTGGTGACGCCCATGATCTCAAGCGCGGCGGGTGTCGCCCGGCCCATTGAGACCTGCCACGGATTGAACTCCTGAAACTCGCCGCGCATCGTGACGATGGACAGGAACGGAACGCGGCAGCTCGCCAGCAGCGAGAGCATGTTGATGCAGTTGCCAACGCCGCTCGACTGCATGAGGAGAGCGCTGCGCTCCCCGCCCAGCCAGGCCCCGGTGCAAAGCGCGATGCCCTCTTCCTCGGTGGTGAGGACGATGGTCTTCATGGTCTCGGCGGCGCTACACATGCGGATCAGGCGCGCATGGCCTGCGTCCGGAACATAGCTGACCTGTCGGATATTCGCCTGTTGCAAGGCGTCGAAGATTATGGGTGCCCAGGGGGAGTCGGCATGCGCCCCTGTTTCCGTCTCGCTAATGACTGACATGCGGTCCCTCGAATTAGATTTCGCAAAGCCTATTGCGGGATTTGCTAAACCAATAGGAACAATCTACGCGTCCAGCTATGTCGGTTAGGCATGATAGAAAGGTGCGTGCAGGTGGACTTCCGGCGGCTTGAACATTTCCTGAAAATCGCCGAACTCGGCTCGCTCAGCCGGGCAGCCGACAGGATGCGGATCGCCCAGCCCGCTCTTAGCCGCCAAATGCGCATCCTGGAGGAAGAGGCTGGCACGCCGCTATTCTACCGCCATCGCCGGGGCATGCAGCTCACCCCGGCTGGTGAGGAGTTGCGCCAGCATATCGCGGGGCCGGTACGACAAGTCCGGCAGGCCTTTGACGACATACGAAACCGCTCTGCGGAGGGGGGCGGCCAGATCGCCTTGGGTGTGCCGCCGACAGTCAGCTATATTCTGGCGGGACGCCTTGCGCGGCGTGTGGCGGAGCAGGCACCGAACATCTCGTTGCGCATTGTCGAAGGCTATGCGGGGCACCTGATCGACTGGCTGCAGCGGGGGGAGATCGACGTCGCGCTTCTCTACGGCCCGGCTTCGGATTTCCAAATGAACGTGGTGGAAATGCTGTATGAGGAATTGGTGCTGGTTGGCCCGTCTTCGTCCGCGCTGGACCCCGCCGTTCAAGTTCCGATCCAGGACATTGTCAAGCTGCCTCTCGTGCTGCCCAGCCAGTCGCACGGCCTTCGGCTGATCGTGGAGGCAGCGGCGCGCAAGGCTGGGGTGCCGCTCAACGTCCGATTTGAAGCGGACTCCTTCCTGGTGCTGAAGGAGTTGGTGGAGTTCGGGCTTGGCTATACCGTATTGCCCCTGTCCTCCATGAGCCGAGAGGTTGATGCAGGCATCCTGCGCTATGCGCCGATCGGTCATCCGCCCGTTGTTCGCCAGCTGGTGCTCGGGATGCCGCGCGAGGAGCAACTGACCCGATCCACGCGTATCATCGTTCGGCTGGTGCGCGAAGAGATCAAGCATCTGGTGGATAGCGGCGTCTGGAAAGCGCAGCTCCAATATTGATGTTTCAAGCCCCGCCGCGGTGCGGGCATAGCGATCTGGCATAGGTCCCGTTAGCTGTTCTATGACTATCAACACGGCGTACGGCCTATTCTGCCGCGATGCCGGGTTGTAAAAATGGTGGGGAGGACAGCGTTGGATAGGCGGGAAGCCGAGCCATCGGCCCGGATGAAGCGGAAGGCGGCGCGCATCCTGTCCCTCAATGATTATGAAGCGCTTGCGCGTGCGCACCTGCCGCGCCCGCTGTTCGGCTATGTCGCTGGGGCATGCGAAGATAATCTGACCGTTGTGGCTAATCGGGAGGCGATGCGCCGTGTCACCTTCGTTCCCCGGGCATTGCGGGATATGGCGGGCCGGACCCAGCAGGTCTCCTTATTCGGCCAAACCTGGACTTCCCCGTTCGGCATAGCACCCATGGGGTTATCGGCGCTGATCGCGATGCGGGGGGACATCGCGCTCGCACGGGCCGCCCATGCCGAAAATGTGCCGATGCTGCTCAGCGCAACATCGCTCATTCGGCTGGAGGAGGTGCGCGCCGTTTCGCCCTCCTGCTGGTTCCAGGCCTATCTTCCTGCTGATCGCGACTGGATCGACGGTGTGGTCGACCGGGTTGCGGCGTCAGGTTTCGGAACGCTCGTCATTTCCGTCGATGTGCCGGTGCTGGGCAATCGCGAGAATTTGATCCGCGAAGGTTTCTCCACGCCGCTCAAGCCTTCTCTTCGGCTGGCGCTCGACGGCCTGCTGCACCCGCGCTGGTTGCTCGGCACATTCGCGCCGACCTTGCTCCGCCACGGCATGCCAGCGTTCGAAAATTCCAGCGCCACGCGCGGCGCGCCCGTGATCGCCCGCAATGCCGAGCGCAGTTTCGGACAACGCGACCGACTGACCTGGGACGGTATCAGATATATTCGGGACCGCTGGCGCGGCAATCTGGTCATCAAGGGCCTGCTTCACGCCGAAGATGCGAGGCTGGCCCGCAGCGTTGGCGCGGACGGGATCATCCTGTCGAACCATGGCGGGCGGCAACTCGATGGCGCCATCGGCACGCTCGACGCCTTGCCCGCTGCCGTCGCTGTCGCAGGTGACATGCCCGTCCTGATCGACAGCGGATTCCGGCGCGGCAGCGACATATTGAAGGCGATCGCGCTGGGCGCGCGAATGGTGCTGATCGGTCGCCCCTTCCTCTATGCGGCGGCGGTGCATGGTGAAGCGGGGGTGCGCCACGCCATCGGCCTGCTGCGTGCGGAGATCGACCGGAACATGGCACTCCTCGGCACCAACTCGCTCGATGAGCTTGGGCCGGACTATCTCCACCGTACGGACGGAGCAATCATATGACAGAGACCGACCAGCCCCGCCCGTGCCCCGGTCCGCCTGCCGAGCAGGGTCCGCCAACCCGCTTTCTGATGCCCGCAGGCGCGATCGACACGCATTGCCATGTGATCGGTGAACCGCCCGAATATCCATTTGCGGCGGAACGGTCCTATACCCCGCCGCCAGCGAGTGCGGAAGCCTATCTGGCGATGCTGGATGCCGTCGGTTTTGCCAAGGGCGTACTCATTCAGGTCAGCGTGCACGGAACGGACAATCGGCTGCTCTGTGAGACCCTGTCGGCGCATCGTGAGCGGCTGCGCGGCGTTGCCGTCATGCCTGCCGATCTACCCGGCCGAGCCTATGCCGAGGCGCATGAGGCGGGAGTGCGCGGCCTTCGCCTCAACGACTTCATCCGCGATGGTGGGGGGCTCTACGGCGGGGGAATAGGCTTCAAGGATCTGGAGCGGTTCGATGCGCTGGCCTGTGAGATGGGCTGGCATCTCCAGCTCCTGCTCGACGGCCGTGAGCTGGTGGAACTCGCCCCGCGCATCGCCCGCCTTCGCTGCCCCTGGATTATCGATCATATGGGGCACATCCCTTACACAGCGGGCATCGATCATCCGGGTTTCCAGATGCTGGTCCAACTCGTCGCCGACGGCGGATGGGTGAAGATATCCGACGCATTCCGCATGTCGGAACAGCCGGACTATCGCGATTCCGTCCCCTTCGCACGGGCGTTGGTAGCCGCCGCCCCCGATCGTTGCGTGTGGGGATCGGACTGGCCCCATGTCGCGCAATGGCGGCCGATGCCCACGGTATCCGGGCTGCTAGACTTGCTCGCCGAGTGGGTGCCCGACGAAACGGTGCGCAACCGCATATTGGTGGACAATCCGGCACGTTTCTACAACTTCTGAAAAGGTTGCTATAATGGCACGCCTGAGCGGCAAAACTGCGGTGATCACGGGAGCAAGCGCTGGCATAGGCGCAGCCATTGCAGAACGGTTCGTGCAGGAAGGCGCGTCCGTCCTTCTCTGCGACCTGGCCGAAGAAAGTGGTCAGGCCCTTGCGCAGCGGCTCGACCAGCGCTTCCTGCGCGCCGACATGGCATCCACGGCCGATCGCAATGCCCTGTTCGATGATGTTCGTGCTACGTGGGGGCGGCTCGACATATTGGTGAACAACGCGGGGATCACCCATGCCGCTGAACTGGATGAGCTGACAGAGGAGGGCTTTGATCGTGTGATCGCCGTCAACGTCAAAGCCGCAACCTTCGCCACGCAGGCCGCAGCCAGGCTGATGCAGAAAGGCGGCTCGATCATCAACTTATCGTCCGTTAATGCTATCCTCGCCATCCCAAATCAGATTGCCTACGCTGTTTCGAAAGGGGCAATACGGCAGTTGACCAACGTGACGGCCGTTTCGCTCGCGCCAAGGGGTATCCGTGTAAATGCGATCGGACCCGGGACCATCATGACCGAAATGGGGAAAAATGTCATGGCAGGCGAGGAGCAGCGCCGCCGCATCCTCAGCCGCACGCCGCTCGGCCGCATTGGCGAGCCGGAAGAAATTGCGAGCATCGCCGCCTTCCTCGCCAGCGACGAGGCTTCCTACATCACCGGACAAACTGTCTACGCCGACGGCGGACGACTGGGCCTTAATTATACTATGCCAGATGATCGGCACGAAGTCGCGCAAGGGCGACGAGATGCCGAGTGACATCATGAAGTTGAATATCAGACGTCATTAATTTGATAGCAGCGAGAGAAATTGATGAGTAATACTTCACTATATTATGTCAAATTGATGGTCGGCGATGCGGAGGCTTTGGCGCCTTTCTATCGTGAGGTGTTCGGAATGAAGGAAATCCGGCGTATCTACGAACCCGAACATGTACGCCCTCACCTGGAGATATACCTGTCGGCAGGAGACACCGAGCAACTGTGCCTGATGCAATATTTCACCAAGCCTACGCCCCAACCTGGCGAAGTGAGGGTCGCCTTCACGGTGGGGAATGTGGACGACGTTGTGGCTGCTTCACAGGCCAGAGGCGGCGGCATAATCTTGCCGGCCGAAACCTTGGATGCACATAATTTTCGCTGGGCAACGATCACCGACCCCGAAGGTCATGCTATTGAGGTCATGCAATTCGGCCTTTGAAAAACATCGACCGTATTTCAGCAACTTTGACGTGGTGACGAACAATCATGAGCAAGATTTCGCTATTCTATTTCAAGCTGATGGTCAGAGACCCAGACACGTTGGTACGTTTCTACGGCGACGCCTTCGGAATGAAGGAAGTCGGACGTTTCGATGGCCTCGAAACCGCAGATCCGCATATCGAAATCTTTCTCAAGATGGGGTCAGGGGAAGGCGACCAGCAACTCGCTTTGATGCACTATGTCAACAGGCCCACCCCAACGCCTGGCGAGGCAGCGATTGCCTTCATGGTCGATGATGTGGATACCGTCGTGGCTACTGCATTGGCCGCTGGCGGCACCAGCATCAGAGCGGCCGAAACGCTGCAAGAACATAATTTCCGCTATGCAATCGTCGCCGACCCGGAGGGGCATAGCATCGAGGTCATGCAGTTCGTCGGAGCCAGCTCATGAGCGATGTTAAGAATATGATCCGGATATCCCCTGAAGCGCTAAGAGAAAAATACCGTATTGAGCGCGACAAGCGTTTGCGGGCGGATGGTCCGAACCAATATCTTGATCCGAACGCGGTATTTCGCGACTTCGACGCCGACCCCTATGTGGAGCCAGGCTTTACGCGCTCCGCGATCGTCGAAGAGACAGAGGTCGCCATCGTTGGCGGCGGATTTGGTGGAATTCTGACCGGTGCACGACTGCGGCAGCAGGGCATCGACGATTTCCGCATTATTGACCGGGCGGGCGATTTCGGCGGCACCTGGTATTGGAACCGCTATCCGGGCGCAGCCTGCGACATCGAGAGTTATATCTACCTGCCGCTCCTTGAGGAAACCGGCTACATCCCGACGGAGAAATACGCCAAGGCGGGGGAGATCTTCGCCTATTGCCAGCAGCTTGGCCGCCATTTCGACCTGTACGACCGCGCACTGTTCCAGACGCAGGTATCGGAAGTTCGCTGGGATGAGACGCGTGCGCGCTGGCTGGTCCGGACCAATCATGACGACGTGCTGGCGGCGCGCTTCCTCGTCATCGCTGGCGGGATCATGCACAAGGCCAAACTGCCCGGCATCCCAGGGATCGAGTCGTTCAAGGGACACAGCTTCCACACCAGCCGCTGGGACTATCATTATACCGGTGGCAGTCCGACCGAGCCGATGGATAGTCTGAAGGACAAACGCGTCGGCATCATCGGCACGGGCGCGACTGCCGTACAGGCGGTACCCAATCTTGCCCACCACGCAGAGCATCTCTACGTCTTCCAGCGTACGCCCTCTGGCGTGGGAGCCAGGAACAACCAGCCCACCGATCCGGAATGGGTCAAATCGCTTCAGCCAGGCTGGCAGCAGCGCCGGATCGAGAATTTCGAGGCGTTGGTCAGCGGTCAGCCCATGGACGAAGATCTGGTCAATGACGGCTGGACCCAGATTTCGGGCGGCGTCAATTTCGAAGGCGGAGCGGCGGACGATGATCAATATGAGCTGAACGATTTCGCCCGGATGGAGGCGATCCGCGCACGCATCGATGAAATCGTGCAGGATCCCGCCACGGCAGAAGCGCTGAAGCCTTGGTACAATACCATGTGCAAACGCCCGTGTTTCCATGACGAGTATCTGCAGAGCTTCAACCGTTCGAACGTCACGCTGGTCGACACCGACGGGAAGGGCGTCGAGCGGATCACCGAGAATAGCGTCGTGGTAAACGGCATCGACTATCCGGTCGACTGCCTGATCTACGCCTCGGGATTTGAGGTGTCGACAGGCTACACGCGCAGGCTCGGCTTTGAACTCTACGGCCGGGACGGACAGGCCCTGACCGACGCTTGGGGGGAGGGGGCAGCGACCTTGCATGGGATGTATACGAAAAAATTTCCCAATCTGGTGATGTCCAGCCTGATCCAGGGTGGCACCGGCGTCAACGTCGTTCCCATTCTCGATCAGGTCGCAATCCAGACGGCCTATACGATCAAGCGCATGGTGGAGCTGGAGGCCCGAACCTTCGAGCCGACCGAGCAGGCGCAGGAAAGCTGGCTTGGCGTGCTGTTCTCGCACCTGACTGGGAGCGCGAAATTTTCGACCGATTGCACGCCTGGCTTCTACAACAACGAAGGATCGCTCGGTGATCCCAAGATGGCGCGCAACGCTCCCTTCGCGGGCGGTACCATGGTATATTTCGAGGAACTGAGGAAATGGCGGGAGAAGGGCGATCTCGAAGGCCTTGAGATCTCGCGGGGCTAGGGAGCGGCGAACGGGCTGGAGCGGCGCTCTCCCCACGTGACCTACTCGCGGATCGTAAGGACATGCTGATCGCCGCGGGCGGGTTCAGATGATCAGCCCGCTCATTCCTGCCTTCCGGGTCCTCCCATGGGAGCGACCGCGCGCGATCATCTTGGATTTGGGCCTAACCAGCGGTAGCCCACGCCGGGTTGGAAGGAGCGAGCGTGATGGCTGAAGTGGAGACGTTGAGGCAGCTGCCATCGAGGCAAGCGATAATCAACTCGGTCGCTCGATGACAAACCCGGCGGCTTAACGAGGCCCGACAAATTCGTTCGTCGGGCGGCCCGCTATGCTGCTTATTTAAACGCAATCATGAGTAGTCGTTGACTCGCCATTCATCGCTCCACTCTATCGTCGGGCGATCTTCTGAGAAACGAATTGGCAGCCAGACATAACGCGAGATCGACGTATTGACGCCGGTCAAAGCCGATCCGCCACTTTTCACGAAGAACTGAAGAGCCTTCACCTCTGCCGGTGTCGGAGGTGGCGAGGGCTTTGACGAGATCTTGCGGATCGCTGACCTCAGATTTTCCGAGATGTTGCCATTGTTGAACTCCTCCCCGCCAAGCTCACCCAATTGCGGAAACCATCTATCCGCCATGGCGATGTAGAGATCTTTCTTTCGGGGGTGCTTGAAGATGCAGCTTATCTGAGAGTTGAACGACGTGCGGCTGCGATCGCCAGGATGAAGGTCGCCAAGCTCTTCGAACGGTCCATGATAATCCTTCGCGACGACGACGCTGGACGGGTTGGGAAAATAGCCCGTCATGCCCGACGCGGTCAGGTACAGTTTGCCGCGACGCTGGAAGCAGGCAATTCCCTCCTTGGTGTCGGGCGCTGAGGACGGGAAGTGACGGGATAGTTGATCGGTTACCCCGCACCAGTCTTCGGTAAGTTCAATACAGACCAGTTCCTTATGGTCATGCTCGAAATACATATAGGCGCGACCGGTTTCGTGATCGGCTACCATGTCGAAATCGCCCGCCTTCATGCCCGCTGGCAGAAGATGCTCGTTGACCATGGTGTAAGGCCCGGTGATCTTGTTCGCTGTCAGCACGATCCGATGTTCAGGACCAAGGCCCCGCACCTTGATCCAACAGACAAATTTACCGGTCTTGCGATTGTGAAGGATATGCGGGCGTTCGGGGAAGACGCTGGGGCTGAGCGCCGTCTTTGCGCCTGACCTGTCGGGCGGGATAAGGAGCCCGGCATCGTCCCAATTATAGAGATCGGTCGAACGATAGATGCGGATACCCCAGCTTTCCGGAGTGTCCTTACCGGTCGTGAACTCCTTGTTTTCGCCATACCAGTAGAAGACGCCGTCGACATGGATGACCCCGCCCGCATGCGCCTGGATCGGCTTGCCCGCCGTGTCGGTCCACAGTTCGCCCGGCTTAATACTGGTCCGGCGAACGCCACTGCCGGGGCTTCTCGCCGCCACGCTTGTTGACGCGACGCATGTCAGCGTAAAAGCCGACAGGCCCGCCTCGACCATCTCCCGTCTCGATAACTTCATGCACTCTTCCTCGATATAGTTATACCAGCTAGCGCCCCAGCGCCACGTCGCGATAAGGGCGCAAGATCACCGGGCCGATCAGCCCCACCTGCTTCAGCATCTTGGCCCCTTCCTTCGTGGCCGCTTCCACGGCATTGCGAAGAGGCGTGGCAACACGCACCTCAATGCGGTTTGCCCCCGCCCGCAGGAGGGGGCCGATGTCGATGCGGGATGTGTCCTGATAGCTGGACGGTGGCACCGCCATGCCGTTGACCGTCAGGCGGAAGGTGTCCACCACTTGTCCGAGATCAAGCCAGGCGCCATCGCCCTTGCTCCACGACGCGGGCAGCTGAATGTCGGCGGTGTAGAAGCCGCGGCCTGCCTTGTCTGGATGCCCCAGCGCGCTCCAACCCGGCAGGCTGTGATCGGCTCCAGCCTTCACGGGTAAATCCGGCAAGCGCTGCCGACGTGTATGGTCAAGGCCGGGCAGGCCCGTATGATCTGCGGTCCAGCTTTCGATGCCCAGGGTCCAGCGGTCAAGCGGCATGGGGGGAAGCAGCGCTTGGACGCGCGTCTGGACGACTTTGCCGTTCGACAGTTTAGTCTGGAAGTGCCCTGATCGATCGGCGCGCAAGACCAGCCCCGCGCCGTCGCTGCCTATGGTGTGGCCCGTGGTGGCGACTGCGTGGATAGCAGGGCTGGACTTCAGGTCCAGCGGACGGCCTATCCCAATCAGTTTGACGTCGTTCGCCGCCAAAGTGATCGGAATGCGGACTGCGCCGCCGGTTTGCTCGTACAGTCCCAGGGGCAGGATTTCACCCGTCCAGCTGTTCAGTTCAAACGGAATGCCTGTGCCTGCAAAGCTAAGCGTCTCGCTCGTCGTCTGCGTGCCCTGATTGAACAGCAGATAGTAATCGGTGTCTGCGGTTTGCCGCCGAACAGTAAGAATGTCGGATGAACCATCCCCGGGCGCGCGCGCCGCTGCCGGTTCAACGCCTAGCCCAGCTAGTGCAACGGATGCCTCCGCCTCGTCGGCAACGAAGCGGACCCGCGCATCAGATCGCTGCGCGAGCGTCCTAAGCTCCGCCACGAGCCGGGCAAGCTCCGCGTCGCCGCCACGCTTTCCGGCAAGTCCTGGCGTCCGCTCGGGCACGCGGCCCGCGATGATCAACGGCACCCCAAGGCGGGCGACATCGCGAATGCGGCGCAGGCTATCGACCGGCATCACCGCCTGATCGTTGAGAAGAATGGCCTTGAACCCCATGCGATGGGGCATCCAGACAGCATTGCGCACGTCACGGGCGGTCGATCTCGTCAGATAGGATGGGCTGACATATTGATGGGTAAAGCCAGCGGCGGCCAGCGGAGACGTGGTCGACGGCATTTTCGAAAGGCCGGGATAGCCTGTGAAAGCCGTCACATTAGGGGCGATCCCCTTCACCCCGAAGTCATGCCAGAAGACCGCGATGTCATAGCGCGGACGACCCTGCCGCATGACAAGTTGCAGCCGCGCGAGGTGATCGTTGATCAGCCGGTAGTCTGGCCATTGCGGCATCCTTGGGCCGAAGGCTTCGGAAAATTCCTTGTTGCCGTCGAAGCTGTTGCCCGGCCAGCGAGAGCGCACGCCGCTGCCCTCTGGCGTCGCGATATAGGGGAAGCCGTGCCAGACCAGCTGGTTCACGCCCCCTGCATACGCTTTGTACACCCAGTTCAAGTTCGCATCGTTGCCGGCCTGCCCGAACGGTGCGCCAGTCCCTTGCGCGATGGTGAAAGGCTTGCCGCCTGCCGTGGTCGCCCAGGTGCCAGCCTGGATCGGGCAGCATTCGGTGGACAAGGGGGCTTCCATAAGGCGGAGCTGCGCGCCGGTGCCGATCACCTTGAACAGTTCGGGATTGTTGAGGAAATTGCGGTTCTCGCCTTCCGGAATATCCGGCAGGGCGGCGAGATCGGCGATCTCCATCGGCCCGCCTTCGACCTGAAGACGGGTGGTCATGCCCACACCATGCGCCCAGCGCGCATAAGGCTTCATATGATTGTCGCCATAGAGATCGGAAAAGGTCTGGCGATAATCCTCCCGCACCCGCTCACCTGTATCGGCATAGTCGAAGAAGCCCTTGCGCGCACCCACGCCGCCACCGACCAGAAGGGGAAGATAGGGCGTGAGTGAATAGCCCCTGCGCCGTTTAAATTCGGCGAGGAAGGTCGAGGTCCATTTGAGGCCTTCGGACGGTTCGAAGCTGTCCTCGAACAAGGAGCTTTTATTAGTGCGGATCAGGGAACGGAGACGGGGCGTGAGGATAGAGCGATCGTAGAAATCAGTGACCGCGCGGGCGCCCGCAGGGCCAATATGATCGATCACATAGTTTGGCGTGCTCGCGCTCAGATTTTCGAGCTTCTGACCGTCGGGAACCTGATACAGGGCAATCACCCACCATGGGTCAGCGCCCGCCGGGGCGTTCCAAGACAAGGTTCCGTCTTTTGCAACCTTTGCCGTCAGGTCTTGTACCGACTGCCGATCGATCATCCGCGTGCCTCCGGTTTCCGGACACGCATCCGTCGCGCAGCGTGCCGCGAGCACGGCCACGAGCGTGCGGCGCGTGTCTGCACCGGTGCTGGATTTGGCGGGTAGTGGAAGCGCAGCTGTCCAGCGCTGTCCCGGCGCGATGCGCGCGTAACCGGCGACAAGCTGTTGCTGCGCTGCTGGATCGTCCAGGCTGGACACGCTGGGAACGCTGGTGGGCCAGTGCGGGCCAACCATCACATCGACACGAAGGCCTTTGCCGCCTGCATGATCGAATATTGTTTCAAGGGTCCGGGACCATCGGCTGCTGCCAAAGCCATTATCCTTCAGAAATGCCGGGTCGCTGCCAGTTTCTCCGGGGACGGGCATGGCTGCGATCTCCACGCCGCCCGCGCCCGCCTGCACCATCTGGTCGATTTCACGGCGAAGTTCGTCCTCCTCGACCGCCGCGAGGGGAAGCCACCAACGATAAATGGGCCGTACAGAAGCAGGAGGATTTCGGAATATATCCGCGTTGAGAGAAGGCGCTCCGCTGGCATTTTGTGCAATGGCAGAGGAAACATGGCCGGCGCAAATCATCAGCGCCAACTTCAATGTGAACGAACTTCCCCGCATCATGCCTCACCTCTCACGAAGACATGCTTAGCCGATCTAAAAAAGAACGGCAACGTGCGTTTTATCGCCATTCGCGAGCCCGAAGCAATAGAAGGCGGTGGTCATGAAGCGCCAGTAGTCTGGCGATATTGAGATCGGGAAGGTTTTTTGCTAATGGCACCCGCTGCGACGCTTCATGCCGCATTTTTTAGCGCCCGGTGCGCGATTTATATCGAATTCAAGGATAAGCATTGCCTTCTTATAAAGCTCCCTCGTTCCAAGATCGTATCGCCGCAGCAGGATCGGCCAAACAGAAGGCCCTGGATGCGTTGAGAGCCAAGCCGCCCGTCGACGAGGCAATTATGGCGGAGCGACGCCGAGCGCGCGAAGCCAAGGATCAAGCAATTGCAATCGAGCGGGCTGCCAAGGCTGAGGCTGCTGCTTTAGCCAAGGCTCAAAAGGCGGAACGCAAAGCGGCGGAACTGGCGGCAGAAGCTGAAAAGCAAGCCGCCGCGGAGGCTGCGGCAGCACTCAAGGCCGCCAGGCTGACGCCCCCCAGCGCCGCTGAAATGAAGGCCGCGCGCGATGCGCGCTACGCTGCGCGCAAAGCTCGAAATAGATAAGTGATGCCCGCGCCGGTGCCAGCAGGCGCCCTGTATATATGGGCGAGCCGGACTCACACCGCCTCGAATGAGCTGCTCAACACAGCCCATTAACGCTGTGCGTCCACCGGAATTTCGGAGAGAATATGGCCGATTTGTATCTGAAAGCATTGGAATCAGAGCGCCGAAGCCTATGGGCCGAATGCAGGCTGAAGGGCCTTGCGAAGGATACTCCGGAGCGCATTCGTATAGCGGAACTGGACGGACTGCTCGCAAAGCATAAAGCTAAGAAAAGCAGTGATTCTGCTCCGTCCGGCCCGGAAGCGAAAACTCGATGAACGGGTACGTCAAATTTGAGACCCCCG
Source organism: Sphingobium sp. Cam5-1 (assembly GCF_015693305.1). NCBI lineage: Bacteria > Pseudomonadati > Pseudomonadota > Alphaproteobacteria > Sphingomonadales > Sphingobiaceae > Sphingobium > Sphingobium sp. Cam5-1. The sequence goes on along the minus strand of NZ_CP065139.1, from coordinate 267,707 downwards.
ATGGTGACGTTCTTGTCATCAATGCAGGCCGTTCATTCCCAACTTAACGGGATACCGGCCGTACCAACAACAACGGCAGGCGCTCGGCCGCACCGCTCATGATCGTGTGAAGCGCCAGCGATCGACCTCGCTCTCTTCCGGATCGAACCGGTATCCGTCGCTGTCAAAGCCGCGCATGGCCTCAACGTCGGTGATGTGATGTTCGCACATCCAACGCGCCATCATGCCTCGCGCCTTCTTCGCGTTGAAGCTCACGAAGCGCGGACCATTGGGACCAGGATCTCGAAAATCTATGTTGATCACCCGCAAGCCTTCCAGCTTGCCTTCGACAGCCGCGAAATATTCCTGGCTTGCGAGATTGAGCACGGTGTCCGATCCCTCCTCCGCAACCTGCGCCCGCAGCAGCGTGGCAATGCGATCGCCCCACCAGTCTGTCAGCTTCTTGTGCCGGGGCGCCCAGCGGGTGCCCATTTCCAGACGATAGGGGCGGATCGCGTCGAGAGGCCGGAGCAGCCCGTATAGTCCCGAGAGCATCCGCACATGATCTTGTGCAAAGGCGACTCCGGCCTCGTCCAGCGTATCGACCTCGAAACCGGTGTAGACATCCCCGGCAAAAGCATACAGCGCTTGCCGCTCGGGCAAATCGGCAAAGTCCCGGAAACGGTCCGCATTGAGTTTTGCGAGGCGCGGCGAGATATGCATCAGCTCCGCCAGCCGCTTTTGCGACAGGTTCGACGCCGACTTGGCGAGACCGCGCGCCTTCTCGGCAAAATGCGGGGTAGTGACGGCGAGTGGCGGCAAGGCGCGCTCAAAGTCGAGCGTCTTGGCGGGAGAAAGCAGGACAATCATGCCTCGGGCGGTAGCTGCGGCAGCCCCGGGCGTCAAACCGTCGATCTTCAGACTTTAAGCGCGACCCCAACTTCAACGGCCGATATAAATTTCCCCGGATCAGGCTTGCCCACGTTCACCCGACCAGCCGCGACGCGCAGATTTCCAAGCCACGCTGATAGTCGCGCGAAACTGATCCTGTCGAAATGCGCCTTTCAGAAGGCTCTTCAAGGTTCTGACGAAGCCGGTTACAGCGAGCGGATGCCTCAAATCCTAATCGATGCCGATGCTTGCCCCGTAAAGGACGAGATCTACAAGGTCGCGTGGCGGTATGACGTACCCGCCATCGTTGTTTCGAACAGCCCCATCCGGGTGCCGGCGCATCCACTCGTCTTGCGGATAGTGGTGAGTGACGGATTTGATGCAGCGGATGATTGGATCGTGGAACATGTGGACGCAGGCTCCATCGTTATCACTGCCGACATATTGTTGGCCGACCGGTGCCTCAAGGCTGGATGCGGGGCTGTGATCGCCCCGAATGGGAAGCCTTTTACCCCTGCATCCATTGGCAGTGCCGTCGCGACACGAGCCATCATGGCTGACCTGCGGGCGGGCATGGCCGGTGATGCCCTCGGGGGTCCAGCACCGTTCGGAAAGGCGGATCGGTCGCGCTTTTTGTCCATGCTGGACGAGACGATAGTACGGCTTCGACGGAAAATGTAGTGGCCATCCTCCTTTCCCTTGCTCCAGAGAGAAACGACCTTGGTCAGCCGCTCAGCACAAGTCGTTGGTCTACCACACGGGCGCTGGGCGCATTCGAGGACAAGCCCTTCATCGCGGACGCCCTAGCGGAGCCCGCCGCCGTGACCGTGGGTGGTAGTGATCGCCGCATCCCGACGCAGCGACGGATTGCCCTCACCAGTCGAGAGGGCTAAGGGAACGGCATTCGCAAGGACCCGGTGAAATTCCGGGTGGCTATTCCGGCCGCCGATCCGCCGGATAACGTTCGTTGCTCGAGATTGTCAGGAGCCGATTTCCGCCAGCTCCGATCACGCAGTCCCGTGCGACCTCGTCGGTTTTCCAACATGAACAGCATCGCTTTTGCGCGCTATCGCGCCGAATGGTTCGATGGCGCGGCCAACGCCCGCCGTGATGTCCTCGCCGGCATGGTCGGCACCTTCGCTTTGATCCCGGAGGTTATCGCCTTCTCCTTCGTGGCTGGTATCGATCCGGAAGTAGGGCTATTTGCTTCCTTCATAATCGGCATAGTCATTGCTTTTACGGGTGGACGCCCTGCGATGATCTCCGGCGCTGCGGGGTCCGTCGCGCTTGTCGCGGCGGCGCTAGTCCATGCCCATGGGTTGCAATATCTCCTCGCGGCGACGATCCTTGCAGCGCTGTTGCAAATTGTTTTCGGCCTGATGAAGCTGGTTATATTGATGCGCTTCGTGTCCCGTTCGGTTCGAACGGGTTTCGTCAACGCGCTCGCCATCCTCATCTTCTCAGCGCAAGTTCCGCAAATGCTGCATGTGAGCTGGCACACCTATGCGATGATCGCTGTCGGCCTCGCGATCATCTATCTGGTGCCCCGGATCACAACGGCCATTCCGTCGCCCTTGATCTGCATCCTCGTCCTGACGGCGATCAGCATCGCTTTTCCCATGCCGATCCACACGGTCGCCGATCTTGGTCGCCTGCCCTCATCGCTGCCCTCCCTGACATGGCCCGATGTTCCGGTCGATTGGGAAACCCTGCGCGTCCTCCTGCCTTACGCAGCCGCCATGGCAGCCGTCGGCCTTCTTGAGTCCATGATGACGGCCAGCGTCGTCGACGACCTGACTGAAACCACCAGCAACAAGGCGCGCGAGTGCACCGGCCTAGGCCTTGCTAATGTTGCGGCCGGGATGTTCGGAGGCATCGCCGGCTGCGGGATGATCGGGCAGACGGTGGGTAACGTACGTTATGGCGGGCGGGGGCGACTTTCCACCCTTGTAGCGGGTGTGTTCCTCCTCCTTGTCATGGTGCCGCTTCGTCCCTGGATTGCTCAGGTGCCTGTGGCGGCGCTCGTCGCGATCATGATCATGGTGTCAATCAGCACCTTCTCCTGGGCTTCGATCCGCGACCTCGCCCGCCATCCCAAGGTATCTGGCACAGTGATGATGGCGACCGTCGTCGTTACCGTCGTTACCCATGACCTGTCGGCGGGTGTCGCCGTGGGAGTCCTGTTGAGCGGCGTGTTCTTCGCCTTCAAGGTCACGCGGATTATGGAGGTCACGTCCGACTATGATGGCGCGACCGACACCCGCACCTACACCGTCGCGGGCCAGATCTTCTTTGCAAGCGCGGACATTTTCGCCGACCGTTTCGATCTCCGAGATACGACCGCCAACGTCCGCATCGACCTCACTTCCAGCCATTTGTGGGACATTACGGCAGTGGGTGCATTGGAGGAGGTAGTTACCAAAATGCGGCATCATGGTATCGAAGTCGAGGTCACCGGACTGAACCAGGCAAGCGCTATCCTTGTTGATCGTTTGGCGCCAACGGTGGTTGACGCAACTTCCTGACGGCCGCCATCAGTTCATACGCAGCGGACCTGCCCATAAGTTTGCAACCTAACGCCATTTCAACCCTGCCCTGTTTCATCTTCGCCGCTTGCCGTCCATTCCGCGATGCTGGCCTGCTGACCAATCAGCGCAAGGCCGTGGGCGATGGAGGTCAGCTCATTGCCGCTCGCGATGCGGCTGGCGGCGAAGCGTTGCTCGAACAAGCGGCGGACGGCGGGGATCAATGAGGAGCCGCCGGTCAGGAAGACATGGTCTATCGCGCCCGCGCCGATCCCGGCCCGGTCGAGCGCTACGTCCACCGTCGCGCCGATGCGGGCGAGGTCGGGTGCAATCCAGCTTTCAAAATCGGCACGGCTGACGTCTGCCTCCACGCGCACGCCCGAACTGTCGAAATGGAAGTGCGCGCGCTCCTCGGTGGAGAGCGCCCGCTTCAACCGCCCAACCGCGTCATAGAGCGGATAGCCAAGCTCATTTTCCACCACGGCGATCATACGGCCGATCGCGGCGGGATCGCTCGCTGCCCGCTTCAGCTTCTCCAACTCGGCCAGCGTGCGCCGGTTATGCATCAGCGCAAGGCGAGCCCAGTCGCCGAAATCGGCAAAATGGCCGGGTGGTATTTCCAGCGCCTTGCCCATGGACGTATAGGTGCCGCCCTTGCCCAGCATCGGCAGGACCAGCTTGTCCATGATGCGATAGTCGAACCGATCGCCTGCCAGGCCGATGCCCGCGGACCCGAGCGGTGTACAGCGCCGCGCGGTCCCCGGCGCCTCTATGCGCACGACAGAAAAGTCGCTTGTGCCGCCGCCGAAATCCGCGACCAGCAGAGTGGCAGGTTCGGCCAGGCTGGAAGCAAAACTGAACGCAGCGCCCAGCGGCTCGTAGACATAATGGATTTCCCGTTCGAGGGCCGCAAACATGAGTTCGTACCGCTGGCGGGCAAGCGCGCTGTCCGGGCGCTGCCCCGCATAGCGGACTGGGCGTCCGACGATGATGCGGGATGGGAGGTCCTTTAGCGCGTCGGAAGCATGTGCCCGCAACCGCTCCAGGAAAACATGGCCCAACTCCTCGAAGCGAAACCGCTTGTCGAAGATTGTCGCATGTTCGAATGCCCTACTTGCTGCGACGGATTTGAAAGATTGCAGGAAGCGGCTACCTTGGGGGAACTCAAGGAACTCGGCAATGGCCCAAGGCCCCGCTTCCCGCGCCACCCCGCCGGGAACGCCATGATCCTCCCAGAAGCAAAGAGCGGAGCGAAAGATCGACCCGGCGTTGCCGGGCGCGGGATAATCCACCATCGTCGCGTCGCCATTCCCGCCGCCCACCGCGACAACCGAATTGGTGGTGCCGAAGTCGATGCCGATCGAGCGAGCCAGCGAAGTCATGATTGGGTCCTGTGATGCGCGGATTGAGGGGGCTGGGCGCTATCGCAGGCATGGACGGGATGCGCAATTGAGCAAACGCGCCCTTATTCCGGCTTCGGGGGAGGGGGATAGGTGATGAATTGGGTTGTTTGCGCAGGTCCATCATGCCGTTTTCGATCAAGACCGCGAGGATGATATCCATGATTCCGGGCCGCACGCCATTCGCAGAGCATGTCGCGCTCGGCCTGAAGCTGCTGCTGAAACAGCTGATTGCGCTGGCGATGGCTGACTGAGATACCTGCCATGGTGCCATTCCTGTCTGCGCCAGCGCGCTCGCACATGGCACTAAGCAATGTGGCGACATGGCGGGCGTGCGCCAGCCGAGCGGTGCGCAGGCTCAAGCATATAGCGCAGATCGCGCCGTCGGACCATCGCAGCTGGCGGCGGAAATAATAAATGGCGCCGCGCCGGAAGATGTTGGTGACTGCGCCCATGCTCTGTCACATCCTATCGCTACAGCTCATGTGCACGGCCCAAAGCCGCTGCACTTTCCGTTCCGAACCTCAATGACTTACCGGAACTTCGCTGCGAATCACGACAGTTTGGCTGGGGCGGCAGGATTCGAACCTGCGCATGGCGGCATCAAAAGCCGCTGCCTTACCGCTTGGCGACGCCCCAGCATGTGTGCGGCAACCGCCGCGCGGGACGGCATATAGCGTCTGTTGCGCGAAAGGAAAGCCTAGTCATGTCACTATGGCTTCGCCAATATGCGGGCTTCGAAATCTTCCTGGACGCCTCGCATGAATGCAAACAGTTCGCCCGCCAATGCACCGGTTTCGCAGATCACGCCTGCGTCGCCTCTCTTCCTGCGGGAGGATGAGATTCGGCGGGGGATCGAGATGCTGTATTTCGGCTATTCCGCGCTTACCCGATCGATCGACGACGGGCTTGCGGCACAGGGACTAGGGCGTGCGCATCACCGCGCGCTCTATTTTATTTCGCGTCAACCGGACCTGACGGTGAAGGAGTTGCTGCGCCTGCTGTCCATCACCAAGCAGTCGCTGGGCCGGGTGCTCAATGACCTGATAGAGCGTGGTTATATCGAGACGCGGCAGGGGGCGAGCGACCGGCGGCAGAAGCTGTTGCGGCTCAGCGCGTCGGGCAAGACTCTGGAGGCCGATCTGTTCCGCGCGCTGCGTGAAAAGATGGCGGCAGCTTATGCGCAGGCGGGGCAGGGGTCGGTGACGGGCTTCTGGCGCGTGTTGGAGGGGCTGATCCCCGACGCGGATCGATCGATGGTTTCCGGCCTGCGTAGCCGCTGACCCACAGGCAACCATAAGGCGGGCTAACGGTTGGGCTCATGCGTTTGACAGCAAGATGAGGGAAGCATGAGAGCATCAATTGTGGCCGCTTTGGTGATTGTCGCAGGGGTGGGCCTGTCGGCCTGCTCGGAAAAAGCAACCGACAGCCTGGAAAATGCGGGGTCGGCGATTGGCAATGACGTCAACCGGACGGTCGATCAGGCAGGAGCGAAGATCGACAATGGTCTCGATCATGCCGAGCGGGCGATCGACAGAGGCGCGAACGAGATCGGTGCGGCGACGAGAAACGCAACGCAGGATGCAAGGCGCGAAGCCCGGGAAGCGAAGGAAGATGCAGGCGCCGCTATGGAACGCGCGGGGAATGACTTGAAGAGGGATTGAACAAGCGGCGTGAGTCTCAAGGCTGAGATTCTAACGCCCACTCACGCCTGAGATTGGCCGGATAACCGGCTGAGCGCTGCGGCAACATAGCGGCGGCGCTCAGGATCGCGGCTGATCTCCAGCATGGCGCACAGGCTGCCCCGGGCGGCTTCCACCTCGCCATGTTCCAACTGCAATCGGGCAAGCGCCCACCAGCCTGCATCATGTTCGGGTGCAACCACCGTCATACGCTCATACATCGAGCAGGCCCGCCATGTGTCGCTCGCCTGTTCCGCCCGAGTGGCCTGATTGAGGAGCAGGCGCATAAGGGTCATGCGGTTCGACATTGGCTCAAGGGTCGAAACGCCTTGTCTGCCCGTCGATGCGGCGACCGTGAGAAGCCCGGCCACTTGCCCGGCCTGCACCAGCGCGCCGCTGCGGAAAGGATCGATGATCGCCGGAGCCTCATCAGGTCCGATGCTGACCAGGACATGGCCGGGCGTGTTCAGCGCATGCGCCTGCCATCCGGCGCGGCGGGCGGCGGCGACATAGAGGATGGAAAGGCTGACCGGCAGTCCCCTCCGACGATCCAGCACCCGGATCATGTCGCCGTTCAAGGGGGCGTCGTAGGTCAGGCTATCGCCTTCAAAGCCGAACTGGCCGCTGAATATATGCGCGAGAAGGGCGCCCTGCGCTTCTCCCGATTGCAGATCATCATTGATGTCCGCTCGTTCCGCCTCGATCGCGTCGCCGATTTCGCGCAGCAGGGCCAGATAGGGTTCGACGTCGATCCCTTCATGGTCCAGAGCGCTCAGCATCAAGGCGGCGCTGTCCAGCTCGATCTCTTCGTCAGCCAGCAGGCCGATATAAGCGATGCTCTCGTTCATGCGCGCACCGGGCAGTGAGCGGTAAGCGAAAGCTGATGGAGTCGGAGGGAAGCGGCAGTGAATTTTTCCATGCCCCCTACATGGTGGCTGTTGCGCGAATTTGCACCATCTATGGTAGGAAAGGGCATGGCGAAGCGGAAAAGACGACATCTGACAGCAACGATGCCGGATGGATATGTGAAGCGGATCGGGCCGACGAGCGACCCCTTCACCCATTATTGGCGGATCGTTGCCGAACTGGAAAATGGCAAAACGGAAATATTCTGGGGACATGTCAAATCGCTCGCCGAAGCGAAGAGGAAACGCACGGCAGCAGAGGAGGCATCAAGGATGCGCGGGTGGTGCAGTTTCCTGTTCGAAATCGCCGAACTGACTGTCGAGCCCACCTGAAACAGCCCCGCTATTTTCCTCACACAGCTTGCCACTACAGTGCAGTAATGCCTTGGGATCAAAAGGTTTGCTGATCAGCAACCGATCCTGAAACTGTTCAGGCAGGCTTTCGCGCCCATATCCTGTGACGAAGGCAAAAGGTATCTTCCTTTCCAACAGCGCAGCCGCCACATCATCAACCGGCATGCCTTGCAAATTGCCATCCAGCAGCGCGGCGTCGAAATCCGCATACTGCATCAATGTCAGAGCCTCTTGCGCACATCCCGCTATGGTCACGGCGGCCGTGCCATCTTCCAAAATGCTGGCAATCTCCATCGCCACAAGCGGCTCATCCTCGATGATGAGGAAACTGCGCCCCGCTATCGCGCCGCCTTGCACCGCCAACGCCTCTTCGCTCAGATTCATGGCGGCACTGGCGGTGTTGATCCGGCTGATCCGTGGCCCACACGGCAGCGTCATGGTCCAGCAAACTCCGCTTTCCTGATATTCCACGCTGGCCTGACCGCCTTCCGCCTTCAGGCTGCGTTCGATCAGAGCCGTGCCAAAACCTCTGCGTGACGGTGGAGTGACGGGCGGCCCGCCGCTTTCCACCCAGCGGATTAGCAGCCGGTCCCGCTCCATCTTCCACGACAGCGAAACCGTGCCCGCCGGAATGCAAAGCGCGCCATATTTATGCGCATTGGTCACCAATTCATGCAGGATGAGTGCGACGTGCAAGGCCAGTTCGGGCGCCAGCTCCAGTTCCGGCCCCTCGATGGTCAGCTGCCCAAGATCGATGGCGCCAATGTCGATCTGCCCATTGACCAACTCCCGCAGCGAGGCGCCCTGCCATGTCGTGCTGCTCAGCAATGAGTGTGCGCGGGCGAGGGCGTGGATGCGGCCTGTGAAGGTTGGCGCAAAGTCCGACGGACCCGACGAATGCCGCAATGTCTGCACCGCGATCGCCTGAACCGAGGCGAGGGTGTTTTTGACCCGATGATTGAGTTCCCCGATCAGCAGGCGCTGCGTATCCTCCGCTCGCTTCCTTTCCGTCACATCCAGCACCTGGACGTTGACCGACACGAGCCGCCCCTGACCATTCAGCAGCGCAGAACAATAGCATTCGCATTCCAGCGTCGGCCCCTCTGCCGTCCGCATGCGCAAATGCTGGACCGCGCGAACGGATCGCCCGGCGATAAGGTCACTCATCAGGCTGTCGAACGTGGCCTCGTCTTCCGGGTCGATCCATTTCAGCTCGTTCGCTTTGAAGCCAGCAACTTCCGGCGCCCGCCATCCAAACAGCCGCTCTGCCCCATTGGACCAGGCCACAATGTGCCGCCCGGCATCGAATTCGATGATCGCCAGCGGGGAATTGTCACTATGGGCATGCAGCCGGGCAAGGGCGGCGGCAATCTCGTCGCGCTGCCGGGCTAGTTCCTGCCGCTGCCCGAATAGCTCGACGAAAACCGCCGTCTTGTTGCGCAGGATATGCGCATCGACCGGCTTCAGCAGATAATCGACTGCGCCAGCCTCATACCCGCGAAAGCGCCGCCGTTCATCGGTCGCGACCGCCGTCAGGAAGATGATCGGGACCCTGCGTGTCCTTTCGGTGCCGCGCATCAGTTCGGCCAGTTCAAAGCCGTCCATGCCCGGCATCTGCACGTCCAGCAGCGCGAGCGCCACATCATGCACCAGCAGCAGTTCGAGTGCCTGAACGCCAGATCTCGCCTTGAGCAGTTCGACGCCTTCTCCGGCGAACAGGGCATCCAACGCCGTCAGATTTTCCTCAACATCGTCGACAGCCAGGATCTTGGGCTTTTCAGGCGGCATGGCGCAGATCCTCCATATCCTTGACGTTGCGGCGGTAGATTTTTTCAGCCTCATGGAAGTCGGCGAAAGCGTCGGAATAGCGAGAAAAGCGAAGCGTTTCCTTCGACCCCAGCCCCAGGAACCCGCCGCGCACAAGCGATCCGCCGAACAGGCCCAGCGCACGATCCTGCAAATCCCGATCGAAATAGATCAGCACATTGCGGCTCGATACCAGCTGCACTTCGGCAAACACCTCATCGCTGGCGAGATTATGCTCGGCGAACACCGCGCGGCGGCGCAGCGTCTTGTCGAACACCGCCGCGCCATAGGCTGCGGTATAATAATCGGACAGCGATTGCTTGCCGCCCGCCAGCCGGTGATTTTCGGTAAACTGCGCGATGCGGTCGAGATCATATATCCCGGCCTCCGCCTTCTTGAGCGCGGCGGGACTGATGTCCGTGCAATAGAAGATCGTGCGATCCTCCAGCCCCTCTTCCCGAAACAGGATCGCCAGCGAATAAAATTCCTCGCCATTGGCGCAGCCCGCGATCCAGATCTTGAGCGAAGGATAGGTGCGCAAATGCGGCACCACCATTTCGCGCAACGCCCGGAAATAGGCAGGGTCGCGGAACATCTCGCTGACCTGGATGGTGAGGAAACCCATAAGATCGGCGAACACCGCCGGGTCGCGCAGTAGTAGATGCTGGAGCTGCGAGAGGCTTTCGCATTCATGCCGCTGCTGCGCCCGGGCTAGTCGCCTGTGCAGCGAACCACGCGAATAGCCGCGAAAATCATAATGATAATGCCGCCACAGCGCCTCCAGCAGCAAATCGAGTTCTAATTCCTCGTGGGGCGCAAATATCTCCTCGCTCATCGCGGCATCCACACACGCGTGAGGCTCAGCAGCTTGTCGACGTCCAGCGGCTTGGCGAGATAGTCGTTCGCGCCCGCGTCCAGGCAATCCTGCTGGTCACGCGCCATCGCCTTGGCGGTCAGCGCGATGATCGGCATCTGCCTGCCCCATGGCTGCGACCGGATTTCCCGCGTGGCGGTCAGGCCGTCCATCTCCGGCATCATCACGTCCATCAGCACCAGATCGACCGGATCGGACAGCCCGCGCGCCGCCTCGTCCAGCGTTTGGAGCGCCTCGCGCCCATTGCGGGCAATCCGCACCTTCGCCCCGTGCGGCTCGAATATGGAGGTGAGGGCATAGACGTTGCGAATATCGTCCTCGACCACCAGGATTTCGCGCCCGTCCAGCGCCGCGTCGCGGTTCAACGACTTGGCGATCAGCGCCTGTTGCGGTTCGGGCAGGTCCGACACGACCTGATGCAGGAACAGCGTCACTTCATCCAGCAGCCGTTCGGGCGACTTCGCGCCCTTGACGATGATCGACTTGCTGTAGCGCCGTAGCCGCATCTCCTCTTCCGGGGCGAGGTCGCGCCCGGTGTAGACGATCACGGGCGGGAAGCCGACGGCTTCGTCAGCGCTCAGACGCTCGAGCAGATCCAGGCCCGACGCGTCGGGCAGGTTAAGATCCAGCACCATGCAGTCGAATGTTTCGCGGCCAAGCAGATCGAAACATTGCGCGGCCGAATGCGCCTCTACGGTTTCCACATCGCGCGAGGCGAGGAGCAGCTTGACGCTTTCGGCCTGCTGCGCATCGTCCTCGACCACCAGAACCCGGCGCAGGCGCTGCGACATGCGCGCTTCCAGCCCTTCCAGCATCTCGACCAGCGCGTCCCGCTTCACCGGCTTGAACAGATAACCGATCGCGCCGCTGGACAGCGCCGCCTGACTATCGTCGTCAACGGATACCACATGAACCGGGATATGGCGGGTGCGCACGTCCCGCTTGATCCGGTCCAGCACCGACAGGCCGGTATGATCGGGCAGGTTCATGTCCAGAATGACGGCATTGGGCACATATTGCCGCGCCATCAGAGCGCCCTCATCCGCGGTGCTGGCGATCAGGCACTGAAAATTCAGTTCGTGCGCGACATCGCAGAGGATCTTGGCGAAGACAGGATCATCCTCAACGATCAGGATGACGCGGGCGTCTCCCGACAATCTTTCGCGATCGTCCTGCGCGGCGGGGCCTCGGCGCGGGCGGCTCGGCTTGGGATTGGATGGCGCGGGCCGGAACTGCTCGGCAGGCCGTATCCTGTCCGCCGATGCCACCGCCGTGCCATCATATCGCTCGGGCAGGATCAACGTGAAGGCGCTGCCTTCGCCAGCCTTGCTTTCCACCAGCACTTCGCCGCCCAGCAACCGGGCGAGTTCACGCGAAATGGAAAGGCCAAGACCGGTGCCGCCATATTTCCGGCTGACCGTGCCGTCCGCCTGACGGAACGCTTCGAAAATCACCTGCTGCTGCTCGGCCGGGATGCCGACGCCTGTGTCGCGCACTGTAAACGCAATGCGCCCATCGGGCGTGCCGTTCACGCTCAGCTTGACCGATCCGCGCTCGGTAAACTTGATCGCGTTCGAGAGGAAATTCTTCAGCACTTGCTCGATCCGCTGAGGATCGCTTTCCATCTCGGCGGGCGCGTTGGGGGAGGAGCTTGCATCGAAAGCCAGCCCCTTGGACTGAGCGGACGGCGCGAATATCGCTTCCATCTTCTCGGTGAGCGCGCGGATGCTCATGCGGCGGGGCTGCAATTCCAGCTTGCCTGCCTCGATCTTCGAAATATCGAGAATGTCGTTGATCAACGTCAGCAGGTCATTGCCTGACGTTTCGATCGTCTCGGCGTGACGGACTTGATCGGGGGACAGATTGCCGCCGCGATTTTCCGCCAGCAACCGCGCCATGATCAGCAGCGAATTCAGCGGGGTGCGCAGTTCGTGGCTCATATTCGCCAGGAATTCGGATTTGTAGCGGCTCGCTTGCTCCAGTTCGCCCGTCTGGTTTTGCAGCGAATGTTGTGCCCGGGTCAGGTCGTCGCGCTGGATTTCCAGTTGCCGCGCCTGCTCCTCCAGCTGGGCGTTGGTTTGTTCCAGTTCCGCCTGCTGCGCTTCCAGCCTTGCGGCCGATTCCTGCAACTGGCGGCTTTGCTGCTCCAGCTCCTCATTATTGGCGCGCAGTTCCTCGCTCTGCGCCTGCAATTCCTCCGCCTGTTGCTGCGTTTCCTCCAGCAATTCGCGCAGGCGCGCACGATATTTGCCGGAACGGATGGCGACACCCAGTTGCCCCGCGATTCTGTCCAGCAATGCCAGTGCATCGCCATCGGCATCCTTAGGAAGTCCGAGTTCTATGACGGCATTGATCGTGCCGTCGGCCTGCGCGGTGCTGATCAGCAGGCTGTCCGGTTTCGACTGGCCCAGCGCCGATCCATAGGACAAATAGCCCTCGGGCACGTCTTTCAGGAAAAAGCTGCGGCGGTCGCTCACCGCCTGTCCGAGCAAGCCATCTCCCACCGAAAAGCGTTCGGGCAGGGGCGCATCGGCAGGAACGGCATAGGTGGCGTAGCGGCGGAAACCCTCGCCATTTGCGATATAGAGCGCTCCTGCCTGCGCCTTAAGATAATCGGCCATGAACGTAAGAGCGCTCGACGCCAGCGTATCCAGCGGCAGCTCCCCTCCCACTGCCTTGGCAAGGCCGACTTGCCCATTTTGCAGCCATTCCTCCCGCGATATCGCCAGGCGGTTGCGAATGAATAGGACGCCGACAATCGCCAGGATCCAGCAGGTCACGCCAGCCAGTAAACGGTTGGTGATGGCAACCTGAGGATCGACACCGACCGGGGCGAGGGTGAAGCCGACGGTCATCAATAGTGTCGCGGCTATTGCAACGACGATCGGGACTAGCGGACGCCGCGCGACATAGGACAGCACGAGCGGCAGCAAATAGGCGACCCATACCGCGGTTCCCAACGGAAAGATTATATCGGCGAGAAAGGGGAGGGCTAGCAGGACGGCCAAGGCCGCATACAGCCCTGCCTGCGTGATCGACGATTTGATTTGCTGCATTTTAAAAAAGAGCCCCTGTAACGCTCCAAGCGCACAGGAAGCTCGCTCCCCCTTTAGACCCATTCCCTGATCGAACATCCAGACCCTGCAATACAGGGCGATCAGTTCCATCCCGGCGATCTCCAACGACCCGAGCACACATTGGTTCCACGATAATCGGGCTTCACCAATTCACGCCCTTGTTCACCCGGGCCGTTCGCCTCTATGCAGGCGTCTTAGAGCAGGAAGGGCAGGAGGGGCTATGCTGACCGGGACGAACACACCGGCCGTTGCGGCGACATCTGGCGTCAGCAAGCGTGAGCTACGGACTGTCGTGGGCGCCAGCCTGATCGGCACGATGATCGAATGGTTCGACTTTTTCATCTATGGCGTGGCTTCGGCGCTGGTGTTCAACCGCCTGTTTTTCCCATCTTTCGATCCGCTGACGGGCACGCTGCTCGCCTTCTCGACCTATGCCCTCGGCTTCCTCGCCCGGCCGCTCGGCGGCGTGGTCTTCGGCCATTTCGGCGATCGCATCGGTCGCAAGACGCTGCTGATGATCAGCCTGCTCACCATGGGCCTGTCGACCACGGCCATCGGTTTGCTGCCGACCTATCAGCAGATTGGAACCTGGGCGCCGATCCTGCTTGTCCTGCTCCGACTGCTTCAGGGCTTCGCCGTCGGCGGGGAATGGGGCGGGGCGGTCCTGATCGTGGCGGAGGTCGCGCCTGCTTCGCAACGCGGTTTCTGGACCAGCTGGCCGCAGGTCGGCGCGCCCGCGGGCAACCTGCTCGCCGCTGCCGTATTCGCCGCATCATCCGCGCTGCTGACGGAAGCGGACTTCATGACCTGGGGCTGGCGCATTCCGTTCCTGCTGTCCATCGTGCTGGTACTGGTGGGTTGGTGGCTCCGCCGCGCCGTTTCGGAAAGCATGGTTTTCGCACGCGAAGCGGCGGAAGGCGGCGTCGAGCGCTTCCCGGCGGTAGAAGCGATCCGGCGCAAGGGCCGCGCCTTGCTCACCGGAGCCGGGCTCCGCTTCGGCGAGAATATCTGCTACTATGTCGCGGCGACCTTCTCCATAACCTACTGGACGGAAATAAGAGGCGGCGACCGTTCGCTCGTCCTGGACGCGGTGCTGATCGGCTCTGCCCTCGAATGCCTGACCATGCCCTTCTTCGCCGCACTGTCAGACAGGATCGGACGCAGGCTTGTATATGGCGCGGGCGCGATATGCGTTACCGCCTGGTTCACGATCTTCTTCTCCCTGCTGGACAGCGGGACGATCTGGACCGTCGGACTGGCAATCACCATCGCGATGGTGGCGCACGGCGCCATGTATGCGCCCCAAGGCGCGATGATCACCGAACTTTTCCCAACGCGCCTGCGCTATTCGGGCGCCAGCATCGCCTATCAGGCGACCTCCATCGTGGCAGGGTCTCTCGCCCCCATCATCGCGCTGTCACTATATAAGGCGAGCGGCGGAACGGGCATGGTCGCCGCCTATGTGATCGGCGGCCTGCTCCTCACCCTGATCGCCGTGATTGCCGCCCCCGAAACGCGCGGAGTTGATTTGAACAGCGTGACCTGATGAGAGCGACGCTCTGCTTCTTCTAGGCTGGTGACGGAACAAGCTGAAGGTCCAGCTGTTCAACATCCACCTGGAGGAGGTACAAGATGGCCGAAGTACATAAAGATCCCTATACCGGAGACCGCGTGGTCGTTCACAAGAGCAGCGGCGGGCGCACTGTTGCGATCGTGCTGGTCGTCATTCTGGCAATTGTCGGCATCCTGTTTGCCACCGGCTTCTGGAAGGCCGACGTATCTGGCGGTGACGTTCCGGAAGTCAGCGTGAAAGGCGGAGAGCTTCCCAAGGTGGATGTTGATTCCAAGGAAGTGGTGGTCGGCTCCAAAAAGGAGACCATCGACGTCCCGACCGTTGGCGTGAAGGACAATGGCGAGGAGTAACACTCGCCCAATCAAGCATTTTTGAATAGATAAACGGGCGAGATGCCGCGATGGCCGAAAAAGCTGTCGCGATATCTCGCCCGCTCTATTATATCTTACAGGAAGAACGGGCGATCAAACCTCAGCGATGATCACCTTCACCCCGGCTTTATCCAGCATCGCCCTCGCTGCCGGGGCGACGCCCGGGTCGGTCACGACGATATCCACTTCATTCAGGCCGCATACGATCGCGCCCGATGAAGAGGTGAATTTGCTACTGTCGACCAGCAATATCACCTGCTCCGCCCGATCAATCAGGCGGCGTTCGGCGGCAACCAAAATGACATCCTGTTGCATCACCCCCTGTGGCCCCACCGCCGCCGCGCCCATGAACAGCTTTGGCGCATGGAAACGCGGCATCGACTCTTCACCCGCAGGCGCGAGAATGATGTTCTGCTCCCTGAACAATGTCCCGGAAGGCAGCAATATCTGCGTTCCCGACTGAGGCAGCAGCGCATTGGCGATGTGGAGCGAATTGGTCAACACCGACAGGTCCAGTCCGCCGATATGCGGGCACATCTGCAACGTCGTCGTGCCGCCATCGATCATGATGCCTTCGCCATGCTGGCATAGCTGGGCGGCGGCCCGCCCGATCGATCGCTTTTCCGACAGATGTTCCGTTATAGACTGGGCAAAGGGGGTACCCGCAAGCCGGGCGGCGCCTTCAGGCTTGCCACCATGGCTTTCCGTCAACCTTGCACCACCACGAACGCGGTGGATTACCCCCTCTTCCTCAAGGCGGGTCAGGTCGCGGCGGATGGTGGCGGGGGACGCCGCAAGCCGCGATTCCAGAGCGCGATAGCTGACGAAGCCGGTAAGGCCCATTGCTTCGATAATCAGCCTTTCGCGTTCCTCCGCGTGCATTGTCCCCAAACCCCCTTGATCAGGCAGCCGCCCGTTCAGCTTCAAGCTGTTCCAGCGACTTGCCTTCGTTGCGTGGCGCCCAAAGGGTGCCGATCACGCCGCTTATGACGAGGAAACCTGTCAAAATCCACGCCAGTGTTGTGAAGCCGGTAGCGCTCAGCATCGGCACGAAGAAACTGAATATGCCAAGGCTGATGCGGACGATGGCGAAACACAGCCCCTGCGCCGTGGACCGGAGCATCGTCGGGAACATCTCCGAACTCCACAGCTGGAAGAAGCTCTGCGCACCGAAACCGCCGCCGAACTGGAGCAGGAACACGTAGAGCAGCGCCACCGGGATAGTCAGCGGGAAGATGGCGAGCAACGCCATGCCGACGATCTGGATGGCCGCCGAGATTGCGAACATCGTGCGCTGGTTCACCTTGTCGGCATAGCGCATGAAGACCAGACCGATGGAAACCATGCCGATCGCAAAGGACAGCGCCTGGATCGCGACCGATTGCGCCTGGGTCGCCGCGCCCACCGTGCGAAGGATATAGGGGAAGAAGAAGCCGTTGGTCCCCGCCCACAGGTTCCAGAAGCCATACATGCCAACCAGGCCCAGGATGGAAGCCAGATATTTAGGCTGGAACAGCGTGGACACCGGCAGCTTGGGAGTGCCTTCCTTCTGTGCGGATTCCCAGCGTTCGGATTCCTTCATGCGCGAACGTAGGAAAGTAAGGCCAAGGGCGATCACCAGCAGATGGGCAAAGACGATGCGCGCGCCCAATTCGCCAAGGCTGGTGAGGGCAAGGCTGAGCAGCAGCACGACCACCGGCCCCAGATACCACAGCACCTGCGCGACGCCTGAATGCTTGCCGCGCCGGTCATCGGGCGCCTGCTCCGCGATCAGCGACCAGGATGCCGGAATGTCGGCGCCAACCGCGACGCCAACGATCAGGAAGCCCACCACGATCATCCAGGGCGCGAAAGCAAAGACCAGCAGCGCCATGCCGACCGCGTAGACCAGCATATCCCACTGGTAGATTTTCTTCCGGCCCAGCTTGTCGCACAGCCGCCCGCCGACATAGGCGCCGACGCCCGCGCCGATCGCGTTCGGGCCGAACGCGCCGATCAGGCCGATGAAGTCGTTCGACAGCTTATAATGTTCCTGCCAAAGCGCGAGTGCGGCAGAGCCTGCAACGATCGAACCGGCGTCGATATAGTTGGCAAGACCCGCAAGGATCGTATCCCGCCAATTGTCCTTCTGTGCTCCCGCACTCATTTCACGTCCCTCCCGGCCAAAATGCTCTGGTCTATGTCGGCGATATTGGAGCAGCCGGTGAGCGCCATCGCCACGCGCATTTCGGCTTCAATTAATTGCAACATCTTCGTAACGCCCGCTTCTCCCTGCGCCGCCAGCGCATAGGCCCAGGCTCGCCCGAGCAGCACGCCCTTGGCACCCAGTGCCAGCATGCGGACCACGTCCAGACCCGATCGGACGCCGCCATCGGCCAGCACGGTCAGCTTGTCGCCAACCGCCTTGGCAATCGGGGGCAGGGCGCGGGCCGTGGACAGCACGCCGTCCAGTTGTCGCCCGCCATGGTTGGACACGATGATGCCGTCCGCGCCCAGCGCAGCGGCCTCCCGCGCGTCCTCGGGATCGAGCAGGCCTTTGATGATCAACGGCCCCTTCCATTCGGATCGGATGAAATCCAGATCGCGCCAATTGATCGACGGATCGAAATTATTGCGCATCCAGGCGAAGAAATCCTCAATCCCGGTCTTGCCCTTGAGCACGGGAGCGACATTGCCCAGCGTATGGGGGCGGCCGCGAACGCCCACATCCCATGCCCAGCGGGGCTTCGTGGCGGCCTGAGCCGCACGCCAGATCGCGCCCTTAAGGCCGTCCGCCCCAGCAAGCCCGCTATGATAATCGCGATAGCGGCTGCCCGGCACCGGCATATCGACAGTGAAGACGAGCGCCGAACAGTTGGCCGCCGCTGCCTGGGCCAGCAGGTCCTTCATAAAGGCCCGGTCCCGGATCATGTACAGCTGGAACCAGAAAGGACGCGATGCTGCGCGTGCGACTTCGTCCAGCGAACAGGCGCCTACGGTTGACAGGGTGAACGGGACGCCAGCGCCTTCGGCCGCCTTCAGCGCCTGGCATTCGCCGCGCCGTGCATTCAGCCCCGCCAGCCCGATCGGCGCGAGCGCCACCGGCAGCGCCAGCTTTTGCCCAAACAGGTTGGTCGAAAGATCGAGTTCAGACACATCGCACAACACCCGCTGGCGAAGCGCGATATCGCTCAGCTCGCTCACATTCTTGCGCAGCGTCACTTCGGCGTAGGAACCGCCATCAATATATTCGAACAGGAATCGGGGCAGGCGGCGGCGGGCGGCCTCGCGGAAATCGGTAACGCTGGCTATCGGCATTCGCGGAAACCTTTAAGAAGCCATCTCACCAATCCCAGTCAACCAACTGGAACGGTAAGAGGAAATATCCTGATCCAGCGGTTTGACTAGGCTGAGCGATCCCTGCGGCTTCAGGCTCGGATCGATCAGGCGCAGCGCACCGAAGGACACGTCATTATGGGCGTTGGCCGTATAGACCTGCATTTCGGGCCGCAGCGAAGCCAGAGCCCGGACGAACACCTCCGCGTCGGCAAAGCGTCCCTCGACCAACAGTCGATCGCGTGAGCCGATCAGGTCCAGCATCGTGTCGGCCACCAATGCGGCATATAGGCAGACTGCTGCGCGCCGCTGATACCAATCTTCCGGCCGCGCGATCCAGTTGCCGCTGCCGGTGGGGTAGGGGCCAAAGCCCTGCGCCAACGTCGGCAGCAGCATCGCACCCGATTGTACGACCTCGGACACAGCGGCCAGCAAGGCTGGTTGATCGGGTTTGATATCGACGCGGCGCGTGTCAAATTCGATCACCGTCTCGATTTCACGGCCACCCATGAAGCGGGCCGATGGCACGGCGCATCCATAGGCGTCGACGTTCACCAGGCAATCGCGCCCTTCGGCAAGACTGCTGGTCGCCAAAGCTTCTTTCGGCAGGCGCATCGCGATGAACCAGGTGCCGGTCGACAGGATCGTCGAATCGCCCTGTGCGATCTCGTCAAATCCGCGCGCAGCAAGCAGCGCCGCGTTGGAATCGTGCAGCCCGGCAAGAACGCGGATATTGGGAGAAAGGCCGGTGCGCTCCGCCAGCTCGGGCCGGATAGTGCCCAGGCTGTCCGCCGCTTTTACCAGCGGCGCAAAGCGCGCTGCCCAACCGAGCCGTTCGGCCAGCGGTGAAAAGCGAGCCTGATCGGGCGTCCAGAGGTCGCTGTGACAGCCAAGGCTAGTCACTTCTGTCGCTGCGATCCCCGACAGGAACCAGCCCCAATATTGCGCCCAGGGCAGCAGCGTCGCCGCCGCCATCTCGGCAGGGTAGAGGCGATCGAGCCAATAAAGTTGTGACCCGATATTAAGGCCGTCGGGCAGGGCGGGCGAACCGGTGATCGCAAAGGCATCGCGCTCCCTGCGATAGGCGTCCATAATCTCGTCTGGAATAGGCTGCTCATAATCGAGCGGCGTGAAGGCAAGTTCATCGCCCACAAGCGCAGCCACGCCTGCGCCATGCGCGACCGGGACGATGACTTGCACGGGACTCGACGCATAGCGCGACAGTGATTCTGTGAGCCATTCGGCGATGCCTGCAGTGTCGAGGCGGCGAATCCCGTCCTCGATCCGCACCTCGTTCGGGCGGACCTGGCGGTCCAGAATCTGGCCGTTACGAGACCAAAGGGACACTTTGCTCAGCGTTTTGCCGATATCGACGATGATGGCGAAGCCGCGGCTCAGTTCGTCCTCCCGCATGAAACTTTTCTCATATTGTTTGATCGAATATGATCGATTAGTAACGCAAAGGATTGATCGAGGAAAGCGCAAATGATAATAGGAGCGCCATGAACATGCAAAATCCAGTCTCGTCGGCGGCCATCCCCTTTGCCGTCCCCTCCAGCCGCTGGGATGACGGCGTCGCCGCGACTCTCAGCCCTGCCGAATTGCTCCTTTATCGGTCGAACCTGCTCGGTTCGGACCTGACGGTGACCAATTTCGGCGGCGGCAACACCTCCGCCAAGATCGTGGAGACCGATCCTCTGACCGGCGCGCAGACCGAGGTGCTGTGGGTCAAGGGTTCTGGCGGTGACATCGGCTCGATGAAGCTGGATGGCTTTTCAACGCTCTATCAGGAAAAGCTGCTAGGCCTTGAGAAGCATTATGGAGGCCCGGACGACGACGACAAGATGGTCGGCTACCTGCCTTACTGCACGTTCAACCTGAACCCCCGCGCCGCCTCGATCGACACCCCGCTCCATTCGCTACTTCCTTTTGCACATGTCGATCACGTCCACCCCGACGCCATCATCGCGCTTGCCGCTTCTTCCGGTGGCGAAGCCGCGACCAAGGAAATCTGGGGCGGCAAGATCGGCTGGCTGCCGTGGAAGCGCCCCGGCTACACGCTGGGCGTGCAGCTGCGCGACTATGTAAAGGCTAATCCGGGCGTCGAAGGCGTAATGCTCGCGGGTCACGGCATCATCTGCTGGGCCGACAGCGCCAAGTCCTGCTACGAACATACGGTCGAGCTGATCGCGGACGCAGCCAATTATCTGAACGCCAAGCTGGCGCAAAAGCCTGCCTTTGGTGGTCAGATCGTGGCTCCCAATGCCGATCGTGCGGCGATCGCTGCCGACCTGATGCCCCGCCTGCGCGGCCTGATGACCGGCGCGCGCACCAAGGTCGGCCATTATTCGGACGACGCCGAAGCGCTGGAATTTGTGGGTTCGGCAGAATTCCTGCGCCTCGCTGCGCTGGGCACGTCATGCCCCGACCATTTCCTGCGCACCAAGATCGCGCCGCTGCCGCTCGATCCCGCGAAGTTGCAGGACGACGCCTATCTGGCCGATCAGATCGCGGCCTATCGCGACATGTATGCGGCCTATTATGAGCGGTGCAAGCGGTCCAGCTCGCCCGCGATGCGCGATGCCAACCCCATCGTCGTGCTGGTGCCGGGCGTCGGCCGCATCACCTTCGCCGGTGACAAGACCACCGCGCGTCTGGCTGGTGAGTTCTACGGCAACGCGATCAACGTCATGCGCGGCGCCGAAGCGATCGGCGAATATATCGCGCTCGACGAGCAGGAAGCGTTCGACATCGAATATTGGCTGCTGGAAGAAGCAAAGCTCCAGCGCATGCCCAAGCCCAAGCCGCTGGTCGGCAAGATCGCCCTGGTGACCGGTGGAGCGGGCGGCATCGGTGCCGCGACCGCCGCGCGTCTGCTGGCGGACGGCGCTTGCGTCATGCTGGCCGACCGTGCCGCCGACGCGATCGAGGAAGTGCGCGCTGGTTTCGCCAAGCAGTTTGGCAAGGATGTGATCCGCGCCGCCGTGTGCGATGTCACCGATGAAGCGCAGGTCCAGGCCGCGTTCGACGATTGCGCCCGTGAGTTCGGCGGTCTCGACATTCTGGTCGCCAATGCGGGTATCGCGTCGTCGGCACCGATCGAGGAAACGACTGTCGCCCTGTGGCGCAAAAATTACGACGTGCTGGCTGAGGGCTATTTCCTCACCGCCCGTGCCGCCTTCCCGCTGATGAAGCGGATGAAGGAGCAGGGGGGCGCGTCGATCGTGTTCATCGGTTCGAAGAATGGCGTCGCCGCCGCGACCAACGCGTCGGCCTATGCCTCGGCCAAGGCTGCCGCCAACCATCTGGCCCGCTGTCTGGCGCTGGAGGGCGCGCCCTTCGGCATCCGCGTCAACACGGTGAACCCGGACGCTGTCATCAAGGGCAGCAAAATCTGGGACGGCGACTGGCGCAAGGAACGCGCCGGTGCGCACGGCATTGACTCAGGCAAGGAGCTGGAAGAGCATTACCGCCAGCGTTCGATGCTGAAGCGCGACGTGCTGCCGTCCGACATCGCCGAAGCGGTCTACTTCCTCGCTGGCGACATGTCGGCCAAGTCGACCGGCAACATGATCAATGTCGATGCGGGCAACGCCCAGGCGTTCACGCGCTGATCGGCAACGGAGAGGCTATCACCATGACCAATCTGCCCATTTCCGCCGAACTGATCGCGGAAGCCAATGCTCGCGACACGCAAGCACTGGAAGAAGATTATGCCGCGCTCGGCCGTAAGCTGTCGCGCACCGGCATCGACATCGAAGCGATCAAGGACCGCGTGGCGGGCTTTTCCGTCGCGGTGCCCAGCTGGGGCGCGGGACGGGGCGGCACCCGCTTCGCCAAGTTTCCGATCGCGGGCGAGCCAACCAACATCCATGAGAAGCTGGAAGATTGCGCCGTCATCAACCAGCTGAGCCGTGTCACGCCGCGTGTCTCGCCACATTTCCCTTGGGACAAGGTGAGCGATTATAAGGGTCTGCGCGAAGAAGCTCAGAGCCTTGGTTTGGGTTTTGATGCCGTCAATTCCAACACCTTCCAGGATCAGGTTGGACAGGCGCAGACCTACGCCACGGGATCACTGTCCTCGACCGTGGAAGCGACGCGTCAGCAGGCCGTCGAGCATAATATCGAGTGCATTGAGATCGGCCGCCAGCTGGGTTCGACCGACCTGACCGTCTGGGTTGGCGACGGCACCAACTTCCCGGGCCAGCAGGACTTCGCCCGCAGCCTGGACCGCTATCTGGAAGCGGCGGCACAGGTCTATGCGGCACTGCCCGGCGATTGGCGGATGCTGCTGGAACATAAGATGTTCGAGCCGGCCTTTTATTCGACTGTCATTTCGGATTGGGGTTCGTCGATCCTGGCCGCGCAGGAACTGGGTCCAAAGGCCAAGTGCCTTGTTGACCTTGGCCACCATGCGCCCAACGTCAATATCGAGCAGATCGTGGCGCGCCTGCATCGCTTCGGGAAGCTCGGCGGTTTCCACTTCAACGACAGCAAATATGGCGACGACGACCTGGACAGCGGTTCGATCAACCCGCACCAGCTGTATCTGGTCTTCAACGAACTGGTCGAGGCGGAACTGCACCCGCGCGACGGGTTCAACCCCAGCTACATGATCGACCAGTCGCACAATGTGACCGACCCGATCGAATCCATGCTGTCGTCTGCCGAGACGATCACGGCTTGCTACGCCAAGGCGTTGCTGGTCGATCGCGACGCGCTCCACGCCGCGCAGGAAGGCAATGACACGATGATGGCGTTCCAGGCGCTGCGCCGTGCTTACAATGTCGACGTGGCACCGATCATCGCCAAGGCCCGGCTGGAAGCTGGCGGCGCGATTGATGTGCTCGCAACCTACCGCGCCAGCCTATGGCGCGAGCGCAAGGCGCAGGAGCGCAAGCCCGTCGGCTTGGGCGCAGGGATTGTCTGATCTTAAATGTGATAGGACGCTGTCAGAATATGCAGCGTCCTATTTCAGGCCGGGAAGCACGCTGAACCTGGCGGCGGTTTCCCTCAGCTCATCAATGCCCAGAAAAGAGTCGATCTCCATGCTCGGCATCAGATGGCTTCGAGCGCTGGCCAGCGAGTGGGAAGTTGCAAGATCAGTGAGGACGCGGCGCATGTTAGTAATGGCCGCGTTTATGCCGATAGTGATAAAGCAGCACCTTTAGCCCCGTATTTTCCACATCGCTCCAAGTCGTCCCATCGGGCAACAGCGCGGCCTATGTCATGACAGGTGCGTTGATCTCGACCACTATCGTGGCCATCTGCTCCAGCGGGGTGAGGGGCAGCAAAATCATGTCCGCGCCCGCCTCAACAAACAGATTGCTTCGACGAATAACTTCATCGACCCCATAGCCTTGGTCATCGTCGAGCGGCGTCGCCCATTGCGTGTCGGTTCTTCCAATCACAACACACTCGCTGCTTGAACGCGCGCCAACCGCAGCAGCGATCTTATCGGCGGTAACTTCAGCGCTCTCGATCCGGGGCTGATGCGTTACGTGCTTGCCGAACAACTGGTCTTCGATGTGAAAGGCATTCGCGCCTGCTGCCTCTAGCACCCGGACGGTACGCACGACATGAACGGCATTTCCGAACCCAGCTTCAGCGTCGGCGATGATCGTCGATTCCGGGACTGCGTAACGGACATTGCGAACGCAGTCAGCCATATCGTCGAGGGACATGAACCCGGTGTCGGGCAAGGCATATTTGCTCGCTGACACGGCAAGGCTGCCAATGCTTAGCACGTCGAAACCCGCCTCAAAGGCCACACGGGCACTCATTGCGTCGAAAATCACCGGAACCGCAATAAGCTGCGGCTGCTCCAATCGCGTGCGAAACGAGGGGCGGCTCATTGGCCTGTTCCGCAAATAGTCTCATTCGACATAGGATTTCCCTCCAATTGGGAACGTAACGGTTTCCCTCGTTATCTCGTTAAGCGCCTTGGCTTGCCCGCCTGAGCAACAGTCGAGTGACTGTTACGCCACCCGGAATGAAGCTGGTCGTCAGCAACCATCTCCATCGGGACTGTTTCCCCGATGATAGGCGGCGGTCGAGCAGGTGCGCTGCGCCTCAATTATAAAAGTCGTTCTATAACGTAATCGAGTTATGATAAAGATAATATGATATGTCGCCATTTCCTGAGATCGGAAGGAGCATCCTGTTGAAATCGTTTCGGTTTGATCCTTCACCTTGGCAGCATGCGATTCAGGGCATAATCGATGCCCTGGGCGAAGAGGACTTCGCGGAGCGTCTGCTCGCCTCGCTGAAAGAGATCATCGGCGCGGACGGAGTCGCGATGTTTGAATTGACTCCGGCTAACGCGAAGCCGCTTTTTTCGGCCGGTATCGATGCATCCGACCTTCGAATCTTACATAACGACATCAGCTCGGTGGCTCAGCATCGCGCGCGCGCTTCGGCCGCCGAAGAGGACGCAGGAATACTCCCCGCTGAAGCTGATCCGTTCGAGTTGCGCTTTCAGGATACCGAGGGCCACGGCGTCATATGGTGCAGCCGTGGCTCTGACGAAATCCACGCTATGGCACTTGTCCGCCGTTTCGAATCCGGAAGATTTGATGATCTAGCGATCGCTCAGTTAACCGAGGTCGCGCAGGTTCTGATCAAGGTTTGCACCAAGCAGATATATCTGTGCCGACGGATGCCCGACCTTGCCGTTCATTTTGGCTCGCAAGAAAGCATCGACCAAACGTTAAGGGTTTGCGGCTGGGGTTTGACGGCGCGTGAGCGGCAGGTCGCGGTCGGCATCATTCGCGGCGTATCGGCGTTGGGCATATCGCTTGAGCTCGGACTCAGCGAGGACACCGTATCCACTTACCGCAAGCGGACCTACCGACGGCTGGGTATCGGAAGCCGTCACGAACTTTTCCGCAAATATCTCGAAGCCTTGCCCATGGTGGCTTGATCGCCGCTTCGTCTGCCTTCTCAGGAAGGCCCCGCTCACTTCGGGTAGTGGCGAAAGATCATCTCAGCGACGCAAGCAGGTTTTTCGGAGCCTTCGCGTTCCACCGTGCATTCGAGAATGGTTTCAACGACATTTCCCTGAATCATCTGGCACGACAATATTTTCGGCGACAGCCTAATACGCGACCCGACGGGAACAGGCGACGGAAAGCGAACCTTCCCATACCCGTAATTGACCCCCATTTTGAATCCCTCAAAGCGGAACACCCCCGTGTTCAGTGCCGGGAGGAGTGACAAGGTCAGCAAACCATGCGCTATCGTTGTGCCGAAGGGGCCGTGCTTGGCGCGGGCCTCGTCTACGTGAATCCACTGATGATCGCCGGTCACATCGGCAAAGGAGTTAATGCGGTCCTGATCAATCTCGACCCATTCGCCTGGCCCCAGCGGTTTTCCGATGAGGGCGCAAATGCTGTCGAAACTGTCGAAAACTCCAATCATGATAATCCCCTTAAGTCCATCCTGTCAGGCGCAGCCCGAACGGTTCAACCATGACAGTCAGAACCTCACCGCGTCCGGAGCAGGAAAGGACGACAATCTTCGCGCTCGATCGCTAGAGAATTGGAATGCGCGGCCTTATTCGTCGTCAATAGCCCTTGAACTGAGGGGCGCGCTTCTCGCGGAACGATGCGATGCCTTCAGCGGCATCTTCCGAACGGGTGCAGATGTCCTGCGCCATGGCTTCAGCCAGTAAGGCAGTTGCGCGGTCGCTTTCGAAGGCGACGTTGAGCTGGCGCTTCGCCATGGCGATCGCGAGCGTCGGCCCGGCAGCGAGCCGCTCGGCTAGTTTGGTGACCGCGACATCGAGTTCGTCGCCTGGCACCACCCGGTTTACGAGGCCGAGGGCGGCCGCATCGATTCCGCTGATGCTGTCGCCAAGATAGATCATCTCCTTGGCTTTCTGCATGCCGACCAATCGCGGCAAAAGCCATGCTCCCCCAGCGTCAACGGTGATGCCCCGGCGCACAAAAACTTCTATGAACTTTGCGTCTTCGCTTGCCACGGTTAGATCCGAGGCAAAGGCGATGTGGGCGCCAAGTCCTGCCGCGGTTCCCTGGACGGCGGCGACTACGGGCTTTGAGCAATCCTGGATCGCTTTGATGACTTGCTGCGCGCCGCACATTACACGCCGCATCGCTTGGCCCGCATGCGGTTGCGCGGCAATATTGCCGACATCGGCGCCTGTACAAAAGTGCTTCCCGTTGGCCGCTATGATGACTGCACGGACGTCACGGTCGTCCGTAGCCAATTCCAGTGCTGAAACCAGCGTATGGCGCATACTGTCCGTTAGCGCATTGGCTGCCTCGGGGCGATTGAGGATCAAGCGCAGGACGCCATTTTCCTGCGATCTCAGCACCTCGCCATTGTCGGTCATCGCTTATCTTGTCCTGTGGTTTTATTCTCATCATCTGCATGCGAATTCGGTAGCGACCTCCGCATCAGATACCGTTTCGCGGCGTCAAGACATCAGGATAGCAGACTGGAAGGTTCTTAATCTGTCCCCATGACAGGGACGTTTTCAAAGCCGGATGCGCGCGCTAGACCATCAGGGATATGAAAATGGTCGTCTTCACTTTAACGTTCGGCAATAGCAGATTTACCGCTAACGGCGGTGCCGCCTTGGACGTTGTCTGCACCGCCACTGGTAGAGAAGCGATCCCGCACAACCGACCAGGCGGACTTTCCGCTTGCCGCGTTTTAGAGGTGCTTCCATGAAAATCGTTCGCATCGGCGCTGGAGCCGGCTTCTCTGGAGACCGCATCGACCCGGCGGTAGAACTGGCCGAAAAAGGCGACATTGAATATCTGGTCTTCGAATGTCTGGCCGAGCGTACCATTGCACTGGCGCAGCAGGCGCGGCGGCTTGACCCTGAAGGCGGCTTCGACCCGCTGCTGGATCAGCGGTTCGAGGCAGTGCTGCAGACGTGCGTCAGGCGCGGCATCAAGATAATCACGAACATGGGTGCAGCTAATCCCAAGGCCGCTGCTGCAAGGGTCGCGGAGATTGCGCGCTCCCGCCAGCTCTACGGACTGAAGATCGCGGCAGTGACCGGCGATGACGTGCTTGAAGAATTGCGCCGCC
The DNA here is from genome assembly GCF_015693305.1 of Sphingobium sp. Cam5-1. NCBI lineage: Bacteria > Pseudomonadati > Pseudomonadota > Alphaproteobacteria > Sphingomonadales > Sphingobiaceae > Sphingobium > Sphingobium sp. Cam5-1. The sequence continues at coordinate 239,895 of NZ_CP065139.1, read as the reverse complement.
ACGATGCAACGCTGCTGGATAGTAGGGATCGGGCATCGTCGCTCGGCGACGCTATCTTCTCGGCAAATGCCTATACAGGCGCTGGTCCTATCGTTGATGCGCTGGCCAAGGGCGCGGATATCGTGATCACTGGCCGGGTTGCCGATCCCGCCCTATTCCTTGGGCCAATGATCTACGAATTCGGCTGGGCCATGGACGACTGGGAAAAGCTCGGCCGCGGCACGGCGATCGGCCATTTGCTGGAGTGCGGCGGTCAGGTGAGCGGCGGCTATTTTGCCGATCCGGGCAAAAAGGAAGTGGCCGATCTTGCGCGGCTGGGCTTTCCGATCGCCGAGGTCAATGAACAGGGCGACGCCGTGATCACCAAGGTGCCGGGCTCGGGCGGGCGCGTCGGTGTAGACACCTGTACCGAACAACTTCTGTACGAGGTGCATGATCCGAAGAAATATCTTCAGCCCGATGTCACGGCCGACTTTTCGCATATAGAACTGAACGATGTAGGTCCTGATCGCGTGGCGGTGACCGGCGCGGGAGGGACCCAGCGGCCAGATATGCTGAAGACCTCTATTGGTTATCTGGACGGCTATATCGGGGAAGGGCAGATATCCTATGCTGGGCCGAATGCCCTTGCGCGCGGCCGCCTGGCGCTGCAAATTCTGGAAGAGCGCTTCCGTCTCAGGAAGATCGATGCCACCGAAACGCGGTTTGAGCTGATCGGCGTCGATTCCATCCTCTCCGGCCGCGGGACAGAGATTCTCGAGCCCAAGGAAGTGCGCGTCCGCGCCGTCGGCCGCACGCGCACGCTTGCGGAAGCGGAAAGGATCGGACGGGAAGTCGAGGGGCTCTACACAGCGGGACCCGCAGCCGGTGGTGGCGCGCAACGGTATGTGCGAGAGGTCATGGCGATCAAGTCTGCCCTCGTGCCGCGTGACTGGGTGCGGCCCGCAATTGCGATCGAGGTAAGTTGATGACACGGTTGTACGACATCGCGCACGCGCGCACGGGTGATAAGGGCGATATCTCCGACATCTCGGTTATCGCCTACGACCGAGCCGATTACCCCCGGCTGGTCGAGCAGGTGACGGCTGATCGGGTGCGCTCGCTCTTCAACAATGAAGGGCCGGTCGATCGTTATGAGGTTCCCACATTGGGCGCGCTCAAGTTCGTCCTGCACGGTGCGTTGAAAAGCGGTGTGACGCGCTCGCTGGCGCTGGATGCGCATGGGAAATGCCTGTCTTCCCTGTTGCTTGAACTTGAACTGGACGATTGCTGACCGCGCATCTGTAGGCAATGTTTTTGCCGATGGGCGATCCCGTCGCCGCTTCTGATCGCAACCTGCTCTAGTCCGTTCGAACGTTGTTAGGGCGTGTCCGCTCTTTCATTCTTCATCCGCCGCATCGCAGACGCAGAGATCGCGGGTGTGCAATCGACGAAGGACGCATAATGTTGCAAGGGAAGACGGCTGTCGTAACAGGTGGCGCACAGGGTATCGGGCGGGCGATTTGTGAACTCTATGCAGCCCAGGGCGCGAAAGTCGCCGTTGTCGATATGCAGGACGGTGAAGCGGCGGCGGCGGGCATCCGGGAGGGCGGCGGCGAAGCCATTTATGTGCAATGCGATGTTACCGCCCGCGCCTCCGTCAATGCAGCAGCTGCGACCATCCGCGAAAAGCTGGGACAGATAGATATTCTCGTCAACAATGCGGGGAACACCAGCCCGGCGATGATCGAGAAGATGACCGACGACAATTGGGACAAGGTCATTGCGGTCCATATGACCGGCGGCTTTTATTGGCTACAGGCCGCGATCCCCGACATGATTGAGAACAAGTGGGGGAGGGTCATCTTTTCCTCATCCTTTACCGCGCAGTTGGGGTCGATCGGCCAACTCAGCTATTCGGCTGCGAAGTCAGGCATATTGGGAATGGTGCGGTCGGCATCGCGGGAACTGGGCAAGCATAACATTCTGGTCAACGCGGTATCCCCCGCTGCGCCGACCGAAATGAACCGGAAGGTCCGCGAAGACCCCAAATTCGCCGAGCGTCATGCCGCTATTGTCGCGGCCAGCACGCTGCGGCGGGAGGCTCCGGCCGACGAGGTGGCCAAGGTCTATCTGTTCCTCGCGTCCGACCTCTCATCCTTCGTAACGGGGCAGGTCATTTCCGCTGACGGCGGCCACATGATGGTGCGTTGATGCGGGTCACCAATATTTGCCCCCGGGCGTGATTGTGCGGCGCCCTCAGATGACGGCGCACCATCGCCCCGGCGATACATTTGCACTGGAGGATCGATCATGACCGATGATCATATGGAGCTGGCGCCCTATCGCCGTTATCTCGACATGCTGGGCGAAGGCGTGTTGGGCTATCAGCGTTGCGAACTCTGCGATCGGGCGATTTTTCAGCCAAGGCTGAACTGCACCGATTGCGGATCTACCCGGCTGCGCTGGGAAGCAAGTTCGGGGCGGGGTACGGTATATTCTGCGACCGAAGTCATCACCAAGGAAGGCCGCTATAACGTGGTGTTGATCGATCTTGATGACGGCTTTCGCATGATGAGCACGATAGTCGGCAATCAGGGCGGCTCCATCGGATCGCGCGTCACGGGACATGTCGAGCGGATGGGAGAAGCAGCACGCTTCGTGTTCGAGGTGATCGCATGAGCCAATTGCGCGGCAGCGCATGCATCGTCGGTGCAGCGGAATCGGATTTGGGCGATGTCGGGGTTGATCGGTACGGGATTGATCTCGCTGCCCAGGCCGCATTACGGGCGCTGGACGACGCAGGGCTCACCGTGCGGGATGTCGATGGACTTTACAGCATCGTGTCGCATCGCTTCCTTGCCAATCTCGACCTGGCCGAAATGCTGGGCATTCGTCCGCGCGTAAGCGGCTCGGCAAACATCGCGGGCAGTTCGGCGGTGGCCAACCTGATCCACGCATCGGCCGCGCTGGCCGCTGGCCTCGCCGGCACGGTGCTGATTGTCTATGGCAATACGCCGCGTGCTGACGGTCGGCGCAAGATGCCGCATCTGCCGCCGGATCAGCCTTCCTACCAGGCACCCTATCTCCCACGCGATCCTGTCACCGGCTATGCCCTCGCTGCTGCACGGCACATGCATCAATTCGGCACGACACGGGAGCAGCTGGCCGAAGTAGCCGTTGCCGCTCGCGCATGGGCGCAACTTAATCCGGTCGCGTTCACCTATGGCAAAGGGCCATTGACCATCGCCGACGTACTCGAAAGCCCGATGGTTTCGACCCCACTCAGCGTACGCGACTGTTGTCTGGTCACTGACGGGGCCGGGGCGATCGTGGTGACGCGCACAGATAGGGCACGTGACCTGCCCAAACCGCCTGTAGCCTTCCTCGGCGGGGGAGAGGCGCACTGGCACCGTTCAATCTCGCAGATGCCCGACCTGACCGTCACCGCGGCCACGCAATCGGGTGCCGCCGCCTTCGCGATGGCAGGCCTAGCCCCCGCAGATGTTGATGTCCTGCAACTCTATGACGCCTTCACGATCAACCCCATCCTCTTCCTCGAAGACCTCGGCTTCTGCCGGAAAGGGGAGGGCGGCGCCTTTGTCAGCGGTGGGCGGATCGCGCCAGGTGGTGCGCTGCCTGTTAACACCAGCGGCGGCGGGCTCAGCTACTGCCATCCCGGCATGTACGGCATCTTCACGCTGATCGAATCCGTTCGACAATTGCGGGGGGAAGCGGGCGCGCGTCAGGTGGCTGGCGCACAGGTTGCTTTGGCGCACGGCAATGGCGGCCAGTTGTCGAGCCAGGTCACGGCCATCCTTGGCACGCTGGATACGATATGATCCTGTTGCGGAACAGGAACCTTCGTCACGACAGTCCGGGAAATAATCCCGAGCTGTCGCACCTCGGTTTGCTACCATATAGCAGCAAGATTATGCGGATGTGGGAGCCTGCACATTCAGCATGGCGCGCACTTCCTCCGGCGAAGCGATCTCCCGTCCCACCCCTCGTGCAACCTCGACAACTTTGCGGACTACATCCGCATTTGTGGGCACGCCAAGTTCGGGAAAGGCATAGTCACCCAATCCGATGCAGATATGACCACCAGCCTCTATAATCTCTGGCAGAAGGGGCAAGTAGCTGCCCCCGGCGAGCATTACGTTCCAATGGATATTGGCATGCGTCAAGTTGTCGAGATAAGCACGCAATCCGTTCGACGTTGCCGGATGCCCGAACAAAATGGACGGTCCACCCAATACGAAGCTGACGTAAGTCGGTGTATCGACGTCGCCAGTACCGAGGAAAGCGTCCATGAGTCGTATTCCGGACAAGCCATAGATGACCAATTGCGGCTTCACTCCGAGTTCACGGAGCCTGCGGGCCATGCTGCGGAGATCGCGCGCACTATTCTGATAAACCCAGTTATCGACAATGAACTCCTTCGATTCCGGGTTCCAGACATCGAAGTTCAGCGATCCCAAATCAAGCGGCGCGATGTCAGGCCTCATCGAAGGCATTGCGGCCAACGCTTCGACATTGCTCAGTCTGAGCAAGGGGTCGTCGCCATGGTCGAAATGGCCCAGTGTCGGATGCACGAGCATCGAAGAGCATGACCGGATTGTTCCGATGATCTCAACCACTGATTCCAGATCCGACACCTCGGCACCCGCATCGTTGCGCGGATGGAAATGCGCGATCGTGGCGCCTTCATCATGCGCGTCCAAAGCGGACTGTATGATCTCGGCACTGGTGTATGGAATATTCGGGTTCTCCGCCTTCTTCCGCAATTCGTTCTGCCGAACTTCGATGATCAGTTTGTTCATATCCAGTTCCACTCACGTTCTTGTTGTTGTATTGTGCGCATCGTCCCACCTAACCCGGCAACAGAGATCTTTCCATCGTTCCGATTTTAGATGTGTTTCCCATCATGATGGACGAAAATTGGACGATATATATGAAAATGCCAAAATTTATTGGCTGAAAACGACCGCCATCGGGTTTCCAGCGACGAATCCTGTTAAATATCGTCGAACTCAAATGTTCGTGCAATGGAAAAGTCGAAGAATCTTGCGATATTTTAAGAGGCAGCAATCCACTATCTCTTCAAACGTGAGAAATCGCCACTTGGAAAGCGAGTTACGGCCCACCTCGACAGGCGATGATTGGAGCAGGATGATCCAGTTACCGGAATGGAGTACCAAGACATGATCCTGAGATTGAACGGCGACGAGCGGGCGAATGAACTTGCGAACCTGCCTGAATGGTCAGTTATTGGCGATCCGGATGGGATCACACGGCGCTTTCTGTTTGCCGATTTCAGCACTGCATTTGCTTTCATGACGCGGGTGGCCATTCTGGCGGAAAAAGCCGATCATCATCCCGAATGGTTCAACGTCTACAATCGGGTGGACATCACCCTGACGACGCACGATGCGGGAGGATTGTCTCGGCGGGACATCGATATGGCAAAAGCGATCGACAGCTTGCTTTAAGCCGACCGATCAAGGGATTGCTCCACGGACGATGCTGGCATCTGTTGGATCATGCGAAACATTCAGGCGCTAATGGAAGAGTGCGGCTGTCGAAATTCTCAAATTCATACAAGACATTGGTTAGGAAACGTAAAGATGAATGCTATTCAAGGCCAAACAACTAGGCTTACCCACCCCTTCCTCGACGGTCAGCCAAAGCGCCTGCTCATCGATGGCCAGTTCGTCGAAGCGGCTAGCGGCAAGATGTTTGAAACAGTCAATCCGGCTACCGGAGAGGTGCTGGCTCAAGTGGCCGAAGGGGATGCGGAGGATATCGGCCGGGCGGTCGCAGCGGCCCGGCGGGCTTTTGAAGGCCCATGGGGCCGCTCCAAACCGGCCGAACGTCAACGTTTGCTGTTGAAAGCAGCGGATCTGCTTGAGGCACGGTTTGACGAATTCGCCATGCTTGACACGCTGGACATGGGCGCTCCGCTGTCGCGTACGCAGGGCGGGAAGCACCGCTGTGTCGGCATGCTGCGCTATTATGCCGGCCTGGCTACGGCCATGCACGGCGAAACCATCGACAATTCGGTTCCCGGAGATTTCCTGAGCTATACCGTCAAGGAGCCTGTCGGCGTAGTTGGCGGTATCATCCCATGGAACAGCCCGCTCGCGACTGCGATCTGGAAGGTCGCACCGGCGATCGCCACGGGTTGTACGATCGTACTCAAGCCCGCCGAGGAAGCGCCGCTTTCACCGCTTGCCTTTGCCGCGCTTCTGCTGGAGGCGGGTGTGCCCCCGGGGGTAGTCAATGTTGTGACCGGCTTTGGCGAGACTGCGGGCGCCGCTCTGTCGGCTCATCGAGATGTGGACAAGCTTGCCTTCACTGGCTCCGGCGAGGCCGGTCGACATATCATTCGTGCATCGACCAGTAACTTCAAGCGCCTGTCCATGGAGCTGGGCGGTAAGTCGCCGGACATCGTCTTTGCTGATGCCGACCTTGACGCCGCAGTCGCAGGCGCGGCGATGGCGGTATTTCTCAATGCCGGACAGATTTGTTGCGCCGGGACGCGATTGTTTGTCGAACGCAGCATTCATGATGAATTTGTCGAGCGGGTAGGCGCATTTGCGGCCAAGCTGAAAGTGGGCAACGGTATGGACGCCGGGATCGACATGGGACCGCTGGTCTCGCGCCAACAGTTTGATCGTGTCACTGGCTATTTCAATAAGGGCGTCGATCAGGGCGCACGCACAGTCACGGGTGCTGAGCGGATCGACACAGGCGATCTTGAAGGCGGATTTTTCGTCGCGCCAACGGTGTTCGCCGACGTCAAGGATCAGATGGATATCGCGCGGGAGGAAATTTTCGGTCCAGTGATATCGGCCATGCCGTTCGACGATATCGAGGACGTTATCCGCCGCGGCAATGACACTGAATATGGCCTGGCCTGCGGCGTGTGGACCCGCGATCTCAAAAAAGCACATCGGATGACCCGCGCTATCCGCGCAGGCATGATCTGGGTCAATTGCTATAACGTGCAGGATCCCGCCATTCCGTTTGGCGGTTACAAGCATAGCGGCTTTGGTCGTGAGGGTGGCCAGCAGCACATGGAAGAATATCTCAACGTCAAATCCGTTTGGCTCAACATGCAATAATAGTCTCATCGAGCGGGCGGTCCGATGCGTCGGGCACGCCCGCCGATACAATGTGGCTGGGGTGAATGATGAACAGCCTCGCCAGAGCGCTGCGCATCCGGGAGCCGAACAACAGGAAATGTCGTCGGCGATATTCATCGACGAGCCATAGGCCGTGGCCACTATTCGGCACCCTCTGTCCCACAGGTGTCTGAAGGTTCATTCTGACCACCTCACGGCGAGCTAAGCCGCGAGGTCGACCCATTCTTCGCAGCGAAATCACCGTGATCTATGCGCGTCAAATTTTTGCTCACAGTCGAAATAATGTCTGGCTGAATGATGCGTACAGTGGTACGCCTAGCGTAATGATGATCGAGGGAAGTAAAATGGCGGCGAAAAGTGAGCGGATTCCCGCTCGCGAATCGACTTGTGAGGCCAATCGAGGCCCTGCGTTCGCGCGCGATTATAGGGGAGGCGCTGACGTTGACGGCGCGCCCGTCCTTTCTTTGGTAGGCAAACTATGAGCGGGGCTGGGCAACCACGGGTCATGGTCGTTGGGGCCGGGCCTTGCGGCGCGTTGATCGCTAACCTGCTAGGTGTCTACGGCGTACCGACCCTTATCATCGACAAGAACAAGGGCATCATACCTTACCCTCGCGCCGTCGGCGTGGATGATGAATCCTTGCGCGCATTGCAGGCGGCGGGCCTTGCTGACCGTGCGCATAGCGACATGATCCAAAATCAGCTCCTGCGGTATTTCGACTCGACCGGTCGACCGTTGATCGACGTCGCGCCTTCCGATCGGCCCTTCGGTTGGCCAAGGCGCAATTCCTTCATCCAGCCAATGCTGGAGGAAGTTTTGCGGGAAGGCTTCAACCGGTTTCCGCATGTCGAATTCCGCAACGAAACAGAGCTTGTCGCTTATAGCGAAGATGATCGCGTAACGGCCACGCTGCGGTCGTCCGATGGCCGCGAGGAAACAATCACCGTGGACTATATCGTCGGTGCAGACGGCGGCAGCAGCACGGTGCGACAGCTTGCGGGGATCGAGCTGGTTGGCAGCACTCTCGCGGCCCGCTGGCTGGTGATCGACATCAAGAATTCGGGAATACATGCCCCCTATGCTGGGAACTACATCAGCAGCAAACGGCCCTATGTCTCGATCGATCTGTCCTATGGTTACCGCCGGTTCGAGTTCCGCCTGAATGCCGATGAAACGGTTGAACAGGCGACGCAGCCGGAATTCGTCTCCAGGCTGATCTCGGAACGATTCAGGTGGAATAACCAACTGGACATAAGTGGCGCTCCCCGCGTTTATTCGCACCATTCCCGTGTTGCCGAAAAATTCCGGGCGGGCCGGATTTTTCTGGCCGGAGACGCTGCGCACCTTCAACCGCCCTGGTTCGGGCAGGGCATGAACTCGGGAATACGCGACGCAGCGAATATTGCCTGGAAGCTCGCAGCCGTCACCCGTGGCGAGGCGACGGATTCCCTACTGGATACCTATGAGGTCGAGCGCCGCGGTCATGCGACCGAAATGGTGAAGCTTGCGACGACACTCGGCCGCATCTACTCGCCAAAATCGACTATGGGTGAGAAAGCCCGATCCGTATTCTTTCGGACGCTGCGTCATTTCCCGCAGGCCCGCGACTATGTGACCAAGATGAAGTTCAAGCCTATGCCACGCTACCTTGAGGGTGTCGTTGCAGGCCTGAACGGCACGGTCCAGAACCGCAAGCGCCCTAACCCCATTGGACGAATGCTCATCCAGCCCGACGTTGAACTGACGGACGGCACGCGCATGAAGCTCGACGAAGCGTTAGGCGACCGGTTCGCCCTGGTCGGACTTCGGATGGACCCTCGCTCGGCCCTCGACAAGAACGAACTGGCTTTCTGGGAAGGCCTCGGCGCCCGGTTCGTGCAGATCAATCGCTCGCGCATAGCAAAGCCGGATATCGCAGCTGCGGACGGCCTTCTTGTGCTTGACGACGTGGAAGGCGGATTCAGGGATTGGGAAGCGGCATGGAAATACCGGGTCCTGTTCGTGAGACCGGACAGATATCTGGCCGGCGCTACTCTACCGGAAAATACGAATGCCATCTCACATATGCTTCAAATGACGATCGGTGTAGGGCACTGACATGACCGACGCACGAACGCGATCGTCAGGGGAGTTTGATGGCAAACGAAGAAGTGATCGCACCACGCGATATGGTGCAGTCCCTTATCAAGGGTCTCGCAGTCATCCAGGCATTCGGACCTGATCGGAAATCCATGTCCATGACCGAAGTGGCGAATACGATAGGAATTTCGAAGCCGAGCGCCCGGCGGTTTCTGTTGACGCTTCAATCGGCCGGCTATGTGAGGCGCGAGGGTGAGCAGTTCCGGCTGCTGCCCAAGGTACTCGATCTGGGCCTTGCCTATTTTTCGTCTATCGATCTGCCGGAGATTGCCGAGCGGCATCTCGAAGAACTGAACATGCAGGTCAAGGAGGCATGCTCACTGGGCATCCTTGATGGCGACAGCGTCATCTACATCGCGCGAGCGCAATGGCAGCGAGTGCGTTCGGTTTCGGTAAGGGTCGGCACCAGAATAGATCCCGCCACCACGGCACTGGGACGTGTGCTGCTTGCAAGCCTGCCTGATGACGAACTCGACGCCTGGATCGACCGGCATAAATTCGAGGTGTATACGGAATATACTGTCGCAGACCCCAAACGACTCCGCGCCATTCTGGACGATGTTCGCGAGAAAGGCTGGGCAATGTGTGATCAGGAGGTCGAACTGGGAGTGCGGACGCTTGCCGCGCCAGTTCACAAACCTGGCGGGAAAGTTGTTGCCGGGGTGAACGTGGCAGCGAACTATCAACGCGTTCCACTCGACAAGCTGATTGAGGATGTTCTTCCTCAGTTGCTGGATACCACCGCTCGCATCGATCGCGATCTTGCAGTCTACGGGCCGGGGCTGATCGATTATTAGGATTATCAACATTCAATCGTGAAGGGCCGCAAGTGGCCGACCGGGGCATGTCGCAGGAACGTTGGAATGATGGAAGTTATATCGGGATAAGGTACAGGTAGATGAAGAACCATGTTATCGTGACCGGCGCGGCGGGCGTGTTGGGGCAAGCGGTTGCGAAAACCCTTCGTGCAGCCGGACATCGCGTGACCGGCATCGACCGCGCGGAAGTCGGCGATGGCGAAGGCCTCTATCTCGGCAACATCGATCTCACCGATCCACAAGCCGCGAAGGCAGCGGTCGAGCAGGCGATCGCATCACAGGGCGCGATATCAGGGCTGGTCAACGTCGCTGGTACGTTCCGCTGGGAGACGGTGGCTGATGGCACCGATGCCAGCTGGTCGATGCTGTTCGATATCAACCTGCGAACCGCCGTCAACGCAGTGCGCGCAGCCTTGCCCTCCTTGCGTGAAGGCGGCGGCGGAATTGTCAGCATCGGTGCTGCGTCAGCGTTGAAGGCCGCCGCGGGCATGGGCGCCTATGCCGCGAGCAAGGCAGGCATTGCCAAGCTGACCGAGGCCTTGGCCGAAGAGGAGAAGGACAATGCTATCCGCGTCAATGCCGTGCTTCCATCGATCATCGACACGCCAGCCAACCGCGCCGACATGGCGGATGCGGACTTCAGCCGCTGGGTCGCGCCGGCAGCCGTCGCCAGCGTGATCGCCTTCTTGCTGTCCGACGGGGCTTCCGCCGTAACCGGGGCTTGCATCCCCGTGACCGGGCGCTGCTGATAGGCCGACGACGATCGGGACGACGACATCGGAGCCGCATATTTCATGATATATTCGGAGCGCATTGCAATGATAGCTCCGGCTTTGCAGGAGAAGTTGGATGTTTGACATAGTTATCCGCAACGCCCGTGTTTGTGACGGCTCCGGCAGCCCTATCTTTAACGGATCGGTCGCTGTGCGAGATGGCCGGATCGTCGCTATCGGAGAGGTGGAGGGTCCGGCGAAGGAGATCGTCGATGCAGGCGGTCTCGTTCTGGCGCCGGGCTTCATCGATCAGCACACCCATTTCGACGCGCAACTTTTGTGGGACCGCCTTGCCGAACCATCGCTGGAACATGGCGTAACGACGGTCGTGACCGGCAATTGCTCCCTGTCGCTGGCTCCCGTAAAGCCCGAGCATCACGACTATCTGGGCGGCACTTTCCGCAAGATCGAGGAGATGCCTGCCGAGGCCATGGACGCGGGCGTCAAATGGAATTGGCAAACGTTCGACGACTATCTCAAGCTGATCAAGCAGGACTTGGGCATCAATGTCGCGCCCGTGGTCGGTCACAGTCTGCTGCGGCTGTGGGTGATGGGTTTCGACGCGCGTTCCCGTCGCGCGACCCCCGCCGAAATCGCGGGAATGCGGGAACTGCTGCGTGAATGCTTCAAGGCGGGCGCGGTGGCGATGAGCACGAGCTGGGTCGATGTCGATGTCGATAATCGCCCGGTTCCATGCCGGTTGGGGGAACCCGACGAACTGGATGCCCTTTGCGCGGTGATCAGCGAATTTGGCGGAACGTTGCAGGTGGTCCCGGAATTTTTCCTTGTCGATATGTTGATGGTTCGCATCGACATTCTGGCTGACCTGTCCCGCAAGCATGGGATCACCTGCACCTTCTCACCGATATTTGACTCCGAAGCCTATCCGGAAAATGTGGGCATGGCTGTGGAACGCTCGCGGCTGCAATCGGCCAATGGCGCGCGGGTCATCCCGCAGATGCAGGTTCGCTCGATCGACATTGCTTTTGAACTGAACGCGACCAGCTCGCTGGTATCGACCATGCCGCGCTGGTGGGCCATGTTGGCTGCTGGCCGGGACGCGACGAAGGCGGCATTGCGCGATCCTGAGCAGCGCAAGCAGCTGGTGGAGGACGCACTGAACGTGGTCCCGCCGCTTGGCCTCAAGCTGGACTTCAACGAAGCGATCGTCAAGCGGGCCATGCTGCCGGACCATCAGCCCTTGCTGGGACGGAAGCTCAAGGACATCGCCGCTGAACGGGGCACGACCAGTGTCGATGTGATGATCGACATCGCGCTGGCTGAAGATCTGAACGCATCCTTCGGCCTGGAAGATCTGGCGCATGACAATGCAGACAAGATCGGCCGCTATCTGGCTGACAAGCATGTGGCAATCGGCGCGGCCGATGGTGGCGCGCATCTGGCCCGGTTTGCGACTTATGGCGATACCGGCCTTCTGTTCTCGCGCTATGTGCGCAGCGGGCTGATCCCGATCGAGGAAGCAGTCCGTAAACTGACCAGCCATGGCGCGCAGGTTTGGGGACTGAAGAACCGGGGCGAAATCAAGGTTGGTTATGCCGCCGATCTCGTTCTGTTCGATGACCAGACAATCGACCGTGGACCAGAGATCGTTGTCCATGATCTGCCAGGTGGAAAAGGCTTTCGCTATCTGCGCCGGGCGAGCGGCGTCAGCAAGGTATGGGTTAATGGCGCCCTGACCTATGATGGCGAGACCGGCTATTCCGGCAAGCGTTGTGGCACGATCGCCGCAGGTGGCGCTGGCAGCATTCCGGCGGCCCCGGGACGGTCGCCCGAGCCGCTGCGGCGCTGGGTCTATCCGCAGTCGTCCGACAGCTGGGAAAAAATGGCACAGCGTACGCTGCCGGATCTTCCAGTCGATGAAGCTGTCAGCCAGCTTCAAAGCTGGAACCTGTATCTCGCTTACCGCCTCGCTCCCGCGGAAATCACGCCGCAGGACATCCTGTTTATCGAACCGCCGGTAGCCGCTTGATGCAGGAGGCGGTCATAGCCAGCGTTGCTGCGGTTGCGACGCACGATGGTGAAGCCGCCCTCGTCGTCGTGCTGGCTCATCCCGGGGGCGGGCAGTCATATGTCCAGATGAGCGGCGAAGACGCGGCCGAAATCGTCGAGCGCGCCGGGAAATCCAATCCCGGCGAGCTCGTCGGGCTGCCGTGGACCGTGTTGCAGATCAGGGCGACCAGCTTCGTCTGAAGCTGGCGACCGGCACCGAAGCGGGACGGGGCGCGACAAATATTATTTCGGCCTCCTCCCCTGAGACGGGGACGCAAGCTCGTGTCATCACGCCCTTCTCTTGGAAGGACACCGCGACCGAGCCGTTTGCTCCACGAGAATAAGGATAATGGGATGGAAGGCCGCTCGTTCGGGAATTTGCAATGAAACGCGCCGCATCTGCGCTCGATTATCGCGAGTTGGCCCGCCGCCGCCTCCCGCCCTTTCTTTTCGAGTATATCGACGGTGGCTCTTATGCGGAGGTAACGCTTCGCCGGAACATCGCCGATCTGGAAGACGTCGCACTTCGCCAGCGCGTGTTGACCGACGTATCCGCCCTGGATCTCACGACCGAGCTGTTTGGCCGGCGGCTAAAGCTGCCGGTGGCGCTCGCTCCGGTTGGTTTGGCGGGTATGAACGCCCGTCGCGGCGAGGTTCAGGCCGCGCGGGCGGCAGAGGCAGCTGGCATCCCCTTCTGCTTGTCGACCGTCTCTGCCTGCCCGATCGACGAGGTGGCGAAGGGGACGAACACGCCATTCTGGTTTCAGCTATACATGATCCGGGATCGCGGGTTCATGCGGGAGTTGATGGCGCAGGCCAAAGCGGCCGGATGTTCGACACTTGTATTCACCGTTGATATGCCGGTGCCTGGCTCACGTTATCGTGATTATCACTCCGGTCTGGCCGGAGCGCCCGGCATCGGCGGTGCGATAAGGCGCACATGGCAGGGCGCTATGCATCCGCGATGGGCTTGGGATGTGGGCATTTGCGGACGTCCTCATCAGCTTGGCAATGTCGCGCCGGTGCTTGGCAAGAACACCGGCCTTGAAGATTTTTTCGCGTGGATGCGCAACAACTTCGATCCGACAGTAACCTGGCGGGACCTGGATTTCATTCGAGAAAATTGGGACGGCCCTTTGATTATCAAAGGCATTCTGGATGTTGAGGATGCAAAGGCCGCCGCAGCTTTAGGCGCCGATGGCATAGTGGTTTCCAACCATGGAGGTCGGCAGCTGGATGGGGTTCCTTCGTCCACGCGAGCTTTGCCCCCGATCGTTGATGCGGTTGGCGGCAAATTGACGGTGCTGGCTGACGGAGGCGTGCGTTCAGGACTGGATGTAGTGCGCATGCTTGCCCTTGGCGCCCAAGGTGTGCTGCTTGGCAGGGCCTGGGTTTACGCCCTTGCCGGTGGAGGGCAAGCCGGGGTTTCGCATATGCTGGCGCTTGTGGAGGCGGAAATCCGCGTCGCCATGGCGTTGACAGGCCGAACGAAAATCTCGGACATCGACCCGACATGTCTCGTCAAACTAGATGGGTAGCATTTTGACCAATATCGGCCGCTCGTAGCGGCCGATATTGTATTTAGCTCCTCTAGTTCCTCGCGTCCGCCGGGGTATGGCGATCGACGAACCATTTGACCAATTGGTTGAAGTCCGTTGAATATTCCACCTGGCTCCAGTGCCCGCACTTTGAAAACATGTGCAGCTCGGATTGGGGAATTAGCTGATGGAGCTCCCAGCTGCGCCTGGCCGGGATAATGGCATCCTCCCGGCCATGTACCAGCAGAACCGGCATGTGAAGCGAGCGCAGCCCATCCTCAGTCAGTGGGAACTCGGCGCGGTCAATCTCGCGTGCGGCGACGACTGCGGCGAAGCGTTCACGCGCAGGTTCGGATTGCAAAGCCTTGAACCGTTTTACGACCAGATCCTCTGGCACAATCGACGGATCATAGACAAATTTGTGAAGGACTTTCCGCACCCCGTCCAGGCTGGTATCGGCTGCGGCCTGGCCTGCTATACTGCTCGCCCTTACCGCACCTCCGGTTCCCATGGACACAATCCCGCTGACTCGATCGGGGTGATCGATAGCCAGTTGCAAGGCGATCCAGCCACCGAGCGAATTGCCTATAAGCCAGGTCTTGTCGATGTTCAGTGCGTCGAGAACGCGCAGGACATGATCCACCCATGCCCGAATTCCCAGACCTGCGCCCGCCTGCATCTGCGTTTCCCCGAAACCGAGAAGGTCAGGGGCGATCACGCAATGCCGCTGCGCGATCGATGGTAGATTAAGCCACCAGTTCGCGGTGGCAGAAACGCCCGGCCCGGAACCATGCAGGAAAGTCAGCGGACTTCCTTCACCCGCAACGATGACAGAAGTCAGTTCGCCAGGCGCGGTAGCCAGCATCTGAGGCTCGAAATTCATCACCATGACTATTGATGTCCTCCAATAATGCCCATTCCGGTGACCCAGCTCCGGATGGGTTCATAAGCCAGACGCTCCACCGGCCGTGACCATGCACCCAAGGCAGCAAGCCACGCTCGCACTTCGTGGGCGCCATTGCCGGCCGCGGCTTCGACCTGATCGGAATCCATATCCAGCACAGCGTCGATGTCCCCCGCCGCAATCCGCGACAGCACCCAGTCGTCCCATTCGACGTTGATGTTGCCGTCCACTCCATCGGCTATCCGTTTGGCGAGGGAACGGTCCCGCTTGCGGCTGTAATCGGCGGCCAATGCTCGGCCAGAGATGAGATACTGCCTTGTCGTGTCATCAAGCGCCGGATCATCGACAGCCATGGGCTTAACCCAGTGAGAAAGCCCGCCGGAACCGATAATGCAAACCCGGTTCGCGGAACTGGACGCAGCGATGGCACGACCGACGGCTTGCCCAAATTCGTAACAACGCCGAAATGACGGGCGCGGCGCTGAACCGCAATTCACCATGATCGGCACTATGGGCAAACCGCTCACCAGCACATCATGCGGTTGCGCGATTCCATGGTCGATGCCCATGCGCACGGAAACGGCGGGATCGAAGCCTTGACCTCTGGTCCCATCGACTATGACGCGACCGAAGGGAGCAGCTGACAAAAGGGGTCCTTCAGAAGTGCCATAGTCGCCGATACCGATAACCTCATCGACGCCGATACAGAATGAGGGCATGACGTCCAGGAAGAAGTTCCGGTAATGATCGGGGCCGAAAATGACCAGCGTATCCGCGCCAGATTGCTCGATCATGGTCCGCGCGCGTTCGACGCCCTCGGTAAATATCGCGCCCGGCCCGCTGATCTTGCGTTCGCCATTCCAGAATGGAGCGTGGCTCATCGCCGCAAATGCTACGATATCTGCCATGATGTCTGCTGTCCCTACATTTTGCGCAATTCATCAAGGCGGTAACCAGTCATGGACCACCTGCTGAGACCCTGATACGATATGCGTACTACGGTTGCGCTATTCGTAGCAATCCTTTAAATGGCTGTGAGCCGATAATTGCGGGCAGGCGCGGTCCGACGATTCCAATGGCCGGGGGGACCCATGTCTGGCATCTTATGGAAGATAAGGAGATGGAAATGAACGACGTCGAATTCGACCCTCATGCGGGCATTGCCCTCACCGATGAAGAGTCTGCTTATATTCGTGGCAACAGGACGCCAGTAGTTGGCAGCCTTCTGATGAGCACATCAAAGTATCTCAACAGTCCTAACTTTCGTGATCTTTACGCCCAAATGGGCCTGAGGCGAGTAGGACGGGAGGTAAGCGCCGCCTATCTTATTCCAGACGTCAACAAGGCAATGGACGAAGTGACCGATTACCCTGCGGTCCTGGCTCGCATTGCTGCCGCCCGGAAACGCCTTCCTGAATTCGACCAATGGCTCGAAGAACGTTTCGTCTCTGATATACAGCCTGAACATATCAAGGATTGCGCGCCTGGCACGCTGGGTTCCTGGATTTACGACTTCATTACAAACAGCGGCATGAAACTCGACATCATGTTCCTGGGAGAGCCGAAGAACGACTTTCAGTATATCAACAAGCGCCGTATGCAGACCCACGACATTCTTCATATGGTCACCGGCCTGGATACCAGCCTAGTCGGTGAAGCGTGCCTCAATATTGCCAACGTCATGTCGGAAGCGAATTATTTCGGCGACGATGAGCTGTTCGGCGATTTGAATCGGGGCGCGATCTTCCTCGCTACCACCAATCTCATGCGGAATGCCTGCCATTATCCTTCCGTCGTGCCCACGCAATTGGAAGGCTTTGCACGTGGTTATGCTCTGGGTTCGAAGCAGAAGAAGCCCTTGTTCATGATCAATTGGGAACCCTATTTCGACTGGAAGATCGAAGACATTCGCGAAGAGTTCTCTTTCCAGGACGGCCCGCCCGACGGTTCGTGGACATGGACGGGGTCTG
Organism: Sphingobium sp. Cam5-1; assembly: GCF_015693305.1. Classification (NCBI taxonomy): domain Bacteria; kingdom Pseudomonadati; phylum Pseudomonadota; class Alphaproteobacteria; order Sphingomonadales; family Sphingobiaceae; genus Sphingobium; species Sphingobium sp. Cam5-1. The sequence continues at coordinate 222,615 of NZ_CP065139.1, read as the reverse complement.
CGGCAATGGACGCGGAATAGATTCTGCGGGCACGGTGTAACGCGCCGATTTCCGCCCTGCTGCGTAAATTTGGTGATGGAAGCGCGGCGCAGTCCTGCGTCATGCTTCCGTCGTGAATGTTGACGCGACGACCGATATCGTGAAGAGGCCGCCAGCTTCAAAACTGAAAGCACGAATAGCCAAAAAAGCGGGAGGGTGACGAAGAGAATGAAAGCAGCAACGACAAAGGGCAGACCGGCCTATCAGATATATATTCTGCTGCTGTTGCTGCTGGTCAATGCCATAAGCTACGCTGATCGACACCTCTTTTCCATCCTCATCCCTTCCATCAAAGCGGAATTTGGAGTCACCGATTCCGTGCTCGGGCTGATAGGCGGCCCGGGCTTTACCGTGAGCTTCATGCTTTTCAGCCTGCCCTTGGCGCGCCTTGCGGACCGATGGTCGCGGCGGGGCGTACTCGCCCTGGCAGCCACGCTATGGAGCATTGCAACAGCCGCGAGTGGAGTAGCCGCAAATGTCGTGCAGCTGGCGATAGCGCGGTTCGCGGTCGGCATCGGTGAAGCGGGAGGCTTGCCTCCTTCCCAGGCCATCCTGGCGTCACTCTATAGCGAAAACCGCCGCGCGGGCGTCATGGGCGTACTGACATCATCTACCTATTTCGGGTTGGTGATCGGGCTGGTGGGCGGCGCAGCCGTGGCTTCGCAATGGGGCTGGCGCGCGGCTTTTCTAACACTTGCAGTGCCCGGCTTCCCTCTGGCGCTTTTGTTATGGCTCACTGGCCCGCGTCGTACGCGAGGGTTTACGCCAGCTTCTACCAAGCCTAAGGCTGGCGAGAGCTTCTGGGCATTTGTGCAACTCTTCTGGGCGACCAAATCGCTGCGGCTGCTCGCCATTGGCCTCGGCATTTTCAACATTTTCGGCTATGCGGCAGCTGTCTGGATGCCAACTTTTTTCATGCGGTCACATGGCATGACGCTGGTGGAATCCGGTGCATGGCTGGGTATCGGCGCGTCGATCGGCGGTATCATGGGCAGCATGGGTGGGGGCATGCTGGTCGACCATCTGCGTAAGCGAGGAGAATATTGGCAGCTTCGCCTGCCTGCTATCACTCTCCTCCTGACCTTTCCCGTGAACGTCGCCATGTTCCTGATGCCCAACGGGGCGAGGGTAACGATCGCGGCACTGCATATCCCGGTTGTGGCGCTGCTTTCGGTTGTAAGCGCTATACTGGTTTCCGTTTGGGCTGGTCCCGCCTACAGCGCCGTATCGAAGCTGGTTTCGCCAGTACAACGATCACAGGCAACCGCGATGCTGGTTGTAGTCATAAACGTAATTGGCAGCATATCAGGCCCGATACTGGGCGGACTATTCAGCGACGCGCTGTCAGGTTACGCGGGTCAGGATTCATTGCGCGCAAGCCTGTTCCTGGTGAGTTTCGTGGCTATCGTCGGGGGGGCGGTGGTCTGGCGCGCGTCGCTAGCCTATCCGGACGATCTTTCGAACCGGAATTTTATCTCATGCGCCGCTTCGAGCGACAATTGATGCCCATGTATTGGTGCCGTCAGTCAACGAAGTTACAAATTCTCATTCGGCGCTGAGGAGTTCTATCGCCGCTCAAGCAGATTATCGGACTTATGAATACCCCCCTAAGCTAAAGGTTGACGGGTTGAGATACGGCAATCTATACACATGATAATTAAATCCCGGCTCCGACTGATTCTTCGTAATTGGTTGCCCTGGAATGACGATACCTCCTAAATAGCCCGAGCCGGTTCGCGCATGTCGCAGAAGGCCAGCGCATTGTGGTACGCATTTTCATGGCCAAGGAGACCGGGTCCAACGAGGAGTGGAACCGAAAATGGCCTATACTCTACAACAATTGTCCGATTTTGAGGACATCCGCACACTCAAGCATCGTTATCTGCATGCTATCGACACCGCCGATATCGATACGTTGCGCACGCTTTTCGTCGAAGATGCACGGATCGATTTCCGAGGCGGCTTGTATCGGCTGGCTTTGGAAGGTCGCGAGGAAATCCTTAAATTCTTTGTCAACGGCTTCCATTCAGGAATGATCGCCGCGCATAATGGACACGCGCCCATCATCACCCTGACCGGCGACAACGAAGCTACGGGCAAATGGTATATGAGCGATATCGTCTATCAGCTTGAAACTGATCGCTCCTGTCTCAGCGGCGCGGCATTTTATCAGGACACCTACCGCCGCGAAGGCGATCAGTGGAAGATCGCCACCAGTGAATATGATCGCCTGTTTGAATCGGTGGCTCCCATCAATCCACAGATGATGTTCTCGGCCCACTATCTCGCTACCCACGGCCGCAAGCCTGAAGAGCGCGAGGATACTTCGCACCAGATGGTCTGGCGCGAAATGCCGGAGGCCTAAAGGCTCAATGAGTGCTGATAGGACTGGCTCCATCCTTCCCCTGGAAGTCGATGCTTTTCTTGAAGAAGCTTGTCGCCGCACTGGCCTGGATGATTTCGGGCCGCAGTGGTTCTTCAAAGGCATGTCGGTATTTTTCGAAGCCGCCCGGAACGAAGCACAATGGACGCCCGAGGGCAGGGTGCGGCGCACCGAATATTTTCTCCATGGCCTGTCCAACCGTCTGAACATGTTCGATTGGATCAAGCGTCATCCCGAGATTCTGGATGAAAAGGTGTCCGTCGCCGGGATCGTTGTGGGCCTCCCACGAACCGGCAGCACGATGGTTCACCGGCTGCTGGACGCCGGCCCGAACATGACCGCAATGCGCATGTGGGAGAATATCTTCCTAGCTCCCATGCCCGGCGAAGGCGCGCATGGCCTTGATCAGCGGGTTGCCATCGGGCAGCAGGCGATGGCCGAGGAATTGCGTCAGTTTCCCCAATTGGCGGCGATGCACCCGCCGGTGTTCGACGGCGCCGAAGAAGAAATCCTGTTGATGGAACAATGGTTCATCGGCACCGGAGTGGAATCGCAACAGTGGGTTCCCAGTTTTGGCGAATGGCATATCAAGCAGAACTTAACTGATGCCTATCGCGATCTCTTCACCTCGCTCCAGTTCCTTCAGTGGCAGCGGCTCGGACGGAAAAATTGCAGCTGGGTGTTGAAATCACCGGGTCATCTGGTTGATATTCATTCGCTGCTGGCGGTTTTCCCGGACGCGAAAATCATCAACACGCATCGCGATCCGCTATCGACCATCCCGTCTTATGCCAGCATGATGGAGATGTTCTACGGCATGCATTCGAACGCAGCCGATCCTGCTTTGATCGGCCCCTACTGGGCAAAGCGTTGGGGACAGATCCTGTCGAGATATCTGGATGCTCGTCGCGAGTTCCCTGATGACCGGTTCATCGACGTGCAGTTCCGCGACGTCATCGGTGACAAGCTGGAACAAGTTAAGATGATTTTCGACCGCATGGGACGTCCGCTCGATGAGGCCGGGGTTGCGGCAATTGAAGCATCGATCGCGGCCGATCCGCATGCCAGCACCGCCAAGCATCACTATAAGATGGAGCGTTACGGCTTAACGCAAGAACTGATCGAGAATGAGTTCGCCGCCTATCGCACGCGTTTTATCGACGCCTGAATGCTGTCGGCTGCCGATCCGCCTTTGATGTGGTGGACGAGCAGCGCCTAATTGAGGGATGTAGTCATGTCGCAGAACGAAACCGCCGAAGACCGCGTGCTGAGCGGAAAAGCGTGGGAAGATTTTTGTGATCAGCTGAAGGCCGCTGGCCAGGTGATCCTCCGCCCGGAGGCGCCCGCTACTGCTCTCGATCGTGCGGAAGGGTGGCGCTATCTGACGCGGCTTTTGCGCTGGGGGTTCGAAGACAATGTCGAATTTTTCGACCCGGATTTTCCCCAACTATATCGCAACGTTCATGAAACGGTGAAGTTCGGAGCGGATAATCCGGACAATATCTACCACAATGCGGTCATACGCGGGGACCGTGATTATATCATCCGCGGAAAGCGCGGCAACGCGCCCTATATAAGCTTCGGTACGAAGGCCAACCGTTATCATATCGACGGAACGATGGCCTCGACCGGGGAAATCGAAGCACATGAGATGCATTTCGAACCCGACGGCAGCTTCGAACTGGTTGTAAGCCAGGAAAGGCCCGCCAACTGTAGAAACTGGTTGCCTATAGCGCCTGATACCACCTTCATGGTGGCTCGCGAAAGCTTCTTCCAATATGAGGGCCGCGAAGGATCGACGTTCAAGCTGGAACGGATCGGCGGCCCATCCCAGCCGCCGCCGCTCACGGCAGAAGCCATTGATCGCGGCCTCAAGGGCGCGGCCGCTTTCGTCAGGGGATCGGCCAATACTTTTGTCGATTGGGTCGAGGGCTTTCGTGCGCATCCCAATCAGATGCCGGCCCAGGACCAGACACGCTATATCAGGGGCGGCGGCGATCCCAACATCCATTACATCCACGGCTATTGGGAATTGGAGCCCGGACAGGCGCTGGTCATCGACACGCAAGTGCCAGAATGCGCCTATTGGAATTTCCAGCTGGAAAATTACTGGATGGAGTCGATGGATTATCGCTTCTTCCCGGTATGGTTCAATCACGAAACGGCGAAATATAATGCCGACGGGTCAGTCACCTTCGTAATTTCGGAAGAAGATGTAGGGTCCGGCAACTGGTTGGACACGACTGGCCACCGCAGCGGCGCCAGCCTTCTGCGTTGGGTACGGGCGAAGAATTTCCCGACTCCGCGTTGCCGCGTGGCCTCTATTTCGGAACTTAAAGCCAAGGATTGAATTAGCAGGGATCGCGAGGACGCGGACATGACTGCGGAAGAAAAAATATTCTCCGGCGGCGTTGCAGTTATTACCGGCGCCGGTTCGGGGATAGGCAGGGGACTCGCGCGGCGTTGCGGCCAGATCGGCATGACGGTGATCGTGACGGACATCGACAAGGTGCAGGCCGAAAAGGTCGCGGCGGGCATCATCGAGGCAGGGGGCAAGGCCGAAGCGTCCTCGGCACGACCTCGCTGGTCTTCAACATCCCAGTGGGTTAATCGGCTCGTCCAAAGAGCTGACGCAAATTGCGGGCGCCATTCGCCAAAAGCCCGATATCGGTGCCGACAGACAGGAAATTGACCCCTTCAGCGATGCGCTGCTGGGCATCATCTGTTGAAATAGCAAACAGGCCCGCCGGTTTTCCGAGAGACCTTATGCGGCTTAGCGCCTTCGAAATCGCCTGCTGCACGTCAGGATGGCCGGGGTTCCCAAGATGTCCTAAAGACCCGGCGAGATCGGCGGGACCGATGAAAAGCGCATCGACACCCGGCACCGACGCGATATCTTCTATCGCATCCAGTCCTGCCTGGCTTTCGATCTGAACGATCGTGAATATCCTTTCATGCGCGGTCGCCAGATAGGATTTATCGACGCCGAACCCAGATGCCCGGCTGGTCGCGCTCGCGACGCCGCGCACGCCAAGAGGCGGAAACCGGGTGGCCGCAACGATCCTTTCAGCCTGTGCGCCACTTTCCACCATGGGCACCAACAGGGTCTGGAAACCGATATCGAGATATTGTTTGATGATTGCCGCTTCGCCAACGGGGACGCGCGCAACCGGGACGATCGGATAGTTGGAAATCGCCTGCAGCTGAGCCAGCAACGTTTGCAATGTGTTGGGCGCGTGTTCCCCATCGAACAGCAGCCAGTCAAAGCCTGCACCCGCGCAAATTTCAGCCGTATAAGGATTGGCGAGCGCCTGCCAAAGCCCGATCAACGGGCGACCTTCATCCAGAAGTGTACGAAAAGCGTTCATGCGAAGCGCACCGAAATGGCACCCATGGGACCATAGTCCACATGGAAGCTGTCGCCCGCGCGCGCGGGCACGGGCGCGGTGAAACTGCCGCCAAGGATGATTTCCCCCGCCTCCAGATATTCGCCGTAAGGGGCCAGCTTGTTGGCCAGCCAGGCTGGACCATTGGCCGGATGATTCAGCACCGCCGCGGCTACGCCCGAATCCTCGATCACCCCGTTGCGGTAAAGCAATGCGGATACCCAACGCAGATCGACGTCCATCGGGCGGATCGGCCGTCCGCCCAGCACGATCCCCGCATTCGCGGCATTATCCGAAATCGTATCGAACACCTTGCGCGTCACGCCGCTGGCCTTGTCCACCTGCTCAATGCGCGCATCGATGATCTCGAGCGCTGGAACAATATAGTCCGTCGCCGAAAGAACATCAAAAATCGTGCAACGAGGGCCAGTCAACCGGCTTTTGAGGATGAACGCCAGTTCTACCTCGACCCGGGGGACGATAAAGCGCTCGATCGGGATATCCTGCCCATCGGGAAAGAGCATGTCATCAAGCAACAGGCCGAAATCGGGTTCGCTGATATTGGACGATCTTTGCATCGCACGGCTGGTGAGGCCGATTTTGTGTCCAATCGGACGTCGTCCATCGGCTATCTTCCTTGCGACCCACGCGCGCTGCACGGCGTAGGCATCCTCGATCGTCATGTCTGGATGGGCCAGGGAAAATTGAGAAACCTGCGTACGCGATTTTTCCGCGACATCAAGTTGATCCGCCAGGCGGGTGATGATTTCGTCAGCAAGCGCCATGATCAGAACTTTCCGAAGCTTCAGACGGGCAGAGTGCGTATTTTTTGTTTGTTGGGATCATTTAATGCACTTCCGTTGATCGTCCCGCTCCCCATAAAGGGTCTCCAATATGCAGATCGCTATCTATTTAACATGATAATTTGTCAAGGCTCATTCTGGCTATGGATGTGATATGACGCGGCATCGCCTTCCCCCCTATCGCGCTTCCTTGGCAGGCGCTTTGCTCGGCGCTCGCGAAGCCTTCATGGGACCAATCCGGCCGATCCTGCGTGATGCGGGCGTGACCGAGCAGCAATGGCGCGTGCTTCGCGTACTCGCCTTCGAACGCCAGACGGAGCCATCGGCGCTAGCGGAAGCGGCCCTGCTGCACGCACCCAGCCTGACCAGAATATTGAAAGATCTGGTCGACCGGAAGTTGATCACGCGCGAAGCAGACACGCAGGATCGCAGGCGTGCGAACCTGACGCTTTCCGATCAGGGGTACGCGCTGGTCGATCGCATCGCTCAGAAAACGACCGCCGTCCTTGCTTGCTATACAGAAATCTTTGGCGCTGACCGGCTGAACTGGCTCCTGACTGAACTTGCCGCCTTCACCTGTGCGATTGATCAGTGGGAACCGGAAGAATGAGGAATCAGAGCCCCATGCAGATATATTTGATTTCCAGATAATCCTCGATCCCGTAGTGTGAACCCTCGCGGCCTAGCCCGGAAGATTTGATCCCGCCGAAGGGCGCCACCTCGGTGGAAATGATGCCCGTGTTCACACCCACGATCCCGGCCTCTATCGCCTCCGCGACTTTCCACACTCGTCCCAGGTCACGGGCGTAGAAATAGGCGGCAAGCCCAAATTCGCTGTCATTCGCCATGCGAATGGCATCCTCTTCGGTCTCGAAACGGATAACGGGAGCCAGTGGTCCGAACGTTTCCTCGCGGGTTACGATCATGTCCGACGTCACGTCGCGCAGTACGGTCGGCGCAAAGAAACGGCCGCCCAGCGCATGGCGTCCGCCGCCGGTGAGTATCTTGGCGCCCTTGGCCAGCGCGTCGGAAATATGCTCATCGACCTTCGCGACCGCGTTATCATCGATCATCGGCCCGATCATTGTGCCTTCGACGGCGCCATCGCCGACTTTCAGCGCATTGGTCGCTTTGACCAGCTTCTCCACGAATGCGTCATAGATGGACGCTTGCGCATAAATGCGGTTCGCGCACACGCATGTTTGCCCGGCATTGCGGAACTTGGACATGATCGCGCCTTCGACGGCGGCATCCAGATCGGCATCGTCAAACACGATGAAAGGCGCGTTGCCACCAAGTTCGAGGCTGAGTTTCTTAATGCTGGGCGCTGATTGCGCCATCAGCTTTGCGCCGACGCCGGTCGATCCGGTGAAGCTGATCTTGCGTACGACGGGGTTCTCCGTGAACTCCGCGCCAATCTCGGTTGAGCTGCCGGTGACGATATTGAGCAATCCGGCGGGCAACCCGGCGGCCTCCGCCAGCACGCCAAGCGCCAGTGCACTGAACGGCGTCTGCGCAGCAGGCTTAACGACAACGGCGCACCCGGCCGCCAGCGCGGGCGCGATCTTGCGCGTGATCATCGCGGAAGGGAAATTCCACGGAGTGATCGCCGCCACGACGCCGATCGGCTGCTTCACCACTACGATCCGCTTGTCCGCCTGATGGCCCGGAATTGTATCCCCATAGACGCGTTTTGCTTCTTCCCCGAACCATTCGAGGAAAGAGGCCGCATAAGCGATTTCGCCTCGTGACTCGGCCAGCGGCTTTCCTTGTTCCAGCGTAAGAAGCTGCGCCAGTTCTTCCTGGTTCTGCATCATAAGGTCAAAGAAGCGGCGCAGCACATTGGCGCGCTCTTTCGCCGTTTTCGCCGCCCATGCTGGCATGGCCCGTTCAGCCGCGGCGATCGCCTTCGCGGCAATGTCGCGCCCAAATGAAGGGATGCGACCGATGATCGCGCCCGTCGCCGGATTATCGACGTCTATCCACTCGTCGCCGGTGATCCATTCACCGGCAATCAAGCAGGCTTCCCGCTTCAGTTCCATCGATCGCTCCTGTTCAAATGCAAACCATCATTGGACTCCGCAAAGGAGGTGATGACTAGCAGCTTAAGCTCGTATAAGAAATCTAGTGCGATATGCGAGTCATGTGTACGCTATGCGTTCAATTATGTCTGTAAACGCTGCGCCGCTTTAGCGGGGCAGGCTAACAGTGGAGATGGCAATATGGGAGCGGGATCTAGTCAAATGAAGGACGTAGGGGCCACCGGCACGCCGCTCCCGGAAACTCTCATCGATCGAGCACGAGCGATGATCCCTGTGCTTCGCGAGCGTGCTCCGGCCTGCGCGCGGGCAGGCTCCGTTCCGGCGCAAACCATATCCGAGATGAAGGCGGCCGGGTTCTTCCGTGTGCTCCAGCCCAAGCGTTACGGCGGCTATGAGATGCACCCCAATGTTTTCTACGAAATCCAGAAGGCTTTGGCGGAAGGCTGCATGTCCACCGGCTGGGTGTACGGGGTTCTGGGATGCCACCCCTATGAACTCGCGCTCTTCCATGACGAAGCGCAGCGCGAAGTTTGGGGCGATGATCCCGACATGCTCGCCTCATCGAGCTATCAGGCGGTAGGCAAGGTCGAAAAGGCGGAAGGGGGATTTTATCTCTCGGGGCGCTGGGGCTTTTCCTCGGGCTCGTCTCATTGCGGCTGGGTGCTGCTCGGCGCGATGTATTTCGATCCCGATGGCGGTCCGCCCGACATGCGCACCTTCCTTTTGCCGCGCTCCGACTATCAGGTGATTGAAGGCACCTGGGACACGTTCGGCCTTCAGGGCACTGGCAGCTTCGACATCGTTGTCGAACGCGTCTTCGTGCCCGAACATCGCACCCATAAGGCCAGCGACGGTTTCGCCTGCACCAATCCGGGGCAGAAGGAAAATGACGCCCCATTGTACCGGCTGCCTTGGGCGCAGGTGTTTGTTCGCTCGGTTTCCACAGCGGCCTTTGGCGGCGCGCGTGCCGGGATTCAGGCGGGCATCGACATTATGAACAGCCGCATTTCGACGAACACCGGCAAGGCTTCGAAAGCCGATCCGATGCTGCACGCCGCCATCGCTCGCGCGATTGCCGAGGTACACGAAATGGAACTGACGCATCGAGCGACCTTCGATGAAATGATCAGCTGTGTGGAGCGGGGCGAACTTGTGTCGATGGAGCGGCGTGCGCTGTTCGCCTACCAGTCTTCCACCGTCGTGCGTCGCATGGCCGGACTGGTTGACGATATCATGAAACTGCTGGGCGGGCGTGCCATCTACATGTCCAGTGCGATCATACAGCCCTGGCTCGACCTGCACGCCGCCCGCGCGCATGTCGCCAATGATCCGGCCAACCGCAGCGGCGATGTCTTGGGCACCATGCACGGCGAACCGCCGGCCTTTAAATTCATCTGAAAGGACTTTCGATGGCGAACGATCTTTTCCGCGCCAGCTATACGGTTGCGGGCGGCTATGAAATATCTTTGGCGGAACTGGGCGAAGGTCCTGTCGTGGTGTTCGTCCATGGCAGCGGCCCGGGCGCATCTGGCGCGTCCAACTTCCGCAACAATGCGCAGGCCTTTGCCGATGCGGGCTACCGCGTCATCCTGCCCGATCTTATCGGCTATGGTGCTTCGTCGAAGCCTGACGGGATCGACTATTCGCTTGAGCTGTTTACCCAGACACTCCTCGACGCCCTGAAGCAGCATGGCGTCACGGCGGGCAGTCTGGTGGGCAATTCGCTGGGCGGCGGTATCGCGCTCCAGATCGCGCTCGACCATCCTGAATTCGCGGTGGACAAGCTCGTCCTGATGGCGCCAGGATGCCTTGCCGAGCATGCAGACTATTTCGCCATGCCCGGCATCGCCAAGATGCGCTCGGGCTTTGGCAGCCCAGACTTCAACATCGCGGAACAGCGGCGCCTCATTGGCAATCTGGTACACCCCGGTTCGCTTCACCTGATCTCGGATGCTCTTGTACAGGAACGTTTCGCGGTTGCGCGCACGCAGTCGAAGGACGTCCTCATGCGAATGAAGACGCCCAACCTTGGCCCGCGTCTTGGTGAGGTCAAAAAGCCCATCTTCGTACTCTGGGGTCTCAATGACGAATTCTGCCCCGAAAGACACGCTCGCCTCTTCCTCGACGCCTGCGCCGACGTGCGCTGCCTCAGCTTCTCGCAGACCGGCCATTGGGTCCAGGTCGAGCGGGCGGAAGAGTTCAACCGCTACTCGCTGGCCTTCCTGAAGGGCTGATACAGCCTCCGCTGCCGCCCTTGCGGCATCCCCGATGGGCCATGAGGAGTAAGTAATGGCGGGCAAGGTCAAGGCGGCGATCATCGGGTCGAGCAATATCGGCACCGACCTCATGATCAGGATGATCACGAAGCGGGCGACAAGCTCTACATCCAGGACGTGACGCTGCGCGATGGCATGGACATCTCAGGCTTCCTGATGATGAGCCATATGATCGATGCCGAGAAGCTGGAGAGCCAGGCGCTGCTGATGGAAAGCTATGGCGCGCAGTGCGTCTATGTGACCGACAGCGGCGGCGCGCTCGACATGGTCAAGGCACGAGCGGCATGACACTTCGATACCTGTCGGCCGGGACGAGGTCCGGACTGGTTTCGCACCGGTTCGACCGAAAACCCCGCCACTTTCTGCCGACAGGCAAAGCTCGGCCACGACTTAAGGATTGGAAGCCCACCGGAACAACTGGCTCAATCCTGCCCCGCATGAGGGAATGCTTCTCCGTGACCTTCAGCAGCCCTGCCAACAGGGTCACAAGCATTGCTGGGACTGCCGAACGCAAAAGCGGCGCGCGCTGTGCAGCTTCTGCGGATATTAATCGTCGGTCAGTGAGCGGTATAGTCCGAGTAGACGTATCGGCCCACATTCCGGCTCGTTAAGCTCCTTGTGCATCTGGGTTCCTGAAAGCGTAGGAGGCCGAAAAATGGTCGGAAAAGTGCCGATTTCCCGTGGGGTTATATGTTCGCGCTGCACCGGGGTGGCCATTTGATTTCATGCATCTTGCAGCTCGAACATTTAACTGCGGATCGAAGAGTGTGAAGCATGGGTGAGCAGTTGGCGATCAAGGCTTCCGCGCCAAGCAGCGGCGATAACCTCTATATAAGGCTTCGCGTAAGCGATGTGATCGAGGAATCGCACGATTCCATGTCCATAGTCTTCGACACCAGGGGGCTAGACGATATATTCGCTTATCGCCCGGGTCAGTTCCTGACGTTGCGGGTGCCGGTAGGTGACGCGCATGTCGCGCGCTGTTATTCCTTGGCGAGTTCCCCCTTTCTGAACGAGCCGCTGAAAGTTACGGTTAAGCGCGTCGAGGGCGGCATTGCCTCAAACTGGCTGATCGACAGTCTTCGTGCGAACGACGAGCTGGAGGTATTGGCCCCGGCAGGCGTCTTCACGCCGCGCGTACTGGACACCGATCTACTGCTGATCGCAGGCGGCAGCGGGGTGACGCCGATCATGTCGATCCTCAAGTCCGCATTGCGCATGGGGAAGGGCAAGGTTGCCCTTATATATGCCAATCGTGACGAACGATCGGTAATTTTCGCGCAAGAACTGAGCAAGTTAGCGCAACAATATCCAGAGCGAATGGTAGTCCATCACTGGCTGGAAAGCGTGCAGGGATTACCCAGTTCGGCCCAGATTGCTGCACTCGCGGGGGATTTCACAAGCTACGAAGCGTTTATCTGCGGTCCGGACAAGTTCATGGACTGTGCGGTCGACGCGTTGCTGCGAGTGGGCATGGACCGTAAACATGTTCATGTCGAGCGGTTCATCTCCCTGTCGCAGGATCCGGGCATTCCTGTTGTACCGATGGATTGCAGTGACGAACCTACGGGGGATGAAGCGGCGCTCACTGTATTGTTCGACGGAGTGGCGACGCAACTTCTTTGGCACTCCGAACGGACACTGCTCGACACACTTCTCATGGCCGACATTCCCGCGCCCTATTCATGCAAGGAAGGGAAATGCAGCGCATGCATCTGCAAGTTGACGCGGGGTAGCGCGACGATGGTTCATAACGAGGTTCTGAACCAGGATGACATTGCAGAAGGCTGGTTGCTCGCCTGTCAAGCGGTGCCGAATGACGCGGCTGTGTCGGTGTCATTCGATGAATAAGGAAGCAGGAAAGGACGGCATGGGCATTAGTCAACTGGGCTATTTGGTCGTTGGAGCTACCGACATCGATCGTTGGCGTGCGTTCGGCACGCAGATCGCCGGATTGGCTGCGGTTGATGGCGCAAATGGCGAGTTGCTGCTGAAGGCGGATGGCCGCGCATTTCGTGTGCTGGTCGTTGCCGACGAGCGCGACCGCCTGATTTCCTCGGGCTGGGAAGTGTCGAATTCGGCTGACTTCGAGGCGCTGCGGGATCGGCTGATTGCCGCAGGCGTGGAAGTTGTTGATGCCGACTTAGCGGTCCTTTCACAGCGCCATGTCACGGGCATGTTCACATGCGCAGACCCGTCCGGCAACGTGATCGAAGTCTATTGGGGGCCGATCTCTGACTTCACCCGCTTTGTTTCGCCGGTCGGCGTTGCAGCCTTCGTGATGGGTTCAATGGGGATGGGCCATGTCGTGCTGCCTGCACTGAAGTTTGAGGAAACGCAGCATTTCTGGCGGGAGCATCTCGGCTTCGGCTTGTCGGATATTTTGCATATTCCCGCGCCTGGCGGGGCGAAGGCGCGGATTCACTTCATGCATTGCAATCCGCGCCAGCACAGTCTTGCGCTCGCAGAGATGCCACAACCTGCCGGTTGCGTACACATGATGCTGGAGGTTCCCGATCTCGACGAAGTCGGTCTCGCACTCGATCGGCTTTCTGAAGCGGGTATTCCCTTGGCAGCGACTTTGGGACGTCATGTGAACGACAACATGACTTCATTCTATGTCTGGACACCCGGCGGGTTTGCACTGGAATATGGTTGCGGAGGGATGGTAAAAAATTGGGAAGTTGAAGGAACAGTATTTGAAACCACGCGGGGAAGCCATTGGGGCCATCAATGGTTGACGCCACCAACTCTATAAACCCATGAAGATGCCAATTTGGCAAGTTAGTTCAAGACTATTCTTGCCATGAGAGGCAAGAACAACTTGTAAATAAGGGGAGGTAAAAATGAACTTACTAATAAAATCCGCTCTGTTTGCGAGCGTGAGCCTTGTGCCGCATTTTGTGTGGGCACAGGAAGCATCATCCCAACCGGCCGTTGGCTTCGGCGACATCATTGTCACCGCGCAGAAGCGCGAAGAAAACCTGCAGGATGTTCCGGTGGCTGTTACCGCACTCAGCGCGGAACAGATACAAAACCAGCGCATCCAGGACGTTAACGATCTGGCCACCAAGGTGCCCAGCCTTACCATCTTGAAGGGTGCGGGCGGCGACGCGCCCTTTATCACCCTGCGTGGTTCGCTCTCGGCGACACCAGCCAACCCCAACACCGACAACAGCGCATCCTTCTATATGGATGGCGTCTACCTGGGTAATATGTCAGGTATTGCGTTCGACATCAGTGACATTGAGCGGATCGAAGTCATCCGCGGTCCTGCGGGCACATTGTTCGGCACCAACTCGACCGCGGGCGCGATCAACTACATTACTTCTAGCCCCAAGGGTAAATTTTACGCGCGGCAGGAACTGACTTATTCCCGCTTTGATTCTATCCGGAGCAAAACCCGGATCGATCTGCCGGAATGGAATGGGTTCAGCGTATCGGGCACCTATGTTCATAACTATCGTGGAAGCGATATCCGAAACATCAACAGTAGCACCTGGGATGTTGCGGGTCAGAGCATGGGCACGAAAGACACGGTGACAACCGCGCCGAAGCTCGGGGTTCAGAAGACTGACGCTTTCCATGGAGCGGTTCGTTATCAACCCTTCGATGGGCTGGATGTTAACTACAAGTTCGATTACATCGACTGGCGCGGTGTCGCCCCTGCTCAGCAGATCGTCGGTTTTTCTGAAGGGCCATACGGCGCTTTTGCTCGTGGCATCATTGCCGCGCAGACATTTTTTGGCGGCCCTTCGTTAAGCGACTATGTACAGCAGGAACGATCGAAAAACGTTTATAACGATTTCACCTCTCGTGGTCGCAATAAGATCATGGCGCATTATCTTTCGCTTGAATACAAGGCGAATGATTATCTGACGATCAAGAATACAGCGTCGTGGCGCAGCCTTGACCGAGACTTCAGAACTGGTCAGATTGATGGCGCGGGTGGCCTTCTGATGCCCTATCCCGACTTTACAAACCCCACATTACCCTTACAGCCCTTTTCCCTGTTGACCTTCGGCAGCATGGACAAGCGCAGCCAGTTCAGCAACGAAACTCAGTTTATCGTTGATACTGACCCGCTGAGCCTGACGGCCGGACTCTTCTACTATAATCGTCATACGCAGCCCGGCTCGCTGGTCAGCGCCATCTTCCCCTTCACAGGCATGCCGAATTATGTCGTGCCCGGCAGCTACACAGGAAGCCAGCGGGAAACCTTCTATCGCTCGCGGCAGATTGCTGGTTATGGCCAGGCGACCTACCATCTGACGCCGCAGATCGATTTGACCGGCGGCGTTCGCTACACGCAGGATGCCAAGTCGGTTTTCGACGGAACTGTCGAGCCGGGCACAACGTACGAATATGATAAGGGCAAGTTCTCATGGCTCGCCAATATCTCGTACAAGCCCAATGATGGCACGATGATGTACGCCAAATTCACCACAGGCTATGTGGCAGGTGGATTGTCCGCGTTGCAGGCCACCGTCAACGATCGGGCAAGCCCCACTGATCCATTGCAACCGGTGCTCGTATCTGCAGCCGTCCCTTACAAGGAAGAGACAGCTGTATCTTGGGAAGCCGGCATCAAGGCGGACTTCTTTGACCGTCGGTTGCGGACCAATTTCGCCCTATTTTACGTGACCTATAAAAATCTTCAGCAGACGTTTCCGGTCACAGCCACGGCGATCGGTCCACTCAGTCATCAACCAATCACCTTCTCTACTTTTGCCACCACCAATATCGGCAAGTCGCGTGATTATGGCCTGGAATACGAAATTTACGCCATGCCGATCGAGGGTCTGACGTTGAGCGCTACCGGCGCGTACAACAATTTCAAATATGTCGAAGCTCCTCCGGGCTCCGTGGAACCGGTTTACCGTCCCAAGTTCACGGCGAATGTGGCGGCGGAATATTCTGTTCCGCTCAGCGGCGACATGCGTGTCAGCTTCCGGGGTGATGCGGAATATCGGTCGAGTATCGCACTTGCCAATCACCGTATCGTCACTCCGTACCCTGAGAATGATCGTCTGAACGAGCTTCTCTTCCAGGATCCTCTGATGAAGTTGAACGCACGAGTCACGCTGAGCAACATTCCGATGGGGCCGACCACTAGCCGCATCTCGGTTTGGGGCCGTAATCTTACAAACAAGCAGCGGTATAATTCAGGCGGAGATTTCGGCACAGTCATCTCTGGTGTGTTCGATGACCCGGTCACCTACGGCGTTGATTTGGCTGTAGAGTTCTAAGCAAGTTAGCGCGCGCGCCTTCCACAAAGGCGCGCACGCATTTTGGACTTATGATGTTTATTTTATTGTCAGAAGATTTCGGGGTAAGTTTTTTGCACGTCGTGCGTAGATTAACATGTCTGAATCCCATGGCCGTAAATGAGACCATCGGGTTGCAGGGAGGGGCGGGGAGAAATCGCCGTCCCTCTTACCGGTGATAAACGGATGAAGCTTTTAAGAATAGTTCCATATGGAATTTTGAATATTGGCGGATTCTATATTGAAGAATGATATCGTCTGGAACGAGCCAAATATTGGCATATAGTCAAACCGATCAGCAATTGAACCGCTGATATTAACGAATTCTCTGGCCGTTTAAGGCGTTTCCGCAAGATATCTTAAGAGAGTGATGCAATGACAATTGAGACCCCCCATGAGGTTAAATCGATGCGGAACGGTTCGAACGACGCAGTCGACGTCGTTGTGATCGGGGCGGGCTTCAGCGGGATGTACGCGATCCATCGCCTTCGTAACGATTACAAGGTTACATGCTTCGAGGCAGGCGATGGCGTTGGCGGCACATGGTATTGGAATCGTTATCCAGGCGCTCGTGTCGATATCGAGAGCATGGAATATTCATACAGCTTCGATGAGGAGCTTCAGCAGGAATGGAAGTGGCCGGAGATGTTCTCCGCGCAGCCTGATCTGGAGGCCTATGCGAACCATGTTGCTGACCGCTTCAAGCTGCGCGACTATATCCGTTTCTCCACCCGCGTTGAGCGACTGGAGTTTGACGAAGCAGCGAACCGCTGGCACGTCTATACGGATCATGGCGAACACGTCGTGTGCAAGTATGTGGTCGCGGCTACGGGCAGCCTGAACGTGCCGACCTTCCCCAACTGGCCTGGAAAAGAGGACTTTAAGGGTGAGATTTACCACACCGCACGTTGGCCGCGGGAGGGTGTCGATGTATCCGGCAAGCGGGTTGGCATCATTGGAACCGGATCGACAAGCATCCAGGCGTCGCCCATACTCGCGCAGAGCGCTGAACATCTCTATGTTTTCCAGCGCACGCCCGCCTTCAGCATGCCATCGGGCAACCGGCCGATTTCCGAGGAGTATGACCGGGAATGGAAGGAGAGCTATTCGGAGCGGCGCGAAAGGATGTGGAAGACTGTTGGTCTGTCCTTGATCAAGCTGCCGGAGAAGTCGGTTTTCGACTATACACCTGAGGAACGGCGGGCAATCCTGGAGAAGGCGTGGAATTCACAAAGCGCCTTCCAGCTGCAGGTAACGTTCAGTGACAGCCAAACCGATCCAAAGGCAAACGAGATCGTAAGCGAGTTCGTTCGCGAAAAGATACGTTCGACCGTCAAGGATCCCACGGTTGCCGAACTTCTGTGTCCAAAAACCTATCCGCTCGGTGCCAAGCGGCTTTGCATCGATTCCGGTTACTTCGAGATGTATAATCGCGATAACGTGACCTTGGTGGACGCCCGGACGAACCCCATCATCGGCTTCACACCGGAAGGTCTTCAGACGACGGCTGCGACCTATGATCTGGACGTGGTTGTTTTCGCGACCGGCTTCGATGCGATGACCGGCGCGATGACCAAGATGAACATTACCGGCGTGGGTGGTGTTACCATTCGCGATAAATGGCGTAATGGTCCCACCACCTATCTGGGGATGATGGTGGCGGGTTTCCCGAACCTCTTCATGGTTCACGGCCCACAGAGCCCGTCCGTCTTGTGCACAATGATCATGGGTGGCGAATGGCAGGTGAACTGGATCGCGCGCGTGATCGACGAGATGGAAAGGGACGGCTTCGAACGGATCGATACGACGGTTGAGGCTGAGGAGGGCTGGAGCGCCGAACTCAACGGGGTTGCGGACTATACCCTGTTTAAGAAGGCCGATTCCTGGTACATGGGATCAAACGTCGAAGGAAAGCCGCGAAGCTTCATGGTGTATGTGGGTGGCTACGAACGCTACTCCTCGCTTTGCACCGGCGCAGTGGACAACGGCTACGACGGGTTCGTGCGTTTGAAAGCGCCCGCTAACACAGAAGCGGTTTGAAACCAGTTGTGGATCGTGGCTCCCGCTGTGAAATAGTGGGAGCCACGATGAGCGCTACAGGCCACAGTCTGCACGAGACATGCGGGGATGGGTGTATCCGGATAGTGAGGGATCACATCCGGATCATCCATCCCCATTTGGTTATGGATGATTTCGATCGCGGCGAATATTGGCTGTCCTGCGCCCGCGCGACGCTGATGGGCTAAAAGGGCAGGGGGTATCAGCCCATCGCCTCAATCCCAAAAGATTCTGTGCCAGGCGCATAGCCCAGTTCGGCGGAGATCTGCCTGGCGTGCGACATAAGAGTTTGGGCGATAGGGCCGCTCATTGAGTCATCGAAATAATGCGGAGATCCCAGCGACGTCAGAGCGCCGACCAATTCACCTCGATAGTCGAACAGCGGTGCGGAGATTGCGCTAACGCCGATAGACTCACTTTTGAATTGCGCCATCCCGTTAGCGCGCACCGATGCGATAATCCCGTCCAATTCGGCCTTGGTGGCGGGCGATCGACCTTTGGCGCGGTTCGTTGCCAATTCCTTTTTTACCAGGTCTTTGGACGTCGCTCCCGCCCAAGCGGCGTAGATCATGCCCGTGGCTGAACGCGTAAGCGGCATTGCTTCGCCCACGCGGAGGCCGATAGTGAACCGACCGCGATGATCATGGACTGCCACGACCATCGGTCCGATGACGGTCCAAATAGCCAGCGCAACTGACTGCTGGACCTGTGCACTGATGGCTTCCAGACGACCGCTCGCGATCCGCACGACATCCAGTCCCTGAAGGGAGCGGATGCCCATGTGCCGCGCGGCAGAGCCGAGGCGATAGCGGTCGGTGACGGGATCGCGCTCCGCCAACCCCACCCTTACGAGGCTGACCATGTATCGATGAGCCTTGGCAGGATGCATGCCTGCGCGCAGCGCCAGAGTCTTGAGCATAGGGGGCGGCGAATCCAGCGCGTGTTCGACCAACGCATTCAGCAGGCGCATCCCGGTTTCGACCGACTGGATGCCAATACGTTCGTCATCTTCTTCGCTCTCAGTCGCCATATTTCCGGCTTCGTCCGCGCCCCCGATCATGATCCATTCCTCACTTGGCCAGCCTGTGATTGGCCTTTTAGAATATCCCCGCCAATTTGGGATACCCGTTTGTCTTTTAAACGATGCGAAAGCAAAAGTTTGAGCGGGAATCCCTCGTCCTGACCAGCCTTTACGCGCCTTGACGATCGGGGCGGGGGATAAGAACGACATTGCAGGCTCGCACTCGGTCGATTATGCTGAACATAACGCAATATATCATTAAGAGGTGTGGAAGTTGAAACTTCGGGTCGGGATCGTCGGGGCGAGCGCTGACGGCAGCTGGGGCTCCCGCGCGCATATTCCCGCACTTCGCAGCCTGCCGGGTTTCGAGGTCGCCGGCGTTGCGACCACTCGGCTTGAAACCGCTCAGCGCGCCGCAGAGGCTCTGGGGATTCCGCGAGCCTTCGAAAATTCCGCTCAACTTGCAGAAGACCCAGGCATTGACGTCGTTGCGGTCTGCGTGCGTGTGCCATTCCATGCGAAGGTCATCGAAGCAGCCATAGCAGCACGCAAACATATCTATTGCGAATGGCCGCTCACAGTGACAACGGCAGAGGCGCAATCAGCGCTGGAAGCGGCCGAACGCAGTGACGGGAACACGGCCGTTGGACTTCAGGGCCGTGCCGACCCTGCCGTGCGCATGGCCAAGCGCTTGATCGACGAGGGCGCCATAGGGGCGATTCATGCCGTCGCGCTGAATTATTCTTCGGCATGGCCTGTGACTGTTCCCTCCCAACATATGCTGATGCAGGACGCCCAGTCCGGCCTCTCTCAACTCGAACTTTCGGGCGGTCATTGTCTGGACGCGCTCTGCTATATGCTTGGCGAATTCAAGGAACTGTCGGCTACCTTGGCGACGCATGTCCCTCAGGCGCGCGTGTTCGACACTGGAGAGGTGGTGACGCGCACTTCCGCCGACCAGATGGTCGTACAGGGCACATTGGCGACCGGCGTCACTTTGTCGGCTCATATCATGGGAGCGCCGGGGGCGGGGACGGGGACACGGATCGAAATCCAGGGCACTGAAGGATGTCTTCTTCTTTCATCGGCAAGCCGTAATGTCGTGCCCTCCGCTGGCCTTTCCCTTTCCCGTTTCGCCAAAGGCCGGACTGAACCGGTGGATATCGCTCCAGAGTGCATCGCAGCACCGGAACGCCCGAGCGGCGATGCCGCCAATGTGGCGAACATGTATGCCCTCTTCGAAGCCGCGATCGCGGAAGGCAAGCCATTTCAGCATGGTTTTGGCGCTGCCGTCACTCGGCACCGCATGCTGGATGCCATTCGCCAATCGGCTGTCAGCGGCACCCGTGTCATGTTGTAAGGAGAGGGGGGGGGCAGCGCCGGGAAGCCGGTCAAGACAGGCCGATAACACCGTTAAGCAGAATGCGGACAAGCTCGGTCTGTCGGGTCACCCCGGCCTTCACGAAAACGGAACGCAGGTGCGCGCGGGCCGTGTTGCGTTTGATGCCCATTGCGTCCGCCGCTTCGTCCAGCGTCAATCCATTTGCCAGCTCCGCAGCCAATGTCGCCTCGGCTCGCGTGAAATCGAACATCTGCTGTATCGCATCGATCATCGACCCGCTTCGCGCATCAGGATCGCGAAGAAACAACGCCCAGGCGGGACGGACCTTACCCTCCGAACTGGCGATCAGGGGAATGCTGCGAACGACGATACCCAATTTCCGGTCGGTGTCCGGCCGACTGAGTGACTGGGTCAGCATCATGTCCGGGTCATTCGCCGTTCGCGCGAGAAGATCTCGAATGTTGCGCGAGTCCGACGCGTAGCAACCTTCGATCATGCCGTTCACGTTGCGAAGACCGTCCTTCGCCGCCATCAGATCGCGCGCCGCCTCATTCGTGCGCAGGATATGCTGTGTCTCGTCCAGAATGATGGTCCCGATGTGCAGGCGATCGAGCGTTTCTTCAAACAGCTGTCGTTCGACCTCCTTCCTGCCGATCAAGGCCGCGAGGTGCAGCCCTTGCTTCAGATGCGGGACGAGGAAGGAAAGCTTCGCCTTGTCCTCCGCGGAAAAAGGCGGTTGATCCGGACCACGATGAATCCGCAGTCGCGAAAAAGTACCGGACGAAGTTACGATATTGACCGCAAGGATACGGTCCACCCCGATAGCTGTAGTATAGATGAAAAAATCTTTGTAAAAGACGCATTGCTGCCATTCTTCATCGGCCATGATCTCGCTGCCGATAATGACCTTGTCTGCGGGAAGTACGCGCAGCGGGTCGAGATCATACCAACTTTCCTGATACTTTCGAATGGTTGCATCAGCCGCGCGGTCGCTGCATACGAGAAAGCCCAGATCATGCTCTGATGAAGGACGGATCACCATGATCGCGCTAGCACTGACAAATACTGATGTAAGCATCTCGACAAAACCCTGCCAGGAAGGAGAGCTGTCGATGGATTTGTAGAATGTGAGCAGAAGATCATTCCACTCTTTTGATACCGTACATTCAGATGAACGCGCAACGTCAAGCATGAACCACGATTATCCTCTCATTATCCATATCGTAATTTACAACTTCAATCTAATTTACAGCAATCGACTAAAGGCCATTTCTACAATCTTCCGATGTCATGGCTCCATTGGCGGAGGCTCTCCAGCCTCAATATAGCGGGTATCACACGACATTTCATCATAGCTATCACTGCAATAGCCTCTTAAGATGCTCTTGGCGAGTTCGCCTTCGGGCAGCTTGCCACGGCGCTTGCCCTATCCATAGGCGGCGCATTTACCATCGGCGTAAGGTCTGTACGTTATTCTCGGCGTCCTGCGACTTCGATCATGACGGCTTAAGGGCCTTGCACAATCATCGGGCTGTTGTCTCGCGCCGACTGCAACTCGGCGTACCGGCCGGGGGCCGAGCGAACCAGGTCATAATATTCATAGGAGGGTTGGGTGGCAAAATATGGATCGATTGCGCAAATCGGCATGGTCGTCGAGGATCTGGATTCAAGCGTTCAACGATGGATCGGCACGATGGGCGTCGGCCCTTGGACGGTATTGCGAAACGTCACACTTACGGGCCGCTATCGTGGGCAGGATGTTGTCGTGAAGATGGACGTAGGCTTGGGCTATCAGGGCGAGACGCAGATCGAGCTGATTCAGGTCACCAATGGAGCCCGCTCCCCCTACCTGGACGACGACGGAACGCCCCGCGCCGGGCTGCACCATCTCGCCTGGACTACTGACGATCTTGACGCCGTTGTCAGCAGCGCCGAGGCGGACGGCCTGAAACTGGTGTTCCGCGCCGACAGCCCCGGCAACCGGGTCGCTTATCTGGAGGGAGAAGGGGAGAAGGGCGTTCTGTTCGAATTCATCGAAAACGAAGCCCTCAAACAACTGATCGCCGAGGGTATCGCCGCAAGCCGCAATTGGGACGGCACAGACCCCATTCACATCATTGATTTCGAAGCTTGACCGGCAAGGTGTGGGCGGACGATCGGGACTGAAGACGTCAGTTAGACGGCGCGCAGTGGTCGAGCATTTCGCTGTCGCTGCTTAACAAGTCCAAGGACACTGGACGGAAGAGATCAAATGATCGCGCGCGAAGCTGATCTCGAAGCGCTTGATGGAATAGGCAAACTATATTGATTAGAAGATGAGGATGTGCAAATTCTTGCTTACCGCCCAGCTCCTGAGGAGCTATGGGTGATCATGCAGGGCCATTCGGCCACGGCACGATTGACCAAGATATTCCGTCCAGTTTCGTCGAAGAGCGAACAAGAAGATGATCTGCGCTTTGATCAGTGCAATAGGCATGAGAGGATTGATTGATGATCACATTACCCCTTCCAGAAATTGTTGTTGACGGTCTGTCACTGCCGGAATGTCCGCGCTGGCATGATGGAGCGCTTTATTTTTCGGACATCACCGCCGGACGCGTGCACCGTCTGAATGCCGATGACAGCACGGAGCTGCTTTACGAAAGCTCGACCGATTTCATAGGCGGGCTCGGTTTCCTGAACAATGGAGACCTGCTTGCTGCGGCATCGAAGCAACGGCAAGTGCTTCGGATCGTAGATGGCAAGGCAGAGGTTTTTGCCGATCTGAGCGGTCTTTGCCCCTATGTCCTCAACGACATGATCGTCATCGACAACAATGCCTATGTCGGCCAGCCTGGTTACGATCCCTGGGGCGCGCATATGGACAAGATGCCCGATCCCGCAGATGTTCTTTTTGCCAACACTGAAGGCAGTGTTTCCGTTGCTGCTTCCGACTTGATGTCGCCCAACGGGATTGCGGTCAGCCCCGACGGTTCCACCCTCTATGTCGCTGAATCAACAGGCAATCGCATCAGTTGCTTCACGAGAGACTCGGCAACTGGAGCTCTGTCGAACCGGCGCGTTTTCGCCACCCTGCCTGATGGCGGCATCCCCGACGGCATCTGCCTCGACGATGAAGGCGCTGTTTGGGCCGCCATGCCCATTGCTGTGACGCCGAACGCATATCTTTCGGGCTTGGGGGTCGTGCGTCTGGTTGAGGGGGGGCAGGTCACCCATGTAGTCCCGGTTGGGGAAGGGCGCCGCGCGCTCGCTTGCGCCTTTGGCGGACCGGATCGGAAATCCCTTTATATCTGTACGGTTCCCGAATTCCACGGCTCTGCGGCTGCTTCGGAAGGGCACGGCCGACTTGAACGTATTTCGCTCGACTTCATTGGCGCGGGAAGACCGTAATCTGCGTCGCCCGGCTGTTACGGTTGGCCGTAACAGTTTGGCCTTAGCGTGAAACATGACGGCGCCTGGCCAGTGATATGGTCAGGCGCCGTCAGCACGAATGGGAATCTGTGAAAGCCTGATGGTCTGGCAGCTTGAATTGCCTGGCACGCTCCAATCCCACTGTGCCGGTTAAACCCGCGCATGCCTTCTTAGGCTGTGATACGCAGGGTCAATTAAGGGTCAAACCGCCATCGACAGCTATTGCCTGACCGGTAATCCATGCGCCATCGCTCGATGCGAGCATCGCTACCATCCCGGCAATGTCCTCTGGCTTGCCCAGCCGGGGCAAGCGGGTTGCACCCAGTGCTTGATCCAGAAACTCCTGTGGCATGGTCTCGCGATTTTCAGGGGTTACGACCATGCCCGGCATGATGGCGTTGGCTCGCACGCTTTCTTTGCCCCACCGCGACGCCACGTGACGCACCAGCGCATTAATCCCGCCCTTGGCCATCTGGTAGCAAG
The DNA here is from genome assembly GCF_015693305.1 of Sphingobium sp. Cam5-1. Classification (NCBI taxonomy): domain Bacteria; kingdom Pseudomonadati; phylum Pseudomonadota; class Alphaproteobacteria; order Sphingomonadales; family Sphingobiaceae; genus Sphingobium; species Sphingobium sp. Cam5-1. Next base: position 198,104 of record NZ_CP065139.1, on the reverse strand, counting down.
GATTGAACGGAGCGCCAGTCCTTGCCTGGACGGAGGAAGTGTATATCATCGCCCCGCCGCCACGCGCAAGCAGAGCCGGGATGGCGTGGCGGGTCGCCCGCAGCATGCCTTTCAGGTTGATATCCAGCGTCCGGTCCAGCACATCGTCAGTGACGCTCGTGGCATCGGTATCCACTGAAAGGAGCCGTAGGTCGGCAAAATTGGCATGAAAGACGTCGATTCCGCCGAAAGCGGAAACGGCGAGTTCGACCAGTGCGGCGACAGAAGCATCGTCCGCTGCATCAAAGCTCAGACCTCGCGCATCGCCACCAGCCGCGACGATTTCGGAAACCAGGCTGTCGATCCGTTCGATTTCAGCTGCCGGGGAGCCGACGACGACCTTCGCACCTTCACTCGCCAACCGCAACGCGGTGGCGCGCCCAATGCCAGTGCTTGCACCAGCCACTACTGCTACCTTACCGACGAGACGGTGACAGTCGTCTCGCTTTGCTGAACCGGCCATTATGGTATCCCTTCCTTATGCGCCTGCTACTTGTGCCTTGAGGCACAACAAATGGTCGAGGAGGTAGTAAACTATTACGTCCTCATATTATCCGATATTAGGCCCAAGCCTTCATCTGATCGTCTGTCCGCCATCTACTGCGATGGTCTGACCGTTGATCCAGGATCCATCCGAAGAAGCAAGCATGGCGACCATCGCCGCGATATCCTCCGGCGCGCCATTGCGCGGGGAACGGTTGGCATTCAGATGTTCCATCCTGAATTCTTCCGGGACAAAATCCGCGAATTCCGGGTTTATGACAAAACCAGGCAAGATGGCATTCGCGCGAAGACCCTCTTTGCCCCATCTGGAGGCCAGATGCCGGACCAGCGCGTTGAGGGCGGCCTTGGACATGCCGTACACGGGCCGAACAGGCTCGCCGATGAGGGACCCGATCGACGACGTGTAAATCATCGCCCCTTCATATTTAAGCAGTTCGGGCACTGCATGGCGGGTTATTCGCAACATGCCCTTGAAGTTTACATCCAGCGTTCGCTCGATCACCTCGTCTGTGACCGTCATCGCGTCAGTGTCGCTGTGGACGACGCCCATGTCCGCAAAGTTTGCGTGGACCGCGTCCAATCGGCCGTACGCCGTCAGCGCCTGCTCGATCAGGGCCTTTGCCGATTCATCGCTGGTCGCATCGAAAGACGCGCCAACGGCTTGGCCTCCAGCAGCCTGGATTTCGGCTACCAAAGTCTCGATCTTGTCGGCTTCCAGCGCCGGAGACCCAACCACCAGACGGGCACCTTCGCCTGCCAGCCGAAGGGCGGATGCCCTGCCGATCCCTGAGCTCGCACCTGCAACGACAATCGCTTTGTCGTGCAAACGCCTGCATCCGTGCCATGCCATCTCAAATCTGTCTATCATGACCTATGTGATCTCATAATGAAACGCTCGGGCTGCCGAAGGCTTGTGATCCAGCTTTTACATGCCACCGGGGTGCAACGGCCCTTTCGCTTATTTGCAGGTTCCGGTGACAAGATTCTCTTTCGCCCATTGTGCCATCGTCAGGCCGGGACGGCCCAGAACTGTCTTGACGTCGTCACGGACGACGGTCTGGAACTGCAGCGCGCCAGCGGCCGCCAGTTCCATATAGGTGACCGCGCTTTCCATATAAGCGCGCTCCGGAATCGTCGGAAGCTTGTCCGCCACGGCTTGCATCGCCTCAGGCCCCAGCATGAGACATTTGATCTCAATGCCGGACGCTTCGCTGAGAATGTCCGCGACCTCCGGTCCCGTAAGGACCTCGGTGCTCAGCCAATAGTTCGCGCCCCCATGCTTTGCCGGGCCTTCCCGCAGCACCGCGGCAGCTACCGCGCCGATATCGGAAGCAAACACCCATCCTTGCGGTACGTCGCGCCAGAAGACGGGGAACGAACCGGTCTCGTTAATGGGAGGAGTGCTTACCAACATCGAATCGCTGATGACATTGGGGTGAATATGGGTCCAAGCGATCCCGCTCGCCTCGATGTAGGTTTCGATTAGGATATGCCAATTGAAATGCGGGATCATATCCTGGGGTGAGCTGAAAACGCCCAGATGGACAATATGGCTGACGCCCGCATCGACAGCCGCATCGACGAATTTCTTGCTCTGATAGAGCATGGCTGAGGAATAGCCGGTCAGCAGGAAAACGCGATCGACGCCTTGTAAAGCCTCGGCGAAACCCTCTGGGCGATCGAGGTCGAGTACAACCGCTTCGCGCCCTTCTGCACGCCACTGCTCTGCGACTGCGGCCCGGCTTGTCGCGAGGCGCACCGTGATGCCTTCGTGATGCGCGCCAAGCTCTTTGACGACATGCGACCCTACCCGTCCAGACGCACCGAGGACCAAAACCGTTGCTACCATGAATGGCGTTCCTTCTTACAGATGAGCTTCGCTCGCGCGAATTGGCGGGGATCGCGGTGGATTCAATTGCCATCGCGACCCAGGATGCTCTGTTTCAGCGATGCTACATCCGATTTGTGAATCTGGCCTAGTCTCTTCGGACGAAGCGGCATTTTTCCGCCCGGCTAAAGTTTCGGACAAGAAATTTGGAGAGAATATATATGCGTAAGGAGGGCTCAGAGTCAGACGAAGTCGCCGTTATCGTCGCCGACCTGCCCGATCGACTTCCACGCGGCTGGGTCTGCATCGGCGTCGCAAGCGATTTCAAGGATGGCAAACCCCATGGTGTCGAAGCCTTCGGCACAAAATTGGTGGTATTTCAGTCGGAAAGCGGCACCCTCTCGGTTCTGAACGGCTTTTGCCCACATATGGGCGCTGACCTGTCGGAAGGCACGGTCAAGGGCGATTCCGTCGCCTGCCCATTCCACGATTGGCGCTGGGGCGCGGACGGTCGTTGCACGGCGGTCCCTTATGCCAAGCGAATGCCTGCCCGCGCGCGGACCCGCAGTTGGCAGACGCAGGAGGTCGATGACCTGCTGTTCGTCTGGTACGATTCGGAGGGTGGGCCGCCGGATGAGGACATGGTTCTGCCCCGGATTCCGAATTTCGCGACGGACTTTTCTCCCTGGAGCCATAGCGTTCACGAGGTCGGGATCAGCGGTCGTGAGCTGGTCGACAACATGGTCGATGTCGCACACTTCTTCTATGTCCATGGTCAGGGCGTAGCCGTAGCTCCGACATTCTTCGGCAATCGTTTCGAAGGACATGTGGCGTGGCAGTTCATGGAGGTCGGGGTCACGGCCGAATCCTTCACTGACGACTATGACAAGATGCAGCCGGGCTATCCTCTTGAGCGCGTTCCCTACGGCAGCCTGCGTGGTGAGACATTGTATACCGGCCCGTGCCTGCTGCAATCCCGGCTGGCATCATGTTTCGACGGGGAATTCGCGGATACGTATATCGTTCTCGCGCAGGTTCCCAAGACGCCCAATTCGTTCACACTTCACATGTTGATTACCACTCGACATAAGCCAGGTCTTACGCCCGAACAAAATGCGGAGCGACAGCTGCGTGTTGCCGAATTCAATCGGCAAAATACTTTGCAGGACGTTCACATCTGGGAAACCAAGACCAGGATCGACAATCCGTTGCTGTGCGACACGGACGGCCCGGTCTATCAACTGCGCCGTTGGTACGAACAATATTTCATCGATCGCGCGCAGGTAAAGCCAGAGATGAGAAACCTGTTCGAATATCAAACCGACACCCGGCATGCGCTTGATGTCTGGGAAGTGCAGGCACAGGAGAAGCTTGCCGAGCTGGGAGCTTTGGCAGAAGCTGATTGAGAGCTGATACGAAAGGCGCGGGAATTTCGCAGTAAGTGTCCTTCCTCCTTTCAAGCCCATCGTGAATTGCCCGAACGCTTACTGCGTACTTCATACTCCTGGATCGAGATGATGACCCCCTCTGTGATTGAGACCTACATGATGGAACGCGAGCTGCAACGGCTGATTTTCGAATTGGCGCGGTGCATGGATCAGCGTGACATTGAAGGACTGCGCAACCTGTTCACTGAGGATGCGGTATTTGAAAAGGGGGGTAGTCCGCTGGTGGGGCTTGATGCGATCATGCGCTTCATCGGGGAAATTCCCGTAACGAACCGAATGCTCCACATATATACGAACATCGTCATCGACTGTGTTGATCCCGATCACGCGCGCAGTCGTTCGAATTATGTCGCATATTCCCGGTCGTCCACGGCCGAAGACCGTCGTGCGGCCCTGATCCCCGTTTCCATTGGCAATGCTCTGGACGAATTCCGCCTGACCCCCACAGGGTGGCGGATCGCGAAGCGGACCCTGGTCTATATCGCCAATGCTTGAAACTCCTCACACGCGGCCAGACCAGGCAAAGCAGATGACACTGGCTCAACGGCTTGCTGCCTTGAACGAGGCAGATCACTGGCGCGCGCGCGCGGTGCTGCGGAAAGAATGGGTCAGTTCGGGTCTCCATAAAGGGCGGTTGATGCCGGAGATGATCCGCGAATGTGTGGATGCATCCCCGGATACCAAGATCATCTTTGGATCGGCGGAACGTCCCTGCTCGACGACCACGGGTGCCTTGCTCGCGGAAAGCTATGGCATCGCCCGCGCCTTCCAACGCCTTGGCCTGGTCGAGGGCGACGCGGTCGTCGTGCAGGTGCCGAACTGGAAAGAATGCGCCCTCACGATGCTCGCGGCGATGCATCTGGGCCTGATTTTCGTGCCGATGATGCACACCCTTGGCGCGGCAGAAATAGAATATGTCTTGCGCAAGTCGGACGCTCGCGCATTCGTCGTCCCGGATCGCTGGAAGAAGATCGACTATGGCGCGCGGCTGGGCGCCCTTGGCGATTTGCCCGAACTCAAACATGTGATCGTTATTGGCGATGAGGAGATGCCGCGCCCGGTCGTTCGCTGGAGCGCGCTGAATACCGGCGGGGACGAACCCATGCCGCGCCTGACTGCCAGTCCGGACGACCCCTGGCTCATCATTTTCACATCCGGGACCACGGCTGCACCGAAGGGCGCGGTGCTGACGCATAATGCGTTCGCTTCGGAAGTCGCCAACTTCCCGATGGTCCGTTCCGCATCCGGCACGCCGGAGTTTCATCCTTTTCCCAGCGGTCACGCCGCAGGTGTGATCATGACTTTGCGACCGCTGCTGATGGCGGATCCCATGATCCTTATGGACGCCTTCGATGAGGATGTGGCCGTCGCGCTGGTCCGCGAGAATCAATCGGATCGGGCGGCGGGCGTCCCGTTGATGGTCCAGGCTTATCTTCGTCATGCCGACGAGGTTTTTCCGGACGGTCTCCGGCAAATTCTCATCGGCGCCACAAGCGTTTCCCCAACATTGATGGAACTGTGCGAGGCGCGGGGCTGGGCGGCGACGCGATGCTACGGATGTACCGAACATCTGACGATCAGCGGTTCGTATCCGACCGATCCCAAAGAAAAACGCATGATGACCGATGGCCGGTTGATGCCGGGCGTGCAGGTCCGGCTCATTGACGAAAACGAACAACCCGTACCTGTCGGCGAACCGGGCGAGATCGTTTCCATGGGGCCGGAGCTTTTCAAGGGCTATCTCGATCCGGAACATAATGCGACGGCCTTTGACCGCGATGGCTGGTTCCGAACCGGCGACATCGGTGTCCTTGACGAAGATGGCTATATTCGCATCGTCGATCGAAAGAAGGACATCATCATTCGTGGCGGCGAAAATATTTCCTCCAAGGAAATTGAAGACGTGATGATGCAACACGCCGCCGTATCCGAAGTCGCTGCCGTCGCCTGGCCTGACGAAGCATTGGGTGAGCGGGTCGCGGTCTTTGTCAAGGTCGCCGACGCTGTCACGCTGACGTTGGACGATATCCGCGCGCATTTCGCGCAGGCAGGGCTTTCCCACCAAAAGGCGCCAGAGCGGCTGGTTCTGGTTGCGGAATTGCCCCGCAACGCCATGGGCAAGGTGCTGAAGCCGGACCTTCGCAAGCAGGTCCTCGACTTGATAGAGCAGGAGCGAGTGAAAACATGAACCTGCAACTGTCGGAAGAGCAGCAGCTTCTGCGCGACATGCTGGAAAAGGCGTTTGCCCGCCAATGTACCCTGGCGCACCTGCGCAATAGTGAGGCACTTGGCCACGACGCTGAAACCTGGGTGCTGTTCAACGAGTTCGGCCTGCCGCTTCTACGCGTTCCCGAAGCGCAGGGCGGCGTTGGGGCAGGGCTGGTCGAAGCCGTGGTCGTCGCGGAGGCGTTGGGCAAGTTCGCCCCGGTGATCCCGGGCGTGGAGATGATGGTCGCGGCGCGGCTGCTGGCCTTGCTTGGCGCGGACGATGTCCTGCAAGGCGTTGCTGACGGGGGCATCGCCCTGTTTGCGCTCGATGACGCAGCGGTGCGGCGCCAGCAGGTCATCGCGCATGCTTCCTCCGCCGATCTGATCCTGTTCCGCCTCGGGGAAGAGATCCGGATACTCTCAGGTCCGGTCGCAGGAGAATCTACGGATATTGGCGGCCTTGGTGCACGCCTCGTCGATTTTGATGGCGACGGGGGCAGGCTGGTCGCGCAGGGCAGGGATGCAGTGCAGGCCTATGAGGCCGCAGTCGAGGAATGGCGGTTGCTCAATGCCGCCCGGATCGCGGCTGCCGCTCAAAAATCTCTGTTCGATGCAGCCGAATATGCCAAGGAGCGTCACGCCTTCGGCCGTCCGATCGGCAGTTTCCAGGGACTTGCCCATCCGATGGCGGATCGTCTGGTTGATGTGGAAGGTGCATCGCTGCTGATCCTGCGTGCAATTGAGGCGATTTCCCAAAATGCCGACAATGCCGCTGGCCTCGTCAGCCTGGCATCATGGTGGGCTGGACAGGCGGCCCGGCCCGCCACCGTGCTCGGGATGCGTGTTCTTGGTGGCTATGGCGTTACCATGGAATATAGTGCGCAAACCTATTTCCGGCGCGTCGCCGCATGGTCGCTGCTGGCTGGCGACCCGGACGAAGAGTTGCAGCGGGCGGCTTCCCGGATGTGGTTTGGAGGCAAGGCGCACCTTCCTGATTCTGGCGAGAACGACATTCGCTTCGATTTCCCCGAACACGCATTGTCGCTGGCGGAGGAGGTGCGCGCCGTCTTCGCAGAACATGCGACACCGGAAAAGCGTGATTGGTCCTTTGGATCAGATGACGGGCACGACGTCGACCTTTTTAAAAAGCTCGGGGCCAAAGGACTTTTATTCCCTGACTGGCCGACGGAATATGGCGGACGCTCCGCTGACGTGCTTGCGGTGGCGGCTGTTCGCGGCGTTTATGTCGAGTTTGGCTGGAATGATACGGTAGTGGCCGTCACGGAACTGGTCGGCCGCGCGCTGATCGACCATGGCAGCGACAAGGCCAAGCGCGAAATCGTGCCTCGGATGGCACGAGGCGAACTCTATGGCTCGCTCGGCTATTCTGAACCGTCTTGCGGATCGGACCTCTTCGCCGTCCAGACACGCGCCACGCGTGATGGCGAGGGGTGGGTGATAAACGGGCAGAAAATGTTCACCTCGCAGGGCCATCTGGCGAACTACTCGCTTATGGTAACCCGTACCGGGGAGGATAAGCATAAGGGCATCACCCTGTTCGCAGCGCCGCTGGATCAACCGGGATATCGCTGCGATCCGATCGAGACCGTAGGGGGAGAGCGGACCAACACCACCTTCTATGATGACCTGCGCGTACCGGATGAACTGCGTATCGGCGAGGTTGATGGAGGTGTGAAGGTCCTGGCGGCGGCGCTCGCGCGCGAGCAGGGGTCGATGGAACTCTTTATCGGTTCGCTACAGGAAATGGTGAAATCGGGCGTTGAGTGGAGCCATGGCTCCGACCAGAACGGCCAGAAACGTTCGGCGAGCCATCGGGTACGCAGCGTTCTGGCTTCGGTTGCTGCCCGGCTGGAAGTGCTTCATGCCTTGCACCGGCGCGCCCTCTGGGCCGCCAGCACGGGTGACCAAAAGAAGCACTTTGGCCCATCGGGCAAGCTTTTCGGAAGCGAAGCCATGATCGAGTGCGGTGAGATGCTGATGGCGCTGACCGCACCGGACTCCCTGTTCTCCGGAAACACGGTGCTGGGCAAGATAGAGCGCGAGTACCGCCGTTCGATCGCCGCGACCATATATATGGGCAGCAGCGAAGTTCAGCGCAGCATTATTGCCGAAACCGGGCTTGGACTGCCCCGAACGAGGAATTGAACATGAGCGAACAAGACTTCGTTATCGAGGCTGACGGGCCTGTTTTGACCCTGACGTTCAATCGGCCGCACAAATACAATGCGATCACCAATTCGATGTTCGATGGCCTTTATTCGGCCTTCAAACTTTTCCGGGACGATGCAGCCCTTCGGGTTTTCCTGATCCGATCGACCGGCAAATATTTCTCGGCAGGTTATGACATCACCGCGATCGAACCCGCGAAGCCGGGCGAGAGCGCCCGGCAGTTCCGGCAGCGGTACGGGCAAGCGGCCCGCCACTGGTTGTGGGATGAGTTCGAGAATCTCGAGAAGCCCGTCGTCGTGGCTCATCAGGGACCTTGCCTTGGCGGCGCTCTTGAAATGTCGCTATCGTGCGATTTTCGTCTGGCAAGCGACGCGGCAACCTATGCTCTGCCCGAACTGAACTTCGGCGCCATACCGGGGTCAGGCGGCACTAGCCGCCTCGTCCGTACCGTGGGTGCCCATTGGGCGCGCTGGCTGATCATGGCCAATCTCCCCATGAACCCCGAACGCGCGCTTTCGGCTGGTTTGATTCATGAAATCTATCCGGCCGAGGAATTTGACGAAGAAGTCGCAGCCTTCTGCCGCCATCTCGCGGCGCAACCGCCCGAGGCGCTGGGTTCCGCCAAACTCGCCATCGAACTGGCCAAGGATCTCGACCGGACGCAAGGGCGCAATGTCGAGCGCCTGATCAACAGCAGCCTTAATGGCGGCGAAGAGCAAGACCGGCTCTTCGAAGCCTTTCGCGCGCGCTTTGAAAAGAAGGGCGCCAACAAGGCCCAATGAGCCGGGGTGGCACAAACAGGCAATGATCGTCGCGCCAATCAACGGTGCGAAGGATAAAAAAGGAAGAGGTGTAAGATGGCACGCATGCAGGACAAGGTTGTGATCATCACCGGCGGCGGACGCGGCATGGGTGAGGCGACGACCCGGCTTTTCGCACAGGAAGGCGCGATCGTTACGATCGCGGATATGTTGGTGGACGAAGGAACCGCTCTGGCGGCCGAACTGGGAGGCAAAGCCAGCTTCACGCGGCACGACGTCTCTTCCGAAGACAGCTGGCAGGCTCTGACGGCAAATCTGCTCGAACGCTATGGTCGGATTGATGCACTGGTCAACAATGCCGGCGTATGCGTGATGGCACCGGTCACGGAGGTGACCGCCGCCGATCTCGATCTCGTTTTCAACGTCAACGTCAAGGGAACGATCTTCGGCATGAAGCATGTCGGGGGGGCCATGAAAAATGCCGGCCGTGGTGCGATCGTCAACATCTCTTCTGTCGATGGTCTGCGCGGCTCCAACTCTCTGTCCGCTTACTCCGCGAGCAAATGGGCTGTTCGGGGCGCCACCAAATCGGTAGCGCTCGAATTCGGTCCTCATGGCGTGCGTGTCAATTCTGTCCATCCGGGCGGCATCGATACTGCGATGGGCAATCCCCAAAAATGGCAGGGCGATGACCGCAACGCACACTACACGCGCGTACCACTCCAACGGATGGGCGAACCGAACGAAGTCGCAGCGGCGAGTTTGTTCCTGTGCTCTGACGAAGCGTCTTACATCACCGGAGCTGAGCTGGCGGTGGATGGCGGATGGGTAGCAGGCTATTACCACAGCTACTGGTCGACCGCGCCCGCCAGTCTGCAACAAGGCGGCTGACGGTTATAGCGCGGTGACGCGCTATTGCCCTCAGGCAGTGGCGGATGATCAGAATAAAGGATAGTTTTCATGCGGGTGAGGTTTGTCGGCCAGGATGGCGCTGAAACGATCGCGGAGGGGCTGGAAGGTGACACCGTGTTACGCTTCGCGACAGACAATTCCGTCGATGGCATAATTGGGGAATGCGGGGGCTCAATGGCCTGCGCAACCTGTCACGGCTATGTTGATGATCAATGGATCGACAAGCTGGAAGCGCCAGGTGAGGCAGAACTTGCCATGTTGTCGGGTTGCATCGACGTCCGCGAGGGCAGCCGACTGACCTGTCAGATCGTGATGACCCGTGAACTGGACGGCCTCACGATCCATGTGCCCGAATGTCAGGCCTGAACGCACTTGATGGTTAAATGCCATCGATCAAAATATGCTATTCTGGGGCTCGTTTGATTAGAGCTGGATGTTTGCGACCGGAACGATGACAGGATCGGAGTTAAGTAGGATGTTGCGCGACCGCGAACCATTGATGAGCGACAAGGATTTCGGGCTTGACGAACTGCCCGACCTTCACGAACTCCTCGCCGAACTTCGGACGCATGGATCGGTCGTCCCCGTCAAATTCTGGGGAAATACCATCTGGCTGATAATGGGCCACCCCGAGGTCAAGCAGGCGTTCGGTGATGTCGTCAGTTTCGATGGCGGCGCGTTCTTCATGGAATATGCAGCCCCGGCGATGGGCAGGAATATTCAATCCATGCAGGGTGACGAACATCGTGCGAAACGAGCGCTTGTCGCGCCTTCGTTCATGCCAGGCAAGGTCCGCGCTCTCGTGGAGCACACGCTGGAGCCCATCATTCATGAACTGCTTGATCGCATAGAAGGCAAGGAGGAGGTGGAGTTTACGCAGGCCTTCACCCGGCCTTTCCCCTTTTCCATCATCACTCGCATGCTTGGGATACCCGTCCACGATGAGGCCAAATTCCTCAAATGGGCCGTCAAGCTGATCGATTACGGCTGGGACCCGGAAGGCTCTCTTCAGGCGAAGAAAGAGTTTGACGATTATATGGACGACATCATTCGTCAGCGGCGCGCGGAGCCGAAGGACGATATGATCTCGATGATAGTCACTGCCGAGGTTGGCGGCGAGCATCTGTCTCACGAGGAAATTCTGGCCTTTCTGCGACTGTTGTTCCCGGCGGGTTCCGACACGACCTACAAGGCAGGCGGCAGCCTGTTTGCATGTGTGCTTGCCGACCCCGCCTTCCGGGCAATGGCACAACAGGACGATAAGGCACGCACGGCTTTGGTAGCCGAAGCTCTTCGTTGGCAGCCACCCGTGGCTCTCGAACCGCGCATGGCATCGGCCGACATTGAGCTCGGCGGTGTTTCCATCAAAGAAGGGGATATGGTGGCGCTCGCAATCACGGCCGCCAATCGCGATCCGGCGGTCTTTCCCGATGGCAGCCGCTTCGATCCCACGCGCGATAACAGCAAAAGTTTGACCTTTGCTTATGGTCCCCATTTCTGTCTGGGTATGCACCTTGCTCGCCGTGAATTGGAAGCTGCGCTGCGGATCGTTTTCGAACGTTTCCCGAACATGCAATTATCCCCTGATCGGCCGGTCGAATTTGTCGGTGGGGTATTGCGCGGTCCGCGTGAGCTTTGGGTTCGCCCTTACGGTGCGAAATGAACAGAAATGATCTCGATACGATCGAGTGACGCGATAAAGCTCTTGCAAGCTGACGTCGGTGGCCCGGCAATGTCATTCTTCGGGCGACTGATTCTTCCGCATTAAAACATCCAGGAGAAACATAATGTTCAAATGCATTGCCCTCTTGCGCCGTCGACAAGATCTTAGCCGAGAGCAGTTCATTGATTATTACGAAAATCATCATTCAAAGTTGATGGCTGAGCTATTGCCCAATATTCTCGATTATCGTCGCAACTACATCAACTTGGATGGAGCTCTATTTTTCCCAAAGGCAACTGAGCTCGATTTCGATGTAATAACAGAGCTCTGGTTCGCCGACCGCGCCGCTTATGACGTGTTCCTCGCCAAGGCCAACGAACCGGAAATTTTCCAGCGGATGGCGGCGGACGAGGAGAATCTCTTCGACCGCGACTACACGCGTTTGTTCACTGTCGATGAAACGCAAACTTAATGACGGGTTGATTCCCGCCGAACTCGAGAAGCGCGGGATCGCATTTCGACGCAGACGATCGGCAGCCGTATAGTGCCATGCGGTTGCCGAATTTAATCTGTGCTACCTGATAAATGGGGTTGCGGTCTCTGACGTTGAGAATGGACGAGGTCAGACCCCACTATCCACCAACAAAGCGACGTAATTTAACATAAGATATATTATCAGTCATATTGGCCATGGCGGCCATTCTGACATTCCAGCACAGCGATCGAATGTTCGCCGAACTGCGTGAAGCATTGGATGAAGCCGCCCTTAAGCGGCTTCGTCCATTGCATCGGGCGGGATGTTCGTGGGACCGCCAATATCATAGACCATGGCCAGAAGACCGACGAACGCATTATCGTTCATAGGATCGGTCGGCACTTCGAACTGGACTCCACGCTTCTTCATGTCCTCGATCAGCATGTTGATCGCCTGCTCATGGGTGATGTCGTCGCGATGATCGTAGGTCAGCTTGAAATCATCCATGTCCTTGAACAGGCGCGCGCCCCAATGGACGAGGAAGCGCATTTCCTCTTCCGGCACCTTCTGGGTGACTTTGCCAAAAGTTTCGATCTGCCAGCCGGTCGGATCCTGCGGGTCAGGGCCAAAGGTCGAACTGATGTCGAGTCCTTGCGGCCTGCGCATGGCAACCGGACCGGCAGCCTGCCCATGGTGGAACGTCATCTCGTTTTCGACAACCACCGCGCGGCCCCACATGGGGGCGTTGATCTGCATGGCCTCACCGCTCGGCCCATCAGGCCAGCAGTTGAAGCCGCCGCCAATCTTGCCCTTGTAATACCAGGCGATCACCTGGCCCTTCTTCGAGCGCCAACGATTGAACAGGCAGGACTTCGCCATCGTCAGCAGCAGCCAGAGCGGCGTGTTTTCCATCGTCAAACCCCGGAAGACCGTGCCATCCAGATGGGGCGGCCCGCCGAGGGGGGTTGGCCCCTGGATATTGAAGAGGAAGGTCTCCGGCTCGGCATATTGGCAGTCGTAATAATTCCGCACCAGCTCGAGAAAGCGGGAGTTGTAATAGCAATCCTCGATCTCCGGGTAAAAACAGGTGCCGCCGCGCGCCAAATATCCTCGAAATCCGGGATAGATACCAATCATGTCCCAGGTCAGCTTGACCCCTTCCGGCAGTTGCTTGCCTGCGCCTGAGGTTGTGGCGATAACCTCCTCTGGCGTCTTGAAGTTTTCCGCCAGCATCAACGGCCAAGGACCATTGTTACGAGCAACACTCAACAAACGCGCATGCTGATCGTCCGTATAAGCCTGATCGATCAACTGCGGAGGTGCGACCGGGCGGAACTGCTCAGCGAGATCACGAAGCATCATCTAGTCTCCCAATATCATTCGGTTGTCATCCGTTTCCTGTTTACGGAAGCGGATCAGATGGTCAGCATTTCCATTTCGCGCGGTGCGGGCTTGGCGGCATCGTCGGCGCGCGTGACGTTGAAGTCTTCTTCGCGGGGCGAGCGCAGGACATGCCAGATCCGCGAGTTGTGGCGCGGGATGGCGAGGATGACCTTCTTCTGCCCGTCGGCGCCCTTGTCGCGATAATAGCCATGGGCGCTGCCGCACTGCACCCAGGCGGTCTTGGCCAGGTTGGCATCGACATCGTCGATGAACGCCTGCGTCGCCTCTGGCGACACATCGAAGGACGACAGATGATCGTCCACCATCCATTGCAGCAGTTCGATGATATAATGGACCTGCTGCTCGCTCACCACCGCATGGTTGGCGACCAGATAGCTGTAGGGCGCGCCCATGAAGACGAAGTTGGGGAAGCCGGTGATCAGCATGCCTTCATAGGAGAAGGGATGCGGGTCGAACGCGTCTGTCAAAGTTTCGCCGCCGGTGCCGCGAATGTCGAACTGCCGCCCGAAATGCAGATTGTAGCCGGTCGAAAGCAGCAGCACGTCGCATTCGATGCGGGTGCCATCGGCTAGGATCACCGCGTCCTGCTCGGCCTCGGCCAATTCGCCGCGCACGATCGACACATTGGGCTTTTTGAGCGTGTCGTAAAAGCCGCAATCCAGGATCGGCCGTTTCGCGAACACCGGGAAGTTGGGTGTCAACAGCTTCACCATCTCCGGATCGTCCGGGAAATGGCTTTTCAGATAGCCTTCGCACATCATGCGCATGCCGTCGTTGATCGGACCAAAGCCGCCCGTCTTCGCGGCATAGTCCTCATCCTTCATGATCATGCCGTGCATGTCGCGCATCTGGCTGTGCAAGCCCTGCAGACGCTTCCACTGCGCGACGAAGGGCACATATTCCATCGCCCAGCGCTCGATTTCGGCCACCGGCGCATGCGCCTGCGGATTGGGGATGATATGTTCCGGCTGGCGCTGCACGATCACCAGTTCGCCGACCTTGTCGGCAATGGCCGTCGCCACCTGCACGCCTGAACAGCCCGTGCCGACCAGGACGACCTTCTTGCCCGTCAGATCGACATTATGGTCCCAGGCGGCCGAATGAATGACCGGCCCCTTGAAGCTGTCGAGATTCTTCACCTTGGGATAATTGGGATTGTTGTTGGGTCCTACCGCCATGATGAGCACGTTGCACTCATGGCTTTCCGGCTTGCCGTTCCGGACCGCCTTCACCGTCCAGATCTTGCGCTTCTCATCCCATTCCGCACCCTCGACCCAGGTGCCGAACCGGATCCGGTCGCGAAGGCCATATTTGTCGGTGACGCGATCGAGATAGGACAGGAATTCCGGGCCACGCGGGTAGAATTGCGTCCAGGAAGCATTTGGCTCGAAGGAGAAGGAATAGACGCGGCTCGGCGTATCGACCGCCGCGCCCGGATAGGTGTTGGTCAACCAGTTGCCGCCGACCGTGTCCAGCGCCTCCAGCACGGTGAAATCAAATCCCGCCTGTTGCAATTTGATGGCCGCGTTGATGCCCATCATGCCCGCGCCCACGACCAGCACCTTGAAATCGGCGGGCGGGACATCGGCCGCCTTGCGAATGCGCGTGTCGGTGGTGAACCCGGCATGCTGGAACGCGACATCCACCGACATTTCGGGCAGGTCCTGACCCAGCAGCAAACGGCTCATCCGCTTGAACATCGGCCGGTCCAGCTGCGGCATGACCGGAGGCTTCCCGGCCTTCACCGCCACGCGCAGGCGATCGCGGATCTCGGCGACCACGGCCGGATCGATGGCAGGCCGCTCTTCATGCGCATGGATATCGACGAACGTCTCGACCAGCTCTTCCTGACGCCCGTCGATCGCATCCCAATAGTGGTTCAGCAGCGTCCGATTGCCGGTCATCTGGATCAACGCCATCAGCGCCATGGTGGGGTCCAGCGCATCGATCGCGGCATCGACCCTGGCATTCACGTCCAGCACCCGTTCGTGCATCCCGTCTCTCCTCATATGTGCCCGCTTTCGGACTCGATGAGAATGAATTACACATTAGTGTGTAATTGATCAAGCGACATTCGCCGCGCTTGGCGATCTGCCCAGGATCATCCGCCGCTGAAGCTCACCGAGGGCTTCGTATCACCATTCATTGGAGGCGTTGCGCCAAAAATAGCGATGCAGCACCCAAGGGGGTGCCAGCGAAAGCTCCATCGCCTTTTTCCGTGTCGGATCAATTGGTGAGCCCATAGGGTAACTTCACGTTAGACATGCGGGCGCCGTCGATGAAATGCCAATTCAATCTGTGAAAGATCTTCGACATTGGCGATGTTTCCACGATGGAGCTTGTCGGCAACGTTGGTTGCGAACAACTATCCATCATCTCATTATGGACTCACCGGCATATGGAACCATCCGCTGCCGGACGGCCTGCTGCGAATTAGCAGCGTCCGTCTCGTCAGCTTTTTAGACAAATAGGGTTCGTCGCTCGGTTAAAGGAATTCTCTCGCATGTCACTCGCCCCCGCCATTGCCTCCCCTTCCTCTCCCGTCATCATCACCGGTGGCGCATCAGGCATAGGCCTTGCGTCCGCTCATGCGCTCGCCGTCATTGGCCGCCCTGTTGCTCTGTGGGACATCGACGGCGACAAGGCATCGGCAGCGGCACACGCCATTGTGGCGGAACATGGCACAGCGTCCACGGGCATTGCGATTGATCTGCGTGAACTTGGTGGCATCGAAGCTGCCTTGGCGGCGACGCGGAAAGCGATCGGCAGACCAGGCGGACTGGTCCATGCTGCTGGCGTTGTTGATACAGCATCGCTGGACGGACTGACGGCGGAGAGCTGGGACAGCGGGATCGCGATTCATCTCCGCTCCCTCGCTTTCATCGTTCAGGCGCTCCATCAGGATCTGGCGGCGCAGCCGGGCTCCGCAATCGTGGCGATAGCTTCCATCAACGCAACTCTCGGCAATGCCATGAACCCGATCTACAGCGCGGCGAAAGGCGGAATATTGTCGCTCGTCCGATCACTGGCCGATCGACTGGCCCAAGATGGCGTCCGCATCAATTCGGTATCACCGGGCCAGATCATGACGCCCATGATGCGTCCCGCAGTCGAAGCTCTGCCCCATGGGCATTTCGAAAAGCGTATCCTGCTCAACAGACTTGGCGATCCAGAGGAAGTGGCACGGGTCGTGCGCTTCCTTCTGTCCGATGAGGCAAGCTATATCACCGCGTCGGAGATTGTCGTCGATGGCGGCAATATTTCCTCCCAAAGAGGGTGAGTTCGCGGGCAACCGGGCAGCCATTAGTGGTGACTGTCTCGACCTCTTCTCCTTCCCTGCTGCTGATTGCGCCTAGCCCTCGACGATAGGGGGCCATAAAGGCTGGGGACAACCGGGTGGGAAGCAAGGAAGAAACTTGGCCACTCCAGGAAAATTTAATGGCGCTGCCACCCCGGCAACGCATAGCCTCTCGCCTGCTGGCGTCGGCAATCCCGTCGGATGACGGACCCGTCGTCCGGCTCAGCCAGCAGGCATTGGGCGAGATGATTGGCGTCACGCGCAAGACGATCAATCTGCATCTCGCCGCGTTCGAACGGGCGGGGCTGATCCGGTTGGGCTATGGCCGTATCGAATTGACCGACGCTGATGGGTTACGCGGCGTGGCGGCAGCGGACTGACGCTACAGAACACCCAAGCGTTGTCCCACCCGAGCAGCTGGCAGCAGAAGATGGCGGATCAGCATCTCATATTTCCGGTTGAACGAGACAGGCTCCGGCTTTTCCAATGGGAAAGGCATGGCGTGCATGGCATCGCGCGCCAGCGCGTCCGCCATGATCTTGCCCATCAGCGGCGCCATGACATTGCCCCAGGCATTGAAATACATGAGGCCAAAGACATTGTTCGCCAATTCGAACACGCCCGGAAATTGCGCTTTTCGCATCGCGACACGGCCGGTCCAATAATCCTCCATCTCAATTCCCATGCCGCGAGCTTCCGGCCAGACCCGGTGCAGCCAGCGCAACTGCGAGCGGAAATGCCATGCCGCATCATGGGCACCCCCAACACGGGGAATCGACGAGAGGATCAACCGGTTGTGGCGGTCGCGGACCATCGGATTAAGATCGACCGGCGCCTGCGCGAACGTGCCCCCGCCGGGCAGTATGATGTCTAGCGCTTCCTGTGGCAGCGGTTTCGTCGTCAGAGCATAGGCGGTCAGGGGATAGAAGGCTTTACGAAACGCCGGTTCAATGGCCGCCGGATAGGCCGCCGTGCAGAAAATCACACGATCGGCCAGCACGCTGCCGCTCCGGGTCCGCACCCGCCACCGGCCCTGCGTCGGTTCAAGTGACAGAGCTTCGCTGTCTCCATGAATTTGTGCGCCGAGCCGGGCCGCCGTCGCGATCATGCCGTTGGTGAACAGATAGGGGTTCACCCGGCCGCCATCTTCAAAGATCACGCCAAAGGGATAGGCGTTTGATCCGGTTCGCGCCTTCATCTCCGAGCCGGACGCAAACGTCAGCCTCTGAAGTCCGCTCGTCTCCAGATAGGAAAAGGTCCGGACAAAGGCGTCAAAGGATCTCCGTGTCTTCATGCCGTTGATATAGCCCGACCGAACCGCGTCGCAGTCGATCCCATATCGGGCAGAAAGATCGAAGGGGATGGTGTGATGCTCGCGAAACAGTTCCAGGAAGTGCTTTCCCCCGTCCGGAAAGCGCTCGAACAGCTTTATGTCGCGCAGGATCGGCAACACATGGCCCGCATTACGCCCGGAGGCGCCCCAGCCGGGCTGTCGCGCCTCCAGCACGATCACGCCGATCCCCGCCTCCGCCAGATGAAGCGCCAGAGACGCACCCGCAAGCCCGGCGCCGATCACCACGACATCGGTCGAAACATCCTTCATCAAGGCTGGCCAAGCTCTCGCCAGCCCTTGTGGCTTGGTCCAGCCGCTGCTCGATACGGGCACTTCCCCCCGTTCATAGGCTTCGTTGTTCGACATGATCATATTTCCAGACAGAGGGTGGATTCATCGCGCGCTGGTCTTGCACGGCAGAAAGTCGAGGCGCAGGCGGCGAGCAGACAGAGCGCCGCGATGATGAGTATCGGCCGGGAATATCCGACGGTCGCTTCATAGGCCCAGCCCATGACCGCCGGTGCCAGCGCGGCGAGAAAGCCATTCACCGTGAAAACGATGCCCAGCATCGTGGCATAGGTTCGCTGCCCGATGATCTCGCTCAGCAACATCGAACCGGCCTGCGCTGGCAATCCTGCAACGCCGCCCCAGCACAGGATGAACAGCCAAATAGCAGCATAGCCGTGCCCCACGCCGAGCAGCGCCAATGTGCCCGCGCTTTGAATTAGCAGGATCAGCGGCAGGAGAATGCGCCCGCTCACCCGGTCGGACAGGTAACCGCCTATCCCCAGGCCGGGCAGACTCATGAAATTGGCAATGCCGAAAAGAGTGACGGCATCGCTACCCGAAAAGCCGGTCTTGCGCAGATAGGCGATGAGGTTGAACAATATGGCGTTCATTCCGAACTGGCTGATTGTCAGGACCAGGATCAATATCCAGAAGGCGGGCAGTCTCAGGCCCTGTTCTACTGTGAGACCCGACGCTTGATGCTCATGACGTTGGTCGCCGTTGATGCTGCGGGGCAAGCGGCACAAGAGAGGCAGCCCGATCAGGGCGACGACCGA
Source organism: Sphingobium sp. Cam5-1 (assembly GCF_015693305.1). Taxonomy (NCBI): domain Bacteria; kingdom Pseudomonadati; phylum Pseudomonadota; class Alphaproteobacteria; order Sphingomonadales; family Sphingobiaceae; genus Sphingobium; species Sphingobium sp. Cam5-1. The sequence goes on along the minus strand of NZ_CP065139.1, from coordinate 178,977 downwards.
TCCGAAAATCCAGAACGCCTGCCGCCATCCCGCAGCGTCGATCAGCCAACGGCTGGCGATTGGCATGGTGGAACTGGCAAGAGCACTGGCGCCAATGAACAGCGCCACCGCCAATCCCCTTCGCCGGTGAAAGCATTGCGAAATCACGGCGATGCCCGGCACGATCGTCGCAACGCCCGTGCCGATTCCAGACAATGCCATGGCCGCCATGAATTCCGCCAGAGAACGGACGAACCCGGCCGCGACCCAGCCGCACAGGGCAACGCTTACGCCGACGAAAAACAGTCCCCTCACCCCTAAACGCCGCATGAGCGCGCCGACGCTCAGATTGCCGATGCTCATGCCAAGCAGCAGCATCACCGGCCCGCCACCCATGGCCGCTTCGCTCCAGCCAAAATGCGCCTGCATCACCGAAACATAGACGCTGAGCGAGGTCAGCATGCCCCCGATCAACAAAAAGCCTATCGCCGCGAGGATGAACAGCAATCCCCATGGCTCATCCGGGAATACCGCCTCTCCTTTCGACAGCCTATCCTGTGCGGTCGTCTGCATATATTCTCATATCCAATGAAATGACGCTTGAACCGGGCAGTCGCGGCCCGATAAGGAAAGCGTATGACGCGCGGCAACATCCGCCCTGGGGGGCGCACGGAAAGGGTTCGGCAGACCGTTGCCGCGACCGTTCTTCACCTCATAAAAAGCGGGGCGACCGAGTTTTCGATGCTGGACGTCGCGGAACAGTCCGGCATTGCGCGGTCGACCATTTATGCGCGATGGCCCAGCAGAGAAGCGCTGATCGCAGAGGCGTTGACGACGCATAATTCGACATTCCAGGTGGAACCCAGGTCCGATTGGCGCGATCATCTGCGCGCGATTGCCACCGCATTTCGCGACTTTTCCTCCGAGCCTGATGAAATCGCCATCAATGGCCTGATCGCCAGCCTGGGACCAGGCTTCCTCAACGAGGAAACGAGGCGCCAGTGGCTGTCCATCTCTCATGACATGGGGGAGCCGCTTCGTGAGGCGCAGCGCGCGGGATTGATCCGTCGTGATGTAGACATCACGATGGTCATCGCGACATTGTTCACGTCGATAGCGGGCCTGATCGTGATCGCGAAGGACCGGCCGGATGACGATCATCTGGAGCAACTGACGAACCTGCTGATCAGGGGATGCGAAATCCCCGGGGTGAAAGGCTGACTTGCCGACGGCCAGGGAAAAGGTTCGCCCTTCCCCGGCCGCCGGTCGCTCAATAAGTGAACTTTGCATCCACCCCGAACGTGCGCTTTTTCTTGAACGAGGCGCTGCCGTAGCCAAGACTGCCGAAGTCGATGCCGAAATCGATGTTGCGCTGATTGGTAAGGTTATCGCCCCACAGGCCGACATCGAGCTTGCCAGCGCCTGCGGAAATGTCCGCCAGAGAGATGCGGGCACGCAGATTATGATCCGGGCGAGATCGGATATCGCGATTGAACAGGTTCAATCGATCGATCGTGAACCAGTAAACCGTGCTGCGATAGGCATAGTCGGTGCGTAGCGACAGTTTTCCAACGGGCAGACTGTAATCATATTGAACGCCGATATGCGTGTTAAGCTTCGCCGCTTGCGATAGACGGGCTTCGGACGCGACATTGACCAGTTCGTTGGTCGCAGGATCACGATAAAGATAGCTTTTATATTTGGGCGAGGTGTACCCCAGCGACGCATCTATCGTCAGTCCCCGCACCGGAATGGCGGTGATCTCGGCCTCCACACCCCGATACGCAACGCGCCCCGCATTGACGATCGCCGAAGTCGCGCCGCCAGTGCCCGCCAGAAATTGCGAAATCTGAAGGTCGCGGTAATCGACATAGAAAGCGGACAAATTGGTCCGCAGCATATGGTCGAACCACTCACCCTTCAGCCCCGCCTCATAGGCGACCACCTTTTCCGGCGCGAAAACATTGATCTCTGACGCGGAAGGATTGATGCCGCCAGCCCGGAAACCGCTGGACACACGAACATAGCCCATCAAATCCTGCCGAAGTCGGTAATTCGCCGACGCCAGCCATGAAAGATTGCGATAGGAAACCTGCCCATCCAGATTAGGCTGAACATCGCCCGCCAGAGTCAGCCATTTCTTGTCACGCGTGTAGCGAACACCGCCCGTGAGTTCGAGGCCGCTGCCTTCCGGCGTGTAGCTGATCTGGCCGAACAGCGCATAGGAACGCGCCTTGCCCGAAAATGCCTGCAAGGGGGAGAGGTTGACGCCCGCATCGCCGCCCGGCAGCACAAAGGTCAGCTGCTGATAATTGGCTTCGGAAGACTTTTCGCTGAAGTAGAAGGCGCCGCCAACATATTTGAATTCACCGGCTTCACCCAGCAATTGTACTTCCTGCGAAAATTGATGCTGGCGTTGCGTCGTGTAGCCATCATAGGGCGTGACCGGCTGCACTCCCGTCGGCGCGACAGTGCCATCGACGAACAGGATCGGGCTGAGCGTAAAGCCGCGCAGCGTGCCATTGCCCGACAGGCCGTTCGCGCCATCCTGGCGGTAGGAGCGATAGGCGGTGATCGACTTGATCGCGAGTTCCGGGATCAACTGATAGTTTAGTGTCAGCGCATGACCATAGACTCTCGCCTTCACCGCGAAGGTCGGGTTGCCGTTCAGGTCGAGCGCGGGCTGCTGTTCCCCCTTGCGCAGTCCGTCCGCGCCAATCTGGAAAGATGAGCCTCCGAACAGCGGTGAGGCGCCAAAATAGTTGCGCACATCGTCGGTGGCATTGACGACCTGGAAGAAGGCCGGAATGCCGGTGCGCGTGTTGTAGTCGAAACCGTAATTGACCGTCAGGTCACCAAAGTCTCCCTGAACCGCAGCCGTGACGGCTTCACTGTTGAGCGCGCCGGGATCCTGATTGGACGGCGCCAGGACATTGTCGAAATAGCCGTCGCGCTGCCGGTGCATATAGGAAACAGACGCCTTGATCGGCGTTCCAGCGATATATCCCGTATCGAAGCGCGCCCGAGCGTACCAGTCGTCGAAGCTGCCATAGCCTGCCTTGCCTTCGAAGCCTGCATGACCGGCAGGCTTGCGGCTGATCAGCTGAACAGCACCGCCCACACTGTTACGACCGAACAACGTCCCCTGTGGACCGCGCAGCACTTCGATCCGTTCCAGATCGACCAGATCGAAGACCGCACCGGCCGATCGGGCGATGTAGACGCCGTCCAGATAGATGCCGACCCCCTGTTCAGAGACCGCGCTGGGCGACGCGTTGCCGATGCCCCGGATAAACACCGATGCGGCGGTGATCGACGCGGGCTGTTGGCTGATGCCCAGATTGGGCGTGAATTGGGCGGTGGCGACGACATCGCGGATATTCAGCCGGTCCAGCAATTCGCCAGACATTGCCGTCACGGCGACTGGCGTGCTCTGAAGATTTTCGCGCGTCCGCCGCGCCGTCACCACAATGGTTTCCAGCCGCGTACCATCGCCCTGGGCGACCGGTGTCGCGGCCTGCTCCTGTGGTGCAGCCGCCCATGCCGGGGTCACGCTCCATGCTATCCCCGCCAGCAACGCGTAGCGCGAACAGAGTCCAACTCTCATGCCAATACTCCCCTAATTTTCTGGACTCGTTCGAGCCCATTGCTGTTCTTGGAGACGGCAATTGGCACAGCGTTTTTTATTTAACAAGACATTTTGTATCGTTTATGGCAAAGCGCATTCATCGCGGCGGATCGCCGATCGGAGGAGAAAGGCATGTCTGAAACTGAAGGCTCTGAAAGCTATGGATTGTGCGAAGCGAAGGTGGCGAGCGGACTTCTGTTTTGCTCCGGCCAGATCGGTGTGGAGGCTGACGGAACCGTGCCTGCCGATCGTTCCCGCCAGTTTGCGCTTGCCTTCGACGCGCTAGCCGAAGTCCTTGCGCGTCACGGAAGCAAGGCGAGCGACATCGTTGACCTCACGACCTTCCATGTCGGCTTCCCCAACCATATGGACGCTTTCATGGCCGCCAAGGCCAGTTTCATGAACGGCGCCAGTTGCTGCTGGACGGCGGTGGGCGTCGCGGCGCTGGGCTATCTTGGCTCGCTCGTCGAGATCAAGGCCGTCGCAAGCCTGCCCAATCCTGCATGCTGAAAATGACGAGGGAGGAAGTTTGTGAAGACCGCTGAAGAGTTCGATTATATTGTGGTCGGCGCTGGTTCGGCTGGATGTGTCCTGGCCAACCGCCTATCCGCCGACCTGTCGATCAAGGTCCTTCTGCTCGAAGCGGGTGGACGGGACGTCAATCCGCTGATCCACATGCCGGCCGGATTTTTCCCGATGCTCCAGGCCGGAATGGTCAGTTGGAAGTATCAAACCGCGCCTCAAAAGCATCTGGACAACCGCGTCCTCAATGATGCGCGCGGCAAGGTTCTGGGCGGCAGCAGTTCGATCAATGGCATGTGCTATAGCCGGGGCAGCCCCGAAATCTTCGACCTGTGGGCCGAGCTTGGTAATAAAGGCTGGTCCTATTCAGATGTCCTGCCTTATTTCAAGCGGGCGGAATGCAGCTGGCGCGGGGAGAATGAATTTCACGGCGGCAGCGGCCCTTTGCCGGTGACGCATGCCAAGGTGACCAACCCGGGCCACAAGGCATGGCTTGAAGCCGCCCAGCAGGCAGGCTTTCCCTATAGCGACGACCATAATGGCGCCGTGCCGGAGGGTTTCGGTCCATGCGAATATACGATCAGCAAGGGACGCCGCATGAGCACGGCGGTCACCTATCTTCGGCCCGCAAACAAGCGGCCGAACCTGACGGTTCGTACGAAAGCCCACGTCACCCGCATCATTATGGACGGCCATCGTGCGATAGGGGTTGAATATCGCCAGAAAGGCCGCATCGCACAGGCCCGCGCCGTTCGTGAGGTCATCAGTAGCGGTGGTACTTTCCAATCACCACAACTGCTTATGCTGTCGGGCATCGGTGACGGCGACCATCTCCGATCGGTCGGGATCAGAGCGGTTGCAGACCTCAAGGGTGTCGGTCAGAATCTGCACGACCATATTGGCTCCCAGGTTCAGATAATCAGTCCCGAACCGGTGTCAGATTATAAGTTCATCTCGAACCCCTTGCGGATCGCAGCAGCTGCTTTGCGCTATATGACGACGCACACCGGGCCGCTTGCGGGCTTCAGCACGGACGTTATCGCTTATCTGCGATCAGGTGCGCCAGGGCATGACGAACTTGACCTCAAATATTATTTTCTACCGATCCTGTCGGGTGACGGCGCGCAGATCGTTCGCCAACATGGCTTCACCAACCTCGTCATCCTGACCCGCCCGGAAAGCCGCGGAGAGCTGAAGTTGCGATCGTCCGATCCGTTTGCGCAGCCTATCATCGACGCCAACTATCTGGCCGAGGAACGCGACCGCGATGCCCTGCGGCGCGGCGTTCGGATAGCGCGGGAAATCTTCAAACAGCCCGCCTACGCCAAATATCGCGGCGAGGAATATCATCCGGGCGCTGATTGTTCCACCGACGCGGAGCTTGATGCCTTTTTCCGCCGTGACTGCCACGTCAATTACGAAGCGGTGGGCACCTGCCGCATGGGTCATGACGACATGGCGGTAGTCGATGATCAGTTACGTGTGCATGGCATTGACGGACTACGCGTGGTCGATGGTTCCGTCATGCCACGGATCACGACAGGCGATCCCAATGCCTCGATCATCATGATCGCGGAAAAGGCAGCGGATTTGATGCTGAATGGGTGAAAAGTTGCAGCTCGCATGAAAACATCAAATTAGGGACGCAATCGCGCTCACCTCTTTTGGGGATCAGATCATGGAAAACGCATTTGCCGCGTTGGAACGACGTCTTGCGGCCGCAGAAGACCGCTTAGAGATTATCGATCTTGAAGCAGAATATTGCCGTGCATGGGATAGCGGAGACACAAAGGGTTGGGCCGATGTCTTCGCCCCGGACGGAGTGTTCGAGATTACGAAATCCGGCGACCAGCCAACCCGCCTGGTCACAGGAACAAAAGAACTTGCGGGATTTTGCGCGGAAGTCAGTGAATATTATCAGGGGCTCCATTTTAACACCGCGCCCCGCCTTCGCATTGATGGGGACATGGCTTGGGGTCAGGTCCACTTCCAGTGGATCGGCATCTGCCGGGCCGGGGCAACGCATAGCGGCCAACGCTACGCGGCTGGCTACTATCAGGTGACCTACCGTCGGCTCGAAATCGGCTGGCGTATTGAACGGCGCGTCGAAATACAAATCAGCGGAAACATCGTCGAAGCCTTTGAGCCGGTGATCGCTGGTATGAGCCGAGACGCTTTCAGGAAATCTTGAATATGACCCGTTGATCCAGACGACAGGTCAGACGCCGATGAACGCCACACGACTGTCCTGCGACCTTGCAGCCTCGCGCTCGCGCGCCTGTTCCAGCGCTTCATGATTGTCGCCGATCCAGTCGCAAATCTGGCTGACGGTCCCCAGGAACCCCCTGCCCAGATCCGTCAGCCGATATTCCACGCTCGGCGGCATGGTCGGCCGGACCTCCCTTGACACCATCCCGAAACGCTCAAGTTCGCGCAGCGTCTGGGTCAGCATTTTGGAGCTGATAGGCGCTGCGCAGCGCTTGAGGTCGGAAAAGCGCATCTCGCCACCACCCAGTCTGTATGTGACGAGCATTGTCCACTTGTTCCCGACCAGTTCGAGAATCTGCAGGGCGGTTTGCGGGTCCACGTTGGTATCCATAAGATACCTAATACCTAATCGGCGCCTTGTTGCAAATAGAAACTAGAATCGGTAGCCCTCCTTCATCAAGAGGCGCGACACGCCCGTGGAGAGGAAGCTATCATGAAAATTCTTGTTATTGGCGGCACCGGCATGATTGGCGGCCATGCAGCCTTTCATCTTGCATCGCAGGAGCATGATGTCACGGTCTCGGGCCGCAAGCCCCCGCAACCGGACACCGAACTGTCGCGCCTGCCCTTTTTGCAGGGCGATTATGTTGAGGGTAGCTTCACGACGCAGCATTTGACCGGCTTTGATGCCATCATCTTCGCGGCTGGAGCCGACCTCCGTCATGTTCCCGAGGGTGCGGATTATGAGGCTCACGTCTTCCGAGCCAACGCCGAGGCCGTGCCGCAGTTCGCCGCGCTCGCCAAGCAGGCAGGCGTCCGGCACTTCATCCATGTCGGCAGCTTCTATCCCCATGTCGCGCCAGAACTGGTGGAAAAAAGCGTCTATGTTCGCGCCCGAAAGCTTGCCACCGACGGCATTACCGCGCTGGCGGATGACAGCTTCCATGTTGTCAGCGTGGATGCGCCGTTCGTCGTGGGTGCGGTTCCAGGCATGAGCCTGCCGATGTTCGAAGCATATACCCGTTATGCCGAGGGACAACTTGGCATCCCGCCCTTCGCTCCTGCCGGCAGCACGAATTTCATTTCCACCCTGTCCTTGTCCGAAGCGATCCAGTCCGCGCTGGAAAGGGGCGAAAATGGCAAAGCCTATCTGGTTGGCGACGAAAATCTGAGCTTCGCGGACTATTTCAAGCTGTTCTTCCGGGCTGCCGGGAACGATGTCGATGTGCCTGCGCTGGATCAGGAACATCCCCTGCTGCCGGACGTCGCGATCTTCACCGGGCGCGGAAACGTCGTGCGGTACGAACCCGACGCAAAGACGATGGCCGACCTTCGCTACCGCCGCAACGATGTTGCTCGTGCCGTAAAGGAAGTCGTCGATCAGTTCCGGTCGGCAAAATGAGTATGGCTCCTCTGGCGGGCCAAACGGCAGTCGTTACAGGGGGCAGCGGCGGTATCGGCACGGCTTGCGCACGGGCGCTCGTTGCCGATGGCGCGCGCGTGCTCATCACGGGGCGCAGGCAGGAAGCGCTGAACGCAGCGCGAGCCCGCATAATCGGCGATTTTCCGGAAGCGCAGGTCGCGATCTCCGCTGGCGATGCTACATCCGAAAAGGACGTTGGCGACGCCCTCACGCAGGCATATGCCATGGCAGATCGCCTCGACATTCTGGTGCCTGCGGTCGGAGGCGGCGGCTTCGGCCCCTTCCTCTCGACCAGTGTAGAGGATTTGCGCCGGGATCTTGACCTCAACATCACCAGCGCTTTCATCGCGATGCAGGCCGGGGCCAGGTTGATGCGCGAAGGCGGGTCAATCGTGTGCATATCGTCCACGGCCGCGACCCTCCCCTTCCCCGCGCTCGCTACCTATTGCGCCAGCAAAGCCGGGCTGGAAGCATTGATCCGAACCGTGGCCGACGAACTGGCCGCGCTCGGTATCCGCGTGAACGCGGTCCGCCCCGGCCTCACCCGCAGCGACGCCACGGCGGATATGTTCGCCAGCCCGGCGGTCATCGATCGCTTTCTGGAGCAAACGCCGCTCAAACGGACGGGAGAGCCGAAAGATATTGCGGCGGCGGTGGCCTATCTCGCCAGCCCCGCTGCGTCCTGGGTCACCGGACAGTCCTTTGCGGTCGATGGCGGACAGGAACTGCGGCGCAACCCGGACCTGCTGGGCGCCGCCTGATAAACGCACAGAATAATCGAGGACAGGATGATGCTGGATTTCACGGGCAAGACGGTTTTGGTGACTGGTGGCGGCGCGGGGATCGGACGCGCCTGCGCCGATGCTTTTGCACGGCAAGGCGCACAGGTCTTCATTGCGGAGATTGATCCGGAACGCTGTGCCGATTTCACCATCGGCAAGGCGATTCAATGCGACGTCAATGATCCGCAACAGGTTGATGCGCTGGCCGACCGCCTGAAACAGGAAACGGGCGGGAAGCTCGATATTCTTGTGAACAATGTCGGCCATTTTCTTCATGCCAAAGCATTTTCTGATCTTTCACGTGAGGAGATGCAGGAAATTATCGGCCTCAACCTGATCAGCCTAATGCACGTGACGAACCGCTTGCTTCCGCTACTAAAGGCGTCGGCACCCGGCAGTTCGATCATCAACATCACCTCCATCGAAGCCTATCGCGGCATTCCCAACTGCTCCGTCTATGCCGCCGCGAAATGGGGGATAACGGGCTTCACCAAGAGCCTCGCTCTTGAACTCGCGCCGCTCGGCATCAGGGTGAATGACATCGCGCCGGAAACAACGGACACACCCCAGACCCCGATCAATTATATGGTGCCGCCGGAAAATCGCGAACATGTGCAAAGATGGGTGCCCCTCGGCCGCTTCGGCCATCCGGACGACTGCGCGGGCGCGGCGCTCTACCTCGCCAGCCCGCTTGCGTCCTGGGTCACGGGAACGGCCATTAACGTTGACGGCGGTTCGCTGGCGGCGGCAGGATGGATCCGCGATATCAACGGGACCTGGACCAACATGCCGATCGTGACCGGCAACGGAATGAACCTGTGAGCGGCGCGATGAACAAGCTGATCGACGAAGCGGCGCTGCGGCGCTCGGCAGAAATCTACGCGCAGGGTGCGGATCGGAAGGACAAGCAGTTGTGGCGATCCGTGCTGGCGAATGACTGCCGGATCGAAGGGCCGGGCTTCGTGACAGAAGGGCTGGAGGCGACATTGATGTCGATCGACGGACTCGCGCAGATGTTCCGTTCGACATTCCACCGCGTCCATAATCAGACAGTTATGATTGACGGTGACAGAGCCAGCGGCGAGACTTATTGCACTGCCGATCATTTGCTCAACGACGCGGACCAGATTTTGCGCTGGACGATCCGTTATCTCGATGAATGGCGTCGTGATGGTGACGCGTGGCGCTTTACCCGGCGTAAGCTCGAACTGTTGTGGGAGGAAATGGTGCCCGTGACGGTTCGGCACGGCTAACGCAAATCCCAATTCATTAGGAAGCAATCAAAATCGCGCTACACATGTTGGACCCTGTCCAGCCCGGATCATATACCGCATCGTCGGCGTTGTAGATCCGGGCAACAAAGTGGAATGCGATGAACGAAAGACGTGCCTGCATAAACGCGATAGGTTGCGCCGTTCCTGACCAGGATGTGCATTCCCCCTTCATTCGATGGGCCAGCCAGCAATTAGTGGATGAACGGGCGCGCGGCCTGTTCATCCGCATGGCGGAACGCAGCGGCATCAATCATCGCTGGTCTGTCCTTCCCCAAGTGGATGCAGAGGCCTCACCTGTCGATCCCGGCGGCTTCTACGCGGACGCCATGCCTTCGACGTCGCAACGCATGCAACTCTATCATCGCTACGCCCCTGAATTGGCCCTGCGAGCCATCGACGCTTTGCGCGCAAAGATAGTTCTGGATGGCGTTACCCATCTCGTCGTCGCCAGTTGCACCGGCTTCGTCGCTCCCGGCGTCGATCAGATCATCGCCGACGCGCTGGGTCTGGTCGGTGTGGAGCGGACACTTGTGGGGTTCATGGGCTGTTACGCAGCGGTCGCGGCGCTTCGGACGGCACGACATATCGTGCGGTCGGAAACCGACGCGCGCGTACTGGTGGTCACCGTCGAACTGTCCTCGCTTCACCTTCAGCGGGAACAGCAGGTCGAAAGATTGCTGATGATGCTGCAATTCGGCGACGGCGCAGCGGCGGCACTGGTCAGCGCGCAGGATCGCGGTTTCGCGATGGATGCGCCCTTCGCGATAAATCTGGAAGATTCTGCCGATCTCATCCGGTGGGAGATCGGCGACGCCGGTTTCGTCATGCACCTGTCCGGTGAAGTCCCGAGCCGCATTCAGGCCGCTCTGCGAGACAATGGCGTCAGGGACCGGATTTGCGGTTCGACTGATCCCGTATCCGTCGCGAATTGGGCGGTTCATGCCGGGGGCCGGTCCATATTGGACGCAGTCGAAAACGGCATGGACCTGCGACCCGATGCTCTGGCCGTGTCTCGCGGCATCCTCGCGCGCCATGGCAACATGTCGTCCGCAACGCTGATGTTTATCCTCAGCGATCTGCTCGACGAGGGGAGCCACGGCCCCGGCGTCGCGCTCGCCTTCGGACCGGGCGTCGCTGCGGAAGGATTCCGCTTTTCGCGAGCAGGATGATGACAGGAGCGGCCAAGCTGGAGGCGCTCATCATCGGCGGCGGCCCGGCCGGCTCTGCCACCGCCATCACCCTCGCCCGTGCCGGAATGAGGCCGCATCTGATTGAGCGTCGGGCCGCTGCCCCCGCTGGCGTATGCGGGGGCTTTCTCGGCTGGGACGCGATCGCTGGCCTTATGGAATTGGGAGTGGACCCCTGGAAGCTTGGGGCGCGACCCATAAGTCGCTTCAGGCTGGCCACGGGGACACGCTGCGTCGAAGCCGCCCTGCCCGCCACGGCCGGGGGCATTTCCCGCCACGTCCTGGACAATGCCCTTATCGAGGCAGCCGCCAACGCCGGTGCTATTGTCAGCCGAGGCCGAACAGCCCGCACAGCCGATCCAGATCGCCGCGCCGTGCGCTTCGACAATGGCGAGACGCTTACTGCAGACGCCCTGTTCATAGGCGTCGGAAAGCATGAGCTGCGCGGCGTCGCCCGGCATTTCTCAAGCTCATCGGTCGGGCTACGCACCTCCCTCCCTGCGTCCTCCGTATCGCATGGCGCGCTGTCGGGCGTCGTTGAACTGCACCTGTTTAACCAGGGCTATGCAGGACTGCTGTTGCAGGAGGATGGATCGGTCAATCTCTGCCTGTCGGTAAGCAGAGATCGGCTGACTACAGCGGGGAGCGTTCCCGCGCTGCTGGACGCGTTGCAACAGGAGGCCCCACTGCTCCGCGAACGGCTTCAGGGCGTCCCCACCCATTTCGATGCCGTAGCTGGCGTTCCCTATGGCTGGCGCGCGCCGCAAAGCCACAAAGGCGTCTTTCGCATCGGTGATCAGAGCGCCGTCATAGCCTCCCTCGCAGGCGACGGTATCGCCATCGCCTTGGCCAGCGGAGCGAGCGCCGCCGGAGCAATGCTGGCCGCAGGACCTGAAGCCTCACCGGCATGGCAGGACAAATGGCGGCGGCAATGCGCGCGGCCTGTCGGCATTGCCGAAGCCTTGCGCCATGGTGCAGCAGCACCCCTGACCCGCAATATCCTCATGTCGCTGCTACGGTTCGCGCCCGGACTGGGAACCAGCGCCGCGTCTCTCACCCGGATCCGGAAAGGATAAGCGGCGTCTCCCGCACACGCTCCACGCACATGCGAAAAGCGAAACGGCGCACGATCCGCACCTGATCCTCGGATATGCCAGCCTGTGCCAGCAGGTCGATCCATTCCCGACGCCGGAACGATCGGGCGATCGATAATTGACCATCTTCCCGCACGATCCTGTGGACGCGCAGCAGTCGCGCCAGAATGGGGAAGCCCCAATGCGCAAAACCGTGGCGATGCAGATCGCAGATCAACCAACCCATCCGCGCTTTCGCTTCCATATGACGCAGGAAAGTCATCAGCTGCGCGTCGGTCATATGGTGCGTGACCTGGCTTGAAATGATGAAGTCGAACGGCTCCGGCTGATCGAGATAATCGCCAGCCCGATAATCAATCGACAGGTCTGACGGGGTCGCATGCCGCGCCGCCTGCAAACTCTTTTCATTCAGGTCCACGCCGATCAGCTCGGCATCGATACCCCGGCGCCGCGCCCATCGGGCAATCGCACGCAGGACGTCGCCGTCCCCAAATCCGACATCGAGCAGGCGGAAATGTCTTGCCTGTCCCACTGCGCGTTGGAGAAAGGCGATGGCGGGCCAGGCTGTGAACGTCCATCGGTTGACCCGCGCCAGATCGTGCAGCACCCGCTCATATACGGCGGGGTCGAGATCGGGCGCGTCCATCTGCTCTTCCTGACGCGATCTTGTGATGAGCTTTGCCATGTCTCGTCTTCTCCCGCCATCATTCTACCACGGAGAAAGCAGTTGATGCGCCAGACTTTTTGTCTCACCGTGCAAGCGCTGGGGCGGATAGGAGTATGACAATGCTGGCGGCTTCCCTCCTCTTGCTCGCCTCTTCGGCTGCGCTTCCTGCGACCGATGTGACCGGTCTATGGGTGACGGACGATGGCAAGGGCCTCGTCAAAATCGAGCCATGTGGCGCGAAACTGTGCGGCCGGATCGTGCGAGTGCTCGATACGGGCGCCGATGTCCCCAAGACAGACGTGCACAACCCGAACCCTCGCCTTCGCTCGCAGCCTTTGGCGGGTCTTCTTACCCTTTGGGATTTCAGCCGATCCGGTTCCACATGGACAGGCGGGCGGGCTTATGATCCAAAAAGCGGGAAAAGCTATCGTTCCTCACTGGCGCGCAATACTGACGGATCGCTGAAGCTCACCGGCTGCGTGCTCTTCATCTGTGAATCGCGGCGCTGGACCCGAGGCGGCTAGGCCGCTTCCCACTGGAATATCCCATACCGCATCGCCCCTGTGCGTAGCGCGAGGATGAGGCGCGGAAGGCTCAGTATGAAATCACGGCTCATCGTGGCGCGGCCAAGCGCAAGCCGACGAATGTCCCGGTCGCTCAAGACGCTCTTCGCCAGGCGGCCAAGGCAGATCGACCAGGTACGGCGCACGTCCCGGCTGATGTCCCGATAATCCATCAGGCGAAATCCAGCGTCCGAGGCCAATGTCAGATAATCTTTCTGGCTTCCCATGCTGGGCAACCTGCCCTCCTTGCATATCGGTAACAGCAAATGCCGCACCTCCCAAGCAGATGCCGCCTCCCCCTCCAGCCAGGCGCACACGACCAGACGGCCGCCCGGCCGCAATATGCGCCTTGCCTCGGTGAAGAAGCGCGGCTTATCCGTCATATGCTCAGAACTCTCGATCGCATAAGCGCGGTCGAACGACCCCGTTTCCAGTCCGTTGTCCAACCAGTCCCGCACCAGACAGGTAAAGCGCGGCGAACGCTCTTGCGCAATTGCGTGCTGGGCCGCCGACAGAGTCAGGCCGATGATCGACACGTCATGGCGTGTCAGGATATTGGCCGCCGTCGCCCCATATCCGCAACCAATGTCGCAAATCCGGTCCCCCGCTTCTACGCCAAGCCTTTGCTCCACTTCGGTCACCAGTTGGGCGGCGGCCTGCTCGGGCGTTTCGGTCCCGGTGCGCCAATATCCGTGGTGAACATGATCGCCCCAGATGCGACGATAGGCGAGGTCAAGCTCATCATAGTGAAGCGCGACGCTGCGGGAATCCGGCGCTTGATCGGGGACAATCATTAAATAGACCGTGCAAGCAGGAGGCCGGTCAGCGACATCGATCAAGCTCCCAAAATGAGATAAATCCGCCCCTCGCGCAGGGATTGCAACGACTAAAATTGCCGGGGAGGTGGTTCGTTCCGGCTATCGTCCACCCTAGTGACCCATCCTAACATCCACGCTTTAACAAGCTGCGACGCGATCCAGTCGAAGCCCCCTTGCGTTCCCCCCGCGATAGGCAGAACATCGGCCCTTCAAAAAGACCGTCTTCACCACGAGAGGCGGGATGAGGAGAGCAAGGATGAGCGGCACGCAATCGCGCTCTATTGCGCTGATCGGCCCCGCCGGAGCGGGTAAAACTAGCCTCGCGGAAGCAATAATGCACATCAGCGGGGCTGTTTCGCGACAGGGATCGGTCGAAGCTGGCACCAGCGTCGGCGATGCAAGTCCGGAAGCGCGAGAGCGGGGAAGCTCCACCGAACTCAACCTCATGCAGTTCGAATGGATGGGGGATCATTTCTCCCTCGTCGATATTCCAGGCTCGCCCAGCTTTGCCGATGACGCGGCCATCGCTCTCAATACGGTCGACCTCGCCATCGTCGTCATCGATCCTGACCCGGCCCGCGCGCCCTTGGCAGAGCCCACGCTGCGCAAGCTCGAACGGGCGGGCGTTCCGCATGCCCTGTTCGTCAACAAGATCGAGCAGACGCGGGGCAGCATCCAGGATCTGCTGACGGCCCTCACCCCCATGAGCGCCGCCGCGCTCGTCGCCCGGCAGATCCCGATCCGGTCGGGCGATCGGGTCGATGGCTTCGTCGATCTCGCGCTGGAACGGGCCTATCATTATGAAACAGACAAGCAGTCGCAGCAGATCGCGCTCGCCGAAGAGTTGAAGGCTGATGAAAGCCAGGCGCGCTTCCATATGCTGGAACAACTGGCCGATCATGACGACATCCTGCTTGAACAGCTCCTGTCGGACGAACAGCCAAGCCTTCAAACCATCTTCGCCGATCTCGCGCAGGAAACCGCCAGCGGCCTCATCGTGCCAGTGTTGTTCGGTTCCGCTGCCAATGGCTTTGGTATCCGCCGCCTGCTCAAGATGCTGCGGCATGATACCCCTGCCCCCGCAAAGACGGCGGAGCGGCTAGGCATCAGCGGAGCAGCGGCACAGGTGCTGAAGATTTCCCATGCGGCAACGGTAGGCCGCCTGGCGATCGCGCGGCTGTTCGGCGGTGATTTGCAGGACGGCGCCGACTTGCAGGATAATGGCGGACAATCCCTGCGCGCGGGCGGGATATTTGCGCTTCAGGGTCTTGCCACGACTAAGATCGCCTCCGCTGATCCGGGCGCGATCGTCGGCATTGCCAAGATCGACACGGTAAAGGCGGGTGACCTGATCGGCATCGCGACCAAACCCGGCGGCACAGGGCTGCTCGCTGACCGACCGGCAACCAATTGCGCGGTGGCGATCGCCGCGAAGGACCATAAGGACGAGGTGCGCCTGTCCACCGCTCTCAATCGACTGGCGGAGGAAGATCATGCCCTTCACTGGAGCCAGGACGAAGCATCACGGGAGACACTGCTTCATGGCGTGAGTGACGAGCATCTGAACGTCGCGCTGGCCCGCCTGAAGCGCCGCTATGGCGTGGCCGTATCGGTGCAGCAGCCGACGATCGCCTACAGGGAATCTATCCGAAAAGCGGTCACGCAACGCGGGCGGCACAAAAAACAGTCCGGCGGGCATGGGCAGTTCGGCGATGTCGTGCTGGAAGTGCGTCCTCTGGAACGGGGAGAGGGCCTTCGCTTCGAGGAACAGATCACGGGTGGCGCGATACCCAAGCAGTGGATTCCGGCGGTCGAAAAGGGCGTGCACGACGCCCAGGCAAAAGGTCCCCTCGGCTTTCCCGTCGTCGATGTCGCGGCGACATTGGTTGATGGCTCCTTTCACAGCGTCGATAGCTCCGAACTCGCTTTCCGCACCGCCGGACGGATAGCGATGAGCGACGCACTGGCCGCCGCGTCCCCTTATCTGCTGGAGCCGGTCGCGCATGTGACGATCATGACACCCGGCACCGCATCATCCCGCATCACCTCCGCCGTGGCCTCCCGCCGTGGCCAGATGCTGCGCATGACGAGCCGCGAAGGTTGGTCGGCCTGGGATGTGATTGAAGTCCTGCTACCGGAGGCGGGGCTGCAAGGTCTGGAAGCGGAAATCCGCTCGATGAGCCAGGGCATGGCTCATTTCGATGCGCATTTCGATCATCTTGCGGAAGTCGCCCCGAAACTCGCCAACAGCATCGTCCAGCGAGTCAAGGAGCCCGCCTGATCACGCAGGCAGATTCTGCCGCACCCAACTGACGATCGCTGCCATCGGCATGGCGCCCGCATTGCGCGCAATTTCCCGCCCCTTGTGCACGATCACCAGCGAAGGAATGCTGCGGATCGCATAGCGGGCGGCAAGATCGGCTTCCGCTTCCGTATCAATCTTCCCCAGCCGGGCATGTGGCTCCAGCTGCGCGGCAGCGGCTTCGAAGGCTGGCGCCATCTGGCGACAGGGACCGCACCAACTCGCCCAGAAATCGATGATGAGCGGAACGTCGCTGCTGGCCGCATGCTGCGAAAAATTGGCGCTGGTCAGGGTCACCGGCCGACCCTGGAACAATGCCTGCTTGCACCGCCCGCAACGCCCCTCGCCCAACCGTTCCTTTGGCACACGGTTCAGCGTAGCGCAGGCCGGGCAACTGATCACAAGGGGTCCGTCCATGCTACAATGGCCTTCTGTTTAGGCCGCCAGCCCGCGCGATCGAAGCAAGGCATCGACTTCTGGCGCGCGTCCGGCGAAAGCCCGGAAGTTGTCGGCTGCGGAACGGCTGGCGCCCGCCGCCAATATCTCGCGGCGGAAGGCAGTGGCGCCTCCCCCCGGCAGATCGGCATGAGAGAATATCTCGAAAGCGTCGGCCGACAGAAGTTCAGCCCAGAGGTAGGAATAATATCCCGCCGCATATCCGCCCGCGAAAATATGGCTGAACGCATGGGCAAAGCGATTCCATTCAGGCGGATGGACAACAGCCACCGCCGCGCGCACCTGTTCAAGCGTATGCATCACACGCGCCCCCTGCGCCGGATCATAGTCGCGATGCAGCAGCAGGTCGAAGGTCGCAAATTCGATCTGGCGCAACAACGCCAGCCCCGCCTGAAACTGCCGCGCGGCAAGCAGCCGGTCAAATAGAGGTTCAGGCAACGGCTCGCCCGTATCCACATGCCCGGACAGGCCGATCAGCGTGTCCTTTTCCCAAGCAAAATTCTCCATGAACTGGCTGGGCAGCTCGACCGCATCCCATTCGACGCCGGAAATGCCGCCGACCGACGGCAGATCGACCTCCGTCAGCAGATGGTGCAGCACATGGCCAAATTCATGAAACAACGTCACCACGTCATTATGCGTGACCAACGAGGGACGATCACCCGCAGGCGGCGCGAAGTTGGTGGTCAGATAGGCAATCGGCCGGTGGAAAGCATCGGCATCCCGGAACCGCGCCCGGCACACATCCATCCACGCCCCACCGCGCTTACCAGCCCGCGCGAACAGGTCGAGATAGACCCCCGCGACAATCTCGCCGCTCGCATCCAGCACATCATAGAAAAGGACATCAGGATGCCAGGTGGAAACAGCTTTCCGTTCGATCAGGCACACATCGAAAAGCCGCTCGATCAGCTTCTGCGTGCCCGCCAGGACACGAGGTAGCGGGAAATAGGCTTTCAGCGCTTCCTGATCGACCCCATGCAACGTCCGCCGCATCGCTTCGGCGATGTAGGACAGGTCCCACGGATAAAGTTCGTTCAAACCAAAATGCTCAGCGGCAAAGGCTCGCGCCTCCTCCAGTTCCTTCTCGCCGACCGGCCGAGCGCGCTTGGCGAGGTCAGCCAGAAAGGCCAGCGCCTCGTCCGCATCCGCCGCCATCTTGGTTTCGAGCGAGTGCGCGGCGGAATCGTTGAAGCCCAATATCTGCGCCGCTTCATGCCGCAGTGCCATGATCTGGTCGATCCGTTCGCTATTATCATGACTGCGGTCATCCGATTGATCAGACGCGCGCGTATTGTGGGCGCGATAAACCCGCTCCCGCAGTGCCCGATCGTCGGCATGCAGAAGGATCGCCAGCACGCTGGGCTGGCGCAGAGTGATCAACCAACCCGGCAGGCCCTTTTCCTGCGCATAGGCGGCAAGAATGGCCTTGTCGCTTTCCGGCACCCCGGCCAACGCCGCCTCGTCGGTCACATGCTCGCTCCACGCTTCCGTCGCGTCCAGCACGGCGTTCCCGAAACGCGTGCTAAGGTCGCTCAGCGCCACGCCAATATCGAGGAATCGCTGGCGGGCCTCGCCTTCCAGCGCCACGCCCGCCAGACGGAAGGCACGCAGCGCCAATTCGACGGCCCGCTTCTGCGCAGGACGCAAGTCAGCAAAATCGGGCCGGTCCGCCACGCGCGCGACCGCATCATGATGCGCCCGGTTCTGCCCCGCCTCCATCAGGTAAGCCGTCATCAAGGCCTGTGCCGAAGCATGGGCTTCTCGCAGTTCCGGCGTGTCGGCTACCCCCGCAAGATGGCCAATGGGCGACCATGTGCGCGACAGGAGAAAATCGGCCCGCTCCGCCGCCAAAATGACGCTGCCGAAGTCATCGGCTTGCGATGCCGTAATCTGCTCGATCGCAGCGCGGTGCTGGTCAATCGCTGCCTCTATGGCGGTAACCACATGTGCTGCCTCGATGGCGGCGAAATCGGGCAGGTCGGTATCGGCAAGAAGGGGGTTAAGCGAAGTCATGGCTACTCTTGGTTGAGGCAGCCCAAACGGGCTAGGAAGCCCCTTAATTGGGCCATGACACCCTGCTCTTCAAGCTCCTCTCGCTACCTCGCCCACACAATCTTAGTGAGCATCCGCCCCGTTGATCGCCAGGACCGACATGACAAGAGCCGTTGTCCCCAATGCGGAAAGCCGGGCGCACTGGCAGGAATGGAAACCACGCCCTGCCCAAAGGCTGTCGTTAAAGAGGGGCAATCCGCGCGACCAGAGTTGGATCATTAAGGGTGCCCTTCGGCGCTTCCTGATCTGCCCCACGCGGCGTCCGGCACCTCGCCTCAGCGACGTAGGGATCCCATGGAACGGGCGGATAGCTTATAAACTGACGGCGCGGCCATGTCCCGCGCCGCCTTTTTACCTGGCCAGCAATTCCACAACCTCGATCAGATGCCCCTCGGGATCGGTTACGAAGGCGACCTTCACACCATGAGCTTCCCTGACTTCAATCGGTTGGACAACCTTGCCGCCAGACTTTTGGACCCGCTGGACAAACGCCTCAAGGTCGCTCGTTTGAAATCCCAGGATCACCTCATCCTGTGCGGGGGCATCCCGATCCAGAAACTTGAACAAAACGAAGGTAGCGCCGCCTTCGCCCGTAGCATTGAACAGGATTTCATCGATCTGCCGATCGCCGACCGTATCCTGAATCCGGGCCATTTCAACTAGGCCCGCGACATCCTTGTAGAAGGCGGCGGTGCCCTCCAGGTCTTGCACCACAAGCTTCGTAAAACCAAAATGCGAGGTCATTCATCCTACTCCTGATTATATGGAAAGGGCCAGGGGATAACCTCCCCTGGCCCTCTGAAACGCTATCCTTACGACAGGATCAACATCAGAACCGGAACGTTCCGGTCAGGCCGAATTCGCGCGGATTGGTGACGTTCACCGTACGATAACCTGATTCATAAGGAACACCAATGGCCGTATTAATCTGGGCGGTGCCCAGGCTGATGTTGGTGATCCGCTTCTGGTTCAGCAAATTCTTCGCGAACGCGGTCAGCTCGAACCGATCGTCTTCCGTGCGGAAACCTGCAAACAGGTTCAGCAGGGTACGCGAACGATAGTCATAATCGACCTGATCTGCGTAGAAGCCCGGACGATAGTTGACGAGCGCCCGCACAAACGGGGTGAACTCACCCATCGGGAAACGGATTTCCGTATTGGCGGTGAGGGTGAAGTCAGGAGTCTGGGACAGACGACCGTTTGTCACGCAATAGCTGACATTGCCTGGGCCAGTTACAGCCGGTGCGCCGTTCTGATTGGGAACGCCAGTGCCTGCATAGTCATTGCAGGGCACCAGAGCATCTTTGTAGCGCGCACGAACATAGGATGCGCTGACGCCCAGGTCCCAATTATCCGTCACCCGCCCGTCGATGGACGCTTCGATACCCTTGATCTTGGCATCGCCATTATAGTTGAAATCGAAGCCGCCCGTCGGAGGATTGGCCGCCGCAGACTCATAGTAGATGCCCGTGAACCGGCTCAGATAATTTTCCAACGTCTGATAGAAGGCGGAAATAGTGAAGTTCGCGCGGTTGTCGAACAACTTACCCTTCAAACCTGCCTCGAAGGAGTCGGTCTTTTCTGCCTTGGTACGGATCAGATCCTCGCTCACGCCTACCGGTACAGCGACGCCAGTGCTGCCAGCACGGTAGGAGTGACCATAGGCAAAATATGCGTTGAGGCGCGGATTGAACTCATAGGAGACCGTAACGCCGCCCGTGAGAGGCTTGTCCGTGAAGCGCTGCAGGTTCGCCGGCACGCCTTCGATCGGAGGGCCGGCCGGGAAGGCGGGAGATGTCACGAAGATGTCGGTCGTCTGAA
Source organism: Sphingobium sp. Cam5-1 (assembly GCF_015693305.1). NCBI lineage: Bacteria > Pseudomonadati > Pseudomonadota > Alphaproteobacteria > Sphingomonadales > Sphingobiaceae > Sphingobium > Sphingobium sp. Cam5-1. The sequence goes on along the minus strand of NZ_CP065139.1, from coordinate 158,198 downwards.
CATTCTTGATGATCGAATAACGAAGACCGCCTTCAATCGAGAAGCCATTGGAACGATATCTCAGATTGCCGTTGAATGACCAAGTTTGCGTATCCACCGGAGTGAAGACTTCCGTATTGATCGGCAAGAAGAGTCCAGCCGCAATCGGGGTGGGAGCGAAAAACGCGTCTGCCCGCTGGTTGGTCACAACGGTGCCAGTCTGCTTGGTGTAGAATGCACCAACGCCCCAGCCGAAGCCTTCCTTGTTGTTGGAGGCAAGGCGCAGTTCGGCCGAATCCACCTTGTAGGGCGAATTGACAGTCGATGCGTACACATAATCAGGGATGGCGTTGCCCGCGTCGAGGTCGCGTTCAGCCTTCAGCCTGCTGTACTGGTGAGCGCCGACGAACGACAGGGTGGCCGGGCCTAGATCATAATCGAAGGCCAGATTGACGATGTGGCTCTCATTCTGGTTGCGGAATCGGCCATCCGAGACGGCAGCATAATCAGACTCTGAAAGCGCGGGGCCAGACGCATTGACGCCGTCCGGCACGTTGCCAGCACCGACAACCTGCTGGGGCTGGATATTGTCCGCAAACAGATACTGGTAGCTCAGATAAGCGGTGAAGTCGCTGCTCGGACGCCAGCCCAGCGTGACGCGCGCGCTTTCGGTGCGACTGCGGGCACGCTCGCCAGTAGTGATGTTGCGGACGTTGTTGAGACGATTGCCATCGACCAGGCCAGCGACGCGGATCGCGAGCGTGTCATTGAAGGGCAGCGAAACACCAGCCTGGACGTTGTAACCGGCGCGCGACGTTGCGGTCGCCTGCGCATAGCCTTCGATTTCGTCGAAGTTCGGACGGCGCGTCGCGATGGTGATGGAACCGGCCGGTGCAGACAGGCCGCGCAGCAGGCCCTGCGGACCACGCAGCACTTCAATCTGCTGGATGTCATAGAGCGCCGTATAAACGGTCTGCGCATCCGTCGGAATTTCGTTATAATAGACCTGAACCGCCGGGCTGGTGCCCTGGTCGGGATCAAAGGTCACGCCACGCAGGGTGGTCGTGTTGTTGCGGCCGGTGGTGTTGGTCAGCTCAAGGCCCGGCGCGAGCTGCTGCACGTCCTTTGCGTCGAAGATGTTGAACTTCTGAAGCTGTTCGCCGGTCGCGACGTTCACGGCCATCGGCACCGACTGAAGCGAACGCGCTTCACGAGTCGCTGTTACGACGATTTCGTTGGTGGCGCTGTCATCGTTGCTGACACCTTCCTGCGCCCAAGCAGCAACAGGGACAATCAGTGCCGCACCGCACAACAATGCAGAAATTCCGGTAACCTTCTTCATGACATCCTTTCCGAGAAGCCCGGACTTGGCCCGAGCGATGTGGAGCCCGCTAACGGCCGTAGGGCTTCATCGCAATCCGGAGACTCATCACCTTGCCGATTTTCGCACGACACCGTGTTTTATGAGCAACACATAACCAATTCATTCGTAGCGAATGCGAGCGGGACATCCGCATATATATGAATGAATGTTCATCTGATCGCATTTTTCGTTGATCGACGGGTAATCGCTATCGATGTCTCGACGGTTCCGCTCAAACTACATTCTTGTTATTGGCACGCCAAAGTGCGATTATGGGCCCATAATTTAGGGGACGCATCATGACCGACAGCCGCAAGACAATTTTCCTGACCGGGGCCACCGGCAATATGGGCCGGGAGACGGTAAAGCGCATTGCGGAAAAGGCGGACACACTGCGTCTGCGAATATTGGTAAGGCCAGAGGAAAAGTCGCACCCCGTCGTGAAGGATGTCCAGCGCCGTGGCCTGGCCGAGGTGATATGGGGCGACCTCACCGACCCCGCTTCGATCCGCAAGGGGGTTGAGGGCGCCCATGTCGTGCTTCATGTCGGCGCTCTGGTATCGCCGCTTGCGGACCGCCTTCCGGCCGAGCTTGTGACCCGCGTCAACGTCGGCGGCGCGCAGAATATCGTCGATGCGATCCACGCGGTGGGCGACCCCAAGCAGACACGGCTCATCTATATCGGCACCATCGCCGAAACCGGCAGCCGCAATGCACCTGTGCATTGGGGGCGGACGGGCGATCCGATCAAGATCAGCGCCTATGACCACTATGCCGTCACCAAGACTCAGGCCGAAGCGATTGTCGCTCAGAGCGGCATCACTCACTGGGCATCGGTGCGCCAAAGCGGCATGGCGCATTTCGAAATGTGGAAGATTTTCGATCCGATCATGTTCCACAATCCGCTCAATGGCGTGTTCGAATGGTCTACCGCCAATGACAGCGGCCGCTTGATGGCGGCACTGTGCGGCGACGATGTGCCGGACGCATTCTGGCGCAATTTCTACAATCTGGGCGGCGGCGCGTCATCGCGCGTAGTGAATCATGAGTTCATGGAAAAATCCATGCCCAACTACCGCAAGGTGTTGAAACCGCACTGGTTTGCCACCCGCAATTTCCACGGCCAATGGTATGCCGACTCCGACCGGCTCGAAGCCTTGGTGCCCTTCCGTGAACAATCGCTCGATGAGTATTTCCGCGAAGCCCCACGGCATATGCCATGGATCGGACGCCTGGTGCCCAAGCTGATGCCCGGTGTCGTGTCAAAACAGATCGAAAAGCTGGCCAACGGGCCGGACGGCAGCCTCAACTGGTTCGCCACCAATAATGAAGCCAAGATCCGCGCCTATTTCGGATCACGTGCGGCGTGGGAAGCCATTCCCCGCAATTGGGACGACTTCCACTTCGCCCAGCCTTCGCGGGAACCGACCCTGCTCGATCATGGCTATGACGAAAGCCGTTCGCCGGAAGACTGGCGGATCGATGATTTGAAGGCAGCGGCGGAATATCGCGGCGGCAAATATCTTGGCAACTCTTTCGATGGCCCGGACATACCCGTGGAATGGCAGTCCGCTGTGGGCCATCGTTTCACTATGACGCCACGCCTATACCTCCAGGGCGGTCATTGGTGCCCCGTCACCATGATCGATACCGCCGCCTATGAAGCGGAAGCGGCGCGCAATCCCTTCTTCGCGCAGGTATGGGGCGACGCTGCCGGTTAAGCCGGAGAAGATATAGGGAGAGCTGGAATGAAAACGACGCTCGTTTGCCTGGCTGCCGCATGGATTTTAGGGACCACGGCGGCGGCTGCGCAACTGCCCGCCCCGTCGGAATTGCAGCAGGCGATCCCTCTTGGCACCGGCCCCGTGCCCGGCGGCAACGGACCTGAAATCTGGTTCGGTAAGTCCGGCAACATGAGCGTCCGTAATACCAGCGAAGCCGCCTTGCTGCCCGTCCTCCCCGACCCGGCAAAAGCGACCGGCACCGCCATGGTCATTGCGCCGGGCGGCGGCTTCATGACGCTTTCCTGGGATCATGAGGGGATGGAGGTCGCTCGCCTGCTGGCCGATCAGGGCATCGCCGCCTTCGTGCTCAAATACCGGTTGGACCCGACCCCGCGCGACTGGCCAGCTTTCGGCAAGATGATGCAGGGCAGAATGACCGACTGGGTCGGCAAGCCCGGTGGAGGTCTGCGCATCGTCACGCCCCCTTATGCGATCGCCGATGGGATCGCGGCGCTGAAGCTCGTCCGCGCGCGTGCGGCGCAATGGCATGTCGATCCGGCCAAGGTCGGCATGATCGGCTTTTCTGCCGGAGCGCGAACGACGATCCGTGTGACCATCGATGCGTCACCTGCTGACCGTCCTGCCTTCTCCGTCTTGCTCTATCCCCCGATGGAAAAGGTGGACGTACCCACCGACGCGCCGCCCGCCTTCGTGGCGATGGCGACCGACGATCCGCTGTCAGGGCGCGCGGGCTATGGGCTCATCGAAAGCTGGATCGCTGCTCGCCGCCCGATCGAGTTCCACGCCTATCAACGTGGCGGTCATGGTTTCGGCCTGGGTTACAAAGGCACGACGACGCAGGGTTGGACCGAAGCGTTGTTCCGCTGGATCGACCTCAACGGCTTCGGGGCAAAGGAAGCCCCGAAGCGCTGAGTCCGCTGCCCCGTCCTAGCGCACCGGCACCTTCAGCTTGGTGGTGACGCGCGTCAGCGGATAGCGCTTGCCATTCCATAGGAAATCGCCCGGCAACCCTGTCGGCCGGGTGATCTCGGCATTCAAGGTGCTTCCCGAAATTCGGTAGCGGACGCTGACCGGCCCCTGAGGCGTGGCAGCGGTTGCGGACAGGCTCTTGAGCGATCCCAACGCGGGCTCAACCTTCAGCCGCGCATAGCCCGGCGCATCAGGCCCAATCCCGGCCACGATACCCAGCAGGTCTGCGCTCGGGTGCGCACTCCATGCATGGCTGTCCGATCGTGTCGATTGGCCCTTGCCCCCCTGCCCCGCGTCGTCGCGCTCTTCCGGCCAGGTCGTATAGTGCATTGCCAGCAGATCACGCCACGTCTTGAGCATGTCGAGATAACGGTCGCTCTTCCCCGCATGGACCAGCGCCTGCGCCAGATACCAGGAAAAATAATAGCTGACGCTGGTGATCCCTTCCGGTGCGTCTATCCCTTTGCCCGGCACCATTATCCGGTCGATGATGGCTCCGGCCTCGTCGCGGTTCGCAACATCATAAAGGATCGCCAGAGCATTCATATGCTGGCTGAATCGGTCGCCATCAGGATTATCGGCATAAAGACCGCGCGCCGGAACCCAGCAGCGGTTGCGGATTGCCGCCTTCACCGTCTCGGCACGCGCGGCATAACGCTGCGCCTGGCTGGCATCGCCAAAGGCTGCCTCGATCGCTGCCCCCTGCTGGAGAGCGCCGAGCCAGCTGACACTCATCAGGCAGCTTTCATCGGTCTTGCCATAGGAAGGAAAGATGGTCCGATCGGTCGCGGGCTGGCCGACCCAGTCGATGAAGTTCCATTGCGGATTCTTACCCAACAGGCCGCTGGGGCGGCGGTAGGTTTCGAACCAGTCCAGAACCCGGCGCATGCGCGGTATGTTACGGACGATAGGCGCGGGATCGGGCTGCCGCAATCGCCAGTCATCCAGCATGCCAACCCACATCAGCGCGAAGGGCGCGATCACATTATTGCCGCGCGTCGGCCAGGCGCCTTCCATCAACCCGCCATCAACATCGGATGCAGCGAAGGCATCGATCGCCTGCTCGGCCAGACGGGGGTCACCCGATACGGCATAGGAAATCAGCATCTGAAGGCGCGTGTCGCCCGCATATTGCAGCTGTTCCCAATAGGCTGTGTCCATATAGGTTTCATGCGCATCGACCCGCGCCGTGCGCCAACCTATATCGAAAATCCGAGCAAGTTCAGGATCATCGCTTTGGAACTTACCGACTTGTTGGAACGGATAGCCGGTCTCGTAGGCTCTTAGCCCCTCCAGCACCAACGGTTGATCCTTGGTCTCAACCGTAATTTCGGCATAGCGCCAGGTCCGCCACCATAGCGGGGCAAAACTGCGCTTTTCCCCATCCGCGATAAAGCTGTCCCATATGCCGATCGGCTTGCGATCCTCGATCAGGTTTCGGTCGCCCTTGCGGCCCTGCGCATCGTATAGCGCCTCGGTCCACAGCAGCTTGATCGCCGCCCCCTTGCCGCCGGACACGTCCAACTGAGGATAGGCCGACACCATCGCATCGCGCTGAATAAGCAAGGTCGCCTTGCTGTTGGCCGGGATTATCACCGCCCGTGCGGGAAAGGCCATGGCGGCAGGCAGGTCAGTCCGCACCACCTTGCCCGCTGCCACAGGCGTATAGGATTGCTGCGGCAGCCGGTCGGCCACCAGCGTCCGCGTCGCCGCATCGGGAGCGGGAACCGCGTCCTGCCAGCCCTCGCCCTTCTCCTGCGGCCCGGCGGTATCGAAATCAGCCTTCGCCGCATCGATCTTCTCAGGGTTGCCCGCGACATAATACCATCGCTTCACCTGCCCCCAGCCATTGGCGAAGCCACGACCCTGGTCGCGCTTCACCCGCCACCCCTGCCGGTCAGTGGAAAGCTCCGCTGCCTCGCCTTCGCCGATCAGGCGAAACCCGGTCGCGACGCTCTGTTGGAACAGCGGCGCAGTGTTGGTGAACAGCGAACTGCCCTGAGCCGCCGAAATCTGCGCGGGCGTGGCATTGGCGGGCAGCTTCAGGGGCTGCACCCCGTTCCACACCGTCGCCGCGATGACGTTGACGCCTCGCTTCATATAGGGCGCTAGGTCGATGCTCTCCTCGCGCCAGTGGGCGATGTCGCCCGTCGAAGGCCCTGCCGCCACGCGCGCACCATTCACAAACAATATGAAACGGTTATCTGCCGTTACTTGCACCTTATAAGAGCGTGGTTTGTCCGGCAGGTCGAGCGTGCGGCGGAAATGCAGGACGATCGGGCGCACCGCTGGCCCCGCCTCCGCATGACTGATCCAGCCCTCAGCACCACCCGTTTGAGCGATAGCGGCGGGCGCAGCACCCAACATCAGCGAAGCAGCCAACAATGTGCGCATCCTCATCATTTCTTCTCCGGGGAAAGGGCACGGGCCAACGCTGCATCGAGCGCGGCATTGAATTGCTGGGATATGGCCGCGCGCGGCACGATCAGCTGGAACCCGTGGAAAGCGCCCGGTATCACCAGCAATTCGGTAGGGACATCCGCATCGATCAGGCGGCGGGCAAACTCCACATCCTCGTTCACGAACAGGTCGATGGACCCGACCCCGATAAAGGTCGGTGGAAGTCCTTTGAGGTTCTTCACCCGCGCAGGCACCGCGCCTTCTGGCTGGGTGGCAGCGCCAGGCCGTCGCCCCAGCAGCGCCTGCCAGCCCTTCCGGTTCGACTCTGCCGTCCAGATCAGCTGGCCGATATGCGGCGGCACTGGACGCGAAGAGCCCGTCCGATCGTCCAGCATGGGGTAGATAAGCGCCTGAAACGCGACTGGCACCTCGCCCCTGTCACGCGCCGCAATCGTCAGCATGGCAGCCAAGCCGCCACCCGCGCTTTCACCCATGACGACAATCCGCCCCGGATCGACGCCCAGCGCGGCGGCATTGCCGTGCAGCCATTTCAAACCCGCATAGGCATCTTCCAGAGGTCCGGGGAAACGCGTCTCCGGCGCCAACCGATATTGCACCGATACGATCACGCAGTTCAGCCGCTCGGCCAGGCTTTTGAGCGCGGGCAGATTTTCCCGCGCATCACCGCCGATGAAACCACCGCCATGGACAAAGAAGATGGCGCCCCGCGGCGCCCCCTGCTCGGCACCAGCGTTCACGACATAGACCGGCACCGCCGGATGTCCGCGCGATCCGGGTGCCTGCCGCTCCTCGACCCCTGCGGGCAGTGGGCCGGGCTTGGCGGGCTTGTACGTCACCCCGCTGCGCTGCGCCTGCATGATGCCGCGCGCGACCGGCCGCAACTCCGGATTAACCGACTTCAATCCTGCTTCTGGAGAAGTTACGACCGGCGCCGCTGCAATCAGCAGGCAGGATGCGATCGCGGCTGCGAAACGCCGCCCTTTCACCGTTGCGCCTCCAGTTTCGCTGGCCCCACCCATCCGGCCGGAACCGGCTTCAACTTCTTGTAGATCGTATCCTTGGGATCGATCATCGCATTCTGGGGTACGTTGGCGACAGCAACGCTGATGTCATTCTTGCCCGCCCGAACCAGCTTCGTCACATCGACGCGGAACGGTGCGCTGAACAGGGTGGGCAAACTTTGCCCGTTGACCGTCACCGTGGCGACGTCATGCACTTCGCCCAGATCCAGCATCACGCTTGTTCCTTTGGTCAACCAGCCCGCATCGACATTGATCGTGCGCCTGTAGGTTCCCGTTCCTGCAAAGCGCGCCAGTTCAGGCACCTGCTGCCAATCCTTCAGGCTGATAGAGGCGAAATCCTGGCTGTAGGGCTTGCGCTGGACACGACCGGCCGCCTGAAGCCGCCATCCATCCATGGGCAGCGTCATGCTGGCCACAGTCGCCGGTGCCGGAACGGTGACCGCCTGCGTCGTGGGATCAAGCATCAGGAGCGCGCTTTCCCCCGCCGCCAGGCTGATCGGCACGTCCGTCCCCTGCCCAGCGACGCGCGCCGACACAGGCGCAACCGTGCCGTCCATCGCATTCCACCGCGTCACGCCCCCCACTTCGGGCAGCGTCAGCGTCACCTGCCGTGCGGCGTCTCCCCTGTTGTACACAAAGGTCGCGGTACGGCCCTCAATCTTCCGCTGAACGAAGTAAAGATCGGCAGCGTCACCAGAAAAGCGCAGATTGGCCGGAACCGCCGCTGCCCGCAGAGCATCGGTCACACCAGCGGCGGGAACGATTTTCGCTCCGGATTTCAGCGCGGCGGCGACTGCCTTCTTCACCCTCGCATCGCGCTGGCGAGCCTGGGCCAGCCCTTCATCCCGGCTCGGCGCTCGATCGGTGAATAACACCGGCAATCCCGCCTTGGCAAAACGCGCGATCGCCTCGGCTGTTTCTGCCTGAATGCCATCGATCGGCGGCAACACCAGCACCGGGTAGCGCTGGCCACCCTGCGAAACGAGCTGTTTCCCTTCGATCCGGGCATGAGCGATCGAGTCCGGGTTGATCCGGTCGAAATCATATCCGCCCGCCAGGAACGCCTTTTCCGCTTCCTGCTTGCCCGCGCCGTCATCCTCGATGCCGACATAATAGCCGTAGCGGCCATAGAAATAGGCGACCGGAACCGCCGCCTCACCTGCCTGCATCACCGCCTGCAATCGGCCGATATAGCCCGCCAAAGACTTCATCGCGGGCCAGATCGGATTGGTCTCGTTCAACATGCTGGAAAAGCCCCCGGCAAAGGGGCTGGGCTGGAACGCGTGCCAGCCGGGCCAATCGTCTGCATGTAAACGGTAGTTATAGCCGTGCAGGATCATGGAGTTGACGCCACCAGCCATGAAAGAATCGACACGTCGGCGCATCTCTTCGGGCGTCACATTATAGGGACGGTCTTTCCACGCGAGGCTTTCGCCAGACACGATTGCGCGCCCGTAGAGATGCGCGCCCGACCGCGCCATGCGCATGAACAGCGGATCGCCCGCGCCCGGCAAATCCTCGGTCTCCGGTATGTCGGCCAGACCATATCCCCGGATCGTATCGAAAGCGCCGCCATGCGCCTGGAACTTCGCCTTCAGGCCATGCGCATGATTCCATGCCACGAAAGGCTGGATGAACCCCTCGATCATCATGTCTGAAACCGTGCGGCGATAGTCGGCGCGAACCCGTTCCGCCACATCGCTGTTCGCCGTGTCGAAATAGGGCGGCGACCAATGCTCGTTCCACGCCTGCATCCAACCGGGCTGGACAACGAAGGGCAGATAGGGCGTCAGATCATAGCCGCGCCGCTTCCTGAACTGTTGCAGCAATTCAGGTCCCCACTGAATATCCTGCATCAATTCCAGGCTGTCCACGAACGTCGATCGGATTCCGACCGGGTCATTCCCCAACGGATCACCGACGCGCGCCGCATGCGCTGCAAAGGCTTGCGGGTTCATATGATCCAGTATCAGCTGCGGCCCCTGCCCGGCCGCGCCCAATACACCGACGTCGGACGCATATTGGCGGAACACGAAGATTTGCCAATCGCCGGGCGGTGGGGTCCAGTCGAGCGTGCCATCATCGCGCAACTTGCTGGTCAGGACGACGCTTGATGAAGGATCGAGCGTACCAGCAGTCACCACGTCCCGCCACGGCGTCAATGTCATGCCCATCGCGCCGGGCGCGGACGGCTGAAGCACGGGCGCATTGCCCTTGACCGCAACGACCGCGACAGTGCGCGCCCGGCCCTCCATCCGCTTGCCCCAGTCGGCGACCTTCGGGTCCTTGACGCGCGCATCGAACATGCTGAGCGCGCCCAGCCGCCTTGTGCGCTTTGGGATATTGAGCTTGATTGGGCCGACCTCGCCGCCCTTGACCTGGGTGCTGGCCATGGCGAGTTCGGTGAACGCCAGTTCCGGCGTGATGGCAAAACCGCCGCCGGACGGCCAGGACGAACCCAGCGTATAGTCCAGCGTCAGGCCCAACGCCTTCGCCGCCTCCCCCGCAGCGCGGACATGGGCGAAGAAGGACGGCTCGGCATATTGATCGACGCGGGCCTTCTCATCCGGCGTAAGCGTCACGAAATTGGGCGTGAAAGACTGAATCTCCGCACCGGCAAATCCGGTGTCCGCCATCAGCTTCAGCTCACGCTGCAATTCCTGATCCGTCACCGCATCGCCCGGCCACCACCAACGCAGCCGGGGCCGGGCATCGACGGGCGGACTCTGGAAATGATCGTCCAGCGGGCCTGCAAAGGCCGGAGTCTCGACAAGCGCGAACATGGCTGTTGCGGCCAGTAGGCAGTTCTTGATCAAACGCTTCGCCGCCATGGCTCAGGGCCTCCGCATCATACGGTTCAGCCGCGCCGTGCCGGTCAGCACCGGATCAGCGGCGGATGTGCCCACCTCTACCTTGACGTCACCCGCTGGCACCACCCAACGCTGCGCCTTTGCATCAAAGTCCGCGAGCACGCGCATGTCCGCCGTAACCGTGACTTCCTTGCTTTCGCCGGGCTTGAGATTGGGCTTCGCCCATCCGATCAACCGCTTGGCCTTGCCCGGCCGGGTGACGTAGACCTGCGGCACGTCCGCACCCTCCCGCTGGCCGCTATTCACCACGGTGAAGCGGACAGACAGCGCCTTTCCGCCCGTGACCTTCAGCCCTTCATAGCGGAACTGGGTGTAGCTAAGACCGTAGCCGAAGGGATAAAGCGGCTTCAGCCCCTTCTTGTCGAACCAGCGATAACCGGCGTCCGATCCTTCCGGATAGACGATGTCGAACGGCTTCAAACCCGCTTGAAGACCATAGACGGCGCGCGTTTCCTTATCCGCAGGCGGCGCGTCGGAACCGGGAAGCACTGGATTGGGCAACTGATCCACCGAGGCCGGGAAGGTCACGGGCAGGTGGCCGGACGGGTTGACCTTTCCGGTCAGAACCCGCGCAATCGCAGCGCCGCCACGCTGACCACCATACCAGGCGGAAAGAATCGCGGGGACCTTGGCCTGCCAGGGCATCAGGACGGGGTTGCCGGTTTCCAGTACTACAATCGTCTTTCCGTTCGCGCTTGCCACCGCGTCGATCAGTTCGTCCTGACCCTCGCCCAGCGACAGGTCCTTGTGGTCGACCGCCTCGGTCGCGTACTTCTCCGCGAAAACGACAACGATGTCGGCCGACTTCGCTGCCTGAACAGCGGCTGGCACATCCTTGCCGTCCAGATAGCTGACGGCCGCATTCGGAAACTCGGCCCGCAGCGCGTCGAGCGGCGCCGTACCCCCATAGCCGCGACGGGCAAAGCCAGCAGCGGGGCCGCTTTCCGCGCCCTTGGAAACGCGCTTCAGCCCGCCCACGGGATTGACCTGGCTCGAACCGCCGCCGCTCGGCACGCCAACATCGGCGTTGCCTCCGACCACCAGGATCGTCTTCGCCGAAGCGGCCAGCGGCAGGATGCCGCCCTCATTGCGCAGCAGGACGATCCCCTGTTCCGCCGCACGCTGCGCGATGTCGCCGTTGGCATCATAGTCGATCGACTGACCCGGCTGTAGCGGCTTGTCGGCCACTCCATGAGCGTAGATGGCGTAGAGCACGCGTCCGGCGGCCTTGTCGACCGCCGACTGCGGCACCTTCCCCGCCTTGACCGCTTCAACCATCAGGTCGGAAAAATAGCGCTTGCCGTCGATCTGCTCGCCTGATTGCTGATCAAGGCCTGCGATGATGGCCTCGGTAGAATGCACCGCGCCCCAATCCGACATCACATAACCCTTGAAGCCCCAATCGCGCCGCAGCACGTCGTTCAGCAGAAAAGGATTCTCGCAGGCGTATTTTCCATCGACGCGGTTATAGCCGCACATCACGGACCCCGGCTTGCCGCGTTCCATGCCGATCTGGAAAGCCAGCAGATCGCTCTCGCGCATCGCCTGCTCATCCATGTTCACCGATGCGATGTTGCGACCGGTTTCCTGATTGTTGAGCGCGAAATGCTTGATCGTGCCGATGATGCCATTGGACTGCACGCCGCTGATCTGGCTGCCGACCAGTTCCCCAGCCAACAGCGGATCTTCACCCAGATATTCGAAATTGCGGCCAGCGCGCGGGTCACGCACCAGATTGACGCCGCCCACCAGCATCACGTTGAAACCCTTGGCCCGCGCCTCCGCACCAATCATTGCACCGCCCGCATGGGCGATTTCCGGGTCCCATGTGGACGCAAGCGAAAGCCCTGAGGGCAGTGCCGTCGCCACATCGCCCTTGCGCATTTCCATCAGGTTGGACACGCCAAGGCTAGCGTCGCTTTCCACCAGCATAGGAACGCCAAGGCGCTCCACTCCCTCGATATATCCCGCACTGAGGGGTATTCCCTGCGGCCGCTTCGACGCAGGCACGAGGCCCGTCATGGGTCCGTGGATGAGCCGGATCTTCTCTTCACCCGTCATTTTCGTCAGGGTCTCGGCCGCTCTGCGCTCAGGCGACTTCTGGGTATCGCGGGCATATCCCGCGACCGGCGTCAGCATCGTCCCTGCGGCGGCAAGCAACAGGATGGATGAGGAATTCTTCATGATGTGCAGCCTCTCCGCTGGGGGGACATTTTCCGATTGTCGGCAGTTTACATTCTTACGTTCCAGAACCACGCGCGTCAATATTCGATCGGTGTCGTTCGATTTATTTCAGAAGGCCATTGCTTCCGCTCATGGCTTGAGTCAGAGATGTGGTCATGCCAGCCACAAAGACCGAGAAAGCATTCACCCCAAAACGCGGCCGACCCGACGCGAAACAGGTCGCCGCGATCGATCGCGCTATCCTGGCGACCGCCACCCAGATGTTCCTGGAACTGGGTTATGACGGCGTGGCGATGGAGAATATCGCTGCGGCCACCGGCGTTTCCAAGGGCACGCTCTATGCCCGCTATCCATCAAAGGAAGCGTTGTTCACGACCGTCATCCATGATCGCGTCAAACAATGGTCGCTGATATCGGCCAGACAGGATCATCGGCTGACCGATGACATTGCCGAACGCCTCCACCATCACGCGCAAATGATTGCGCGGTCGCTGCTTCAGCAGGAAGTGCACGCGTTCCAGCTCCTGACGCTCGCCAATCGCGAACGCTTCCCCGAACTCGCCCGCGCTATGTATGAAGCAGGCTATCTCTACATCGTGCGCCTCATCAGCGACGACATCAGCCAGGCAGCCGCGCGCGACGGCATTCCTGCCCGTGATCCTTCCGCAATCGCTCGACAGCTTGTCGCCGCCATCACCGGGTGGGAATTGCAGGAAAGCAGCGCGGGTCCCATCGTCGAAGCCGAACTGTTGGCCGCCGCCCGGAAAACCGTCGATCTTTTGATGGCCGCCCGCGAAAGCTGGTGACTTGAATTTAGCACGTTGTCGTGCGATATAGGAAAAATCACAAACGGAGGATCCTGTTCCATGCGCTTTTTGATTCTTGCTGCCGCTGCTCTGTCGCTCGCCACTCCGGCGCTGGCGGAAACTGCCGCTCCCGCCAAGTACAACTCGACCGACACCGAACTGGGTGTCCTGCTCGACAACCCCGCTGCCAAGGCGATCGTTGAGAAGCACATCCCCGGCATGACCACCAATGATCAGATTGACATGGCCCGCGCCATGACCCTGAAGGCGGTCCAGCAATATTCGCCCGACGATGTCACCGACGCCCGCCTGGCGGCGATCGACGCCGATCTGGCCAAGCTGCCCTAAGGGTAAAAAGCTCAGGCTTTATTGAGGGAAAGGGGCGCGCAAGCGCCCTTTTCTATTGGGCTCCTGCCACACCTCCGCAAAAAGAAAGGGCCGGTTGTGGCCGGCCCAGGTAGGTGTAGGAGAGTGCCTAAAAGGCACATCTAATTGAACATGCATGTTCGATAAGTCAAGCGATCAGTGAGCATCTGTCAACATTTCCATCATATGGGAAACGGATCGTCATCTCCCGGTTGACGCGGCGTCACCAGACGCGCGGCCCTTGGCGCGATCCATCTTTCGACGCTCTCGACGATCTCATAAATCACCGGGACGAAGATCAGCGACAACGCCGTTGAGGTAATAAGGCCGCCGATCACCGCCAGCGCCATCGGCTGACGAAATTCCGCGCCTTCCCCAATGCCCAGGGCTGTCGGAAGCATGCCCGCCGCCATCGCCACCGTCGTCATGACGATCGGCCGCGCCCGTTCACGGCATGCGTTGCGCAGCGCCTCCGTCATCGGCGTGCCCGCCCGCTCCTCCTCGATCGCGAATTCCACCAGCAGGATCGAATTTTTCGCGCACAGGCCAAGCAGCATCAGCAGGCCGATCATCGCGGGCAAGTCCAGCGTCTTGCCGAACAGCGTCAACGCGGCAAAGGCACCCAGCAGCGACAGCGGAAGCGCGGCCAGGATAACCACCGGCTTGAAGAAGCCCTTGAACAGCAGCACCAGCACCGAAAATGTCAGCCCGATACCCCCCACGATCGCCAGCATGAAGCCACCAAACAACTCGGACATCGCCTCCGAATCGCCCGTCTTCGCCTCCTGCACCCCCTTGGGCAGGTTGCGCATGACCGGCAATGCGTTCACTTCCTGCAACGCTTGGCCCAATGTCCGCCCGGCGATCAGGTCCGCCTCCACCGACACGCGCCGCTCCCGGTCATAGCGCACAATCTTGCCCGGTCCCGCCTTGAACCGGATATCCGCAACCGCCGACAAGGGCGTCGTCTGTCCATCGATGGTCGGCACGCGAAGGTTCGCGATCGTCTCCAGATCCTGACGCGATCCTTCGGGCAGGCGGACGCGGATCGGCACGCGTTCGTCGCCATCCGAATATTTCGCTACGCTGGCGTCGATGTCGCCGATGGTCGCGATGCGCAGCACCTGGGCCAGCGTCCGGCTATCGACGTTAAGGCGCGACGCCTCCTCCGGCCGGGGCGTCACGATCAACTCCGGACCTGCGGGCGGCGGCGCCGGGCGGGGGTCGGAAATCGACCGCACGTTGCGCATCTGCCGCAACAATTCGATTTGCGTGCGCTCCAACGCCTGCCCGTCTTCCCCGGCCAGCACGATGTTGACGCCAGCCGAACCGAACGTGCCCTGATTGGACAGGCGCACGTCCGGAATATCGCGCAATTTTGGCCTTATGATCTGCCGGAACTCGTCCGTCGTGACGTCGCGATCATGCTTCAGCACCACGGTCAGCGTGCCCGTGCGCATGTCGTCGCCCGCACTGAAGCCGCCGGATGTTGATCCTACCTGGGCAAAGACCCGTTCCACTGCGGGCTCTGCCGAAAGCATGCGGGTGGCGTCGTTCACTGCCCGCGCCATGTCGTCACGCGTCGCGCCGGGCGGCCCCTGCACCGCGATGTAGAGATAGCCCGGATTGCCAACCGGCTGGAATCCCACCGGGGTAAGGCTCGCCAGCAGGAGCGACAGAAGGAAAATCCCGCCACCGATCGCCATCGTCATCCATCGGTGTGCCAAGGCCCAATCCAATATGCGGCCATAAATTGGGTTTACGGGCCGCTTTTCCCGATGCGTCCGATCCTTGAGCGGGACAAGGAAATAGGCGGCCATCAGCGGCGTCAGCAAACGCGCCACGACCAGCGAGAAGAGCACCGCGACGGCCACGGTCAAACCGAACTCGCGGAAAAACTGCCCCGCCTGCCCTGGGATCAGCGATACCGGCGCGAACACCGCGATGATCGTCGCGGTCGTGGCGATCACAGCCAGACCGATGGCATCCGCGCCGATCAACGCGGCGCGATAGGGCGTCTCGCCAGTCTCGATCCGCTTCTCGATATTCTCCACCTCCACGATCGCGTCATCGACCAGGATGCCGATCACCAATGTCAGCGCCAGCAGCGTGATGCTGTTGAGGCTGAACCCCATGGCCGACATCAGGACGAAAGTGGGGATTAGCGACAGGGGCATGGCCACCGCCGCGATGATCGTCGCGCGCCAGTTGCGCAGAAACAGATAGACGACGATCACCGCCAGAAAAATGCCCTCGATCAGCACATGCTGGGTCGATGCAAAGGTCCGCCGCGTCGAATCCACCGTGGACACCAGCTTGGTGAAGGTGACGCCCGGATGCTCGGCCTCGATCTGGGCTATCGCCTTGACCGCCCGGTCCTCGACACTGATGTCGCTCGCTTCGCGCGTCTTGCTGATCTGGATCGCGGTTACCGGCCTGCCATCCAGCCGCGCAAATCCGCGCTGCTCCGCCGCGCCATCGCCAATCTCCGCAATGTCGCCCAAGCGAACGTAGCGGCCCTGAACCGGAATCGCGAGGTCGCGCAACCTGTCGATGGTCATGGATGACCCAAGGACACGGATCGTCTGTTCGACCGCCCCCACATCGGCTCGGCCACCCGGATCGTCACTGTGGAACGCGGCGAGCGCGTTGTTCACCTGCGGCGCTGTCACGCCCCGTGCCGCCATCCGCTGGGCATCCAGCACGATGTTGATTTCCCGATCCGCGCCGCCGATGCGGTGAACCTGCGCCACGCCTTGCTGGGCCTGCAATGCGCGCGTGACCACCTTGTCGACGAAGCGCGACAATTCCGTGTTGCCCATCGCGGGCGCGCTGACCGCGTAGGTCAGGATGGGCGCGGCATCGATGTCCAGACGCTGCACCAGCGGCGGGTCGATCCCCGGCGGCAAATCGATGCGCGCACGCTCCACCGCGGTACGGACATCGTCCGTCGCCTTCTGCATGTCGCTGTGCAGTTCGAACTCGACCGTCGTCGTGGACGATCCCAGCACGGCCGTAGAGCTGATATGCTTGACCCCAGCCACGCTGCTCAGCGCATTTTCGATCGGCCGCGTGATCTGGTTCTCGACTTCGCTGGGCGCCGCGCCATTCTGCGTCACCGTCACGCTGACGACAGGGAAATTGACGTTGGGGAACTGCTTTATGGGCAGGCCGATATACGCCACGATCCCCGCGATCGTCAGCAGGATGAAAAGCGAAACGACCGGGATCGGATTGCGGATGGCCCAGGCGGAAATACGCATGGTTATTTGCCCCTGCCCGCGGCGATCCGCACCCGGTCACCCTCCAGCAGGAAAGCGCCGCCACCCAGCACCGCCCGCACGCCGGGCTTCGCGCCGCTCAATATCTCGACCATGCCACCCGCGCGCCGCCCTGTCCGGACCGAAGCGCGATGGACCCGGTCGGCCTTGTCGAGCAACAGCATATAGGCGCCGTCCGCATCATAATGCACCGCGGCTTCAGGCGCGGCCAACACGGTGCCGCTGGCTTTGACGAACTCCGCCTTGGCAAATCCGCCGGGCCGCAATTGCGGGTTCACCGGCAAGGCGATGCGCGCGCTCGAAAGCCCCGTCTGATTATCGACACGCGCGCCCAGCAGCCGGATCTTGCCCGACAGCCTGGTGCCCGACGCCAATGTGACCGTCGCGGGATCACCGATGGACAGCGTTCCCATGGCCGCTTCTGCAACTTCGGCGTCCAATTCGACCAGATCGTCGCGCGCGATAGTGAACAGCACCGTTCCCGATGCGGACGGCTCGCCCGGCCGCGCGGATCGCTGGAGAACACGGCCCGCCACGGGCGATCGGATGATCAACCGGCTCTGGCGGGTCAGCAGGTCGTCAAGCTGCGCCTTCGCCACGCCCACGGCGGCCTGCGCCGATCGCGCTGCAATACGCCGCTGGTCGATCGCTTCCTGCGACAGCACGCCTTGATTATCGAGGCCCGCTACCCGGCCCGCGTCCATACGAGCCCGCTCATAGGCGACCTGCTGCTGGCTCAATTGAGCGCGCGCCTGATCGATCTGCGAACGCAGCAGCGTATCGTCCAGCACCGCCAACACCTGTCCGGCGCCTACCCTGGCATCCTCTTCCACCAGCACGCGAGCGATGCGATAGCCCGAAAGCTCCGGCGCGACCGCAACTTCCTCGCGCGGGATCAGGCGGCCCGAGGCGCTAAGACCTCCTGCCAGCGCCCGATGATCAATCAAGGCCACCGTCACGGTCGGCGGCGGCGGCTCCTTGGCCGCTTCCTTGCCCCCACCGCAGGCGGCAAGCAGCAGGGCGAGGGGAAGCGCCATGGCAAGGGGACGCAGCTTGAAGGTCACGGCATTTCCTTGGATTGAATAGGCAGGGCGACCGGCGGCTGTTCAGGCGCCGTCGCGGGATCATCCGGGCTCCACCCGCCGCCCAAAGCCCGGAAGGCGCCAACGGCATTGCCCAGCGCCTGTGTCCGCGCATTGGTGAGCGCCCGGCGTGCCGCGCGCCATGTCTGTTCTGACTGGATCAGTGTGGTAAGGTCAATCAGGCCCGCGCCATAGCCTTTCCGCCCCGCGTCAAACGCAAAGCGCGCCCGTTCCTCGGCAAGGCTGAGGTCGGTGATCCGCACCCGATCGGCAGCGACCAGCGCCAGCGCGATGTCGGCATCCCGAAAGGCTGCCTGCACCGCAGCCTCATAGCTCACCACGGCGCGTTCGCCCTGCGCCTCCGTCGCGCGCAGCTGCGCCATCAGGCGGGTGCGGTCCAGGACCGGCAGGCTCAATCCGGCGGCGATGGACCAGAGGCTGGAAACGCCGCCCGCCACCCCGGACGTCCGGCTGATGCTGCCGTTGCCCTGAAGCGTGAAGCGCGGAAACAGCGCCAGCCTGTCGACCTTGACGGCGCTCGTCGCTGCCGCGACCCGTGCCTCGGCAGCCAATATATCCGGTCGTCGCGTCAGCAGCGACGCGGGCAGCAGCGGCGGCACCGGCGGCGCCGTATCGAGCCGCGCCTCTATCTGCAGGCTATCGGTCGGGGCGTCCGGCGTTCCGATCAGGACCAGCAACGACCGCTTGGCGTTTCGCAGCGCCGTCTCGATCCGCGTCAGCTCTGCCTGCGCCGTTGCCGCGTCACCTTCCAACCGGGCCGTTTCCGAAGCGGCCACCAGCCCGCGATCGCGGCCGAGCTGTGAGGCTCGCTCCAATTCTCTCGCGATGCGCAACCCCTCCTGCGCGTCGTCGCGTTGGACAGCCAATCCTCGCGCCTCGAACAGCGCGCTCGCAACATCGGCGGCCAGGCTCAACCGGGCAGCATGATAATCATAGGCCGCCGCCACATAGGTCGCCCGCGCGCCTTGCCCGATCGCGCTCAGCCTGCCGAACAGGTCGAGTTCCCAGCTGGGACTGAAGGCCAGCGACTGGCTGTCACTGCGCGCGGTGGACCCGAACAGATCGGTGCCCGACAGCTGGCTGCCATCCTGTATCTTGGCCGATCCGCTGACGGCACCCGTCGGCAGGCGCTGCGATAGCGACTGGTCACGAATGGCGCGCGCCTCGCGCAGCCGGAAATAGGCTGAACGGGCATCGGTATTCTGCGCCAGCGCCTGTTCCACAAATGCGGAAAGTTGCGGATCGTTAAAACGCATCCACCAGCGGTCCAGCCTTTCCTCGGCGGCCAGGGCGGGTGCCGCTTCGAACCGCTCGGGCAACGCGATCCTGGGGCGCGCGAGTTCGATCGACGGCGCGCAACCACACAGCAGCGCACAGAACAAAAGTGATGAACGGCGCGGGCCAGAAAGCGGCAAGCGGAATGACTCCAACCTTGATCGACAGCGACACGGATAGCGCCGCGACAAAAAGAAACAAGATTGTTTATTTTCAACCGAAGCTTTTTTTGCCAATGCTTTCCTTCATGGTTTCCACTCCCCCCATCCGCCGCCCCGGCCGCCCCCGCCGCGAAGAAAGCGGCGACGTCGAGCAGCGCCTGGTCGATACCGCGATGCAGCTGCTCGTCGAACATGGGCCGAACCTCACGATGAACTCGATCATCGCCGCATCAGGTCTCTCGCGGAAAACCGTCTACGCCCATTACCCCAACAAATCCGCGCTGTTTGCTGCGGTCGTCCGGCAAATGCTGGGTTATGGCCTGGAACCGATGACCGTCCCTCCCCGCCCCGACTGGCGCGAAAGCCTGCTCGCATTCGTAGAGGCGTGCCTTGTCGAAGTGTGCGAACCCTATGCCACCGGCATGCGCCGCCTGTTGATGTTGAACCCCTCCTTCATGGAAGAAGCCCGCCCTCATATCGAACAGGTCGTCGTGCGCCGTTATCTCGACCCCATGATCGCATTTCTACAATCGCAGATCGATCAGGGCAGCATCCCTGATCAGGATGTGGCTTTCGCGGCCGAGTCTCTCACCAGCCTCATCCTCTCTGAATCCCATCGCCGCTTTTTTCAGGGCGAGGCCGAAAACAGCATCGATCCGGTCCATCTCAATGCTCATGCGCGCCGTTTGACCGGCTTGTTTTGCGGCGGCATCTTGGCGCCAACGCAAAGCTGCTGAGGTAAGGTTTGGCATCACCTTTCTCGCTCGGCTCAACCAACCGGCGAAGCAATTTTGCTCATGCGGTTCATTTCGCACGTCGCCGTTCAGAAAAGCGTTGCCAGCGTTGTCCACTCGAATATAGTGCGCGAAACGGCCCAAATTAACGAGAGCCGTTTAACAGCAACACCCTCAGGGGAGGATTATCGATGCGAATTAAGCGTGTCTCACGCGCGGCGCTCCTGTGCGCTGGCGTTTCTGCTTTTGCTGTACCCGCGCTGGCTTATGCACAGGCCGGAGCTGAAAATTCCAACAATGAAATCATCGTCACCGCCACGCGCCGGGCGGAAAAGCTGCAGGACGTGCCGATGTCGGTGAACGTCGCAACTGGCGAACAGCTTGAAAAATTCAAGATCTTCGACATCAAGGACGTCTCCCAACTCGCACCGGGTCTCGAGTTGAGCAACTCGACTGGACGGAATAATACGACGACGCTGCGTGGCATTACCTTCGATCCGGATCAGGGTACCGCTCCGGCGGTGCAGGTCTATCTTAACGAAATTCCGGCCGATGCGCAGACTGTTTACACCGCCATGTACGACATCGGGCAAATCGAAGTGCTGCGCGGCCCGCAAGGCCTGTTGCGGGGCCTCTCTGCACCCGCGGGTTCGATCACGATCACGACACGGCGTCCGAACTTTGACGCGCCGGAGGGTTATGCCCAGGCAACTGCAACCGACCGCGCTGGCTATAACGTGCAGTTTGGCGCTTCTCTGCCTTTCAACGACAAGCTGGCTATTCGCCTCGCCGGCGTGGTTGACGGCAACCGCCTCAATCAAGTGCGCGACGTCAATCGGAATGGCCAACGGTCAAGGAGCCGCACCGAGAGCGTGCGTGGCACCCTGGGTTGGAGGCCGACCGAGGATTTTACTGCCTATTTGACCTACCAATATCTGTATGCCGACAACCGGCAGTTCCAGCAGGTTATAGGCAGCGGCAACACGCCCTTTTATCTTGATGGCTTCGATTTTACACAGCCTTCCTATGGCTTCGGCTTCATTGTGGCTCCGGACACCTCGGTTTCGTCCGGACCGCCCTTGACCGCTTCCGACTACAAGGCGGTGCAGGAAGGGATCTTCCGTAACCGCAACGAAACTCATATCGTCAATCTGGTGACTGATTGGGATTTGGGTCCAGCTACGCTTTCGGTCCTAGGCTCTCACCAGTTCACTAAGTTGAAAATCAGCCGCGACCTCGACACGGGCAATGCCGTCCCCGGTTACGTGCCGACTTCGGATGTAGTCACGCCATATAAGGTGGATACGGCCGAAGTGCGGTTGTCGTCGAACAACGACGAAGGACTTGGTTGGGGCGTGGGCGCTTTTTATCAAAAGCAGACCGGCACCACCATTGTAAATCAGGCGCAGGATACAATCATCGCCCCAACGTTGCCGTTTACCATCTCCCCTCTGGATTTGAGGATCGTCGTCCCGGTTGACACATCGACTTGGTCATTCAACGGCAATCTGCGTTACAAAACGGGTCCACTGACGGTCACCGGCGGCCTGCGCTACTCCATCATGAAGAACACGCAGGTCACCAGCATCTTTTTCGATCCGTTGCCTGCGTCGATCCCGTCAAATCCCATTGTGGACGGACCATTCCGTGGTAACGAGAAGCCGATCACTGGTGGCGCGACAGTCAACTACGCTTTCTCGCCCGCTCTGAATGCCTATTTCTCCTATGGCCATTCTTTCCGCGCGGGCAGCCATGGGGTAGCAACGCCCGCCTTCATTTCCAACGACCTTGTTCAGACCTCACCTGAAAAGACCGATTCTTTTGAAATCGGTCTCAAAGGCTCTGCCCTCGATCGCAAGATCGATTTTACGGTCGCGGCCTTCTATCAAAAGCTCGATAATTTCCTCAATCGCTTCACCGGCATCTACTACGATGTGCGACGTACATTTATCATAAATGGCCAACCGGTTGACTATCAGTCTAGTGGCGGCTTCGACTTCAACTACAACACCAAAGCCAAGGTGAAGGGGATTGAAGCCGAGATTAACGCTCGTCCCACCTCGGACTGGGATCTGAATATCAGCGGCTCATATGCCAAGGCCCGTTTCGACAATGCCACTATTCCGTGCAACACATTCGATGTAAACGGCAACCCAACTGTTGTCGGCACGGGAGATGTGAGCTATTGCACGACCAGCGGACGCATGGCGGAAGTTCCGGATTTCACTCTGAGGGCCAACACGGAAATCCGTTTCCCCATGGGAACGGTTACACCATATGTCCGTGCCCTGTTGGATTACCGCCCCGGCTTCCATTCCGAACGCGCGAACTATAATTACAGGGATCGCGAATTGCTCAATCTGTTCTTGGGCGTGCGCTCGGATGATGCGGGCTGGGGCATTGAACTGTTCGCACGCAATGTGCTGAATCAGAAGCGTGTCACGAACATCTCAACGGGCAACAGCACGATGTCGACCTACTGTGCGCCCGGATATTATCTAAATCCGGCACTGTGCAACGGTAATGGCTTGCCGCTCAACTCCGGCTATCGCACGGCGAACGTGATGAACCCCCGCGAGTTCGGCGCAACGCTCAGCTTCAAGTGGTGATAACCTCCGTGGCCTCTCTTCCCTTTCGGGGGTAAGGGGGGCGCAGACTTATCCAATGTCTAGACCCTGTTCCTGCATTGCGGGGGCAGGGTTCTCTTTTGGCGGAGAGCCACCCTCCTGGAGAAGCGGTCGCAGAGATTGACAGATTCCCCGCCATTCTTGATGCCTCCACTTGAACGGTCGGAAACCGCGAGCGTCGGTCTTGATATATCACTCAGAAAATTCTCTCTGGTTCGCACTTGCGCCACTTCCCAGACGGTAGGATGTCGGGGAATGGCTGGTCCATGCACGAAAGGCTTGGCGGAAGGCGTCTGAATCGCAATAATCCAGTCGCCCAGCGATTTCCTCGATCGACAAGCCAGTCCTCCGTAACAAATGCAGCGCCAGTTCGCGACGGCAGCTTTCGCGCACCTGACGGTAGCTTGTACCCTCCCGCGCCAGTTGGCGGCGCAGCGTGGCTTCGCTTCCCCCTAAAGCGGTGACGATTTCTCCGAAACTAGGCAAACGCTGGTCATTTTTGAGCGCTGCCATCGCAATGCCGCGAACGCGTATCTCGGTTGGCGTCCGGTCGGCTTCCTGAGGGTTGGAGACGAACAGGAGATTGCTGAGCGGCCGTCGGTGCTGGTCTTCCCAGCTACGCATTACGGGATAATCCAGCAGAGACGCACTAAAATCAAAGCCGCTCCAGCCTTCGTTGAGGCGCACCGGGAAAGGCAATACCGGCAGGTTAAGCGCCTCGAATATTTCGGGCGCATGATTCAACCAGGCGTTGCGCGCTGGAATTGCGTGATCGATCAGCCAACCGAAAAGACCATGTATTTCCATCAACCCAAAAAGGTCGATCAAGCAGCCCGCTGACGTCGACCCGCCGGGTCGCATAGCCTGCAATTGAAGTTCCGCCCTGTCCCCATGGGTCCGCAGCGCCATTTTGCCACATCGCCAGTCTATAGCTTCAAAACAATCGCAGCAGCGCATGATAGCTTCACGCAAGGTTCGTGCGCTCGTCAGGCTGTACATTATGACGCGCCAATCGCACGGACCCAGCCCCCGGCGTCCTACCATCACCGCGTCCCGGCGTGCCAGTTCGTTAATCGCCTGGCTTGTCATCCGCGCAAGATCGGCAACCGGCAAGCTTCTCAACAAACTTCCCCCATCGACCGACCGGCCTGCATGGGCAAAAAGCGGTTCGGCGGACCCGAACGCCTCGGCATAAATGGCCCAGTCGGCCCGAAGCTGCGATTTTGGCCATGTTGAAGAACAAAGATTGAACATGGCGATCTACCAGGCTCGCTCTTGTCCTCCAATCTCGTAAACATCGGTCTCGATCGAGCACCTGTAGCTCTCTGCGATGTTGAACATCTCTGTCTGGAGAGATGCGATCTCATCATCGAGGCTGACGCCATCGGCACCCTGATCATAGGCGACGGTCAGCGTGTAATCGCAGTTCCCGGTCTTTTGCATCTGGTAATCCCGCTCCAGCATCGCCTCAATGCGCTCGCGAGCGGGCTTTCTGCCACGACCATGCTTGTTGAAGTTCTCGATGGTCAGATGCAGGGCGATGGTGACAGAAGGCGGCTTTTCCGGCAGCCCGATCCTTGAAGGAATGACGTCAAGCGCCCGATAGACGGTCATTCTTGAGATCTTGAGGTCGCGCGCGACGCTGGCCTTGCTCGCGCCGGCGGTGATCCGGCGTCGGATTTCATCGTCATCGATGTTTTTCTTCCGGCCTTTGTAGACGCCTTCGGCGCGCGCCGCCTCGATCCCGGCGCGCTGCCGGTCCTTGATGAACGTCAGTTCCATGTCCGCGACCATGCCCAGAATGGTGATCACCATCCGC
Source organism: Sphingobium sp. Cam5-1 (assembly GCF_015693305.1). NCBI lineage: Bacteria > Pseudomonadati > Pseudomonadota > Alphaproteobacteria > Sphingomonadales > Sphingobiaceae > Sphingobium > Sphingobium sp. Cam5-1. Next base: position 133,473 of record NZ_CP065139.1, on the reverse strand, counting down.
CCCATGCTTCCGGCCGTCGTCACCTCCGGCTCAAGCACCCGCAATGAGGCTCCCTTCTGGTCGAGTTCATGAACCAGATTGAGAACATCGCGTGTGGAGCGACCGAGCCGATCGAGACGCAGGACGACGAGTTCGTCATCGGCGCGCAGGAACTGCATGATCGTCTCAAGCTCCGTGCGTCCAGTGCGCGATGCGCCCGAGCCTGTTTCGGAGCGGAGGATTTCACAGCCCGCTGCCTTCAACCGGGCAACCTGGATGTCGAGATCCTGGTCGATGGTGCTGACGCGGGCGTAGCCGACGCGGGTCATGGGCAAATCCGTCACATTAGGGTGGCTTTGCCCTCGTACAGTAACATTGGTGACGGAACCACCCTTTTGTGACATGTCGTATATGTCACTTCCGATCGTCACGTTCGGGTGCACCCAAATGGTGCGAGCGGAAAGGCCCCGGTCAGGCAGCAAGCCGCCCAAAATCGATCCGGCTATTCAGATCGAGGTCGAAGCGGCCATAAGGATTGACGTGGCTGTAAATCAGCGGTGTGAGGCCGCGATAATCATCCGGCGTCATCCGGCCCGTCCATTTCGGTTCCACCAGCACGCTCTGAAGCATTCGGGTGTTCACATAGACAAGCGACGCTTGCAGCAAATGTAGCGCCAGGACCGAGAGCTGCTGCTCATCGATGCGGTTAGTGGCGATCTCGCCGCCCTTGCCGAAGAAAACGAACCCATTGGCACTGTTCCAGTTTTCAACGACATTCAGGCCTTCATGAATTTCGCGGCGGAAGGACTCCTCGCGCAGATACCGGCACAGGAAGATCGTCTTGACCGCGCGGCCCAGCTCACTCAACGCCTTGTAGGTCGGGTGCATCACCTCGGAGCGGCTAAACCGGCGCAGGATCGCCTCCGGGTCGGCGGTTTTTGTCTGCATCGCGGCTGCATATTTGACCATCTCGTCATATTGCTGCTCGATCTCATCCCAGTTGATCGGACTGGAGAGGATCGGCTGCAAGTGGGGAAGCCGCGTTCGCATGCCGACATCGGGAAGAGCCAGCTTCTGGCGAGCGATCGCTTTCAGGCGGGGTGCAAGCTCAAATCCGAGAAGCCGGCAAAATGCAAAGCCAACCGCGCTTTGGCCATGACTATCAACATATTGTCGCTGGATTTCCATGTCGGTGCAATGGCGCAGCACGCCCTCGATCATGGAGGCGACCTCGGAGGAAGAGCAGCGCTTGAGCTGGGAATAGACGCATGTCGCGCGTCGTTCGACATGCCAGTAGATCATGACGCCCCGTCCACCATAACGCGCATGCCATTCCGTCATCAGGTTGCGATCCCAGGCTCCGAACTTTGTGGAATCTGACGCACAGGCCGTGCCGGCGTCCCCCCAGACTGCAGCATTGCGGATTGCCAGGGTCGCATTCGCAACCCTGGCACACGCCTCCTTGAGCGCCGCGGCATGAACGAAGCGGCGATGGACATGCAGCAGCTCTTCATAGCTGACATCGGGGGTGGCGCCGGCGATCCGCTTGAGCCCGGCATTCGTTCCCAGGCCGTAGAGGCATAGCAGGAGACGTTGATCCAGCGCGGTTTTCGGCAGTGCAACACGCGAGGCCGATGTTTCGAACGCTTCGAGAAGTCCCGTATCAAGGGCAGCCTCCTTCAGTACGTCGAGCAGCCCGGTCATCGGCCAGCGTTGGCCGATCTCGGTCTTGATCGAGGCGAGACCCCTGGGTTCGGGCAAGGGTTTGAACGGGGTGAGAGATATACGGTTCTCGCCGCGCCACAGCAGCCGAACCTTGTCGTTCCGGGGAATATTGGCATTGAGGAGCAACAGTTCCTGAGCAAGCTCTTCCCGGATGGCGCTTGAAAATGCACGCGCATCCGCCGTCAGGTTCAATCCTGTGTAATATGCTTCTCGCCGCGCATCGAAGTCCTTGGGAAGATCGTCATCGGGATTGCGGTATCGGTCCGCCCCGACAACCCAGATTTCCTTAGAACGGATGCGATCGCGCAGTTGCGCGAGGACACAAAGCTCATAACTGATCCGGTTTACGCGCCCCTCTTCATCAATGACGGAACTGCGCCATCTCGCCGGAATGACCTCGTCGACCGGCACTGCGTGCGGCGGCACGTAGCGGCATCCATCATCCACTTTGCTTCTGATCCAGTCCAGGGCCGCCAGCACCGGACGCCACACGGCGTTGTTCGACCGGAACTCCAGTGCCGAAAGCAGGCTTGGCAGCATACGGCGATAATGATTGGCCCATGACCTCCGCATCACCTTGTAGATCCGCCGATCCAAGGCGCCCTTTGCCTGGCTTTCCTTGATGATCGCCGCCAGTTTGTCCTTGCCGGCGATTGGGAAAATGACATCGCAGATGCGCCCGGATGGATCGTCGATCGAAGCGCTGGCAATCTCGACCAGGAGTCGCTCCTTGCCATAGACCCGCTCGATGTCTTTCGCGATATCGCCCACCACCTTGCGTTTCGAGCGCGATCCGATCTTATGGACCGTCTCGATCAGCAGGTCGACCATCGCATCCGTAAGCTGAGCTTCCCGCGCCATCAGATAAACGGCATAGAGCCCGAGCTGGCGCGCCGGTACATGCCGGCGCATCTCCGAGGCTTTCTCGCCGGCAACCCGGCGAACGATCTGATCGACCCATGCCTTGCCCGTGACCGATAGGAAATCTCGGGGAAGAGCAAGCCGTTGGATAAAGGCGAGTTTGGCGGTCACGCCAAGAATGTTTTCGAGCGTCGCCTGACCTGCATCCCCCTTCATCGTGTTGAAGCCGGTCGGGCCATCGGGATCGGCGAGCGAGGCTTCCAGCAAGGCGACCGCATCCGGCGCAAGCCGATCGCGGACTCGGGCCAACAGGGCCTCCAGATAGAGGTGTCGTTGCGAACGGACGAGGCGTTCCAGCTCCTTGCGCGACGGCCCATAGATACGGCGGTCGCGGCACCACAGGAAAACATGCTCGAGCATGGCATTGATCGGCTGCCCGCCCGCACAAAGATCGTCGGAAATCCACCTCGACAACGCCCTGCGATCCGTCTGCGTCATACGGCGGAACCCGAGATGCCGCAAAATCTCCGCGCAATGCCGGCGGGCGGTGCGCCCGGAAAAATCATAGTGGTTCACGGATTTGGCATCGAGACCAAGTTGCTCCGCCAGATACAAGACACCGTCGGAGGGTATCGACGCATGATCCGGCACAAAGAAGCCATGCCCGGCGAAAAATCTAAGCTGAACCGCCAATCCCAGTCGTGCCGTCTCCGCTTTGCCGGTCACGAACGCGATGTCCGAAAAACTCAGGCTCCAGGAGCCGATCAGATCCCCACTCGAAACGCCAAGGCTCATAACGCCGCTCCCTTATCGGAGCGGAACGTCGTTCCTCGCATGGGCGATCGTCAACAACAACCAGCCCGTTCCCGACGTGTTCTCCAAGATGACCAAAATCGCAGCTTCGGGCCGACTGGGCCTAAATGGCGAGCACGCGCTCAGCCACGCTCTCGGCAAGATGCCATTCGCCGGATTCCGTCTGCAATGGCCGCATTGGTACTTCCCTTGATTTTCGATCAAGCTAGTCGATCCAACGCCCAGGATAAATCTTTCTGTTTCGGGTTTTGGCGTAAAATGGATGCGCGAAATTGCCGCGCTACATGATCGATTTTGGGGTGGTGGCAAAACGCAGGAAGAGTCATGAAAACTGAAGCGCTCGCATAAAGCGGCATCAGAGAGGATTATATGAAGGGCAGAAAGGGATCGACCGCCAATCGGTCGACCAGAGCATATGTGGTCCTACCCCTGATCGCGGCGTCCCTCATCGGTGCCGACGCCCCCACGGGCGGTGAAGTCGGCGTGCATGCCTTCGTACTCAGCAATATCTATCTTGCCCAAGGTGGGGAAAAGGATAGCTGCCCAGTTCCCGATAGCGGTGACCTCGATCGTTTCTATGCCATGCTGCCGCCTGCCGAGCAGGCCAAATATGCCGGTAAGGAAAAGCGGCAGGAACTTGAGCAGCGGATGAACGAATATTTCAAATTCCGCAGAATATTTCTTCGCGGCGACCGCTCATCTTCCGTGATCTTCCCGCCGGGCTACGATCCAAAGGCAGAGCCAACGCAGGAGCTGGCGGCGGCGATCGGCGCCCTGAACGGTTTACCCAAAGGCGCCGGGCGGCTCGCCTTCCAGAAGCGCGAAGTGGTCTACAGCGCCTGCTCCAACCCCGCCGATTTCCCGGCATTGGCGAAGAACTTCAAAACCTATGAGGGCAAGGTTGCCGCCGGTATCAACCTGGATGGTAAAGACGGAAAATTGGATTTCGAAGGGCCAGATGGCACGAACGGCGTCGATAACCGGCTTTGGCGTGCCGTCGGCTGCGTTTCCACCTTTCGCGAAAACGGCAAGGAAGAAGTTGCGGGTAAAACCATGATCTCGGCCCGCGCGCCCACTGTAATCGAGCTTCGCGGCGTCGACAGCCTTCAGGATGACCCTGAAGTACGCGTCACCATTCTTGCTGTCAGTGAACCGCTGACCCGCGACGGGCGTGGCGGCCCGCTCGCCCGCGCCACCTTTACGCCCGATCCCGATCCCCGGCTTCGCGCTACGGTCTCAGGCCACATTACAGGCGGCGTCCTGACGACGGACCCCGTTGATCTGACGATGAACTACAAGGAACAGATAGTGGATGCACCGCGCCACATCCGGGGCGCCCGGCTGCGTGCCAAGTTCAGCCCTGATGGCTCGATAGAAGGCAGCATCTTTGGCTATTACACGCTGGACAGCTTCTATGACTCCATCGAACAGATGACGCAGAATGGCGCCAATCTGACGCGAGTATCCTGCCCCGGCGTTCGCAAGGCGATTGATCGTCTGGCAGATGGCTATCGTGATCCGCGCACTGGCCGCTTCACTGCCATATCGTCGGCCTATGATTTCGTCGGCGTAAAGGCCTTCCTTGCTGCGCCCAGCCAAGTCGCACAAAGCGAGGTGCGTCCATGAAGGTGCGCGCCCTTCCCTCGCTTGCCCTAGCTGGCGCCTGCCTCACCCTTGGGCTCAGCATCGCCCTCAACGGAGCGCGCGCCGACGAAACGCATGCGGACACCCCTCCGAGTCAAATCCGGCGACTGACGGAAAGCCAGTATCGCAGCGTCATCGCCGATATTTTCGGCCCCGACATCAAGATTGTCGGCCGGTTTGAGCCAGATCTGCGCATCGACGGACTTCAGGCGGTTGGCACAAGCGCCGTCTCCGTGACGGCAGCGGGCCTTGAACAATATGAGACGTTAGCCCGCAGCATCGCGACGCAGGTGACGGACGAGCAGCATCGCGAAAAACTGATCGGTTGCGCACCTACTCCGGCGGACAAGGACGGCGCTGCTTGCGCCCGCCAGTTTATTCAACGTGTCGGCTCACAACTATATCGGCGCCCCTTGAGCGAGGGCGAAGTTGCAGCTCTTACAAGGTCAGCGACAGAGGCGGCCGCTACGCTCGGGAATTTTCACGCAGGTCTGGCGGCAACGCTTGGCGGAATGCTGACCAGCCCCGAATTTCTGTTCCGTATAGATCGCCCTGCCCCCTCGCGCCGGAGTGTCGATGCATGGTCGAAGGCAAGCCGCCTTTCCTTCCTGTTATGGAACAGTGCGCCAGACCAGACATTGCTCGACGAAGCACGCAGCGGCGCGCTCGACACCCAGGCAGGACTTGCCAAGGCCGTCGATCGCCTGATCGCCTCGCCACGGTTCCATGAGGGTGTTCGCGCCTTCTTCACAGACTATCTGCGCTTGGACGGAATGGACGATCTGGCGAAGGACTCCCTTATCTATCCCGCCTATTCGCAGGCCATCGGCACTTCGCTGCGAGACCAGACGCTGCGCACCATCAGCTGGTTGCTGGTGGATCGGAAGGGTGACTATCGCGATCTTTTCACGACGCGGTCGATCGCGATGAACCGCACGCTTGGCCCGATTTACGACGTGCCGGTGACCAAGTCCGACTGGTATATTTATGAATTTCCGCAAGGTGATCCGCGAACCGGATTGCTCACGCATGCCAGCCTGCTGTCACAGCATTCGCATCCGGGCCGCACCTCACCGACACTTCGCGGGGTAGCGCTGCGCGAGATATTCCTTTGCGAGAAAATCCCCGCCCCGCCCGCGAACGTCAATTTCGCGGTGGTGCAGAATGTCGATAACCCGACGCTCAAGACTACGCGCGCCCGGCTTCAGGCGCATCTTGATGATGAGGAATGCGCCAGCTGCCACCGCCGCACCGATCCTATAGGTTTGGGGCTGGAACAGTTTGACGGCGTCGGCCAGTTCCGAAAGGTCGAACATGACGAGGTGATTGACGTCACCGGCGATTTCGAAAAGCAGGCCTATAATGGCGCCGCTGCTCTTGGGCAATTGTTCCACGACAGCCCGCGCGTCAGCAGTTGCCTTGTCCAGTCGGCATGGCGTTACGCCCATGGACGCAATCCGGCGGAAGCTGACGAATCCGGGATAGCGCGACTGAGCCAGGGCTTTTCGGCGGGCGGCTATCGCTTCCCATCCCTGATGCGCGCCATCGCGCTGGACCCCGCATTTTACGCCATGCCGCGCCTTGCTCCTGAAAGCCGCGTGGCAACTGTTCGCAGATCAAAGGAGACTGGCTGATGTTGATGAATGGAACGACACGGCGCGGTTTCCTGCTGCGCGGAATATTGGGTGGCGGTGCAGTTACGTTGGGACTGCCCCTGCTGGACGCATTTCTGGACAATAACGGCACAGCCTTTGCCGCGACGCTTGGGGGCGGGCGCCTACCCGTGCGCTTCGGCACATGGTTCTGGGGATGCGGGATGATCCCGGATCGCTGGCAGCCAAAGTCCATGGGGGCCGATTACGACCTGCCCCCGCAGCTTGCGCCCATTGCCGCCGTGAAGCAGCATGTAAGCGTCCTGACCGGGTTCGACGTGATGCTGGATGGCAAGGGCAATCTGCCTCATCTGTCGGGCAACACCGCCGTGCGCACAGGCGCGCCCGCGGACGATTGGCTCGCCATTCGGGCACCTACGCTAGACGTCCTTATCGGCGATGCGATCGGCGGCGGCTCCTTCTTCCGTTCGCTTGATCTTTCAGCGGACGGCAATGCACGCACCAGCTATTCGTTCCGCGACGGACGCAGCATGAATGCCGCCACGCCAAGCCCGGTCGAATTTTACCGCAAGATTTTCGGGCCGGACTTCAACGATCCCAACAAGGCCGATTTCAAGCCCGATCCGCGCATCATGGTGCGCCGGAGCGTATTGTCCGGGGTTACCGAACAACGCCGCGCACTGGAAGCCAATCTGGGCGCGACCGACAAGGCCCGCCTGGACCAATATTTCACCTCCGTCCGCGAGATGGAAGGAAAGCTCGCGCTACAGTTGCAGAAGCCACCCCCGGCCGAAGCCTGTGTCGTACCCGCCGAAGCACCAGCCGTGTCAGGCGACATCACGGATGTTCAGCAACGGAAGATCAATCACAAGCTGATGGCGCAGATGCTGGCGATGGCGCTGGCCTGCAACCAGACCCGCGTGTTCAACATGAACTTTTCGACAGCAGCATCCGATCTGCGTCAAGCGGGCCAAACGACGGGCTATCACCAGAACACGCATGAGGAAATGATCGACCGGGCCATCGGGTATCAGCCGACCGTGGATTTCTTCGCCACCCGCAGCATGGAAGCCTGGGCGGATTTCGTGTCGGCCCTCGCCGCGATTAAGGAAGGCGACGGAACCCTGCTCGACAACACACTGGTATTTGCGCATTCGGACGTATCCTATGCCAAGAACCATGATGTTCTGGGCATTCCGGTGATGCTGGCTGGGCGCGCAGGCGGAAAGGTCAAATCCGGCATCCACGTCCATGGCAATGGAGAGTCGATCAGCCGTGTCGGCTTGACACTTCAACAGCTTATGGGAATTTCGGTCGACTCATGGGGCATGGATGCCATGAATACCAAGCGACCCATCGGCGAAATATTGGCGTGACGATCACAGAAAGAATGAGGCAGAAGATGAAGCTTCCCTACTCCCTGGCTTTGGCAACCCTCGGCTTGGCCGCGAGCTACGCGGCCTATGCCGCCACACCTGCGGTGACCAACGCGATCAAGGCGCGCCAAGCCAGCTACAAGGAGATTGGCGGAGCTTTCAAAAGCATCAATGATGAGCTGAAGTCCGGATCACCCGACATGAACAGCGTCCGCCCGCTGGCGCGTGATATTGCCACTCGCGCCGCGTTGTTGCCCAAATATTTCCCGAAGGGCAGCGGTCCGGAATCCGGAATCAAGACACGCGCCAAGACCGAAATCTGGAAGGATAACGCTGCCTTCGTGAAGCTTCAGGGCGACATGATCACGGCTGCAAAGGCCCTGGATGCCGCCGCCGCCAGCGGCAATGTGGCCGGGCTTGGCGCGGCACGCACCAGCTTGGGTGGCACCTGCAAAAGCTGCCACGATCGTTTCCGCGCGGAGCTTTGATGGTGGATGCGGAAGTGAGCGGCGCGCCGGTGCGCCTGCGTATCTGGGATCTGCCGATCCGCTTGTTTCACTGGACGCTGGTGCCGCTGCTGGGTTTCGCCTGGTGGGCCGCTGAAGAGCGAATGCTGGATTGGCATCGGCTCGCCGGTTACAGCATTTTTGCGCTGCTGCTCTTCCGTCTGATCTGGGGTTTCGCGGGCAGCAGCACGGCCCGTTTCTCCAACTTCGTTGGCGGCCCATCAACACTCCTTCGCTATATCCGCGGCCATATGTTCAATCGGGCCGCGACGCCAGCCGCTGGCCATAATCCGGTTGGCGGCTGGAGTGTGATCGCGATGATCACCATCCTCGCAGTGCAGGTGGGGCTCGGCTTCTTTTCTGTGGATATCGACGGCATGGAGTCCGGTCCCTTTTCCTATCTGGTCGATTTCGAAACCGGCCGCGTCGCTGCGGAATGGCACGCCTTCATCTTCAACGCCATCCTTGCCCTCACCGCTCTTCATGTCGTGGCCGTTCTTTTCTATCTGATCCATCGGCGCGACAATCTTGTCGGACCAATGATCATCGGAACGCGGAAATGGTCAGGGGATCGGCCAACGCTGCGGTTCGCATCGGCCTGGAGCGCGCTTATTATCTTCCTGCTGATTGCGGGAGGAACATGGTTGTTGATCGCCCAGTTCGGCCGGGCCTGACACGCAACCCGCGCTAATGCGCTGTAAGGAAGGCCCTCTTCGCATTCAGCGCAGAGGGCCTTCCTCTCATTTCAGGCAGGTCGTCTGAATATCCATCTCAAGCCTTGAGATGCTTCGCCAAATGCTTGTTCATTTCGAACATGCTGGCCTTCTTGCCTCCGAATATCTTTTCCAGCTTGTCATCGGCCAATATCTCTCGCTTGTCCTTCGGATTTTGGAGGTCATTTGTCTTTATGTAGGCCCAGATCTTCTTGACCACTTCGCTTCGCGGAATCTTGCTATCGCCAATAATGTCGGCCAGCTCAGGAGAGGGCGTAACCGGCGCGGTGATCCCTCCGCGCGCGCCACCTGTGGCCTTGCCTGTCTTCTTTACCTTGGCGACAGCCGCTTTGGTTTCCTTTTCGCCACGCTGCTCACGAGTCTGCGCCATGAACTTCTCCCTTGCTGGTCGCTAGAGGGTTGATGATCATGCCAAGTCATGAGCGACGAAAAAGTTGCCTGTCATGCGTCAATCAAGGCCCCCTTCTCCCGGCATCGGCCACATAAGCATCCCGATCGCCAGGCGATTTTGGTCGACCGACCATGTTGGCCTGCGCCCTTTGCTTCAGTCCAGCAGCAGGTGCATGCGACCCGTCGCTATGGGCTTGTCCCGATCCGCCTGCCAGCAAATGGCATCGGCGTTCACTACCCTTCGCCCCACACGGATAAGCCGGGCCTGCGCATAGCTGTCCACCATCAGTCCACCGCGCAGGAAGTCGAACGACATGTTCATCGGCTTGGGCCAGGGCTCCCTCCGATCCTGCGCGACGGCCTCAAGACATGCGAGTTCCAGCAGACTGGCGATGACGCCACCATATAGAAAACCCGACCGTCCTTCGAGCGAAGGAGCAGCGGGCATCATCAGGACGGCGGTATCGCCATCCAGCACAACGCTCCGGATGCCCAGCATCTGCGCATAGGGAGTGCGAACGATCATGACTCGTCGGTGAAAAAGAAGCTGGCGGTTGCCGTGGCGATCGGCGCTTGCGGGTCACCATCATGAACATCGCAACGGGTGAAAGCGACCTTGCGCGTTATATGATGGCAATGGGCGCGCGCGTGCAGGCTGTGCCCTGCCCTTGCTGGCCGCAGATAATCGATATGCAGGTCGAGCGTAGCCATCCCACGCCACTGCCGCGTGCGCGCGATGATCGCGGAACCTGCTGCCGCATCGACCAGCGATATGATCGGCCCGGACGATACCAGGCCCGCATCGGCATCCATCAGAAACTCGGGAGCGAAAGGACAAGCCAACTCCGCCCAATCCGCCCCGTGATCTACAGTATATATGCCCAGCAACGCATGATGTCCCCGCGGCGGCAGGTTCTTCAATCGCTCAAAGGCATCTTCCTCCTCCACCGATCAGGCGTTCCCGCGCGGTTCACGCGGCAGGCCCAGCCCCCGCTCCGCGATCAGGTTACGCTGAATCTGGTTGGTGCCACCGTAAATGGTGTCGGCCCGAGAGAAGAGGAACAGATTGGGCAGCGTATCCCATTCATATTCGGCATGATCGCTGATCTCGCCGCCTTGGCCCAGCACGTCCATGGCGAGTTCCCCAAGGTCGCGGCGCCAACTCGCCCACTGAATCTTGTAGGTCAGCGCCGCGCCGTCGATCTTGGAATGATCGGTTTGCGACAGCATGCGCAAGGCTCCGTAACGCATCAGACGCAGGCCCACTTCCGCTTTGGCGAGACGCTGACGGATCAAGGGATCATTCGCCGCTCCATTGGCCTTGGCCGCCGCGATGATCTCATCCAGTTCATTGCGGAATCCCATTTGCTGACCCAGCGTCGACACGCCCCGCTCGAATGCCAGCAGGCCCATCGCGATCCGCCACCCATCGCCCACCGCGCCGATCAGGCTGTCGGCCGGACACCGCGCATCGGTGAAGAAGGTTTCGTTGAACTCCGCATCGCCATTGATCTGGCGGATACCGCGTATCTCGATACCCGGCTGGTCGATCGGCATCATCAGGAAGGTGAGGCCCTTCGGCCCCTGCGACCCTTCCTCCGTCCGCGTCACGACGAAGATCCAGTCGGAAATATGAGCAAGGCTCGTCCAGATTTTCTGGCCGTTCACCACCCATTCGCCGTCTTCAAGCCGCGCCTTCGTTCTCACGCTGGCAAGGTCCGAACCGGCATTGGGCTCCGAAAAGCCCTGACAGAAGATCGTCTTGCCGCCCGCAATGCCCGGCAGAAAGCGCTGCTTCTGCTCCTCGGTGCCGAATGTCAGGATTGTGGGACCAGCAAGCTCGATGCCGATATGGTTGACGCGCCCCGGAACGCCCGCACGGGCATATTCCTCGGCAAAGATTACCTGCTGCGCCAATGTTGCGTCGCGCCCGCCCCATTGCGATGGCCACCCGATGCAGGACCAGCGATGCGCGGCAAGCTGCTGCTCCCACTCCTTGCGCCGTTCCGGGCTGCCGGTCAGCTTGGTGATGCCCTTGATGTCGCGAAATTCGCCCGCCATCTGACCGTTCAACCAGTCCGCGCACTCCTGCCGGAACAACTCCTCTTCTGGAGAAAATCCGAGTTTCATGCCGCTTCTCCCAGAATCATCGTGGCGATCTTCTCACGATGCCCGACATTGGTGCCCAGCATCGTCTGAAGCGCACGGGCGCGCTTGAAAAACAGATGCGCGTCATGCTCCCAGGTGAAACCGATGCCGCCGTGCAGCTGGATCATGTCACCGGCGCAGCGGAAATATGTGTCGGTGGCAAAGGATTTGGCGGCATGAATGGCCATCTCCGCCTCTTCGGCACTCTCATCCACGGCGCAGGCGGCCCAATATACCGCCGACCGAGCCTGCTCGATCTCCACCATCATGTCCGCCAGCCTGTGCTTATAGGCTTGGAACGACCCAATCGGCCGACCGAACTGGATACGCTCCTTGGAATAATCGACGGTCCGGTCGAGGCACGCCTGCGCGCCGCCCAACGCTTCCGCCGCTGCGGCGATGAACCCAGCGCGATGGACAGCGGCCAGCGCCGCCACCGGGTCAGCAAGCCGCTCCCCCGCCACATTGTCCAGCTGCACATGAGCCAAGGGCCGGGTCTGGTCCATGCTCGTCTGGCTCGCCACGCTGACGCCCGGGGCATCCGCGCGGACAATCCAGACCTGCCGCATGTCGGTCACTACGAACATGTCGGCAGAGGCGCCATGAGCGACGAACCGCGATCCGCCCGTCAGCCGGTCGCCATCCGACCGGATGTCCGCACCATAGAAATAACCGCCAATCACCTCTCCAGAGATCAGGCGCGGCAACCACTCATTCTGCTGCTCCGCATCACCGCCAGCCGCAAGCGCCTGAGCCGCTTGCACGAGACTGCTCAGCATGGGCAATGCCGCCACCTGAGCACCTGCCGCCTCAGCGATGATCGCCAGCTCGACCATGCCTAGGCCCGCGCCGCCAGCGCTTTCCGGAAGTCCGATGCCCGATAGCCCCAGTTCCTGACAGAAAGCCTGCCAAAGCGCCCGGTCGATGCCGTCGCCCGCCATCGCGTTGCGCGTGCGCTCGCTGGTGGCATTCTCGGCGAAGAAGCTGCGCGCCGTCTCCGCGATCATTTGTTGTTCGTCGGTAAATGCGAATTCCATCTCGGCCGCCTTTAAATATGCTGGCGGAGATCCTTGCCCCGACACCCAACGGTGCGAGACATCAGCCATCCAATGACGCGGCGGCCCTCTCCTGCCATTGACGATCGGCAGTCATATACTGCCAAACGCCGTTCACATCCTGCTATATGAGCTTATTTTCCTTTTCAAGCGCTCATATGCGGAATTTGAAAATATTGAAATTCCGAATTTGATTGTTCAACTTGAATTTATGAACTGCTAGCCGTCTGTGCGTCGGTGATCCGAACTACGCGGTTGCTGAACTTCACAGTCCTGACCGCCAGGGAGGTTTCGACGTGATTCACACCCTCCATCGACAGGATCTGCCCCGATGCCATCTTGTGAAGGTTGTCGAGGTCATCATACAGGCATGTCGCCATGATGTTACACGGCCCCAAAGTGATCATCACAGCCTTAACCAGCGGTATATGCGCGATCTCACGCGCGATCTGGCGGACATGGCTGACATCCGCCTGCACCGCGACGAAAGCCACATTGGTCGCCTTCTCCAGCTTCAAGCCCGTCAGCGCGGTGAAGGCGATGAGCTTTTCCTGCTGCAACCGCTTGATGCGGCCCCTAACGGTGCCCTCGTTCACGCCAAGATCGGCCGCGATCTTGCGGTTGGAAACGCGCGCATCCTGCGCCAATATGTCGATCAGCTGGTGGTCCAGCTCGTCGAGATCAGGCCTCCTCATGCAAGCCTCCTGCGATCGATCGGGGCGGTGTCCAAGCCATAGCGGACGATGTCGAGCCCGATCGCAGGCGTCATCGATCTTATTCCCCGCACCTTCGACAAACGATCCGTGATCAACGAGGGAAGCTCATCAATGTCACGGAGCGTCAAGAGCAGGCTGATCTCATAATTACCCGTCACCAGATGCGCAGCGAAGACTTCAGGAAATACAGCCAGTTCTTCCGCTACATCCAATGCCGACCGGCCACTCACCTGAACCGCCAGGTGGATGAGGACATGATAGCCATGCACCGCAAAATCGGACACGGCCACAACGCGCAGCATCCCCGCATCCTCCATCCGCCGAATGCGCGTCGAAACTGTGGAAGCGATCAGGTTGAGGGATTCCGCGATCTGCTGATTGGTCGCCCGGCCATTTTGCCGCAGCTGTTCGACAATCTTCCGGTCCGTCTCGTCGAACGCAAACGTCTCGCTCATATACCCACTCAACCTCTTTCAACCGCTGCTCTTGCCAGCAAAGGGCCAGAAGGTCGAATCGAAAGCGCATCTTCCGGCCAGCAGCATCGCCAGCACCACCCAAGGATTGGAAGCAGGGAGCATGCCATCAGTCTCGCAAAAGCGATCCGCCATTCACATGCCAAAGCTGCCCGTTTACCCATTCCCCGTCGTCGGAAGCGAGGAAAGCAACCGCACCCGCAATGTCGTCGGGCTTGCCGAGGCGGCGGTGCGGCAAATTCTCCAGCATCCCATCCACATAATCCTGCGTCAGATGCTGGGCGACCGCTTCGGTCAGGACGACGCCAGGGCAAATGCCGTTGGCGCGGATGCCCTGCTTACCGAACTTGCGGGCAACATGCCGGACGAGCGCATGCAGCGCATTCTTCGTCATGGGATAGGCTACCTGCATAGGATTGCCCGAAATGGCGGCACCCGATGAGGTATAGATCATCGCGCCACCCCCACGCTCCAGCAGCACTGGAAGCGCCGCCTGGGTCGCCAGGAAATGGCTCTTGGCGTTGATGGCGAAGGACCGATCCAGCACCTCTTCCGAACAGTTCAGCACATCGATGTCCCCTTCGGTGCTACCCGCCAGATTGCTGTGGTAGAAGTCGAGCCGCCCGAACTCGGACAAGGCGGCCTCAACGATCGCCGCCTGAGACGCCGCCTTCGTGCCGTCAAGCACCACGCCGATCGCCCGTCCGCCCTGCTCGCGAATGGCGCGCGCGGTCCCTTGCGCCCACTCGCCGACAATGTCGCCGATCACGACTGATGCCCCTTCGGCCACCAGCCGCCGCGCCGTCGCCGCGCCAATACCGCGCCCGCCGCCCGCGACGATCCCCGCCTTGCCTTCCAATCCGCGCATCATATTCTCCAATATATCAAATCGCCGGGCGCCTGTTCTTCCACGGCGCGGCGCCTTCCAACTGCCCGGCTAGGCGAAACAGCAGCGCCTCGTCGCCATAGCGTCCCGTAAACATCACCCCGATCGGCAGACCCGCCGATGACATGGCGAGCGGCACCGACATGGCAGGCTGGCCGGTCATGTTTGCAACCTGGGTAAAGGGCGAGAAGACCGCCGCGCGTTGTCCCCACGCCGCAAAATCGACATCAGGCGTCAGGTTGATCTGCCCCAGCTTCAGCGGCGGGGCGGCCAATGTCGGCGATAGGATCACGTCATAATTCGCCATGAACTGCGCCATGGCGATCGCCGCCGCCTGGAGCGTGTTGTTAGCGCGGGCAAAGTCCATGCCGGTCGCCTTCTGCCCATAGCCGACAAAGCCCAGCGTAATCGGCTCCAGCACATCCGGCCCGATCGCGATGCCGGTCGCCTTCGCGCGATCCATCATGTCCGCAGCCACCGACGAACCGATCAGCACGAAACTCGCCGCCCCCATCGCCGCAATGTCCAGCTTGGGCGCTGCTTCCTCGACATGATGACCCAGGCTCTCGCACAACCGCGCCGCCTTGCGCGCCGCTTCCACGCATTCCGGGTCGACGGGCGAACCGGCAGGCGCATTCAGCATCAACGCTATCCGCAACCGTCCGGGAGCCTGCCCCACTTGCGACAGGAAAGTCTCGCCCGGCGTCGGCGCGGCATAGCGGCTGCCCGGCTCCGGTCCCTGCGTCGCATCCAATATGGCGGCGGAGTCCCGAACGCTGCGGGTGACGGCATGATGCACAGACAGTCCACCCCAGCCTTCTGTGCGCGGCGGTCCCATCGGTACGCGCCCCCGGCTAGGCTTCAATCCGAACAGCCCGCAACAGGACGCCGGAATGCGGATCGACCCGCCGCCGTCGGTCGCGTGCGCGGCGGGCAGTACGCCTACAGCCACCGCTGCTGCTGCACCGCCCGACGATCCGCCAGTGATCCGGCTCACGTCCCAAGGGTTGCGCGTGTCGCCCGTCAGCTTGTTCTCGGTCGTGCCGGTCAGTCCCAATTCCGGCACCGTAGTCTTGCCGAAGATGACAAAGCCCGCCTTCTCAATGCGCCGCACCAGCTCGGACGTCACTTCAGGCTTGTAGCCCTTATAGAAGCGGCTGCCATTCTCCGTCGGCAGGCCCGCAATATAGGTATTCAGGTCCTTCAGCAGCCAGGGAACGCCGCTAAACGGCCCTTGCGGCAAACCCTTGGCGATCGCAGCACGGCCATAATCATAATGTTTCTGCGCAAGGAAGTTGAACCGCGGATTCAGCGCCTCCGCCTTCCCGATCGCCTCCTCCAGCAACTCGCCGGGCGAAACCTGCTTCTTGGCGACAAGTTCAGCCAGACCCATGGCGTCATGCGTGTCGAGCGGAGTGGAGCGCGGCGTCGCAGCCTTGCCAGTGCCCGCCAGCCCCACAAGCGCCGCACCGCCTGCCACTGTTTCCCGGCGTGTCATGTCCATTTCTATCTCTCCAAGAGGTTCCTTTGGCGTGACAGCCATAGGGGATCATCCACCCCCGCCCCGTTCGCCCTGAGCCTGTCGAAGGGCCTCACTCTCTTTTTGAAGAAGAAGAGGGCTTCTACATTCGAATGAGACAAGCGGCTCGTTCGAACAGCCCGAACGGGCCTGGTGGGTGCAATGGACGTAATCCGCGCTATGCCTCTGCCGCCGCATCCCGATCCGCATAATAGCGTGCATAATATTTGCGGAATTGCGGGATCGGGCCGTCACCATCGCAGATGATCGGGTTCGGCTCGAACTTCTGCCGGTCCCACACCACCTTGTCCTGATCGAACTGCTTGCAGATGTCGCGGATGATCGCCTTGGCAACGCCCGCCCGCTCGCCTTCCGCCTGCGCCTTGGGCTGGGTGAAGCAAAAGCGGACATGCACATGATCCAACTCAACCGGAGCCAGGCAGGCAACCAGCAGCGTCTCCGAAATGCCGGTGAAGCGCGTCCAGCTTTGCCCCGGCCCCATCGTGTCATAGCTGATGCAGCCATCGACCTCGCCCCAGGGCGTGCCCATCTTGGCCTTTACATCCGCGCCCCGGCCCCACTCGCCCCAGCGCAACTCACCCAACGGCACATTGGCCGTGCCGTGAATGAACCGGAAATGCGCAACGTCCACGCCATTTTCCGCCATATTCTGGAGCGAACCCCAGACATTCCACTCGTGGACCTCGTAATCGGTCCATTCAGGGTCGCTCGCCTCCGGCAGTACTGCCACATCGAACAGCGGCGCTTCATCCTGTGGATGATACCAGGCCCAGATAAAGCGGTTCGCTTCGGTAATGTGCCAGTTGCGCGTGCATTTGCGCTTCACCTGCGGCGGGATGTTGCGGGCATAGGGAACCTCCTTCACCACCGCCTCGTCACCATCATAGCGCCAGGCGTGGAAAGGGCACTCCAGCAAATTGCCATGCACCTTGCCGCCATGGCCCATATGCGCGCCCAGATGCTTGCAATAGGCGTCCAGCATGCGGATCTTGCCATCTTCGCCGCGCCAGATCGCCAAATCCTTGGAGAAGTAACGCAACGGCTTCACCTCGCCGACCTGCAATTCCGAAGAGAGCAGGATCGGATACCAGCCAAAAGGAATGCCGATATTAAGATTACGCTCTTCGATAGATGCGCGATCCTTGACCTCGGCCAGCCGCCAATCGAGCAGGTCCTGCCCTTTCAGCTTCTCAAGGATCTGCCATACGGCGACAGGCGGGGTGCGCGCGTCGGATGCGGCGGCGGTTTCGGGGTTGGACATGGAAAAGCTCCGTCAGATTATTTGAGGTCAAAGACCTTGAGGGCGTTTTCACGCAGGAATTTCGGCCAGACTTCGTCCTTGAAGGGGACGTTTTGCATGTCGCTGAAGATCCGTTCCAAGCTGAGTCCCATGGGGAAGTACCCAGCATAGATGATCTTGTCCGCGCCGCGCGTATTGGCATAGTCGATGATCGCCTTGGGATAGTGCTTTGGCGCAAAGGCGCTGGTCGAATAATAAAGGTTAGGCCATTTCAGCATCAGCTTGACGGCCAGAGCCTCCCACGGCTCCGCGCCATGGCGCATGACGACTTTCAGGTCAGGGAAGAACCAGCAAACCTCATCTAGATGCTCGACCTTTTGCGTTTCCATCGGAATACGCGGACCCGGAATACCGGCATTCAGCAGCACAGGCAGACCCAGTTCGGCGGCAACCGTGTACAGCGGGAACATATATTTATGATTGATCGCCACCTGCGGCAGCGTGCCCGCCGGGAACACGCTAATCGCCGACAGGCCTACTTCGGCGTGGATACGCTTGATCCGCCTGACTTCTTCCATGCCCTTATTGGGATCGCACGGCAGGTCGAAGAAGAAACGGTCGCCATACATCTCCTTCGCGCGGTAGGACTTCGCATTGTCGCTCCATCCGACCAGCGCCTTGTCGATGCCGTATTGGTCCATCTGCTCGACGGTCCAGGACACGAAATCATCGACCTTGCCGGTCTGCGGAATGTCCTTGAACATATATTGCGCGGGCATCGCGAACTGCTGGAGCGTCTGCTGATCCTTGATCAGCGGCCGGAACGGATCGAACCAAGCGGAACGGTCTTCCGCCTCCGGAATCCCAAGCATGCAGTCGATTATCTTTATGTCCTTGGGCATGCCCATGAGGAACTCTCCTGTTCAGTTGTTTTCGGCCAGCTCGGGCCAGAGCGCACGAAGCGCGATCTTGTTGATTTTCTGCGACTGGTTGCGCGGCAGAGGATCGCGCGAGAAAGCCACGCGCACGGGCGCCTTGTACGGCGCGAGCCTGCCCGCCACCCAATCGATGATGCTACGTTCATCCAGGCCATCCGCATGCACCACGGCGACCAGCGCCTCGCCCAGCCGCTCGTCCGCGATCCCAAACGTCGCGCATTCAGTGATTTGCGGCATTTCGCTCAGGACACGCTCGACTTCGGCGCAATAGATATTCTCGCCGCCCGAAATCACCATGTCCTTGGCGCGATCGACGATGAAGATATAGCCGTCCTCATCCTGATAGCCGATGTCGCCGGTGCGCAGCCAGCCATCGGGCGTAAGGCTCTTTGCCGTATCCTCCGGCCTGTTCCAATAGCCATTCATGATCATGGCACTGCGCACGATGATCTCGCCGGTTTCATTGGGTCCACAGACCGCGCTGTCCTCGCGCTCGATCCGCAAATCTACCAGCGGCAACACCCGTCCCGCCGAAGCACGAGCCGCCAGAAAGTCCGCTCCCACGGCCTGCGCAATCGCGCCCGACGTTTCGGTCATGCCATAGCCGGTGCCGATCATCGCATGCGGGCATAGCTTCCGCACCTCTTCCAGCAGGTTGAGCGGCAGCGCCTGCCCGCCCGATCCAATGTTCCGCACGGAACTAAGGTCAGCATCTTTGCTGCGCGCGCGATGCACCATGTCCCACAACATGGTGGGAACAGTGGAAAGCTGCGTCACCCGCTCCCGCTCGATCAGGCGCACGGCCTCTTCCGCATCCCAGCGGCGCATGACGACGATCTTGCCGCCCGACAGGAACGGCGCAAGGAAGCCAGCACCCAGCCCCGAAATGTGAAAAAGCGGATAAACCAGCAAAATAGCCTGGGGCGGCACCTGCGCTGCGATGGCTTCCACCGGAACACCATATTCCCGCGCCATATTGTGCAGCACCATCATTCCGGTCAGCTGCGTGCCCAGCAATCCGGTAATCAGACTGCGGTGTGATAGCACCGCGCCCTTTACCCGCCCGGTCGTTCCCGATGTGAACAATATGGCGCACGGATCGCCCGGTCCCGCAGTCGCATTGTTCGCAATCGGTGACGTCTCATCACCCAATGGCTGCGTCACGTCGATCAGACGCCCCGCATAGCCTCCGTCGCGCAGCAACGCCGCTCTTTCAGTGTCCGCCAGAACAAGGTCCGGCGTAACCTCCTCGACCATGGTATGAAGTTCGGCGGGCGACCCGCGGCTGTTGAGCAATGCCGCAACGCCGCCCTGCTTCACAACCGCCAGAAACGCCACCACCCACTCCGCGCGGTTGCGCATGCAGATTGCGACCCGCTGCCCCCGCTCGACGCCCAACCGGGCGGCCAACTGATCCCGCCAAGCGAACATGTCCGCAAAACTCAGCCGCCGCTCACCCGTCGGCCCGTCAAAATCAACGATACAGACCTGCTCTCCGAAGCGGCGCGCGCCTTCTATCAATTGATTGAGGTCCGACGGCGCGTTCACGAAAAAGCGCAGCCCATCCTGCTCGCCAATTTCAAAAGGCGTGCCTGGCGCGGTGACTGTCGCGAAAATTGGGTCGATCTTGCTCATGCTATCCTTGGGGATCACTCTACCGCCGTGGAATTTATCGACGAGAGTTGGAGCCGGAGCCGCAGCCCCCGCTCATTCCCGACATCCTCCATCCTCGACTCGTCGCCTGCTTTTGTTGAAGCCAACTTTATTCCCTCATTCGCGTAATTCAACAATATTATTTTTCCGCATGTATCAGACTGCCATTCATACTGCTTCCGCAAGCGAGGAAGTCGCTGAAATGCCCTGAAACCAAAATGATTTTCGCGCTATCCCGGCTTGAATGATAGCGGATCGCGACATCGTTACGATGCCATCATATATCCTCTACGACGCCGCGAAACATCCATATTCGGAATTTATAGATTTACAAATTACGAATTCTGAATGATCCTGAGTCGCATCGCACCGGTTTCGGCAAGAGTGTGATTCTGTTTAGGTGAGGTTCTGGACGTCGAATGAGCGAGGATTTTCAAGGCCGCGTCGCCATCATCACAGGCGGCAGCGATGGCATCGGCTTCGCGACCGCCGCCCTGTTGGCGCAGCGCGGCGCTCAGGTCGTCATCTGCGGCCGCAGGCAGGCGCTGCTCGACAGCGCGCGCGACAGCATCGCCGCACAAGGCGGCCGGATCGAAGCAATCCAACTCGACGTCACCGACACCGATGCCCTTGCGGCAATGGTCGAAGGCACCGCGCAACGATATGGGCGCCTCGACATGCTCGTGAACAACGCCATGTCCACCCATTATGCGCCGATCACCAAACTGACGCTGGAACATTGGCGCAAGGATTTCGCCGTCAACAGCGACGCCGCCTTCGTCAGCACCAAGGCTGCCCTGAAAGTAATGGCTCAGGCGGCCAAGGGATCGATCGTCAATATCGCCTCAACCTGCGGCATCCGCGCGACCGTGAACATGGCAAGCTATTCCGCCTCCAAGGCCGCGCTCATCCACTTCACGGCCGCCGCCGCGATGGAGGCTGCGCCACTCGGCATCAGGATAAACGCGATCATTCCCGGCCAGGTGCAAACCGCACCCACCGAACTGTTCTCGGCACGCGCAGCGGACACTGCCGCCCGTACAACGGCCGCCATACCCATGAAACGTGGGGGCCAGCCCGAAGAACTGGCTCACGCCATCGTTTTCATGTTGTCCGACGCCGCAAGTTACATCACGGGAACAGCTCTACCCGTCGATGGCGGGAAGGCGGCTCAACTTTACATGCCGAGCTGAGGCCCAAACCAGCGACATCCAGAACTGAATAGTCCGGCACACGCAAATAGACTTCGGCGCGTCCGCATTCGTCACAACTACGAACCTTATAATATCTATGGGAGAGATATTGATGGCCAAGACATATACATGTGCAGCGCTACGACTGATCATTGGGGTCAGCGGCTTGGCTCTTGCCAGCCAATCAATGGCGCAGACCGCCGCGACGCCTTCGGAGCCGGGGCTCGATGAAATCGTCGTCACTGCCCAGAAGCGGGCCCAAAATCTTCAGGATGTCCCCATCGCCATCAGCGCGATCAGCTCTGAAAAGGTGGAACAGCTCGGCATTCGCGACAGCCGGGACCTCAGCGGCCTTTCTCCAAACGTCGTAGTGACGCAGGGCACCACCAGCAACAGCGCGGCGGTCTTTTCCATGCGCGGCATCTCGAACGGCGGCAGCGAAAGCTTCGGCATCGATGCTGCCAACGGCCTTTACGTGGACGGCGTCTATATCGCGCGCGGCGGTGCCATGGGCCTTAGCGTCATGGACATTGAACGGGTGGAGGTTCTGCGCGGGCCGCAGGGCACCCTGTTCGGCCGCAATACAACGGGCGGCGCGATCCACTTCATTTCCCGCGCGCCCTCATCCACCTTCCGGCTGAAGGCGGAGGCTGGCTACGGCAATTTCAACGCCTGGAACGGCAAAATTTCCCTCGATCCCGGCGAGATCGCAGGCATCTCAACCACCTTCTCCTACAGCCACAGCGAACGGGACGGGGTCATCGACAACATCCTGCAACCCCGCGACTCCCGCGATCCGGGTGCGCGCAAGTCCGACGCGTTTCGGGCTGGCGCCAAAATCGACCTGGGCGGGACCGGCAGCATCCAATATGTTTTCGACTGGAACCGTATCAAGGGCACGCCGCTCCCCTTCATCCTGACTCATGTGGCGGATGGCACGCCCATTGCCCCGATCACTGTCGATGGCCGACAGGCGCTGGTGACGCAGCAGGCACCGGTCGCTCAATATCTGGCGGGAGCGACCTTCGCCGATCCCGAATGCGCGGCACTGGCCACCCCCCGCCGCACCTACCGGCACGAAGTCTGCAACAACATCCTGAGCCGCGCCGTCGATAAGACCTGGGGTCATAACCTCCAAGTCCAGAATGATTTTGGCGGGTTCAAAGTCAAGTCGACCACAGGCTATCGTTTCTGGAACAGCGACTATGTAACCGATCTGGACGGCCTCGGCGCTTTCAGCGGCCCTGCATTCTCCAACGCAACATTGTTCAACGGCATGCCCGCGTCGCTGTTGCAGTTCATCCCCACCATCCCCGCCGCCGCCATTCCGTTCATCTCCGCAGCGCCTGTGCCAACCATCAGCCAGGATCTCTTCTCCGTCGATAACAGTCGGCGTCACAAGCAGTTCAGTCAGGAAATCGAAATCTCCGGCGACAGCAGCGCGCTCGACTGGGTCGTCGGCGGCTTCTATTTCTGGGAAAAGGGATCGGAGAATGGCCGTCAAAATAGCGGTTTCATTCTGGACACTAACTCGGTCTTCCTCGCCAATTTCGGCCCCCTTGGACCGGGCTTTGCCGCTGCCAACCCGGCCCGTTACCGGCTCGTCCAGACGCTTGCCCGGCTTGACTACACGACATCGAGCGAGAGCACTGCGGTCTATGGCCAATTCACCTTCTACCCGGGTGGTCGTGACAGTGGCATCCGCCTCACCGCTGGCGGCCGCTACACCTGGGACGAAAAGAAGATGATCCGTCTCCAGAACGGCGCAGTCCCGCCTCCCGTCCCTGAATATGGCGCTGCCAAATTCAGCAAGTTCACCTGGAACCTGATGGCGGGTTACGACGTCGCCGATGGCATCAACGTCTATGCGCGCGCCGCCACGGGCTATCGTTCGGGTGGCTTCAATTCTCAGGACCCCGCGCTCACCGGCACCAACCAGCTGGGCAGCTTTGAACCGGAGAAGGTGACCTCCTATGAAATCGGGGCAAAGACGGAATTGTTCAACCGCCGCCTGCGCCTGAACGTCGCGGCCTATCACAACATCTACGACAATCTGGCCGTTATCGGCCCCGTCACCGACGCTCCAGCGGGCACATTTGCCACCCGGATCATCAACGCGGGCAAGGTCGTCTATAATGGCGTCGAAGCCGAAGCGCAGGCGGTCCTTTCCGACAACTTCTCGATCGATGGCAGCATTGGCTATATCGACATAAAATATAAGGAGTTCCTGGCCGGACAGTCGCCCGTGGCCGGGGAGCCTGCGGTCAACATCGCGTCGATCGCAACGCCCGGCTATACGGCACCGCTGACCGCCAATGTGGCACTGAACGCGCAATTCCCGCTGAACTGGGGTAATGCAACCCTGCGTGGTCGGATCGGCTATACGCATGAAGACGGCAAATATAATTTCAGCAGCAGCCTCGGTTCCCCGTTCAACGAACAGATCAAGGGCGATAATATCGACCTGATCGACGCCCAGATCGGCATCGACGGCATTCCGCTGGGGACGGGCGAAGGCGAAGTCCGCCTGTGGGTGAAGAACCTCACCAACGCGAAGGATTTCGTTCGCGGCATCGACTTCGGCCAGCTCGGCTATGCGGGCGGATATTATGCCGAACCGCGAACTTACGGCATCACCGTCGGCGCCAAATTCTAACCCTTTTCGGGGCCATCCCGCCCTCCCATGCCCCGTCTCCTCCCGGAGGCGGGGCCTTTTTCTGCCTGACCTTGGCGATCATTTCACTTCGCATTCAGCCTCGTTGCGCTAAAACAAGAAACCGACCTAGCGCGAAGGGATCGCCGAACTTGCTGAAATCATTGGCCGCCGCATCCCTTCTTGCCCTGCCTTCAGGCTTCGTTGCGACAGCCAATGCCGAAACCTATTATGTGAGTTCCACGCTGGGCGACGACAGCTTCAACGGCACCTCACCAACGCAGCCTTGGCGCTCTCTCTCGCGCCTATCGACTTTCCCGCTGCAACCGGGCGATCAGGTCAAGCTGATGGCGGGATCGGTATGGCGGGAACCTCTCACCCTCACCCGATCGGGCAGTGAAAAGGCGCCCATCACCGTCACCTCTGACGGAACAGGCCCTCGCGCGCGGATTGATGCAGGCGGGGTTTCTCCCCATGCCGTCGGCATCATCAATGCGGATTATGTGACGGTCAGCGGTTTCGAAGTCACGAACGACAGCCCCCTTCCCGCCCACCGCACCGGCCTTCTCATATCAGCGGAGGATCGCGGCATCACGCGCGGCATCCGCATTCGGGACATGTACATTCACGATGTACGCGGGACCAACGACCGAAAGGATAATGGCGGCATAGTCTTCCGCGCCACCGGGCAAAAGCTGCCGACCCGGTTTGACGACCTCATCATCGAACGCAACATCGTCTGGCGCGTCGATCGATCCGGCATAGCCGGGATCAGCGATCAGGTGACGTCCTCCAACTGGTTCCCCAGCGAAAAAGTCGTCATCCGCGACAATTATGTGGAGGATGTTGGCGGCGACGGCATCGTACCGCGCGGCACCAATGGCGCGCTCATCGAACATAATATCGTGCGCTATGCGGGCAGTCGCGCGCCCGGCTATAATGCAGGCATCTGGCAATGGAGCACCGATAACAGCCTGATACAATTGAATGAGGCCGCCTATACCCGCACCCGCTATGATGGTCAGGGCTTTGATTCCGATTTCAACTCCCGCCGCACGACGTTCCTCTACAATTACAGCCATGACAATGCAGGCGGCTTTCTGCTCATCTGTTCGCCCGGCCAGGACGACAGCGCCAATATCGGCAATCACAAGACCGTCGCCCGCTTCAACGTCAGCCGCAATGACGGAACGCGCATATTCCAGATCGCAGGCAATGTGTCGGACGCGCTGATCGAGAAAAATGTCGTCCATGTCGGAAAGGCGATGGACGTGCAGATGGTCGTCGCGACCCAATGGGACGGATGGGCGCGCGGCGTCCGCTTCCGCAGCAATGTGTTCAAGGTTGCGGGGACTGCCCGCTACGGTAGCGAGATCGGGCGCAACGGCCCTGACTATCTGATCAAGGCGGGCTTTGACCCAGCGGAATCTTTCCGGTTCAAGGGCAACAGCTATTTGGGCAGCCATGTCGATGCCCCCGATGACGGGGCCGCCCAGATCGAAAGCAGCTATGAAGAACAGCCTGCGGACTGGCAGGTCCCCGTTTTCGACCCCGCCAAACCGGACGGCTTTCCCCAATATATCGAAAGCCATCGACTCTGGATGCTGGAAATGCTGCGCCGCGAACTCGGAACCTTCGTGAAACTGAAGCAGCCCCACCGCCTTCATGTTTCAGAAGTGCGGAGGTAGAGCATCTTGGCCACGCCACCTCTCTATGACATGCTGATCGTGGGCGGAGGGATAAACGGCGTCGGCATCGCCCGCGACGCAGCTGGGCGGGGTTATCGGGTCCTCCTGATAGAACAGGACGATCTTGCCAGCCAAACCTCGTCCGCCTCAACCAAGTTGATCCACGGCGGCCTGCGTTATCTCGAATATGGCGAGTTTCGGCTGGTCCGTGAATCCCTGATCGAACGGGAACGGCTTTGGCGCATGGCGCCTCACATCATCTGGCCGCTTGGCTTCCTGATGCCGCAAAACCTCTCGACGCGCCCGGCATGGTTGGTGCGTCTCGGCCTCTTTATCTATGACCATCTGGGCGGTCGGCAGAAATTGCCCGGCACGCGGACGATCGCGCTCGATCGATCGCCCCTGGGAAACGGCCTTGCAAACCGCAAGGGACGCGGCTTCCTCTATTCGGACTGCTGGGTTGAAGACAGCCGCTTGGTGGTACTGAACGCGATGGACGCGGCCAAGCAAGGCGCGCATATCGAAACCCGCACCCGCCTGCTCCACGCCCGCCGGGACGGGTCAGTCTGGTCAGCCACGATCGAGGATGCGCATGGCGTTAAGGAAGTGCGCGCACGCATATTGGTCAATGCCGCAGGTCCATGGGTCGCCGACATCATCGCCCGCTCCGGCCTCCATAGCCGCCGGAAAGTCCGCCTCGTAAAAGGCAGCCATATCGTCGTCCCACGCCTCCACGAAGGGGACCATGCCTTCACGCTCCAGCACTCTGACGGCCGCATCATCTTCGCCATTCCCTATGAGCATCACTTCACGCTGATCGGCACCACCGAACAAGAGTGGCACGATCCACCGGGCAAGCCCCAAATCAGCGAAACCGAGGTCGACTATCTGCTGGGCGTGGCAAACCGCTATTTCTCCCGGAAAATCGCGCGCGAAGATATAATCTGGTCCTATTCAGGCATCCGCCCCCTCTATGACGATCAGGCAGGCAATGCCTCCGCCGTCACCCGCGACTATGTCCTCGATCTCGACAGCGAAGGCGCTCCCCTTCTCAGCATCTTCGGCGGTAAGATCACCACCTACCGGAAACTTGCCGAGCAGGCGCTCAATCTCCTCGCGTCTCAAGGAATAGAGACGCGGGGCGCCTGGACCGCGAACGCACCGCTTCCGGGCGGGGACATGCCCGGCGGGGACCTCAACGCCTTCTTGCGAGAGTTGGAACACCAATATCCCGCCCTGCCCCATTCGCTCCTCCACCGCCTGGCCCGCGCTTACGGCACCTGCGCCCTGAAACTGCTGGGCGCCGCCGGAACGCTGGACGATCTGGGGGAGATGTTCGGCGGCGACCTCAGCCGTGCCGAAGTCGACTATCTTGTCAGGGAAGAATGGGCACAAACCGCGGAAGACATTCTCTACCGCCGCAGCAAGCTCGGCCTGCACCTGACGCCGGAAGCAAGCGAGCGGCTTGCCCGCTATCTCGACCATCCTGTTTCATGCCGATCCGATGCCCGGAATGAGTGAAGCACAGCGCCCCAGGTGGGGAGATGGGTCTTTTAGGACGCTGTGCTTCTCTCCCACAGTGCGACCCGAGGGAGTTGAGGCAGCGCGATATGGCGGGACTATCCCGCACATGATCGCGATATGCCTGTAACCGGGATCGGGCAGGCTCGATCGATATCCTGCGCCAGCCCGACCGGGGGCTAATTCAGCCCCGCCGACAAATCGCGTGGCCAGGCGGCCCAAATTTCAGAAATGGAGAAAAAGGGATAAGCGGTTTCATCGCGTCAGGTCCTGTTTCGGTAACCCCGCTGTCTCAATCAAGAGATCGGAAGCTTTGCGTCCTGCCGTCACCAGCAGTTTGCCTTTTCGTCAGATCACTCGCCGCAGCGCGCTTCTCTGCCTTGGGAATTATTTAACCGAATTATCGCGTCAGGTCAAACATTTGTGGCTAAAAAAAAGATGAGGCCTGACAACTTTGCTGCCGATCCATCTGTAGTTGTTCATCTCTTCCCAACAAGCCGCGACCCCTTCCCCGGAACGACTTGAACCGATAACAGCATCACGCGGCGCCAACGAAGCAGGTGGGACAAGGAATGACAGATCAGTTGATCATCTTCGTGCAAAATGGCGTCGGCCGTATCCGCCTGAACCGGCCACGGGCGATCCATGCGCTAACGACCGAAATGTGCGCCGCCATGATCGATGCCCTGCTCGCCTGGCGTCACGATGAGGACGTGTCCGCCGTCATGCTCGACCACGCCCCCTCCCCCGATGGCGACCCCAAATTGTCGCGCGGCTTCTGCGCCGGCGGCGACATCGCCATGGTCGCCACCAGCGCGAAAGGCGACTGTTCGGAAGCGGAGCGCTTCTTCCATACAGAATATCGGCTGAACCATCTGCTGTTTATATATGAAAAGCCCATCATCGCCTTCATCGACGGCATAGTCATGGGCGGAGGCGTCGGCATATCCGATCCTGCGCGGTTTCGCATCGCAACGGAAAGAACCGTCTACGCTATGCCCGAAACAGGTATCGGCCTTTTCCCCGACGTCGGCGGTGGCTGGTTCCTGCCACGCATGCCGGGCCGCACCGGCACATGGCTCGCCACCACCGGAGCCCGCATCAACGGAGCGGACTGCGCAGCGATCGGCATCGCCACCCATTATATGGCCTCGGAAAAGCTCGATGCGGTCAAGGCCCGGATCATCGCAGACCCCGACGGCATCGGCGAAATCCTCGACGAGATGAGCGACCCGCCGCCCCAATCCGCCTGGGAAGCGCAGCGGGCCAACATTGACCGGCTGTTCGCCCCCGACCGCTACGAAGACATCCTCGCCGCCCTGCGCGCAGACGGATCGGAATGGTCACGAGCGCAGCTCGCGGTTCTTGCGACCAAATCCCCCCAGACGATCAAGGTCGCCCTGCGGCAAATGGCAGAAGGCGCAGCCTTCACAGACTTCGCCGACAACATGCGCAATGAATATCGCATCGCCTGCCACGTCATCCGCCGCCCCGACTTCATCGAAGGCGTGCGCGCCGTCATCTTCGACAAGGACAATGCGCCAAGATGGAACCCGGCCACCCCCGAAGAAGTAACGAATGCGCTTATCGATAGCATCTTCGCACCACTCGCCCCGGACGGGGAATGGACGCCGCTTCCCGAACTCAGCGAGTGAGCGGTCGTTGATCCGGGTCCCGCTCTAAGCCCTGCCAATCAATCACACATCCCAAACGCCGCTAGCCGCCGCATCCTGCGCATATTCGAAAAAACACCTCGGCTTCCGGCCCAAAACCCGCTCAACATCGTCCGTAACATAGGCCAGCTTGCCGTCGGCGATACCCGAATAGGTATAGGCATATCCCTCGGGCAAACCGTTCGACAGGATCGACTCCCGAAATGCGTCGAAACTGATGGGGGTGAAACTGATCTTCCGTCCCGTCGCCTTCGTCAATGCGTCGGCGGCTGCTTCAAAGCCTATCGATTCCGGCCCGGTCAGCTCATAAATCTGTCCACTATGCCGACCGTCCAATAACGCCTCTGCCGCGACAGCAGCGACATCTTCGATATCGATAAACGGCTCGGTCGCAACACCAACGGGCAGCACGATCTCACCCGCCAGCACCGCGTCGAGGAAGAACATTTCCGAGAAATTCTGCATGAACCATGCCGGACGAAGGACTGTCCAGTTCGCCGCACTTGCCCTGAATCCGCCTTCAACCGCATCCAGAAAGCCCTCATCGGCTCGCCCGGAAAGCAGCACCTGCCGCTTCACCCCGCAATCGAGCGCACGCTGTGCAAGCCGCCCAATCTGTGCGCCAGCATCGGGATGCGTATTGTCATGATGCGCGATATAAAGGCTATCCGCGCCCTCCAGCAGGGGTTTCCAGCTGGCCTCATCCTCCCACGCAAACGGCTGCTCCGCGCTACGCGAACCAATGCGAACAGTGTGACCAAGAGCCGTCAGATGATCGGCCAGACGACGACCCGTCTTGCCCGTGGCGCCGACGATGAGAATGGTCGATTTCTGGCTCATTTCTATCCCCTCGGCTGCCATCAGCATATCAATTACAACGATGAATGTAACCTGGCGCCCGCTTTGTCCATGAAGAGTTCCTATACCGGCCGCTCTCCCGGCGACTGGCGCGTTAGCCAAGGACAGGCTATCAGCCCGTCATGAGCGAGGATATCCGCCACATTCTCGATCGCCTGCGTACACCGCCCCACAATGTCGTGGCCCGCGCCCGTCGCATGGTCGAAGCTTATGTGCCGGAGGACCGTCGTGGCCCCGGTTGGGACCGTCACTGGCGCGAACTGGAAGCCTATATCGAATTGCCCGGCCGCTGGATCGGCGGAGAGAAAGCCGAAGATGACGTCTGACAAAATCACCGATCTCCTCGTCGCCCGCCTTGTTCGCGACCACGGCCGCAGCAAGCATCACTGGCGCAAGGTGCTCGGCGCCGTCCGCCTCTACAGCCGCGCCACCCATCCGCATTGCAACTGGACGATCACACCAACGGGCACCTTCCATGAGGTTTCGGTGATCGAAGGGCTGATGGATGACCTTCGAATGCGTTATCCGGTGATCAGCGGCTGAAGCGGCGATCCGCCATTCAGGCCGATCTCATCAACTGCCTGCTTGCGTATTGACTGGTGGCGCCAGCGGGTTGGGGTCCTTCACATCGCCTCTTTCGATCCTTTTTTCCGCTTCGTCGCTTTCCTGATCGCCACCCGCCAGCGGTGATCCCCGTTCCGGCGGCGGGATGTCATCCCAGCCTTCTGCTGGTTCGTCCGATGATTGGCCGCTTTTCCTGTCCTGCTGCATCGACTCTTCCTTTTGCTGCTGTTGATCAACGCCGCGACAGCAGCAGGTATCCATGAGAGAAGTTGGCGCTGAAATGGCATGCCGGTTAGCCCGGCACCCCAAAGCCATCAAAGGCGTTCAGCCACCATGGCACGCGCGCTCAAGGTCTATCGCACCCCTATCGGCTTCCACGACGCCTATGTCGCTGCGCCCAGTCAAAAGGCGGCGCTGAAAGCCTGGGGCGCCGACGCCAATCTTTTCGCACGCGGTTCTGCCGAGCAGGTCACCGACGCAGAATTGATGCGGGAACCCCTCGCCAATCCCGGCAAGGTCATCAAACGACCACGCGGCAGTGAGGCGGAACATCTGGCATCCCTTGCCAAATCACCGCAGTTACCCGGCAAGGCGCAATCCCGCCCGGGAAAAGCGACTCCTCCCAACTCGCCACCGAAGCGCGCATCCTCTCCAACACCACGACCCAGTCGGGGACCACTCGACAAGGCGGAAGAAGCCCTCGCCCAGCAGGAGGAAGAAGGCAGGGCGGCGCTGAGGAAACTCGAAGAGAAACAGGCGCAGCTTCGCAAGCAGATCGAACAGCTGCGCAAGCAGCAGCAGGCCACCTATAGTCAGCTGGCCAGCCGCGTGGAAAACGAACGCCGCAAATATGACGCCGCGCTCGAACGCTGGCGCGCGTCATGATCGATCAACCCGCCAAAAAGATAAGGATTTTTGCCGCTTTGCTCCAACAGCTTGGCACCAGATCGGCTTTGCGTCGTTTATCGTCATTCAGGAGGGGTCTTGAATGGACACCCGTGAAGACATTGTTGCGATAGGGCTGCTGACGCAGAACGATATTCATCGGCTTGGCGAAAGTTTTTCCCGGCTCTTCCCGCTCCCGCGCGACGGCGCCTTCGACGATCTGATTAAGGCGATCGACGAAGCAGACCGCCAAAGGCACCGCCGTACCAAACCATGATCGGCTGCCCATTGTCCTGGACCACACGGGGCTGAAGGAAAGTCGGGTCCGGCTGTAAAGGTTCGACATCATGGTCGGGGCAACCGGACCCGGTTCCGCAAGGTCGGGGGGAACCTCGCGGAAGCCGCAGGCTCCCCGAGCACCGGCGACTGAGCAGCATTCTACAATGACGCGGCTCCGCGAACACTGACGCTTAATGCTGCAAGTCCGGCGATTTGGGACGAAGCCAAATCTCCTTTAGGAGAGTTGACGTAAAGCCACGCTATCCCCATGGAATCGCAACTGGCTATCCCGATAACAGCAGGCTTGAGCAGACCGCCGCTGTGCCGTTATGACGCAACCCATGCGATCCTCCCTTTTGCCGCTCCTGCTTGCCCTGTTTGTCGCTGGCTGCGCTTCGTACCAGCCCGTATCGGACACGCCGGTTCGCGTCGGGCCGCCCTATACGGTGCGCGGTGTCACCTATGTTCCCGCGCAACAACCAGGCTATGATGAGGTCGGCTATGCCAGCTGGTATGGAAATGAATCAGGCAACCGTACCGCGCGCGGAGAGAAGTTCCGGCCGGGCGGTATCAGCGCAGCCCATCCCACCTTGCCGCTGCCTTCCTATGTAGAGGTGACGGAGCTGGGCAGCGGCCGCACCGTGTTGGTTCGCGTCAATGATCGCGGTCCCTTCACGCGCGGGCGGATCATCGACCTTTCCCGAGGGGCGGCGGACGCACTCGGGATACGCAACCAGGGGCAAAGCGCCGTGCGCGTCAGGCTTGCCGAACCCCGTGAGAAGGATCGCCAGCGCCTGCGCAAAGGCAAGGAAGCGAGCGAACGGCCGCCGCTCACCGGCGCAGCCCTTGCCGCGCAACGCCGCCGCCTTCTTTCACCGCGCTGAATTTAGCCTCGCCTTGACGGCCAACCGCTGTATAGCGTCATATATACCTTAGGCGTCAGGCGTCGCATGCATCGGTTCCTTGTTCTGCTCCTCCTTCTGCTCGTTACCGGCTTTGCGGTTGAACCCGCTGAAGCGCGCGATCGCGGGCCTTTGGTGTTGGCCGCCGCCAGCCTCCAGGAATCGCTGACCGCCGCTGCCGATGCCTGGACGGCGCAGGGGCATGACCGGCCCATCCTATCCTTCGCCGCCTCTTCCGCCCTCGCCCGGCAAATAGAGGCCGGGGCACCTGCCGACCTGTTTTTGTCGGCGGATGAACCCTGGATGGATGCCATCGCCGCAAAAGGGCTCGTCCGCCGGGGAACCCGTGTTCCGCTGCTTACCAACCGCCTCGTCCTGATCGCACCGGCGGGCAGCGGCACGAAAATGACGATCCGCCGTGGATTCCCCCTCGCCCGTGCGATCGGCACTGGCCGCCTCGCAATGGCTGACCCGGACAGCGTTCCGGCCGGAAAATATGGCAGGGCGGCGCTTATGGCGCTCGGCGTCTGGCCAGCGCTATCCGGTAAAGTGGCGGCGGCGGAAAATGTCCGGGCGGCTCTTGCGATGGTGGAGCGGCGGCAGGCGCCCTTTGGCATCGTCTATGAAACCGATGCACGGGCGACGCGAGCCGTCCGTATCGTGGGCGTCTTTCCTGCGGCCAGCCACCCGAAAATCACCTATCCACTGGCATTGCTGAGTCGTTCCACCCATCCCGAAGCGACAGCATTTCACCGCTTTCTCCTTTCTACACGCGGCAAGGCGATCTTCCGCCGCTACGGTTTTGGAACGCGTTGACGGTGACCGTCTTCAGTCCGGAAGAATGGGAGATCGTCCAGCTGTCTCTGAAGGTCAGCTTTGCGGCCATGCTCTTCACTCTCCCCTTGGCCTTCGCCCTCGCCTGGGTCCTCGCGCGCTGGCGCTTTCCCGGCAAGCTGCTGCTCGACGCGGCGGTTCACCTCCCGCTTGTCCTGCCGCCGGTAGTGATCGGTTGGCTACTACTCCTGACCCTCGGACCTGCCGGACCTGTAGGAAGCATAATGGAACGATGGTTCGGTGTGACCGTCATGTTCCGCTGGACCGGCGCCGCCATCGCCGCGGGTATCATGGCCCTCCCCCTGATGGTGCGCGCGATCCGCCTATCGATCGAAGCTGTAGATCACCGCCTGGAAGAAGCCGCCCAAACCCTCGGCGCCAGCCCCGCCTGGTGCTTCCTGACGATCCTCCTCCCCCTATCTCTACCCGGAATAGCTGCGGCATTCATTCTTGGTTTTGCCCGATCACTCGGCGAATTCGGCGCGACCATCAGCTTTGTCTCAAACATCCCGGGAGAAACCCGCACCCTCTCGCTCGCCATCTACAGCGCCCTCCAAATCCCGGGCGCCGACGCCGTCGTATGGCGGCTTGCCGTGATTTCGATTTGCCTGTCGCTGGGCGCACTGTTGCTTTCAGAAGCGCTCAGCCGCCGGGTATCGGCCGATAGGTCCAGCCATGTCCTTTGACATCGACGTCCGCAAGCTTCTCGGCCCCACCCTCGTTACGGCGCGCTTTGCAGCATCAGATGGCATCACCCTACTCTGGGGGCCTTCCGGCGTAGGGAAGACCTCTATCCTCAACATGATCGCTGGTCTGCTGCGCCCGGATCAGGGCCATATCAGCGTCGATGGAGAAATATTGTTCGATGCCGATGCCGCCATCGATTTGCCCTCCTATCGTCGCCGCATCGGATATGTTTTCCAGGATGGCCGCCTTTTCCCACATCTTCGGGTGCGCGCGAACCTGCTCTATGGCTATCGGCTTGCGCCGCCGCAGGACAGGTGGATGTCTCTACAAGCGGTCGTCGATTTTCTCGGGATTGAACATCTGCTCAGCCGCCGGCCACGCACGCTGTCGGGCGGCGAAGCACAACGCGTTGCCATAGGCCGCGCTCTGCTGTCTGGTGCCCGAGCCTTGCTCATGGACGAGCCTCTCGCCTCCATCGACCCCGCCCGTCGGGAAGACATCATGGATGTTGTGCTGCGTATACGGGACGAGCTTCGGCTCCCGATAATCTATGTCACCCATAATCCAGACGAAGCCGATCGTCTGGCAACACGAAAGATTGAACTTACGCCTTCATTTCGATAAGGGCGACCAGCCCGCCACCTTCCGCATTCATCAGCCGGACGGACGCATCGAAGGTGAGCGCCAGTGACCGCGCTATAGTCAGACCGATGCCCGTGCCGGGTCGCCCGCCCGGCTGCCCTGACGCCCCGCGAGTAAACGGCTCAAACATCTGATCTAGTTGTTCCGACGGTATGCCCGGCCCCTTGTCCCTGATGTGAATGACAAGCCGACATCCCTGGCGGAAACATCCGATTTCGGCCTCGCCGCCATATTTGATGGCGTTACTGACCAGGTTACTGATGCACCGGCTCAGTGCATTGGGTTTGGCCCGGATCGTCCCGCCACACCCTCCCGCGAACCGCAATGGGGCGCCCAGATCCTGCGCATCCTCGACCATGCTTTCCAGCATGGAATCGATGTCGATGACGGACCATTCTTCCTGCGTCTCGGTACTGGCGGCGAGATCAAGCCCCTCCTTGACCAGGGTTTGCATCGCCTGATGGTCCTGCAACAGCCGCGCACGCAACTCCTCATTTTCGACGAGTTCAAGCCGCAACCTCAGCCGGGTAAGCGGCGTCTGCAGATCGTGGCTGATGGCCGCCAGCAATTGCGTACGCTCGGCAAAGCCAGCACGCGCGCGCCGTTGCATGAGGTTGAAGGTCGATAGCGCCGCGCGCACTTCTTCAGGCCCATTTTCCGGGATTTCCTCCGGGTCGAGCGACAGGGAGAAGGACTCCGCCGCGTGCTCAAGGCGCCGCAGTGGTTGGGTTACGATCCGGGATACGATGATAGCAAGACCAGCAGATGCGATGATGATCAGGAGCATATAGAGCGGGTTGGTCATCATACTGGGCGGACGCTCCATGCGCGGCAGGTTGAGCGCCATGGACCGCCGAGCACCAGTGCTATCGGTAAACCGCACGATCCAGCATGCCGGACGCGGCGCGTTGACCACCCCAGCGGCCCCCGCCGATGGATCATAACGCAGGCGAGGAAAGCAAAATCCTGCAGGAACCTGGCTAGCCTCCGGGTTGGACCCGGGGCCGAACCGCGCCCTGAGCGCTTTTGCAAGCTCGGCATCCGGTTCAGCCACCGCAATGCCCTCCGGCGCCAACGCTGCGCCCATGATCTGCTGGGCCGCCAGCATGGCCTCCACCCGCTTGGGATCACGTTGAAGGCGATGGCCGATATCCTCGGCGCTCGCCACCACCCGCTGCATGCGCCATTGCTGAAAGTCATGGCTCCTGCTCTGTTCAGCAATCAGCAAAGCCAGCATCGCGGCCAACGACATGCCAATCGTCAGCAGCAGGAATATCTGTCCTGTCAGCGAGCGCAAAAAACCTCGAACACGGCTCCAAAGACGCTCAATCATTCGTAGGACACCGGACTGGCGAGTACATACCCTTCGCCCCGCACCGTCAGAATGAGTTCCTCACCCCCCGGCATGGTCGCCAGTTTCTGCCTCAATCGGCTTACCTGTAGATCGGTCGAGCGGTCGAACGCAGCAGTCGCTCGACGTTCAGGCACAAGGTTTTCCCGTGAGAGGACCACATTGGGCTCATCGATAAACCGGGACAGCAGGCGGAACTCCGCTGACGAAAGCATCACCAGTCGCCCGTCTTCAGCGATCAGCCTGCGCTGGAAGAGATCGAGGCGCCAGGGACCGAGCCTGGCGACACGCACGCCTTTGTCGCGCTGCCGGTCGGGTTCGTCAGCATGGGATCGGCGTAGCAGGTTGCGTATGCGAACGAGCAATTCGCGTGGCTCGAACGGCTTTGTGAGATAATCATCCGCTCCCAGTTCCAACCCGAGCACCCGGTCGATCGCACTGCCTCTGGCGGATACCATGATGATGGGGACGTCATTTCCTTCGGCCCGCAACTCCCGGCACAGGGTGAGCCCGTCACCGTCCGGGAGGTTGAGGTCAAGCACGATGAGGTCGGCCGGATGCACCGAAAGGGCCTGATAAAGCTCTCCCAAGCTGCCCGCGGCTATCACCTCATAATGTTCCTGCCGCAGCTGCTGAACAATCAGGTCCCGAATATCGGGGTCATCATCGACTACGATCAGGCGTGCTTGGCGGCTGTTCATCTGGTCAGGCATCGCCTCCTTTTACGGCGTTCAGCATTAAAAGTCTGCCTTCCTCAGAGCCTCTGATACGCGCCGATACATTCTGACATATTGCGATGCACAATGGCACATGTTCGGCCTTTTCAAACCCCTGCCAACACGCGAATAGGGGGGCGTCGGAGCCTGCCAGCCAGCTGGCCCGTCCTTCACCCGGCGCTCCCCCTCCCCCTGCGCCGGGTGAAGTTTCCGCTCTGCTGAACCCCGCCACTGGATCACCTGCCGCCATGCCGCTGCGCTCTGCACTCTCCACGTCCCGCTACGCTCAATTAGGCGCGGCATTTTGTTTGCTCGCGACTGCATGCGGCCAAAGCAAACCGCCTGAGAAAAAGCAGGTCGAAGTGGGCGTAGTCACGCTTCAGGCGCAGGACGTTACCGTATCGACAGAGCTACCCGGACGTACCGCTTCGACGCTGATGTCTGAGGTGCGACCTCAAGTTGCTGGGGTCGTTCAGAAGCGCCTCTTTACCGAAGGCTCCTACGTGCATGCGGGCCAGCCATTATATCAGATTGATCCATCCCTCTACCGCGCCTCTCGCGACGAAGCGCAAGCTGCGCTAGCCAATGCGCAGGCGACGGCGGTTGCGGCTCAGGCCAAGGCGCGCCGCTATCAAGCGCTTGGGCAGACAGAGGCCGTAAGCGCGCAGGAGCGGGACGACGTGGTCGCGGCTTCGCGGCAAGCAAGCGCCGCCATCCAACAAGCGCGCGCTTCGCTTCAGACTGCCAGCATAAACCTGCGCTTTACCGAAGTCCGGGCACCGATCAGCGGGCGCATTGGCCGTTCCTCAGTTACGCCGGGCGCATTGGTCACAGCCAGTCAAGCTGCCCCCCTCGCCACGATCCAGCAGCTTGACCCGATCTTTGTCGACATTACCCAGTCCAGCGCGCAGCTCCTGGCGCTGCGCCGCAATCTGGCTGCGGGTAAAGCACTACCCGCCAGTGCCACCATCCGGCTGAAACTGGACGATGGCAGCGACTATCCGCTTGAAGGCCGCATAGAATTCGCCGAGCCCATCGTGGACCCCAATAGCGGCACCATCACCCTGCGCGCGCGCTTCCCCAATCCTGACAGTCTCCTCCTCCCCGGCATGTTCGTGCGCGTCGTGGCCCCGCAGGCCGTCGTCCCCAATGGCATACTCGCGCCCCAACAGGGGATCAGCCGTGACCCCAAGGGCAATGCCACCGCACTTGTCGTCAATCGCGCGAACAAGGTGGAGCAACGCACCGTCACTACGGCACAGGCGATAGGCGACAAATGGCTCGTGACAGCAGGCCTCAAGTCCGGTGATCGGCTGATCGTCGAAGGAACGGACAAGGTGAAGCCGGGCGATACCGTCCGCGCCGCAACCGTCGGCCAGGGGAGTTAGGTCCTCCGATGCTCAGCCGCTTTTTCATCTATCGGCCGATTTTCGCCTGGGTGATCGCGATCGGCATCATGCTGGCCGGACTTGGGGCCATGCTGTCGCTGCCTATCGCTCAATATCCCGATATCGCTCCACCTGCGGTCAATATCAGAGCGAGTTATCCTGGCGCCTCGGCTGATACTGTGGAGACCAGCGTCACTCAGGTCATTGAGCAGGAACTAACGGGCATCGATGGCCTGATGTATTTCTCATCGACGTCCACCGCCAATGGTCAGTCGCGTATCACCGCTACCTTCAACAAGGGCACCGATCCCGACACCGCGCAGGTTCAGGTCCAGAATAAAGTGCAGCAAGCGTTAAGTCGGTTGCCGAACGCAGTTCAGCAGCAGGGCCTGACCGTCACCAAATCGCAGACTGACTTCCTGATGCTCGTCGCGCTGTACGATCGTACCGATCGAGCCACTCAGACTGATATCTCCGACTATCTGGTCAATAATTTTCAGGACCCCATCTCCCGCCTGGAAGGTATAGGCGATGTTCAGATTTTTGGATCTCAATATGCGATGCGCATCTGGCTGGATCCTTACAAGCTCGCGACGGTCAAACTCATGCCGTCGGACGTTGAAAGCGCGATCCGGTCCCAGAATGTCGAAGTTTCCGCCGGTCAGATCGGCGCTGATCCGGCGCCCGCCGGACAGCAACTGAATGCCACCGTTCGCGCGCGTGCACGCCTCCAGACTCCCGAAGAATTTCGCAACATCATCGTAAAGACTCAAAGCGATGGATCCGTCGTTCACCTCTCCGATGTTGCTCGGGTCGAACTTGGGAATGAAAGTTACACCTTTTCAGCCGCGCTGAACGGACATCCTGGATCGGGCATCGCGCTCCAACTCGCTCCCGGCGCCGACGCTCTGAAGACCGCCGAGCTCGTCAAGGCAAAGGTCGCCGAGCTGTCCACGAACCTGCCTCATGGGTACAGCATCGCATTCCCGCGCGATACGACACCCTTCATCCGGCTTTCCGTGGATGAGGTCATCAAGACACTTATCGAAGCTGTCGGACTGGTCGTCGTGGTCATGTTCGTCTTTTTACAAAGCTGGCGCGCGACGTTGATCCCTGCGGTGGCGGTGCCGGTCGTCCTGCTCGGGACGTTCGGCGTGCTGGCCCTTTTTGGCTATTCCATCAACACGCTCACCCTGTTCGGCATGGTGTTGTCCATCGGCCTTCTGGTCGATGATGCGATCGTAGTGGTCGAGAATGTCGAGCGGCTGATGCATGATGAGGGGCTTGACGCGCGCGACGCCACAATCAAATCGATGGAAGAGATAGGCAGTGCGCTGATCGGCATAGCGCTTGTCCTTTCGGCCGTCCTCCTGCCCATGGCCTTTTTCGGTGGTTCCACGGGGGTAATTTACCGGCAGTTCTCCATCACCATTGTGTCCTCCATGCTTCTGTCCGTGGTGGTTGCACTCATCCTTTCGCCCGCCCTGTGCGCCACATTATTGAAATCGGCTAGTGAGGAGCGCCGTCAGCAGGGTTGGGCGGGCCGGTTCAACCGCTGGTTTGGGCGCGTGACCGGCGGCTATATGCGGCGGCTTGAGGCAATCATGCATCGGCGCGCCCTCTTCTGGACAATCTATCTGCTGATACTGGGCGTCCTTGCGCTGATCTTCGTTCGTCTGCCGACCAGCTTCCTCCCCGTAGAGGATCAGGGGCAGGTCATGGTGCAGATGACCCTTCCCGCTGGTGCCAAGTCGACGCGAACCGCGCAAGTGGTCGAGAGTGTTCGCAACTACTTCCAAAGCGAAGAAGGAAATAACGTCGGCAATATATTCATAGCCCAAGGTTTCAGTTTTGCGGGACAGGGCGAAAATACCGCGCAAGGCTTCATCAATCTCAACCCTTGGGAAGACCGGAAGGGTAAGGCGAACAGCGCAACCGAGATCGCGAACCGAGCTACAAAGCAGCTCGCAGCCGTACGTGATGCGAAAATTCTGGCCATGACACCGCCCGCCATCCGTGGCCTGGGTCAGTCGAACGGCTTTACCTTCGAGCTGCTCAACACAGGCGGCCTCAGCCGAGACAAGTTCCTGGCCGTGCGCAACCAGCTGCTCGCTGCAGCTTCGCAAAGCCCTCTGCTCGCGGGCGTGCGTGCCGCTACGCTCGAGGACACGCCCCAGTTGAAGGTCGATATCGATAATGAAAAGCTGGCCGTGCTTGGACTTACCCAAAATGATGTGGACGATGTATTGAGTTCCGCCTGGGGAAGTAGCTATATCAACGACTTCATTGATCGAGGACGCGTAAAGCGCGTCTTTATGCAGGCAGACGCGCCTTATCGAGCTTTGCCGACCGACATTGAAAACTGGCAAGTGCGTTCCGCTGCCACAGGCGAGATGGTTCCATTCTCCGCTTTCGCTACCACCCATTGGGAAATGGGTCCGACAACAGTGTCCCGTTTTAACGGCCAATCCTCCTATGAAATACAGGGACAGGCCGCACCCGGTGCGAGTTCGGGAGAGGCCATGGATGAAATAGCGCGTTTGCAGCAGCAATTGCCGACCGGAACCAGCTATGCCTGGAGCGGCCTTTCATACCAGGAACAATTGTCCGGCGGACAGGCGCCATTGCTTTATTCTCTCTCCGTGCTGGTCGTCTTTCTCTGCCTCGCTGCGCTTTATGAAAGCTGGTCAGTGCCGCTCGCAATATTGTTCGTAATCCCGCTGGGCCTGATCGGGGCAGTCGTCGCGGTGTGGGCGCGCGGGCTGGAGAATAATGTATTCTTCCAGGTAGGCCTCCTCACCACGATGGGACTGGCGGCCAAGAACGCAATCCTGATCGTTGAATTCGCTGAGTTTGCCTATCGCGATGGCAAGGACGCGATGAGCGCGGCGATCGAAGCAGCCAAGCTCCGTTTCCGACCGATCATAATGACCTCGCTCGCCTTCATCGCGGGCGTTATGCCGCTGGCGCTCGCTCATGGTGCTGGCGCACAAAGCCGCATCGCCATCGGCACGGCGGTTGCTGGCGGCATGCTGACCGGAACATTGCTTGCCATCTTTTATGTGCCGCTGTTCTTCTTCACGATCATGCGGCTTTTCAGACGCAAGGACCATTCATCTGTCACCGGGTCGGAGGTGCCGGCATGAGGCGCTTGCTCCCCCTCGGCCTGTCCGTGACGCTGACCGCCTGCAATCTGGCGCCCGCATATGAGCGGCCCACCGCGCCCGTTCCGCCCGCCTGGCCAAATGGATCCGCATATTCAGCCGCCCTTCCTACAGAAAAGGCAGGTTTGCCTTGGACGGCTTTGGTCGGCGACGAACGGCTGCGGACCATCATTGATCGGGCGCTAATCAACAATCGCGATCTTCGCGTAACGCTGGCCAACGTTCTAGCGGCGCGCGCCCAATATCGCATTCAGCGGGCCGCGCAGATGCCTACGGTCACGGCGGAGGCCAACGCAACGCTCACGCGCCGGAATGACCAACGTCAGGATAGCTACAGCGCCGACATCGGTTTTAGCGCGTTCGAAATCGATCTGTTCGGCCGCCTGCGCAACTTGAGTGAATCCGCCCTTCAATCCTATTTCGCGAGCCAGGAGGGCTCGCGCGCCGCGCGCATCGCGCTCGTCGCGGAAACGGCCAGCGCCTATGCAACGCTTGCTGCGGACCAGCAATTGCTCACCGTAGCTCGTGATACGCTCAGCAGCGCCGAACGCACGCTCGCGCTTACACGATCGCTCAACGGCGTCGGCCTTTCCGGCAAGCTTGACGTCCATCAGGCGGAAACGATCGTCGAACAAGCGCGCTCCGATGTCGCGGCCTCGGTCACGCAGGCGGCGCAAGATCGCAACGCGCTGGATCTGCTCGCCGGAGCGCCGGTAGAAGAAGCTCTACTCCCGCTGTCGCTCTCCGCGCTGATCAGCACGACTACCCAAGTCCCTGCCGGGATTTCATCAGATGTCCTGCTCCAGCGGCCAGATGTGCTGCAGGCCGAACACCGTTTACAGGCTGCAAATGCGAATATCGGCGCCGCAAGGGCTGCGATGTTCCCGAAGATCAGCCTGACGTCAGCGATCGGTGTCGCCAGTTCAGCACTGTCGTCGCTTTTCACGGGCGGCGCATTCAGTTGGACGGCTGCGCCATCGGCGAGCCTTCCCATTTTCGGCGGCGGAATCAAAGGCAATGTCGAATATAGCAAGGCGCAGCAACAGGCTGCTCTAGCCAGCTATGAGAACGCCATCCAAAGCGCCTTTCGTGAAGTCGCCGATGCCTTGGCACGCGCAGGCACCATAGGCGAACAGCAGCAGGCTCAGCGAGCTCTCGTCGCATCGAATGAGAATGCCTACGCCTTGTCCCAACAGCGTTATCGCGCGGGAATTGATCCGTTCCTGTCCACACTCGTGAACCAGCGCTCGCTCTATTCCGCCCGACGAAGCGCGATCGCGACGGACCTTGAACTGTTGCTAAACCGTATTTCTCTTTATCGCGCAATCGGCTCTGATTTTTAGGTGTTACTCGTATTGGCTGGAGCGCCGCAACCTCCCTCTCCACCAAGTTCGGTCAAGCCGGGCGAACTGACTTTGGGCGCGACAGTTTCCGAGCAGTTTTCTTTGACGAAACGAGCTTCGAGCCACGCCGCGTGCTGCGCGGCATGGCTCGATCCTCACGCAACAGGCATTGGCAGTCCTCAGCTTTGATTATCAGGCGCTGACCTGAACTTCGCTGATAAGGGCCAATAACTGCTGAGCATGTTCCTTTCGGCAAATGAGCAGGTCAGGCAGATACACATTTGCCTGATTGTAGATCAGAGGGCTGCCATCAATTCGCGAGCAGTGCAGGCCGTGCGCCTTCGCCACGGCGACAGGTGCCATACTGTCCCATTCATATTGGCCGCCGGAATGCAGGTAAATGTCTGCCTGCCCCAATATCACCGCCATCGCCTTGGCGCCGGCCGAGCCCATCGGAACAAGCTCGGCACCCAGCTTTTCCGCGACCGCGACAGCTTCGGCGGCCGGGCGGGTGCGGCTGACTACCATGCGCAGCTTTTCGGGTGCAGGCGGGATCGGCTGCGGCTGATCCGACCGAACTATTGTACCCTTCCCTGTTCCGGTCAGGTCAAGGCCCGGCAGCGCTACAGCGCCGATCTCCGGCTGCCCATCGATCGTCAGACCGACATGGACCGCCCAATCGGATCGCTCCTCGCCATATTCCCGGGTGCCATCGACAGGATCCACGATCCAGACGCGGCTTTGGCTCAGCCGCTCGGCATTGTCCTTCTCTTCCTCAGACAGCAACCCGTCCTCGCCCCGTTGTTCACGCAAGGCGTGAACAAGGAACTGGTTGGCCGTTTGATCGCCCGCCTTGCCCAGCGCCTTGGCGCTGAACATGCCGCTGGCGCGCACTTCAAGCAGGATGCGTCCAGCGGTTTCGGCAAGATGCGCCGCGAGGTCGGCGTCGCTCATGCCGCCGCTCATGGGATCAGCCTGGCGACGATGGCGTCAGCGGCTTCCTCGGCAGTCATCGCCGTGGTGTCGATGCGGATTTCCGGGTCCTCTGGAGGCTCATAGGGGCTGTCTATGCCGGTGAAGTTCTTGAGATCCCCGGCACGCGCCTTCTTGTAGAGACCCTTGACGTCCCGCGCTTCTGCTTCAGCAAGCGGCGTGTCGATGTGCACCTCAATGAACTCGCCCGGCTGCATCATCTGCCGCACCATTTCGCGCTCCGACCGGAAAGGCGAGATGAAGGCGGTGATCACGATCAGGCCCGCGTCGGTCATCAGCTTGGCGACCTCGCCCACGCGGCGGATATTCTCCACGCGGTCGGCGTCGGTGAAGCCCAAATCCTTGTTCAGGCCATGGCGCACATTGTCGCCATCCAGCAGGAAGGTGTGCCGGTTCATCCGCGCCAGTCTCTTTTCCACCAGATTGGCGATGGTCGACTTGCCTGCGCCAGAAAGCCCGGTGAACCACAGCACGGCCGGCTTCTGGTTCTTGAGGCCCGCATGGAACTCGCGGGTGACATCGGTCGCCTGCCAGTGGACATTCTGCGCCCGCCGCAGCGAGAAGTGCAACATGCCCGCCGCCACTGTGGCGTTCGTGATCTTGTCGATCAGGATAAAGCCGCCCAGCGCCCGGTTCTGCTCATAGGGCTCGAACACGATCTGCTTGTCGGTGG
This sequence comes from Sphingobium sp. Cam5-1, assembly GCF_015693305.1. Lineage (NCBI taxonomy): Bacteria > Pseudomonadati > Pseudomonadota > Alphaproteobacteria > Sphingomonadales > Sphingobiaceae > Sphingobium > Sphingobium sp. Cam5-1. Next base: position 89,176 of record NZ_CP065139.1, on the reverse strand, counting down.
ACAGGTTCGCAACACCGATGGCGTTGAGGTCCAGCGTCTTGGCCGCCAGATGCTCCATCGTGTTGACGTTCACCTGATATTTCGGATGCTGAACCGTCGCGGTAACGGTCTGCGTCCCGATCTTCAGCCAATAAGGACGGCCCGGCAGCATTTCCTCGTCCGCCATCCATACGATGGTCGCTTCGAACTGGTCGGCCGCCTGTGGAGGATTGTCGGCCAGCGCGATGACGTCGCCGCGCGAGCAGTCGATTTCGTCAGCGAAGCAGATCGTCACCGACTGACCCGCCACCGCTTCTTCAAGGTCGCCGTCCAGCGTCACGATCCGGGTAACCGTGCTGGTCTTGCCCGAAGGCAGCACGCGGATCGCATCACCCGGCTTCACGGTTCCGGTGGCGATCAGGCCGGAAAACCCCCGGAAATCGAGGTTCGGGCGGTTAACCCATTGCACCGGCATGCGGAACGGCTTTTCCGCGTCGGTCGCGCTGTTGACTTCGACGGTTTCCAGATGCTCGATCAAGGCCGGGCCCTTGTACCAGGGCGTGTTGTCCGAAGGGCCAGTGATATTGTCGCCCTTGAAGCCGGAAATCGGCATCGGCACGAAATGCTGAATGCCGATCGAGCGCGCGAATTCGGTATAGTCCTTGACGATGCTGTCATAGATCGCCTGGTCATAATCGACCAAGTCCATCTTGTTCACCGCTAGAACGATGTTCTTGATGCCGATCAGGTGCGCCAGATAGCTGTGCCGCTTCGTCTGGGTCAGCACGCCCTTGCGCGCGTCGATAAGGATGACGGCGAGGTCGGCGGTCGATGCGCCGGTCACCATGTTGCGCGTATATTGTTCGTGGCCTGGCGTGTCGGCGACAATGAACTTGCGCTTTTCGGTCCCGAAGAAGCGATAGGCGACGTCGATCGTGATGCCCTGCTCGCGCTCGGCGGCGAGACCATCGACCAGCAGGGCGAAGTCGATTTCCTGGCCCTGCGTGCCGACCTTTTTGGAGTCCGCCTCCAGCGCGGCGAGCTGATCTTCGAAGATCATCTTGCTGTCATAAAGCAGGCGGCCAATCAGGGTCGACTTGCCATCGTCCACCGACCCGCAGGTGATGAAGCGCAGCATCGTCTTGTGCTCATGCACCTTCAGATATTCGTCGATATCCTCGGCAATGAGGGCGTCGGTCTTGTAAATAGGTTCGTCGAGAATGTCGGTCATGTCATCTGTCCCGTCATCCCGGCATCGGCCGGGATCTCGTTGATCTGGGGAAGGGCCGAGCCTCAAATGGTCTACCATCAGGCCCGAGGCCCCAGCCTGCGCTGGGGCTGACGCTTCGGAACACTTGCGCATTCCGTGGTGCGTCAGAAGTAACCCTCCTGCTTCTTCTTCTCCATGCCAGCTCCGCCTGCATCCTTGTCGATGGCGCGGCCCTGGCGTTCGGACGTAGTGGTCAGCAGCGTTTCCTGGATGACCTCCGGAAGCGTCTTCGCCTCACTCTCCACCGCGCCGGTCAGCGGGTAGCAGCCCAGCGTGCGGAAGCGGATCGACCGCATCACCGGCGTCTCGCCTTCCTTCAGCGGGAAGCGCTCGTCATCCACCATCAACAGCATGCCGTCACGCTCAACGGTCGGGCGCTTATCGGCAAAATAGAGCGGCACGATCGGCACATCGTTAAGGTGGATATACTGCCAGATATCCAGTTCGGTCCAGTTGCTGATCGGGAAGACGCGGATGCTTTCACCCTTGTTCTTCTTGGCGTTGTAGAGGTTCCACAGTTCCGGACGCTGGTTCTTTGGGTCCCAACCATGCGATGCCGTGCGGAAGGAGAAGATGCGCTCCTTGGCACGGCTCTTTTCCTCGTCGCGGCGGGCGCCGCCGAATGCCGCGTCGAAGCCATAAAGGTCGAGCGCCTGCTTCAAACCTTCGGTCTTCCACATGTCGGTATGCAGCGCGCCGTGGTCGAACGGGTTAATCCCGCGCTCCTGCGCTTCGGGATTGTGGTAGACCAGCAGCTCCATGCCGCTTTCCTTGGCCATGCGATCGCGCAGCTTGTACATTTCCTGGAACTTCCAGGTCGTATCGACATGCAGCAGCGGAAAGGGCGGCGGCGAAGGATAGAATGCCTTGCGGGCCAAATGCAGCATCACGGCGCTGTCCTTGCCCACGGAATATAGCATGACCGGCTTTTCAGCCTCGGCCACAACCTCTCTCAGAATATGGATGCTCTCCGCTTCCAGGCGCGCCAGGTGGGTGAGCGTTTTGCTATCTGTCATCGTCTTTTCCAGCCTTTCGCTGACCCAGATGACAGAAGGCGCGAATCATCAAACCTCCCAGATGGGAGAGAGATATTTCTTCCATTGTCGCATGCCGAATATTTAATCAGTTACAAGAGCGCGAGCCGATTTTTCAGGCGTTTTGGGGCGACTTTTCGTCTTCACCCGAACTCAGTTCCGCCTCATACCCAGAGATGATCCGCTCCAATGTTGTGCAATAATCGCCGAGGATGTCCGGCAGCGGCCCCCAATTTTCAGTCTCGTACTCAGGGAGTTGAATCAGCACCTCCCTCCGCATCATGCTGATCGCAGCACCGATTACGACCTGATTTATCTCGATATAAACGTTCAGGGCCACAGCAGGAGGGAGCCCCCTCGCCTCCAGCATCGAGAGGACCCTCTGCGAATAGTCAAACGAATGCTGTTCGGGTTCTTTTCCGATCAGATTGGTGATGAGGTGAGGCAGGGACTGAAAGAGACGATAGGTAACTGTCGCATGTTCGCGCAATATATCCTGCCAACTCTGTCCTTCATCCTTGATCAGCGCTTGTCCCACGAGACGCTGTGCCACGAGTTGCAGCAGATGTTCCCGCCCCCGCACATAGCCATATAGCGTGGCGACGCCGGTATTCAGCCTTTCGGCAACCAGGCTCATTTCCAGCTTGGCGATGCCGACCTCGCAGGCGGCATCGACAATCCTTTCTAGCGTCAGCCTTCGGGGACGTCCTACCGTCCGTTTCGCCTGACTCGGCATTTCGCTCTCCAAATTCGATTTCAAAGCGATTCTAGCGCGCCTGTTTATATTGACAACGTTTCCCTACATTCTTGCACGAACTGGTTGATCTATGGATAAATTATATCGATCGCCTCGTCGCGGCGGTCAGGCGTGTCTGCCCGCCACCGCACAGATCCGGTTGGCCGTTCAAGGCGTCGGCGCACCCGCCCCTCGCTGCGACCCATATGGAATATATTGGCGGCGTCCTCGATCTGACGGTCGCCCATCGTCATACGATCGCGTTGGTGCAGATAATCTCCCCAGGTTGGACAATGATAATGTTCGGTCCAAAGTTCAGGATCGGCGATGTCACGTGCCACGGACCAGCCAAAGGCACCACTTCGCAGGCGCGCGCTGCGCACCTTCTGCATCGCGGCATAAAAGTCGCGCGCCTTGTCAGTATCTACCCGATAATCAATTTCCACGACGATGGGACCACTGCGCGAGGTCAGCGCAAGGCCAACCTGCGGCTGATGACTGAGTATGCTTTGTTCCAATCCATCGGGGAGCGATCGCGCCAACGGAAAGACGAGGCCGAGAATAGTGCTGAACACCATCGCTGCCCCCGACATCATCATCGCTTCACCTGTTCCTAGAGCAGTAGCGACCGATCCCCACAGCCACGCGCCCAGAGCGAGCCCACCGGTCAACGCCGAGCCATAGCAGGCAAGCGCGCGCGCCGTGACCCAGCGCGGTGCTGACATCTGGACAGCAACGTTGAACTGCGCGACCAGGATCATCCATGCAAAGCCCGCAACCAGTAGTGCCGCGCAAGTCAGAAGGGTGTAGCTGCTGATCCCGGCGAGGATGATCATTGCGCCCAGCAATATCGACAGCAGCCGCGCAGCCTGCTCCGGCCGCAGACGCCGACGCACCAGATCAAGCCCGGTCGCGCCCAGCACCGCGCCCACGCCATAGGCACCCAATAACAAGCCATAGGTGCTTGCCGATCCGTGCAGCAGATCCTTTGCAATCAATGGGGTGAGTGCAGAAACTGAAGCCCCCGCCAGACCCACGACATGTGTGCGGATAAGCACGACCCGGATTGGGGGCGAATGCACCGCATAGCGGACCCCCGACACGATCGCCCGATCGATCCTTTCCGGGGGCAAGCGCGAAGGCTTATGTTCTCGCTGCCACATCAGGAAGGCGAGGATCAGCGGCAGATAGAAAAAAGCGTTGGCTGCAAAGGCCGCCATCGCCCCTAATGAGGCAACGATAATGCCGCCGATTGCGGGGCCGAAGCTGCGCGCCACATTGTAGCTGATCGTGCCGAGCGCGATCGCTGCGGGCAGATGTTCACCGCTTACCTGCTCTCCGATCGAGGCTTGCCAGGCAGGCCCATATAAGGCGACGCCCGTGCCAATCAGGAAGCAGAAGAGCAGCAAGGTCCAGGGAGAGAGCAGTTCCGCACCGGCAAGCAGCGTGAGGCAGATCGCCATCAGTGATGCGAAGGCAAGGCCAGCCAACGCCACCTTGCGCCGGTCGAACATGTCCGCGATCGCCCCGGCGGGCAACGCGACGAGCATCAAAGGCAGCATGAGGGCCGTTTGGACCAGCGCCACCATCTGCGGCGATGAACTCAGCCGCGTCATAAGCCAGGCCGCGCCGACGCCCTGTATAAGTTGCCCGAAGTTCGAAAACAGGCTGGCGATCCAGATTGTGCGGTAAGTCCGCTGGCGCAATGGCTCCAAAAGGGCGAAGCGGCCCGCCCCTGAGGGCGCGGTTTCAGCTGTGGTTACGGCCTTGTCGCTCATCTGCCTTGGTCTCGTTTCACGCTGAACACTTGTCTTGTGCGGCACAGGGACAGAATATTGCTGAACGTCCCGGAGTTTTCCAGCAAGGGTTTCGATTTAGGTTGTCTTCTGACTATCAGGCAGCCGAGGGACAACTCCCCGCTAAGTTCAATCGCGACGGAATACAGGAGCGCGCTTTTCGAAGAAGGCAGCGAAGGCTTCCTGAGCCTCTTCGGATTCCAGCATCTGTTCGAAGAGCCGTGCTTCCTCTTCGATCCTGTCGAGCAGCGCGGCAGGATCGCCCTTTAGCAGCCGCCGGGTGGCCGCCAGTGCCTTGGGCGGCTTCTTCATCAGGGTGGCCGCCTTCGCCCGAGCGTGATCAAGCAATTCGTCGGTGGGTATCACAGCTGTAACCAGACCTGACCGGTCAGCGGTTTCGGCGTCCATTGGCTCGCCCAGCAACAGCATCGCCGCTGCTTTTGCATGGCCCAGCGTCGCGGGCGCTAGCAGGCTTGAGCCAGCTTCCGGCACGATGCCCAGATTGACGAAGGGCATGATGAAGCGCGCGTCGGACGCCGCATAGACAAGGTCGCAATGGAACAGCATCGTCGTGCCCACGCCCACGGCCAGTCCTTGGACGGCAGCGATCAGCGGCTTGTCGAAGCCTGCAATGGCGCGGATGAATGCGAATGCAGCCGCGCCACCCTGCGGTCCTTGCGTAAAGTCCTTAAGGTCATTGCCTGCGCAGAAGGCGTCACCCTTTCCTGCGATCAGGACAGCGCCGATGTCGCTCCGCCCCGATGCGTCGGAAAGGGCTGCGGTCATGCTGTCGTACATGGCCGCGGTAAGCGCGTTCTTTTTGTCGGGGCGGTCGATGTGGATTTCCAGGACGCCGCCCTGTTCGATAATTTCGATCCCGTTGCTCATGACCGCCTCCATTTCCCAAGCGCCCACTAATATGTTGATCGGCCGGGCGTCTATCCTTTTTCCGCCAGACTGCCTACAGCCGCGGCATGAGCCGTCTCCGGGAAATTGCCGACCCCTTCCTGCTGCTGCTGATCGCCATGGTGGCGCTGGCCTCCTTTCTCCCCGCGCGGGGCGAGGGTGCGCATATCGTTGGCATCCTTGCGGATGCGGGCATTGTGCTGCTGTTCTTCCTGCATGGGGCGAAGCTGTCGCGCGAGGCGATCTGGGGCGGGGCGACGGCGTGGAAGCTGCATCTGGCGACGCTGGGAACGACATTCGCGCTGTTCCCGCTGGTCGGACTGGCGACGCAGCAGGTGGAAGCGATCCCCGGACAGATGCGAGCGGGGCTGCTCTTCCTGACGCTGTTGCCATCGACGGTGCAGTCGTCGATCGCCTTTACAGCGATTGCGCGAGGCAACGTCGCGGCTGCGGTGGTGAGTGCGTCCTTCTCCAACTTGCTAGGGATCGTTCTGACGCCAGTGCTGGTGGCAGTGCTGATGCAGAACAGCGTCGGAGGGAGCGGCGGCCTGATCTCGTTATCGGCGGTGGAGGGGATAGTGTTGCAGTTGCTGCTGCCCTTCCTGCTGGGGCATCTGGCGCGGCCGTGGATTGGCGGCTTTGTTTCGCGGCACAAGGCGATGCTGGGAAGAGTGGATCGCGGATCGATACTGTTAATTGTCTATTCGGCGTTCAGTGCCGCAGTGGTCGAAGGACTGTGGCATAAGGTGTCGCGGGAAGAATTGTTGTTGCTCGCGCTGTTGTCGATTGCGATTTTGGTGGTGGTGCTGCTGTTCACCTGGGGACTGGGGCGCTTGCTGGGATTGTCGCGGGAAGATGCGGTGGTGCTGCAATTTTGTGGGTCGAAGAAGAGTTTGGCGACGGGGGTGCCGATTGCCGGGGTTTTGTTTCCGGCGAATGCGGTGGGACCGATATTGTTGCCGTTGATGGTGTTTCACCAGATTCAGTTGATGGTTTGTGCCGGACTGGCGCGGCGTTATGGAAGTCGTGAAGGAAATGGCGAATAGAACGGGATTTTCCGAAGCCCGTGAGTTGTTGTACATATGTATAAGTATGACGCGGTCATTATCGGGGGCGGGCATAATGCGCTGGTGTGCGCATTCTATCTGGCGCGCGCGGGTTACCGGGTCCGCATATTGGAACGGCGGCACATCGTAGGCGGCGCAGCGGTGACGGAGGAGTTTCATCCCGGTTTCCGCAATTCGGTCGCCAGCTATACCGTCAGCCTGCTGCATCCCAAGGTCATCGCCGACATGGCCCTCCCCGACCATGGCTATCGCGTGATCGAACGGCCGGTCGCCAATTTCCTGCCGCAGCCGGACGGACGCTATCTGAACGTGGGCGGCGGCATCGAAAGGACGCAGGAGGAGTTCGCAAAGTTCAGCGCGAAGGATGCGGCCGCCCTGCCCCACTATCAGGACGCACTGGAGGTGATAGCGGACCTGCTGCGCGACATGATGCTGAAAGCTCCGCCCAATGTCGGCGACGGGCTGTCCATGCTGACGGCGGCATTGTCGCAGGGACGGCGCGTCGGCGCATTGTCGCTGCACGGGCAGCGCGACATGCTGGACCTGTTCCTGAAATCGGCGCGCGCCTTTCTGGATGGCTGGTTCGAAAGCGAGGCGGTGAAGGCGGCCTTCGCCTTTGACGCGGTGGTCGGCAATTATGCGTCGCCCGATACGCCGGGCAGCGCCTATGTCCTGCTGCACCATGTCATGGGACAGGTGAACGGCAAGAAGGGCGCATGGGGCCATTGCGTCGGCGGCATGGGCACGATCACCCAGATCATGGCGAAGGTCGTCCGCGCGATGGGCGTGGAGATCAGCCTGGAGGCGCGGGTCGAGCGGGTGCTGGTGGACGGCGGGCGGGCCGTCGGCGTCAGGCTGGAAAGCGGGGAAGAGGTCATGGCGGCGGCGGTGATCGCCAATGTCGGTCCCAAGCTGCTGTACGAACGGATGATGGACCCGGCCGACCTGCCATCTGATTTCCGCAAGCGTATCCGGGGGTTCAGGACGGCGTCGGGCAGTTTCCGCATGAATGTCGCGCTGTCGGCGCTGCCCGACTTTTCCTGCCTGCCGGGACCGGGCGAGCATTTGCAGGCCGGGATCATCATCGCGCCGGACATGGACTATATGGACCGCGCCTTCATGGACGCGAAGACAAGGGGCTGGTCATCCGCGCCGATCGTCGAGATGCTGATCCCGTCGATTGTCGACGACAGCCTGGCGCCGCCCGGATGCCATGTAGCGAGCCTGTTTTGCCAGCAGTTCGCGCCACAGCTGCCCGATGGACGAAGCTGGGACGATGCGCGGAGCCAAGCAGCGGATGATGTGATCGCGACGGTGGACGCTTATGCGCCCGGCTTTGCGGCGTCCGTGATCGCGCGGGACATATTCTCGCCATTGGACCTTGAGCGGAGGTTCGGGATGATGGGTGGCGACATCATGCATGGCGCGATGACGCTGGACCAATTGTGGGCGGCACGGCCGGTGCTGGGCCATGCCGGTTATCGCGGACCTGCCGAAGGGCTTTATATGTGCGGCGCGGGCACCCATCCGGGCGGCGGTGTCACGGGCGCGGCGGGACATAATGCCGCGCGCGTGGTCATGAAGGACATGGCGCTGGGCGGACGGCTCCGGCGGCGCAAGCGTGCCGATTGAGCCTGTCGGTAGGGGAATCGAGTCTGCGGCATGAATGCGCGCAGAGAGAGAGATTCGCGCGGCACGAGCAGGCGCATGGACGTCACCAACCCCCAAAATATGTCGAATCCGGCACGAAAATATCGGTTAATGGGCAAAAACACCCCTAGTTGCGGGCGATGAGACAGGTTAAGACCCGTCGTCCACGAAAGGGAGACGATCGATGAACAATACCGAACTCGCCGAAGCAGTTGCAGCCGAGCATGGCCTGACCAAGGCCGACGCCCGCAAATATGTGGACGGCGTGTTTGCCGCTATCGCTGGCGCCGCTGCCAAGGGTGACGAAGTTTCGCTGAGCGGCTTTGGGAAGTTCAAGGTCAAGGATCAGCCGGCACGTGAAGGCCGCAATCCGTCGACCGGCGCAACCATCCAGATCGCAGCATCGAAGAAGCTGACCTTCACGCCCGCAAAGGCGGTCAAGGATCAGCTGAACGGCTAACGGGCCGGGCGTCCCTTCCGGCAAGGAATGGGGCGCCGTGAATGTTACGATTGCATGACGTGCAATCGACATGCCGATCTAAACAATTGTCAGAAGAGGATCGCGGCGGCAAATGCCGCCCTGCCTTTCAGGCATCCTCTCCTAAAAACTCATTAGGCCGGTCCTTTTTGGACCGGCCCTTTTTTTTGGTCCGCAACGCGACGGCCGGTTACTTTCGGCGATGGCGGCGTATTTTGGATGCGCATTCCGCGCTCCCCCCCCGGCGACAATATATAAGATGGTTACGACCCAAATTGTGGGTAGAGCCGCGTTCAATCAACATCTTCACCCATCATGTCGATAATGAGCCAGGACAAGATCAGCCCTCTACTAAGGGCGCCGCAGCAGCGGAACATCAGAAGCGTCCTTCATAGGGACAGATATCGCCACACTAAAAGAGTGAAGGTGATTTACATTTGAGTTGAAAGCGCGCAGAAGGTCGCCACAGTTATTCAGTGCGGAGAAGCGTGCCAATGTCTGAAAATTCGCAGCCCGACATCACGACGCTCACAGTTCAGCTTTTGAGTGCGTTTGTCTCCAACAATTCGGTTACGAGCGAGGGGCTCGCCGAGCTTATCCGGACCACCCGGATCGCCTTGACTGAAGATCCGGCTGCGGAGTCTGCCGAGGCGCAGGCAGCGACTTACACACCGGCCGTTTCCGTTCGCAAAAGCCTGTCGTCACCCGACCACATCCTGAGCATGATCGACGGCAAGCCATACAAGACGCTGAAGCGCCATTTGGCGACGAATGGCCTTTCGCCGGACGAATATCGCCAGCGCTACAATCTGCCCAAATCCTATCCGCTGGTTGCGCCCAGCTATTCCGAAGCGCGCCGCGCGGTTGCCACGCGCCTTGGCCTGGGCCGCAAGCCCGCAGCCGCCAATGGCGTGAAGGCAGCCGCACCCGCGCAGGCGGATGCAGGCGCCAAGGCGGCACCGAAGGCAGCCGGTGCCGAAGCCAATGCGAAGGCTCCCGCGCGCAAGGTAGCGAAGGCTGCAAAGCCCGCCAAGGCAGCGGCGAAGCCCGCAGCCGCTTCGGCAAAGGCGGCTGACGGCGCGCAGCCGAAGGCGGCCAAGGCAGCACGCAAGCCTCGCGCAAAAGCGGCACCGGCCGGGGCCGAAGCCAAGAGCTGACGCTCCCTTCTTTTCCGAGATAATGGACGGGCCGTTGCGGTTGGCGCAATGGCCCGTTCTTTGTCAGTTGAAGGTCAGTCGTCCCTGGCGGTCACGCGCACCGGTACATGGCCCACCCGCTTGGCGAGTTTGGCCTCATCGGTCAGTTGCAGGCGGCCCGAACGCAGGATGACATCGCCACGCCGCCGCATCTGTTGCAATGTGCGGTTGACGTGAACGGACGTCAGGCCGAGGGCATCGGCAAGGGCGTTCTGCGTCAGCGGCCATGCAAAGCTGCCCTCACTCACCAGTCCGCACAGCGCCAAACGGTCGCGCAATTCCAGCATGAGATCGGCGAGCCGTTCCTCCGCGCTGAGGCGGCCGAGGCGCGTGATCTGGGCAAGCAGATAGGCTTCGTCCAAGGCGTGGCTGATCCGGTAAGCCTGCTGAAGCGCCGGGGAGCCGATGGACGGCGCGGCGCAGACCGTCAGCTGGCTGAGCGCGACGACGGTCGATACCGACAAGGGGCGGTCGTGATGGCAATTGCCGATGAGGTCGCCGGGCAGGATTATGCTCATGATCTGCCGCCGTCCATCGGGCAGGAAGCGCGTTCGAGCGGCCCAGCCATTGAGGATCAGCAGCGGGTTTGGAACAGGCCCGCCCTCCGCGATCAGTTCGCGGGCGGGCTTCAATATGCGGCTGCGCAGGGCGGCATCGGCCAGCGCCGCCTCCGCATCCTGATCCAGAGGGGCGAGCGCGGAGAGCCTACGGATGGCGGGGCGCGCCGGAGCGGACAGGCGGGTGATGACAGTCATGGCCGGGACACCGCGTTGATGGCGGCGCGTTTACCGATCAGCCGCGCCATCGCGAACGGTTTTCCGGACCGGGGCGCGTCAATGGACCGCAGGCCGCCCCTAATTGTCATGGATAGCGGCAAGTACTTCATTGGGAATGCCTGTCCCATTTCGCCGACCTCCAGAAGCATCGATTTTGCCTGCAAAGGTTAATATGAACGGATGGGAAACGATGTTGGAGACGAAAGGGTCCACATGTGGTGCTCAACCTGAACCGGTTCGTCTTAAGCCCGCCAATGGCAGTTGGCATTCGCCCGATGACGTCGCGGGCGATGGAGCCATATGCGCGTCGGTATATGTGCGTCATTGGGGGGATGGCCAAGAAGCATCGAACGCGCGGCGTTAGGTAGAGTATGGCCGGACGCCGTGGGCCTGTTCCATCGGTAATCCGATCGGGGCGGTCAGAGACCAAGCTCCCCCTGTCGCGGGCGCACTGGCGCGGATACTGGCGGGGAAATCGGCGGCTGCATGGGCGGCATGGCGGCGGATGCTATCAGAATGCGAGCGAGGCCGGTCAGCGTATAGACGGCCTGCCGCTGTGCGCCGCGATTATGGTGATCGACGCGGTAGCCCTGATAATGACGGCGCAGCAAGCCCGCCGCGACCATTTCCGATACGGCGCGGCTAAGGTTGGTCTTGCCCGAAGCGCGGACGCGCAGCTTCACTTCCTCTTCAACCGCAAGACTGGCGGCGTCGGGATCGACGGGAAGGCGCCCCTGTATGGCAAGTTCCGCTCGCACGCGCGCGGTCAGCGCCATGCGGCGGGGATCGCGGCCGCCCATGGGGGTCAGCGCGTCGCACAACCAGTCGCGCAGGGGCTGCAAGCCGCCCTCTTTCGCCACTAACGGACCGGCACTGCCGTCCGGGCGTGCCGCTTCGGCAATCAGGGTCAGCAGCATGAAGGCGTAGCGGGGCCGCGTGCTGACATGGGCAAGCCGGTCCAGCAGGGCGGACAAATCGCCACTGGCCGAAGAACGAGGCTTGATCGAACCGTGAAACATAGCGGGGACGAATCAAGCACAGGTGGAGGCCAATGTGAATCCCTTGCGTTGGGCATTGGTCGCTTTTGTCACGAATGACACTTTGCCCGAGGGTAAAGTGTCATTGTTGGCACTTTGGTCGGTGGCGTAGTTGAGGGAAAGTGGATGGCGATCAGTGGAGGCCTGAGCCGCCTCCGCTAAGTTCCTTGGCGATGGAACCGACCATGTCCTTGGCGTCGCCGAACAGCATTTGGGTGTTGCTGTTATAGTAGATCGGATTGTCGATCCCGGCGAAGCCCGCGTTCATCGAGCGTTTGATCACGAACACAGACTTGGCCCTGTCCGCCTCGATGATCGGCATCCCCGCAATCGCGCTCTGCGGATCGTCGCGCGCCGACGGGTTCACCGTGTCGTTCGCGCCGATGATCACCGCAACGTCCGCCTGCGGCAGTTCAGGGTTGATGTCGTCAAGGTCGACCAGCTGTTCGTAAGGCACGTTGGCTTCGGCCAGCAGCACGTTCATGTGGCCGGGCATGCGGCCCGCCACCGGGTGGATCGCGAACTTGACGTCCACGCCCTTCCTGGTGAGCGCCTGATACAGCTCGCTGACCTTGTGCTGCGCCTGGGCGACGGCCATGCCATAGCCGGGGATGATGACCACGCTGCTGGCATTTTCCAGCTGCATCGCGGCTTCCTCGGCAGACGCCGAGCGTACGACGCGGTCGTCCTTGCCGCCCGCAGCGCCTGCGACCACCTTGCCGAAGCCGCCGAACATGACGTTGGCAAAGCTGCGGTTCATCGCCTTGCACATCACCAGCGCCAGGATGAAGCCCGATGCGCCGTCGAGCGCGCCCGCCACGATCAGCAGCTTGTTACCCAGCGCAAAGCCCATCGCCGATGCCGCAAGGCCCGCATAGCTGTTCAGAAGCGCGATGACCGTCGGCATGTCCGCCCCGCCGATCGGGATGACCAGCAATATGCCGAACAGCAGCGCCAGGCCGGCGAACAGCGGGAACAGCCAGGTCTGCGTCGGATCGATCGCGAGCATGATGCCGATCGCCACCGTCGCCAGCGCCACCGCGCCATTGACGATGCGCTGGCCGGGGAAAGAGACCGGACGGCTGCCCATCAGCTCCTGCAGCTTGGCAAAGGCGATGATCGAGGCCGTGCAGGTCAGGAAACCCAGCAGCATCTCGAACATCAGCGCCCACAGGATGAAGCCGCCCGCATATTCCGCATGGGCATGCTTGTAATATTCCGCCGCACCGATCAGGCCTACAGCCAGCGCGCCAAAGGCGTGGGAGATGGCGGTTCGCTGCGGGATCGCCGTCATCGGCATCAGCAGCGCCATCGGAATGCCCGCCGCCGCGCCCGCGATCATCGCGATGATGATCAGATTATAGTCCACCACCTCATGCTGGACCAGCGCGCCGACGATGGCGATGACCATGCCGATCTCGCCCGCGCGCACGCCGCGACGGGCGGTCGAGGGATGGCTCATCCACATCAGCGACAGGATGAACAAAGCGGACGCGACAATCGCCGCGAAGGGTACGAAGGCGTCCATCTGTTACTTCCCCCGCGGCTTGAACATCTTGAGCATGCGATCGGTGATCATGAACCCGCTCACAAGGTTCACCGTCGCGCAGAACACCGCGATGAAGCCCAGCGTCTTGGCCAGCGGCGTTGCGCCCGCCTCACCCGTGATCGTGATCGCCCCCACAATCACAACCGCCGCTATCGCATTGGTCAGCGACATCAACGGCGAGTGCAACAAAGGCGACACCTTCTTGATCAGCTGAAAACCAAGAAAAGCCGCCAATATGAAGACGAACAGATAATCTGCATTGAAAGCGTTCACTGACTTATCCCCTGTGTTCAGGCCGCCGCTGCCTGCACGAAGCGCGGGTGGACGATCTCGCCATGGCGGGTCAGCGTTACCGCTTCGATCAGAGCGTCATCGGCGGGCATCGTCAACCTGCCTTCCGCCTTGTCCCAATAGGCTTCGATGAAATTATAGCAGTTGCGCGCGAACAGGTTCGACGCGTCCACGGCGACCTTCGCCGCGCCATCGACAAGCCCGATGAGCTTGACGCCATGACGCAGCACCATTTCCCCGGCAACGACGCCTTCGACATTGCCGCCGCTTTCGGCGGCCAGATCGACGATCACGCTGCCCAGCTTCATGCTTGCGATCTGCGCGTCGCTGATGAGGCGCGGAGCGGGCCGTCCGGGGATGAGGGCGGTCGTGATGACCATGTCCTGCCCGGCGATATGCCCGCTGACCAACGCCGCCTGACGCTGCCGATAGGCTTCGCTCATTTCCCCGGCATAGCCGCCCACCGCTGCGGTCAGCTGGTCGCCATCCTGAATCTCTTCGAATATGGGCTTGGCGCCCAAGGACATGATCTGCTCGCGCGTTTCGGGTCGCACATCGGTGGCGGATACGACCGCGCCCAGTCGCCGTGCGGTCGCGATCGCCTGAAGGCCCGCGACGCCCACGCCCATGACGAACGCCTTGGCGGCAGCGATCGAGCCTGCGGCCGTGGTCATCATCGGCAGGCAGCGATTAAGTTCGGTCGTGGCCCGCGCAACGGCATGATAGCCAGCGAGATTGGCCTGGCTGGACAATATATCCATTGCCTGCGCGCGGGTCGTGCGCGGGAGCAGTTCAAGCGCCATCGCTTCCACCCCCAGATCGGCATAGGCTGCCATCCGGGCTGGATCGGCAAAGGGTGCCAAGCCGCCGATGAGCTTCGTTCCCGGACGAACCCCCAACAGGTCGGTGGCGGCCGGAGGACGGACCGTGACCAAGACATCCGCCTGCCCAAGCGCATCCTTGCGATCCACGATCAGGGCGCCCTGCGCGGCATAGGCGTCATCAGAAAAACCCGCAGCAAGACCTGCACCGCGCTCAACCAGCGTCGACAGGCCGAGCTTTGCATATCGGGCGACAATCGAAGGCGTCATGGCTACGCGATGTTCACCAGCCACCTGGTCGGCCAGGACGGAAATATTTACCATCGATCCTCTCTCTGCCTCAGTCAGCCGGGCAACGATCGCCGCAGCTGATATGCCTCGCTATGCGGGGATAGCCCGATTCAGCCTTCGCGGGCTGCGTCAGTGATAAAGGTTATATGACATATGTCAATTATCAATGCAGCCCACGCAGAGGCGTGCAGCGGGCCGTCATGGAGCAGGCGCCGTCATGAAGACTGGCGCCTGCCCAAAGGTTCAAAGCGAAATGCCGCCGTCGACGCAGGTGATCTGGCCGGTGACATAGGACGCCTGTTCAGACGAAAGGTAGAGCACCATGCTGGCAAGCTCCTCGCCCCGACCCGGCCGATTGCCCAGGCGAATGCGGCTGGTCATCCATTCCAGCGCCTCGGCCCCAGCTTCACCGCCGGTCATGGCACGGCCCGGATCATCGAGCGAAGCCTCCGTCTTGTCGATCGCGCCCATGCCGAAGTTGAACCAGCCCAGGCGGACGACATTCGCGCGCACGCCATAGACCGCCTCTTCCGCCGCGAGATAGAGCGCCATGCTTTCCAGACCAGCCTTCGGCACCGCCGATTGACCGTCGCGATCGAAGCGGCGGGCGTTGCCGAAGCTGGTGCAAACAGTGATGACGCCCTTATTGGCGCGCATCTGTTCCTTGGTGGCGCTGATCACATTGAAGAAGCCGAACAGTTCGGTCTTGACGAGAAACTCCATGAAGCTGGGCTTCACGTCGGCCAGTTGCAGAGTGTTGTCCCACATCGGCCCGGACGCATAGATGACCGTGTGGATATGGCCAAAACGCTTCACGACGCTGCTGATGCATTGTTCGACAGCCTGCAAGTCGGTTATGTCCAGCTTGCTGGCCGATGCCGTTACGCCTTCGCTTTCCAGTTCATTCACCAACGCATTCGCCTTGGTTTCATTACTGTTGTAGGTAAAGGCGATATTGGCGCCAGTCTTTGCAAAGGCGCGCACGATCGCTGAACCCGCGCCGCCGGTTCCGCCGATGATGAACACGGCACCTTCGCGCCGTACCGTCAAATTATAGGTCATTTCTTCCTCTCCATAAGTCCGCGTTGCAAGCACTCAATCCGCCAGCGAACGCCCGTCAGTGCCAAAGGTGTTTGCATATTACCTGACGGTTGTCGTTCATTTAGTCAATGACCAATGCGCTGTACCGCCCCCCAAGGGGCCGCCTCCCCCGCCCCATTCAGTCGATGCCACCATTTATCAATTTGACGAATGAAGGCATATTGGTTAGCAGACATTTGTCGTTTGTCGAGAAATCAGCGACGGAGGAGCAGGGCATGAGCCGCTCCGGGTAGAGGATGAATGATCACCAAAAGGTCACCTAAAGCGCTGCATAGCGGACGGCCAGATCGCTCAAGGGCCAGGAAATACGCTGGTTTTCGGACCTGCGGCATGTCCTTGGTCACCGGCGGCCGACATGGTCCAATGCCGTCGGCGAAGATCGGATCCCTCGCGCGATTACCCTCACCGTCGAATCAATCATCTGACAATTGTCTTTGAAGGAAGCAACGCCATGAGTGATTTTATCTTCACACCTGCCCTCGCTATCACGCAGATCGCTTTTGTGGTGCCGGACGCCATCGAAGCCGCCCGTGCCCATTCCCGCCGTTATGGATCGGGGCCGTTCTGGGCAGTCGAACATTATCCGCTTCACGTGCATCGCTATCGCGGCAAGGACAGCGTTATCGACGTTACCTCCGTCTATGGTCAGTGGGGCAATATCACCGCCGAATTCGTGCAGCAGCATGATGACGAGCCGTCCGCCTATCGCGACCTGGTGAAGAAGGGTGAGTCGCGGATTCATCATTTCGCCATGTTCGTCGATGATCTGGACAAGCGGATGGCGCAATATGAAGCTGAAGGCTGTGAGGCTGCTCTTTATGGCGAAACCTTCCCTAATCGTATGGGCCGCTACGCCATCATGGATACGTCGAAACAACTTGGCGTGATGACTGAACTTTACGAAGAAGAAGGCACCCGCCCCTTCTACGACCATATGAAGAAGTCCGCGGAAGGATTTGATGGAACCGATCCGATCCGCCGGATGCAGTTCACCGACCTTTAACGCGAAGTGGAGCCGCCCCGGCAGCTGAAAGGTCGGGGCGGCTACCGCATGTAGCGAAGGGTCGCCGGATCGGCATTTCCGCACGCCAGATTCCATAAGTTGGCGGATTTCGAACCGCGATTTTGGCTCACTGATGGACGCTTGCGCAACCCCCGGCAAGCTGGGCATCGAAATACCGCCACTAGAGCATGATCCGATCAAACTGGATCGGATCATGCTCTATTTGTCTTTTGTTTCCCGCATTTTCCGAGCCAGCAGATGATGCCATCTGCCTCGAAAATGCTCTAGAGCGCGCTGCGTTCAATCGGACTTAGCGCGTTCTAGCTATTTGTTGTCGCATCCTTTTTTGCGCAAAAAACCGGTTTCCACTCTTACGCACGATGCTCGAGCGAAAGGGAGGGGCGCCGACGCTCCCCTCCCTTTCCATTTTCCTCACGCCATTCGGACGGAAGCAATGCCCCCGCCCGCACCGCTCTGTCGTCGTCAGCTGCTCAGATGCGCCGTAGCGCGCGCGGCCACCTCGCCCAGTTCGGACAGGATCGGGTTGCGGCGGAGCGTGAGTCCGCCATTCACCTGAAGATTCTGGCCGGTCATGAAACATTCGTCGGATGCCAGCCACACGACGGCAGCCGCAATATCTTCGCGCGTGCCGAGGCGGCCGAGCGGATATTCCTTTGCAAAGGCGTCGATCAGTTCCTTCACGCTGAAGCTGTCGCCAGCCATCGGCGTTTCGGTGAGGCCCGGCGAAATGGAGTTCGCCCGGATACCACGCGCGCCATATTCGTTGGCGACGGTACGGATCACATGGTCGATTCCAGCCTTGGTGCCCATGTAAGCGGCGTGATTTTCGAGCATGATGGTCGCCGTGGCGGAAGAGATCTGAATGATCGATCCGCCCTGCCCCATGACCCGCAACATCGCCTGGATGAAGAAGAAGGGACCTTTGAACTGGATGTCCATGATCTTGTCGAGATCAGCCTCCGTCGTTTCATGGGTCGGCTTCATCAGCCCCCAGCCAGTCGCGTTCACCCCGACGTCCAGCTTGCCATAGGTTTTGACGGCAAAGTCAGCGGCGGCATCGACATCGGCTTTGCTGGTGATGTCCATCAATATATAGCTGCCACCGATCTGCTCCGCGATCGCGCGCAGCGGTTCTTCATGCCGCCCTGTCACGACGACCTTGCAACCTTCCTGCGCCAATCGCTCGGCGATTTTCTGGCCCATATTGGCGGTTCCTGCCGCCCCGGCGACCAGCGCCACCTTTCCTTCAAGCCTCATCTGAACAACTCCTATGTTTCAATTGGCGGCGGCCTGTCATTCTTCGGCTCTGAGCATTGTCGGGCAGTGTTGGAGCCTGCCCCGCCGCCCAGAGCCGAAGTCCGGATCAAAAGCGTGCCGTCAGCGACGCGCCCCACTGGCGGCCGGGCGACGGATTGGCGAATTCGATGAAAGTGCCTACCGCGTCACCGGAGGTATATCCATCATATGTCGTGTTGTTGGTGACGTTCTTCACAAAGCCAGCCAATTCGACGGTCGTGTTGCCCGCGACGGGCAGCTCATAACGAACGCCAAGATCGATTTTCGTCACCGGCGGGATGGAACCGCGAGGATCGTTCAGCACGTCCGTTTCATAGCGACTGGTGTGGAAAATCGCCGCGTTGAGTCCCACAGTACCCGGACCGGCCGCGAAGCTGTAGTCCGATATGGCGCCTGCGGTCCATTTGGGAACGCGCCGCAGCTTGAGGCCGCTCAGATCCGCCGGACCTTGGCCCAGATCTCCGAAGAAGTCCTTATATTTGGCGTCCAGATAGCCCACGGACCCGGTGATCGTCCAACCGCGCATCGGTGCGAGGGCCAGCTCTGCTTCAAAGCCCTTATACTGCGCCTTGGCGACGTTGAGCGTAGTAGCGACATTGGTCGTACCCACGACCTGGAGGACATTTTCCTGCTTTTCATCCAGCGTATTGTGGAAAGCCGACAGGTTCAGGCGAACGCGCTTGTTGAAGAGTTCGGTCTTGAGGCCGATTTCATAGGCTTGCATCGTCTCTGGCTCATAGGCCTGAACCGCGGTGACCAGATTGCCGGGGCGTCCGTTGAACCCGCCGGTGTTGTAGCCCTTGCTATATTGCGCATAGGCCAGAATGTCGGGCGTGAACTTATATTGCAGATTGACCTTCGGCGTGAACTTCTTGAACTTCGCCCGGCCTGTCACCTGTCCAACCAGCGGGCCAATCGCGTCATTGTCACGCGTCGTCGATAATTCCGGCGCCCAGAGGCTGTAATCGGTCGTCTTCTTGTCCCAGGTCTGACGGCCGCCGACGGTCAGGCGCAACTTGTCGGTGATATCATAGTCAGCCTGGAAGAACAGGGCGAACGTCTTGTTCGTCTGGAAAGTGCGATAGCGATTCAGGGAATTGAGGAACGCTACGCCCGGCGGTGTCGAAAAGGTCGGCAAGCCGTTGGTCAGAATGACATTTCCATTTGCATCCATGTCCGGCAGCACCGCGGCGTCCAGCGACGGGTTCTGCTTTTCGGTGTACCGATAATTCATATAGAAGGCACCCGCCACGATGTTGAACGGGCCTGAGAAAGAGGTCGCGAAACGCGCTTCTTGCGAAAATTGCTTCGCGTCGACCGATGCCTTGTCACGGAACAGGGCGAAGCGCGTCGCGTCGAAGTCGCTGGTCTGCCGTTCGTGGAATTCGCGATATCCGGTCAGGGACGTGAACTTCACTTCATCGGTCAGGTCATAGGAAATTTCGCCAGTGCCTGCGGTGAGACGCAGGGAAGCTGGCAGCTGGGTGGTTTCGACTTCATTCTTGCCCTGATCCAGATCACTCAAGGGACGGCAGATGATCTGCGTTGCGGGATTGAGGCAGGTGGAGTTCAGGCCGCCGAAATAGCCCGGGATGGGATAGGCGATAAGGTCTGGAACAGGCGTGGCCACATAGGGCGGGATGGCGCTGTCATTTTCCAGCCGGTCGAAGGCGACATAGATGTTGAGCCTGTCCGTGGGCGTCGCAACTGCCGCCAGTGAATATTGCCGGACATCGCGATCCCCTTCGCGGCCGCCGGCCACGATGTTGCGGAACTGACCATTGTCCTTGCGCACGGCGATGGTTGCCTTGACCGCCAGTATATCCTTGACGACGGGCGCCATGATATAGCCTTCATAGTCGTTCTGGCCAAAGCTGCCGATAGTGAAGCGAACCTTCCCGGTCGTGTCGGCGGACGGATCTGGACGCAGGCGCACGACGTTGATCGAGCCGCCCGTCGTGTTCTTCCCGTTCAGAACGCCTTGAGGGCCGCGCAGCACTTCCACGCGCTGCACATCGAACGCGTCGATCAAAGCGCCGCGCTGGAATGCGATGGGGATCCCGTCGAGGGTGATGCCGATGCCCGGTTCCACGCTGGGCAGCACGTCCTGAATGGAAATGCCGCGCAAGCTGATCTGCGGCACGTCCACGGCGGCGCCCGACCGTGTGACGGTCATGCCCGGCACGAGGCCGCGAAGGCCGGTCAGGCCATCGACGCGGGCCTTTTGAAGCGTGTCATTGCTGAATGCGGAAACGGAGACAGGCACACTTTGCAGTGGCTCGGCGCGCTTTTGCGCGGTTACGATGATGTCCGAAAGTCCTTCGGATTGCTGCGGCTGATTGGCTGCGGTCGCGTCCGGCGCTTGCTGCGGCTCCGCGGCCAATGCCGCCTGAAAGCCGCCCAACGCAGTTGCGATCGCTATCGCCGACGAAAATGCCAGGCCTCGCATATGCCCTCCCCATTCAACGCTGATTTTTGATCCGATGTGGCCGCGACTCTTTCTGAATCGACTTGTCGCTACACAAGTGTGCTAGCTAACTGCTTTTCGCCGGAGGGTCAACAGTGAAGGGACCGCAATAAGCGCTTGTGAGCTTTTTATCTGACATATGACGCTTATTTTTTTCCTGTCCCGGGCCGGTCCTTGATGCATCACGTCGTCGCTTGAATATCAGACGTTCGTCATTTAACGTGAGGTTGTGCGGTGAGAGCCAGGCTCCGGCCGCGATCGCAAGGAGTGGATATCAGATGAGCGTTTATCTTCAGGCAACGTTGGAACTCGATTATGAGACGCTTCCCGTCTTTTTGAACATAGTTCCTGAGATGAAGCGCATCGCCGAAGGCGCTGGTTGGGAGATGATCGCCGGGCTCGTCACCAAGATCGGCCGGGCCAATACCGTCATCCATCTTTGGAAATTGCCCGACATGAATGCTTTCGATGCCGGTATCCAGGCCATGGCGAGCGCGCCTGAAGGTGGCAAAATCTATCAGGAAATCTGTCGCAGCGGTGCGAAGGAAACGCTGATCTTTGCTGATGCAGCGCCCTATTCACCGGCGCATTGACACAGAGCTGAAAATGAAACGGCGGGAGGCTTGGAGCTTCCCGCCGTTTTTTACTGGTGCTCCCCGGCCGTAGTGACTGGGGACCGTCGTTAACTAAAGCTGATCCAGCTCCGCCATTATATCTTGCGGCAAGACTGTCATGCAGGCCTGCGCATTGGCGTAAACCTGTTCGGGCTTGGTCGCCCCGGCGATCACGGATGAGACGAAGGGCTTTGCGGCGAGCCAGCCGAGAGCCAGCTTCACCATCGGAATGCTCGATTTGCGGGAAATCTCCCCGAGACGGCTGACCTTCTCAAACCGTTCCGGCGTCAGGAACTTGTCGAAGAAGGGGATTTGCTTGAGGGTTTCCAGACGGCCCGAACTGTCGTCGCCGCCCAGATATTTGCCGGTCAGCAACCCGTTGGCGAGAGGGAAATAAGGCAGAAACCCGACGCCATTGGCGACCATCAAGGGCGCAAGTTCGCTTTCGACATCGCGTGCCAGCAGGCTGTATTCGGATTGGCATGATATGAAAGCCGCACGATGGGTTGCTCCCGCCGCGTCCAGTGCTTCCGCCAGTTGCCCGGCGCTGTGGTTCGCACAGCCGACATAGCGCACCTTGCCCTCCTGAATCAGCTGGTCGAATGCGGCCAGCGTTTCGCCAATCGGCACCTTCGGATCGGGATAATGTAGCTGGTAGAGATCGACATAATCGGTGCCCAAATTGGCCAGGCTTTCTTCCAACGCCTGACGCACATAGGCAGGGGCCGCGCCCTGATTATCGTCGCTGTCCCCAACCTTGTCGCCGACTTTCGTGGCGATGATGACGGAATCCCGGCGACCGCGAAAAGCTTCGCCGAGGATGCGTTCCGATTCTCCGGGAGGAAAGCCATAGTTGTTGGCTGTGTCGAAGAAGTTGATCCCGGCGTCCAGCGCAGCCGAGATCACCTCAAGGGATTTTTCCTTGTCGAGGAACCAGCCGAAATTATTGCAGCCAAGACCAGCAATAGAGACTTTCAGGTCGGATTTCCCGAGATTACGCTTTTCCATGTCGAGAATATCCCCTTCAGGGTTGGCCATATATGTAGCGGATGGGATCGGACCCGTCCCAGCCGTCGGCGGCATCCCGCACCATCTTGTAAAAGTCGCTGACAACGGCCTCTTCATAAAATTCGGTCAGCATGCCGAACTCCTTGCGCGTGTCCATCATCGCATAGGGGCTGGGTTTGGAGTCGCCAAGCGGAGACACGACAGAATAGAGGATGTTATCAAAGCCCTTGCTTTCATAATCCTTGATCGCTGCGTGAATGTCGTCAACGAACACCGTCATATGGTGCAGGCCGGGACCGCCCGTCGGATAAAGTTCGCTGTAGGCCGATGGCGTGTCGCAATGCTGTTCCACCAGTTCGACCATCACATCGCCCCATTGACCCACGACACCTGTCGTATCGAGGTCAATTTCCTTGCCGCGATAGGTTTGCAGGTCATGGGGAAGGTGCGCGAGCACGAAGAAGGGGCCGGACCCGAAACGGGCCATGTGTCGGCGCGCCCATTCGATCGCGTCCGGTACAACGAATGCGATCTGCCGCACCTTTTTGAGTTGGCCTGAAACAGGGTCCAGGAACATCGAGCCTCTCCTTGTCTTTAGAGCGCCGCCCGTGGGTGCAGGCGCACGTCTTGCGTTTCGCCAGTTACCGGACGACATCCGTTACACCAAAGGCGCTGCGGGCGCGGACGCCCGCAGGCCATTTGTCATTCAGCGGCGATAGACATCTCATTTTCAGCGATCAGTTGATCGATGCGGTCGTGATAGTGGGAAATCCGCTTTTCCTGCCCGGCCAGTTCCGCGCCATTCCACCCGCGCGAATGCATGCCGCGCTGCTGCGCCTCCATGATGCCCGCATCGCCGTCGAGCGTGATGCCAAGGCTTCCTTCGCCAAAGTTGCGCCATTCGCGTTCCACAGGCGCCCGCGCCGTGTCAGCCACGCCGCCCGCCGAGGTCAGCATCTTGGTAAAGAAATCCTCTGAACCCGTCGCATAGAACCAGGTGTCGAAGGTGCATTTTTCCGGATCGGTCGGATGCGGCCAGGCGCGCAGGAACAGCATGCCGTCCGAAAAACAGGTCAGCGTCAGATTGGGGAAAATCGAATAGAGAAAAGTGTCGGTCAGCTGCGCGTCTTCCATCCGGTCATAATGGCTATGGCCGCGCTCGACGCCCAGCTTCCGCTTCTGCGCAATAATCGCTTCACGGATCGCCAGCGGCTTGTCCTTGAAATCTTCCGGATCGAGTTCCCAGGTCTTGAGGTCCTGGATCAGATACTCGTCGATTGCCAGCTTGCCGTCCGGCAGGTAGCGCGAAGGCTGGCTGCCCGGCGTCACCAGACGCGCATGCCCGTTCTTCAGCGTTTCGATGACCGCTGTCACATAATAGGGCTCGTTCACATACAGCCCCTCCGGATGCGCGGTGGGGATGTGGTATGTTTCGCGGAAATTGTCCGAAATGATCTTCCAGTTGCAGGGCATCCGCACCGATATGGCCTGGGTGCAATGCATCTGCTCGAAGGGATAGCGCGCCAATGGCTCGTACAGTTCGCCCAGATACTCCTTGAGGGGCATCGGGTTGGCGTCCATGTTCACCCAGACGAAGCTGGCGAAGGTCTCGCTGTTGATTTCCGCGAGCCGCTTGCGTCCGCATGGGGAGCCTGCGGCGAAGTCCTCCGGGTCCTGCGCGCCGATGCATTCGCCTTCCAGCGACCATTTCCAGCTGTGATAGGCGCAGGTGAAGGACGGCATGGACCCTTCCGCCACGGACACCAGCTTGTTCCCGCGATGCTGGCACACATTGTAGAAAGCCTTGATGCCGCCATCTTCCTGACGCACCACTAGAATGGATTCCGCGCCGACCTCTTCCACAAGGAAGTCACCCGGCTCAGGAATCTGGTCTTCGCGGCAAACCACGAGCCAGCTCTTGGTCCAGACCGCATCCCACTCCCGCCCCGCGAAGTCGCGGTCGAAATAGCGCCAGCCCTGAAGTTTCGAAGAACGTCCGGCTCCCGCCTCGGCGACCAGATTTTCCGTCATTTCCATCTCCTGTCGATTCAATCCAGGCGCATCCCGGCGCGCTGATCCTGTTTCCAATCGTCCAGCTACATCCGACGGCCCGCTTTACGCGCACCAGGCAAAGGGCGGCCAGGTTCTGGACGATCATGCATAACGGACATTTGTCCGTCAATAGCGGAGTATCCTTCCTTCGCGGGGTCCGCGCCTTTACGGCAGATCCCGCGCAAGATTTATCCTTGTGACGGCTTGTCCACCGCCTGGGCGATCTTCATCGCCAGATCTTCAGCAACCGGCTTCAGCATCGGTCCCAGCAGCAGGTTGAGAACCGGCCCGGTGGCTCCGCCCGCCTGAACGTTGAGCCGGAAAGTGATCTGTGTGTTCGGATTGCCCACATCTGCCACGGGTTTTGCGACTTGCACATCGGCACTGTTGGTGACGCGCCGCAATAGCCAGCGGGACAAGCGTTCCCACAATCTGCTCAGCCAACCGCCGGAAGACGAATGTGCGGAAACGGGGGCAGTTGGCGCGGCATTGGGCACGCTGCCGCCCAGGTCCGTTGCCAGAAACTCGCCCGAACCAGTGACAGGCTCCTGCAAGCCCTGCATCACGAAGGTCACGCGGCTAGGCTCGTTCCATTCCGTAACCTGAACCTTGAACTCCGCGCTGCGGGTCAGGCCGCCCAGCTCGCCCTTCACAACCCAGATGGATTCATCGCGGTTGATCTTCTCGTGGCGCTGATACCCTGTGAGGAACGGCGCCCAATTGTCCATGTCCTCGACGAAATTCCAGACCTGAGGCAGGGAGGCGGCGACCGTTGTGGTATGTTCGACTTCGGGCAATGTCGCCTCCTTTTCAGAACCTGTTGACGCTGGACGCCGCCTCGCGTCCGGCGATGTGGCCGAAGACCAGGCCCGGCCCGATGGTGGCCCCGGCGCCCGGATAGGCCATGCCGGTGAACCCGCCGGAGACGTTCCCCGCCGCGTAAAGGCCGGGGATGCGGCCACCCCTGACATTCACCACTTCCGACTTGGCGTTGATCTTCGGTCCACCCTTTGTGCCGAGCACGCCGGAATAGACACGGCAGGCGTAGAAGGGGCCTTGCTGGATCGGCCCCAGCGACTGGAGCGCACCTTCGCGCGATGGGTCGCCATAATGACGGTCATATTTGCTCCGGCCACGGTGGAAGTCGGGGTCCTCACCCCGTTCGACATTCGCGTTGAAGCGCGTGACCGTGTCTTCAAGACCATCGGGGTTTACGCCGATTTTCTCCGCCAGTTCGCGCAGCGTCGGCGCGGATTCGAGCCATGCCGGAATCGGATCGCCAGGATAGCGCGTGCCGAACGGATATTTGTCGAGGAAAGTCGAATCGAGGATGATCCAGGCGGGCAGGTTTGGATAGTCGAACGCCACTGGGTCGAAGTTGCGGAAGGAACGGCCAACGTCATTATAATTGTGGGCTTCGTTGACGAAGCGCTTGCCCGCGCGGTTGACCATGATCGAACCGGGCGAGGCTCTTTCGCCGACGACCATGCGGTTGAGCTGCTGCCCTTCATATTCGTCGCCCGGAATGCGGATCATCGGCATCCACCATGCCTCATGAGCGTTCGCCATGCTGGCCTGCGCTTCGGCCGCCATGATGAGACCGTCGCCTTCATTGTAAGGCGGGCTGAGCGGTCCTTCGATGGGACCGCCCATCATGTCGGTCACCATGTCCTTGTTCCATTCAAAGCCGCCGCTCGCCAGAATGACGGCGCGACGCGCGCCGATCCGGACCATGCGGCCATCCTGTTCGACCTCTATGCCGACAATGGCGCCATCGTCGATCACCAAACGCCGGCCACGGGCGTTGCGGCGAAACTCCACGCCCTTGTCCAGCGCGCCCTTGATGAGGCCAGCCATCAGCGCCATGCCGGTGCCCACCATGCCCTTGGCAAGGCGGTCGCCGATGATCTCGGGGTCCAGCATATTGGTCCCGTCATCGATGTCGGTCATCGATACAGGCAGCGGGAAGCAGGGGGCGGAACGCAGGTGCGCGCGCAGTTCCCCCAACTCGCCCGCAGGAAACAGGCCGGGGCTTACCGAGCGGCCGAAGGTGCCGCCGGGATGTTCAGGATGATAGTCCGGCGTCTTGAGCGCCCGGAACGCCAACTGGGTCTCTTGCTCAAGATAACGCAGCACGCCCGGCGCTTCATCGACATAGGTTTCGGCTAGTTCGATGTCCATTTTGCCGAGCGAAAGGCTGCGAAGATAGGTGAGCGCCTGTTCGCGCGAGTCAGTCGTTCCAACCTCATGCATGTGGTGATTGTTGGGGATCCACGGCACGCCGCCGGACACGGCGCTCGTACCGCCCAGCTTGTCGCTGCGCTCCAGCACCAGCGTCTTGCAGCCGCGATGCTGTGCCGCGATCGCGGCGGAAACGCCCGCCGCGCCGGAACCCATGACCACCACGTCGAAAACCTCATCCCATACCGGCATTATAGCTCTCCAGTCGCTCGCGGTTCGCGCCGCTTCCTATGTCGTTTGCACTTGTCACGCATGGCTGCATCCCTTGATCAGGTCCGCCGCCTTTTCGCCGATCATGATGGCGGGCATGTTCGTGTTCCCGCCGACGAGCGTCGGCATCACCGACGTGTCGGCGACCCGTAGCCCGCCAATGCCCCTGACCCGCAGGCGGGCATCGACGACGCTGTCATCGTCCGATCCCATCTTGCACGTACCGGCCGTGTGATAATCCGCATTTGCATTGGCGCGGATGAAGGCGTCGATCTGGCTGTCAGTCTGTACCGACGCGCCCGGCGACAATTCATCGCCGCGATAAGGATCGAAGGCGGCCTGTCCGAAAATCTGGCGGCACACTTTGATCCCGTTGCGGAAGTCGACCATGTCGCGGGTATCGCTGAGATAGCGGTGATCCACGACCGGGGCGGCCTGCGGGTCGGGCGAGGCCAGCGTCACATGCCCACGGCTGTGGGGCCGTACGACGCAGACATGCGCCATGAAGCCATGACGCGGCATCAGGCCCGTCAGCGTGTCATTCATCAGCGCCAGCACGAGCGAGAGCTTTATGTCCGGTTCAGCGACGTCCGGCCGCGATCGCACATAGGCGACCGCTTCCATGCCGGTGCTGGCGAGCGGCCCCTTACGGAAAGCCAGATATTGCGCAAAGGCCAGCGCCCCCTTCAGCGGGCTGACATATTGATAATGGGAAACCGGCTGCGTCACCGCCTGCTTCACATAGGTGGACAGATGGTCCTGAAGATTCTGACCGACGCCGGGCAGGTTATGGACCGGGTCCACGCCGACCTGTGACAGGGTCGCCGCGTCACCGATTCCCGACAGCATCAGAAGCTGGGGCGAATTGATGCCCCCGCCGCAGAGGATCACCTCGCCCCCCGCGCGGAGGTCCAGTTCTTGCCCTTTTTCCCGGATGCGAACGCCGACGGCGCGGCCATTTTCGACCAATATCTTCAGCACCTGCGCGCCCAGACGCACGTCCAGGTTCGGGCGTGAGCGGAACGGCTTTATGTAGGCGGTCGCCGCGCTCCAGCGGCGGCCCCGGCTGACGAACATGTCGACGGGACCGGCGCCATCGCGAACCGCGCCGTTGGTATCGTCATTATAAGGATAGCCTGCTTCTTCACAGGCTTGCAGGAACGCCTTGGCGAGTGGATTATGAACACCCGGTCGGCTGATCCTGACCGGCCCTGAGTGACCGTGCCACCGTGCGTCCCCGCCCGGCTCGTAGCTTTCGGCCCGCTTGAAATAGGGCAGCACGTCCTCATAGGACCAGCCGGAATTGCCCAGCGCCGCCCACCGATCATAGTCACTCGGCGTGCCTCGATCATAGATCATGCCGTTGATCGAGCTGCCGCCGCCTAGAACCTTGCCACGGGGGAGGAAAAGGACGCGGTCGTTCAGCTCTTCCTGCGGCGCGCTCCTGTAGTTCCAGCTATGCCTGCCCGACGTCAGAAGCGGCATCAGCCCGCCGGGCGCATGGATGAGCGGATCACGGTCAGCGCCCCCCGCCTCAAGCAGGATCACCTTGTGGCGGCTGTCTTCCGACAGTCGGTTAGCGACGGCGCAGCCCGCCGCCCCCGCGCCCACAACGATATAGTCCGCGTTCAACGCCCGCGCTCCGGCAAAGAGGTCCGTCCATCATAAAGGGGAGCCGCGCCGCAACGGCCGACCGGCGCACAGTGGCGGAAATGCAAATGACCTTGCAACGATCCTACTCCTTCAGGACGCATTTCGCCCCAATTTTTCCCCGGACGCCGTGACGCGCCCCGATCCACTTTATGCGACCCTTGTCACATTACGCAATGGCGGCTGACCGCAACTATCTCAACTTACCTCCGCAGGCACCGCGACTTCCACCTGACCATCCACGACACGTGTTTCGAACGTGCGGAGCGGCTTGTCCGTCAGCTGTCCCTTGGGATTTCCGGTTCGCAGATCGAAGGGCATGCCATGTTCGGGACACAGCACCATGCAGCGCCTGATGCGTCCGGCCGCCAGGGAAAATGCGCGATGCGTGCATTCATTCTGCACACAGAAAAACTCTCCGTCCGCGTGACACAGCAGAAGGTCCAGGCCGTTCACTGTTATCGGCTTACTGCTGTTGTTGGGCAGGTCGGCTGCCGCCGCGACGGGAAGGAAATCGGCGCTCATGCTATGGTCAAGCCTCCATCAACGACAAATTCGGCACCCGTCACATAGGACGCCTCCTGCGATGCCAGGAACAGGGACATGTTCGCGACATCTTCCGGTCGGCCCAAGCGGCCGAGCGGGATCGGCGCAATGGCGGCGTCGATGGCGGCCGGATCGCCCTGAAGCAATTGGCCGACCATCGGCGTTTCGATCGTGCCGGGGTGCACCGAATTGCACCGGATGCCATAGGGCGCTTCATCGAGCGCAACACTTTTGGTCAGCGCACGAACAGCCCCCTTGGTAGCGGCATAAGCAGCGCTTCTGTGAACGCCCGTCAATGCGGCAATGGACGAGATATTGACGATGGAACCGCCGCCATTGGCGCGCATGCGCGGGATCACCGCCTGGCAACCCAGGAAAGCGCCCCGCAAATTAATTTCGAAAAGGCGGTCGAGCATGGCGACGGGTGTGTCAGAAACATATGCCGCATGATAGATGCCCGCATTGTTCACGAGAATGTCGATGTGCCCGAACCGTTTGAGGACGTCGGCGGCGAGTTCCTGCCATCCCTCTTCCTGACGGACATCCTGTGATCGGGACGACGCAATGCCACCTTCCTGCGTGATGGATGCCGCAACCGCCGCCGCGCCCGCTTCGTCAAGGTCCGTCACGATCACCGACGCGCCTTCCCGAGCGAACAGGCGGGCGGTTGCCGCGCCCATGCCGTGCATCGAGCCAGCGCCTGTGATAATTGCCGTCTTGCCAGACAGTCGACTGCCCAACGCACCTCTCCCTACAGCCCGCTCCATATCCGGCGTGATCGATCACCACAGCCTTTCAGAGACAGACAAATGTCACATAAGGACCATCTATCGCGCCAGCGGAAAGCTGTAAAGCGATATCGTGCGCTAGGATACTATTTTTGCAATATCGGAGTTGACAGCTGTCATCGAAGCGCCTTCACTTGAAACCTCACCTCGCTATGATATGGTTCAACGATGAAAAAACAGGGACTGGCGCCGCTCAAAGGTAAAGCGGAGAAAATTTCAACGAAGATCAAGCCTCACAGTTTGAGGACAGATTCCGAGCCCAATACCCTTCAGTTTCTTCAGAGCGAGTTGCTTTCCGAACGGGAGAAGCTGGGGCAGCGCGCGCCGGGCAGAGCCCGCGTAGACCGGATCATCGAAGCGACGATTGAACTGCTCAAGGCGCATAAGCCAGCTGACATCTCCATCGCCATGATCGCCGACCATGGCGGCATCACCCGGACATCCATCTATTCCCACTTCGCCAGCGTCGACGAGATATTGGGCCAGATCGCGATCCGCTTCGTCCAGCAGACTGGCGTCGAAGTGGAACGCTATGTTCGGCGGCGCAAGCCCGAAAGCCTGGAGCAATTGGTCACGTTGATGATCAAGGGCATCCAGGAATATTTCAACCAACCCAATCCAGCGAAGCCAGGCGCCCTCGCTCGTCACATTCCATTCGAGTCCCGCCATTTGGTGCGGGATTTCGACAAGGTTGCTGCCCTGCCCTACCATACTTTGTGGCATACAGGCTGGGCTGTCGAACCGCTGTCGGAAGAAGATCCGTTCCGCACGCTTGTCATCATCCAGTCAGCCATTTTCGAAGCCAGCATCCAGCAGCAGGGCAAGATCACGGATCTGGCGGTAAAGCAGGCGACAGAAGTCGCGCTGGATTTCCTCGCTCGGGCCGAAGCGCGTTACGGTGCAGCGCCGGAAGAAACTGCGCCCGCAGAGCCCACGCCGGAAGACAGAATAATGGCGGCCGCCCGAACCCTGGCCGCGCATGACGACCCGGCACTCATTGAGATGGCCACGGCGCAGATCGAATTGCTCGCGTCCACGGTCACCAAATTGGCAGCCAAGCCAGCGGCGAGGCGTCGCAAGAAAGCGTGAATTGAACAATGCCGACGCTGTGTCGGCATTTTCGCTGACGTTCCCCGGCGCTGAAGTTCCCCGGCCCAGCGTACATGACTGCCGGGCGGGTGTCGGGGAAGGACGAGTCGTTCGCCTTCCCATCGCCGCATTTCTGTAACCCGGCATCCGTCCGATTCCGGCATTGTTGCGCGCCCATGACGCCGACGCAGTGAGCGACGGCGCGCGCGCCTGCTGCCCCTTTGTCCTTGCTTTTCAACGTCCGACAAGCGTCAGATATTGGTCGGCGATCACCGGCTTGGTCCTACGGCCTATTATCCAACTTTCCATTATGTCCGGAATAGGTTTTCATATGATCCGTGGCTGTCCCAGGACGAGCCATCGGTAATCAGATTTATAGTCGCGCGAAAAATGACGCGACAAACGGAAGACCGACAACAGACATAAATGGAGGGGATAACATGCGGACCTTTACAGGAACTTCGCTATTGGCGCTCAGTTTGGGCGTGATGGCACCCGGTAGCGCCTTGGCGCAAGCTTCGGCGGACTCGAAACAGTCCTCGTCGACTGAGCTGGCGGACATCATCGTCACCGCTCAGAAACGGGCCGTGCCGTTGCAGGACGTGCCCGTCGCCGTGACGGCTTTCACCGGCGAGGCCATGCGTGCATCCAACCTGGATGCGTTGACGGGCCTGCGCGGCATGGTGCCCGGCATGACGATTTCACGCTCAGGCGCTGCGCTCAACACGCCGCAGATCAGCTTGCGCGGCATCTCGCTTCAAGATCCGAACCGCGCCGTCGAATCCGGCATCGGCTTCACCATTGACGGCATTCCGCTGGCATTTCAGCGGGGTACGCTGCTCGACGCGTTCGATATCGAACGACTGGAGATTTTGCGCGGTCCGCAAGGCCTGCTGTTTGGTCGCAACACGACGGGCGGCACGGTGAACGTTATTCGGTCACGGCCCGATCCCGACGCTCCCGTCAGCGGCAAATTGCGCGCGACGGTGGGCAGTTTCGGACGGACGGACTTTGAAGGTGTCGTCACTGCGCCCATCATCCCCGGCCTGCTGGCGGTCAAGGGCGCGATCGCGGTCAAGAAGCATAATGGGGAGTTCCGCAACAGCATCGTCGGCGATCGCGAAGGCAAGCGCGATATGCGGGATTATATGCTGTCGCTGGTCGCTACCCCTTCGGACCGGACGAGCATCTACCTTTCGCTCGAGCGGATGGAGGATGACAGCGAAGTGCCGCCCTATGTCCCCGTCCTGACCCCCGACCTCATTCCGCTAACCGGCCCCAAGCTGCTGACAGCCAATGGTCTGGGTACGCTGGGATATCCGACCTATGTCTCCGGACAGAATATACAATGTCTCAATCCTGCGACCTCTATCGTTTGCAGGCCGCTCAGCAAGAAGCGTAACGATGTCGAGACGTCGCAGTTTCCGGCCTATTATAATCTTAATGCCGTGACGCTGGAGATTGCGCACGAACTCGACGGCGTCAAATTGGTCAGCCTGTCGGGCTATCGTGAGGACGAGGAAGATCAGCTCGGCGACTTCGACGCGACCCGTTTTGCGATACAGCGTAACGACAAGCGGGAAAGCTCCTGGCAGTTTTCACAGGAGTTGCGCGCGGAAACGCAGTTCGATGGCCCGATCAACTTCGTGGCGGGCGCTTTCTTCATCGAATATGCATTCACCGCGCGACAGTTCCCGTCGGTCGATTTTGCCGGGCTGTCGGCGACAACCCCGCCGGGCACGGCCTACTTCAACTCGCTCAACGCCTATCGCATCCGGCAGAAAAGCCGTTCCTTCGCGGTCTTCTTCCAGGGTGACTGGGACATTACGGACAAGCTGCGCCTGACGGCCGGTGCGCGGCAGACATGGGATCGCAAGCAGACGAACTTCACGCTGTGGGGAAGGCTCCAGCAGCCGATCCGCGATCAGTTCGTTCTTGGCCCGCAGCAAGGGCCGGTGAGCGCTTCGGTCAAGTTCGACGAGCTGACCCCACGCATCGGGTTGCAATATAAGATCCAGCCCGACCTGCTGGTCTACGCCAACTGGAGCCGGGGCTATAATGCGGGCGGGTTTAACGGCCGCGCGGGAAGCATCGTCAACGCCGTCATCCCCTATCGTCCTGAAATCATGGACGCCTATGAAGTCGGCTTCAAGAGCGAATGGTTCAACAAGCGGGTTCGCCTGAACGTCGCGGCGTTCCACAACACGCTGAAGGACAAGCAGGAAGATATCCTGACGGTCGCACCGGGAGGAGGCATTGTTACGGCGACGGTGAATGCCGCCAAGGCGCGGTACAAGGGCGTGGAGGCCGAACTGGCGGTGGTCCCTGTCGCCGGATGGACGATCACAGGATCAGCCGGTTATCTGGACGCGAAATATCTGAGTTTCGTCGGGAACCTTGCGGGTCAGGGCCTTGCGGACCTATCGGACCTGAAGCTGCGCCGTACGCCTAAATGGACTGCGGGTCTGATCTCCGACTATGCTTTCGATCTGGGGGCAGGCCGAGCGGGACTTAATGCCGCGCTCTATTACACGTCGCGTTACGAAACGAGCGTTCTCAATGATCCACGCGGGTCCATTCCCCCGGTGACCAAGGTCGACCTGGCCATGCGTTACCAGTTCCCGGTGCATGACAAACTCGACCTGACGCTGACTGGCTTCGTCAAGAATGTGACGAACAACACCACTTATGACGGATTCACGTCCAGCAACACGATCGGGTCGTTCATCGACTTTGCGATTCCGTCGGTCGGCAGGACTTGGGGCGTGTCTCTGGCGGCAGACTTCTGATGGGACTGGAAGAACTCATCCCGCGCAATGAGAGGATGGCGCTGTTGCAGAATTGCTGGGTCGTGACGGACCTGGACGATGCGATGGAGCGGTGGTTGTCCATGGGGGTCGGGCCGTTTCTCCGGCGCGACTCCGACTATCCTGACGCATTGTATCGCGGGCGGCCCGAGCCGCTCGCTTTCAAGGCGGCGCTAGCGCAAGCGGGGCCGGTTCAGATCGAACTGATCCAGCAGACGAGCAAGGGGCCGTCCGCCTATCGCGACATGGTTCCCGAAGGCCAGACCGGCTTTCATCACATGTGCCGGATCGTTCACAATGTCGGCGAAGAAATCAGGCGCCTGAGAGCGCGAGGCATAGAGATGGCGAGCGAGTTCCGGTCAGTCGGCGGGGCGCAGGTCGCCTATGCCGACACCCGCAACGAACTGGGCTGCATGCTGGAACTGGTGCCCGCAGAGCCGGTGTTGATCAACCTGTTCCGGGATGTGGCAGAGGCTGCGCGATATTGGGACGGGCGCGATCCCGTCCGCATGCTGGAACTTAAAGACGGCGCGGCCGCACAAGTTGGAGGATCACAGTGAAGACAGAGGCAGCCAAGACGCTGGACGAAGTTACGTTCGCGACGACGGCGGATGTTGTAATCGCGGGGCTGGGAGGGGCTGGCGCTTCCGCCGCGATTGCCGCAGCCGAAGCGGGCGCAGAAGTTTTGGTCATTGAAAGGACCTCTGGCGGGGGAGGCTCTACCGCCATGTCCGGTGGGTTCATCTATCTGGGCGGCGGCACGCCTCCGCAAAAGGCCAATGGCTTTGCCGATACGCCGGAGAATATGGCCCGGTTTCTGAAGGCTACGCAGCCGAAGGCGGCCGTGGACAAGATCGAGGCCTATTGCGAGGGTAGCGTCGGCCATTATGACTGGCTGATGTCGCTGGGCGTCACGTTCAACGAACGCTATTTCGACGGCAAGCATTTCCACCCCCATAGCGATGAAACGCTGGTGTGGACCGGAAGCGAAGCCTGCTGGCCCTTGTCTGAAGCGGCGGAGCCTTTCCCGCGTGGTCACAAGCCGGGGGGCGGATTTGTCGGGCATCTGCTGTTCGACCGGTTGCTCCAGCGCCTGCATGAACTAAAGGTGCGCGTGATCTACGATGCAGCGGTCAACGCGCTGGTTCGGGACGAGGCAGGCGCGGTCGTTGGCGTCCAGTATCGGCAGGAAGGCCGCAACATGGCGGTGGCGGCGCGCAAGGGTGTGGTGCTGGCGACCGGCGGTTGCGAGTGGGACCGGGACCTGGGCCTTGCCCATGGATCGAAAGCTGGGCGGGAGGGCATCGCTCCGCTGGGCGTGCCGACTGCTGACGGATCGGGCATAGCGCTGGGCCAGAGCATGGACGCGGCGATCGTCGGGCTGGATCAGAGCATGATCACATCACCCTTCTATCCGCCCGCCAGCCTGGTCAAAGGCATATTGGTGAACAGCGAAGGCCGCCGCTTCGTGGCGGAGGACGTCTATCACGCATGGTCGACCGACGCGATTTTGAGCCAGCCCGAGGGCAAGGCTTACCTGATCTGCGACAATGTCAATTTCGGACGGCCGGAGCTTGGCGACATCAGGTCCGAGCGCAAGCATGAGGTCGTCGATGCCTGGGACAACATTCCGGAAATGGAAGCCGACCTTGGCATGCCTGAAGGGTCGCTGGTGGAGACGATCGGCAATTATAATCGCTATGCCGCGACGGGCTATGACGAGGAATTCCGTAAGAACCCCAAATGGCTCGCCCCGATTTCGGAGATACCCTATGCCGCGATCGATTGTTCGGTAGGTTCGGCCTATTTCTGCTGCATCAGCCTGGGCGGCGTTGATACTGACATCGATGGCCGCGCGCTGAAAGCCGATGGTACGCCTGTTCCCGGCCTTTACGCGGTCGGTCAGGTGGCCCCCAATCTGTCGGTGGAAGGCTGGGGCTATGCGAGCGGTCTGTTGATCGGCGGCGCGACCTTTTTCGGGCGCAGGGCAGGCAAGGCCGCTGCCGCCGAACCTGTCCGCCACGCTCTCGATCCCGGATCGAAGTACCCCGAATTACCGGCAGATGTCGCCTGATCACGCGCGAGTGATCGGCAGTCTCCAAATATACGCCTATCATTTCAGGAGCATTTCATGACATCCACCCCGACGGCCAATCTCTACGAAAGATTGGAAGAAGATCCCTGGCGTTTCCTGGAACTGAGCCAGGAGGAACTGTTCGACCTGGATTATGCCGAAGTCGAAAAGATCCAGCTCGCCCTGTTCCAGCGGCGGTTCCGGGATTTGAAGCCCAAATTGCGCGCTCTCCAGCGTCTGGCCGAGGAAGTCGGACTAGAGGAAGTCAGCGGGTTCGATGACCTCACCCGTCTGGCGATGCCGCACACCATGTTCAAATCCTATTCCGCGCTGGACGTGCAGAAAGCGCGTTTCGACAAGCTGACCCGCTGGCTTCAGGCGCTTACGACGCACGACCTTTCGGGGGTGCATGCCGAACATTGCGAGTCGATCGAACAATGGTTGCTGGAAGTTGAGCGAGTGACGCCATTGCGGCCCGTCACCTCGTCAGGGACCAGTGGTAAGATTTCGCTCTTCCCCCTCAGTACCGTCGAAGAAACCCTGTTCGTTGATAAGAACACCTATATCGTCGAGCCATATCGCGACGAACCGGGCATTGACGCAAAGAGTGGCGAATATGTTTTCGTCTGTCCGTGGCCTTCCCGCTACGGCCGTCACAACATTCCGCTCATCATGCGTGTTCTGAAGGAAAACTGCTACGACGGTCGTGAGGACATGTTCATCACCCTCGACGATGGCACATTGACCGCTGACGAGATGTGGTTGAACGGGCGGCTGCAACGCGCACAGGCGCTGGGCGAGGAACTGGAACTGAGCCCGGCCGAACAGGCAATCGCCAGTGCGCTCGCAACCCGTGCGTCCAATGCGGATGAACGGTGGACCCGCTTCATCGAGAATGCCGTGGTTGGCCTGAAGGGTCAGAAGGTCATGTTCTATGGGGCGCTCATGAACCTCTACCTCATGGCCGAGGCGTGCCGGAAGATGGACATTTTCGTCGAATGGCATCCCGATTCCATGATCATGACCGGCGGCGGAGCCAAAGGGTTTAGCTTCCCCGAAGGATGGCGCGATGTCGTCGCCGAACGCTTCCCGCATCATGTGCCGGGGCGCGTGAAGGAAGTCTATGGCATGACCGAATCCAGCTCGACGGCGGTCTGTTGCCCCCATGACAAGCTGCATCCCCTGCCCTGGGGCATCACGCACCTGATGGACCCGGCAACCGGCCAATCGCTGCCGCGCACCGGCACGCAGACAGGACGCATGGTCGTGTTCGATCCCATGCCCACCACCTTCTGGGCCGGAGTTATCACAGGCGATCAGGTGACGGTCCATTTCGACGGCGGATGTGCATGCGGGCGCAAGGGTCCGTTCATGGACAATGACATCAACCGCATTTCGGAACTGAATGGCGGCGACGACAAGATCGTGTGCGCCCGCACGCCGCAGGCCTTCCAGAGCCTGGAAGATTTCCTGGCCAAGGCGTCCTGACCCAATCTGTCTCGGAGTATCGAAGATGAAAGAATATACTATCCCGCTCATCATCCGGGGCCGCATCATAGAAGATGACCTGGTCCGCTTTGAAGGGCGTCGGGGAGAAATCGCGTTCCTGACCCCCGACGTGAACAAATATCTGGACCAGATCGTCCTGCGCAATGGCGCTGACCTTCAGGATTATTATTCGGTCAGTCTGGACAATATCCTCGACTTCCTGGAGGAATTGGGCCGCAGGCTGCACCCGGACACAAATCCCGACATTCGCATGGCCCTTGAGATGAATATGCAGTCGTCGGGCCAGTCGCCCGATATACTGCGCACCGCCTATGTTTCCTTCGCCGCAAACCTGCGGCGGACCATTGTCGAGGAAGCCGTCGATCAGAATATCGGCCGCGACTATCTGGAAGGCTGGAAGCCGAGGCCACTGCATGACCGCGACGCGATGGTGCGCGCCTTTGGATCGCGCATCGTTCACCTGAACGCAGGGAACGCCCCCAATGTGGCGTTGCACGCGGTGATCAACGGGGCTGTGCTACGCTGTGACAATATCGTCAAGAGCCCGTCGAACGACCCCTTCACTGCCGTCGCCATCGCGAAGACAATGATCGCGATGGACCCCGACCATCCCATCACCCGCCACATGACCGTCGCCTATTGGAAGGGCGGGGACCTGGGCTTTGAGAAGAAGCTGTATGACACGCGCAACATCGACAAGATTGTTGCGTGGGGCGGCCCTGCGTCGATGAACCACATCCGCCAGCATCTGACCTCCGGCCTCGACCTGATCGCGCTCGATCCCAAGGTCAGCGCCTCGATCATTGGCGCGGAGGCGTTGGAATCAGAGGAGCAGATGGGCTGGGTCGCGCAACAGTTGGCCAAGGATTTCGGCTATTTCAATCAGGAAGGCTGCGGCAACAGCCGCCTCGCCTATGTCGTGTGCGGCGACGATGACCGCTCGCTCGACAAGCTGAACCGCTTCGGCCGACTGGTGCATGAAGCGTTGCAGGCGCTGCCCGCCGCCTATAGCTCCCCCCACCCCGCGTTCGACCCGGTGCTGCGCGACGAGATAGAGGGCATTCGCTATTCCGACGACTTTCGCGTGTTCGGCGTCAAGGCCAATGAGGGCGGCGTCATCGTGTCGCAACAGGCGGAGGCGGTTGAATTCAGCGACCGGATCGGTGGGCGCGTCATCAATATCATTCCCGTGCCGAACCTCGACGCGGCGGTGGCGGCGGTGACCATCCACACCCAGACGATCGGCATCTATCCCAATGCGGCGCAGGCGGAAATTGCCGACCGATGCATGTTACGCGGGGCGCAGCGGCTCTCACCACTGGGCTGCATCGCTTATGAAGGGCTGGGTTATCCGCATGATGCCATGGAAATCATGCGCAGGCTCGCCCGTTGGGGTGTTCGCGAGCAATTTGACGAAGCCGTTGCGGAGGCAGGCGCCGGAATGATGTGCGCCGCCTGACGAGGCGGGGCACATTTTGAAGGGGAGCGGGATCATGGATTCTCCGAGGGACCGCTCAATGTTACGATCTTCCCCGATCGGGCGGCTCCGGTGAAAGCTCCCCTTCCTTTTTTAACGCGCGGTTAAAGCACCGCCGTCACATTTGGCGGTAGCGCTCGTCGATAAGTTTGACGGCCTCTTCTTCCCAATTGTCCAATATGTGGCTGATCTGGTGGCCGATCTCCGACATGATCTGGCCCACCAGCATCGGAGAAAGGACAATGGAAGTGATTGAAAAGGCCGCAACTTGCGGGTCGGTATCCGCCCGATAATATCCCTGACTCACCAATGTCCGGATCAATTCCTGCATCCGGATGAAGCTGCCCTGCGATTTCTTCTGCCGGTAAGAATGCCAGACGGTCGAATAGGGGCGGAAACTTTCGATAAGGACCACGCTGGCCGTGCCCCGGTGAGTTTCCAGCACCTTCATCCAGGCACTGACAATCTTGCGCGTGGCGTCCTGGCAATCGGTCAGGAACAAGGTGTTGAGATCATTGAGTATCTGCGCGATGTCGCTGCTCAGATTGTCCAGCGCCGCGTCGATCAGGCCGTTCTTGCCGTGATAATAATAATGGATCATGCCGGCATTGGTCCCGGCGGCTGATGCGATTTCCCGCGTCGTCAGATCCAGATGACTCTTGTTCCGCAAGCCATGCTCCATTGCATGGAGCAGTTCGTTCGACACTTCGCGGTTGTCGGAGACCGTAGGCCGACCACGCGCGGAACATGCGCCAGGGCGGGCGTCGCCTGCGTTCGTCATGGGTACCTCTCCATCACTGCATCGATGCAGTCACTCCCGCCGACATTGTCCCATGAAAGGAAGAGAGGCGCAACCGCTACGAAAGGTGGCAGCGCTGCGCCTCGCTCATGGATCGATTTGTCTTACTGAGCGATCTGGTGCAGCGCGCAGAGCTTGTTGCCGTCCGGATCGCGCAGATAGGCAAGGTACAGAGCCCCCATCGGCCCCTCGCGCACGCCCGGGGCGTCCTCAACGGAAACGCCGCCATTGGCTACCCCTGCCGCGTGCCATGCGTCCGCCTGCTCAGGCCCCTGAACGGCGAAACCGATCGTGCCGCCATTGGCATGCGTCGCGGGCTGGCCGTCAATGGGCTTGGTGATCAGCAGCGACAGGCCGTTGTGCATGTAGATCAGCCGTCCATTATCATCGACAAAGGCCGGTGCGCCACCAAGCGCCCCAAGCGTCGCGTCATAAAAACGCTTTGATTTCTCTATGTCATTGCTGCCAAGCACGATGTGCGAAAACATGAAACTCTCTCCATAAAATGCCACCCTTGCGGGCGGGAACGTGCAGGTGGGAGCTGGGTATATTTCGAACTAACCGACATCTGTCAATAACAGCACGCACTGTAGATTGACTGATGTCCGTCAATTCGCCGGTCAGGCGGGAGCGAGCGCGTCCTGCTCCGCCTCTCGCAAGCATGACTGAGCGGCCCTGCGGCCTGTGAACACGCAATCCGCGAGGGAAAGGCCGCTGATGTAGGTGCGCGACGGTATGCTTCCGGTAGCGCGGCCCGCAGCATAAAGGCCCGCTATGGTGCTGCCATCGGCGCGCCGCACGGCGCCTGTCGCCTCTTCGAGCGCCAACCCGCCCAAAGTATGGAAGGTGATGAAGCTGTAGCGGTTGGCGAGGGACACATTCATTGCGACATAGGGACCGTTGCCAAGCGACTTCAGATGATCCTTCAGCTTTGAAAAGTCGTCGTCATGCCGGTTGCGGACCATGTCTTCATAGCGGCGTACAGTCTGGCGCAAGCGATTGGGATTGATGCCGCATTTTTCCGCAAGCACATCCAGGTCCCTCGCGCGCTTGGTGCCGCCGAGCATGAGATTCAGCATGGCGGGGGCGCCAAAGCGCATGAATGCGTCCAGGCCATCCGTTGCCACCTGGCGCATCGCCTTGCGAATGTCTTTGGTGGACATGATCAGCCACGCCTTGCCCTCCGGCTGGGCGGCAATGGCGCGGCCCAGAGTGCCGACATAGACGGCTTCGTTGGCGAACCGGTCCCCCGTCTGATTGACAAGAATGCCATCCAGCAACGCCGCGGGAGGAGATTGGACCCGCCCGACGAACATCGCATCCATGCCCACGGTATCGGCGCCCAGCGCCGTGCCGAGCTGCACGGCCGTGCCATCGTC
Organism: Sphingobium sp. Cam5-1; assembly: GCF_015693305.1. NCBI lineage: Bacteria > Pseudomonadati > Pseudomonadota > Alphaproteobacteria > Sphingomonadales > Sphingobiaceae > Sphingobium > Sphingobium sp. Cam5-1. The sequence goes on along the minus strand of NZ_CP065139.1, from coordinate 48,168 downwards.
CCCCAGGGTGCCAAGGCGCATCATGGTCTTGTAATGCTTGCTCAACATGGGCGCATGTTGGCCGAGCATATCGAGGTTGAAGACGAAACCGCCGGTTGAAAGGATGACGCCGGTCTTCGCCCTTATATAGCGCAACTGGCCATGTTCCCGCTCCATGACGCGGGCCGCCTTGCTCGCGGTTTCGGCCTTGCTCTCTTTGAACGGAGCGGTAGGCGGGAACTTGTCGTAATATTTCTGATGCTCGGCGTGCTTGGCGGCGGGAAGCTCAAGCGCGGCGACGCCGACGACGCGCCCATCACCATCGACAACAAGGCTCTGCACGATCGTATGCAGCTTCTTGCGAATGGCTGATCGATCGGCGGTTTCCCGCAAGGCGCGATACAGCTTGTTGCCCGTAAAGCCGCGCCCCAGGGTCCGGTGCCCTCGCGGCGCGGGTTTGGCGTCGCGGCAATAGGCCTCTACCTTCTCATTGCCGGAATATTGCAGGAAATAGCCTTCCGGCGGATAGGTCGTTTTTCCGGTGTAAAGTTTGGTCCCGAACACGACGCCATGCGACTGCAACCATTGCAGATTGCCTGCGCTTTGATCGCAAAAGCGTTTCAGCGTCTCTGGCTGAACGACATCGCCGACCTCCAGCCGAAGATATTTCAGCATATTGTCGGGATCGTCCTCGACCCCGTTTTGCCGCTGAATGTCGGTGCCGGCGGCATAGACGACGCCGCCGCTGAAGGCCGTTGCGCCGCCGCCATTGAAGCGGTCTATGGCAATCACGCTGGCGCCGTTTTCCACCAGTTCGAGCGCGGCACAAATTCCCGCGCCGCCGTAGCCAACGACGACGACGTCGGCTGCATCGTCCCACTGGAACATGTCGGCATTTTCGATGGAAATCACCGGCTGACCATCTTGGGAAATCATTTCATCTCTCACGCCATCATTTCCTTCGAAGATATTTCTCTGCCGTCGCTCATCACCGATCCGCACAACATCCGCTTTTCCGCCCGCGTCCGATTACAATCTCATGCCGCCGCTTGCCTGAATAATCTGTCCGGTGAGCCAGCCGGAGGCGGGGGATGCGAGGAAGAGGACGATCTGCGCAATGTCGTCGGCGGTGCCGATGCGGCCAAGCGCGGCCATGCTTTTGAACATGCGCATTGCCTCCTCACTGTCCCGATAGCCGTTGATGAGGTCGGTATCGACCGGTCCAGGGGCGACAGCATTGACCCGAATATTACGCGGCGCAAGCTCTACCGCCATCGAAACCGTGAACGAATTCACCGCCGCCTTGCTCATGGCATAGGCAAAGCCGGGGGGCTGCGCCATCAGTCCGCTCATCGAGGAAATATTGACGATCGCGCCGCCATCATTGAAGCGCTTCAACGCCTGTTGGGTGACCAGTATCGGCGACTTGAAGTTCACCCGATACATGCTGTCGATTTCTTCTTCATCGATCGTGGTGATTGGAGAGGTTCGTCCCGCGCCAGCATTATTGACCAGAATATCAAGCCGCCCTCCGGCCTGTTCATCAAACTGCTGGAACAGCTGCCTCACCCCTTCGGAATGGCTGAGGTCCGCCTGCACAATCACGGCATCGCCGCCCACTTCGCGCACTGCGGCTGCCGTCTGTTCGGCGCTTTCGCGGCGCGAAGAATAGTGCGCGACAATCCGCGCGCCGCTTTGCGCCAGGGCAACGGCGATCTGCCGACCAATGCCTCCCGAGGCGCCGGTCACCAACGCAACCTTCCCGTCCAATACAGCCATCTTCACACCTCTCCCAACCAGAAGCCCGACGCTTGAGGCCGGGCCAACCGTCTTCACAAGACGGCGTCTTACCGTGTCATTACGTGACTAATGTCTGACAAACTGTCAATACTGCCCGCATATGTCCTTGATATGCTGTGCGGCAGGCAGAGAGGGAAAGCCCATTGTGTCTGCCATTCTGCCGTGTCATAGAAGCGTATATAAGACGAATGTCATTTAATTTCTGGAGAGGTCATGACTGAGGAGTTCGACTTCATCATTGTCGGTGCAGGCAGCGCCGGTTGCGTGCTTGCCAACAAGCTTTCGGAAAATCCATCGAATCGGGTGCTGCTTCTGGAGGCCGGTGGCGAGAACAAGCATATGTTCGTTCGCATGCCAAAGGGTGTGGCGAAGCTGGTCGGCGACCCGACATTCGCGCAATATTTCCCGGTCCAGCAGCCGCGTGAAGAAGGACTGGACGCGAGCGAGATCTGGCTGCGGGGCAGAGGATTGGGTGGATCTTCGGCCATTAACGGTATGATCTATATCCGGGGCCAGCCCGAGGATTTCGAGCAATGGGAAGAGCGCGGCGCGAAGGGATGGGGCTGGAACACCATGCTGCGCGCCTTCAATGCGATCGAGGATCATGAGCTTGGCGCATCCAACGAGCATGGCGTGGGCGGCCCGGTGCATGTCTCGACCTCCAAGTTTCATTATCCGCTCGCAGACCGGATGATCGAGGCGGGCCAGCAAATGGGCTTGCCGCGTAACGACGATTTCAACGCCGGAAGCCGGGAAGGCGTCGGCTATTATCATTATAATATCAAGAACGGGCGCAGGCAGAGCGCGGCTGTCGCCTTTCTGGACCCGATACGCCATCGGCCCAATCTGGTGATCCGGACGGGCGTACAGGTGGACCGCATCATCATCGAACAGCGCAGGGCGAAGGGCGTCATGTGCAGGATCGGCGGGCGCAAGACGGAGTTCCGGTGCCGGGGCGAAGTCATCGTGTCGGCAGGCGCGATCGCGTCCCCCAAGCTGCTCCAGCTTTCGGGAATCGGGCCAGCCGAGGATTTGAAAGCCGCAGGCGTCGATGTCATCGTGGACAGCCCGGACGTAGGCCGACGGATGCAGGAGCATCCCATTTACGGCATCAACTACGACTTGCAGGGCGAGAAGGGCCTGAACCATCGCTATCGTGGCCTGGGTCTGGCCCGTAGCCTGGCCGAATATTTCCTGTTCAAGGGCGGCCCGATGGCGACGGTCCCGCAGGAAGTCGGCATCTTTGCGCGCAGCCGTCCGAGCGTAACCCGCCCGGACCTCCAGTGCTTCGTTGGTGGCGTCACCCTGGCGCAGGGCGAGGCGGATGTTGCGGTCCCGACCAATGGCGTCAACAAGACGCCCGGCATGATGATCGCCACGGCGATGCTGCGAGCCACCAGCGAGGGTTCTCTTACCATAACCTCGCCCAATGCCGACGATCCTTTGCGTATCCATCCCAACTGGCTGACGACGCAGGAGGATTGCGAGACGGCGGTCGCGATGGTGCGTTTCGTGCGCAAGTTGATGACGCAACCCGCCATCGCGCCCTTCGTGACGCGCGAAATCGCGCCGGGCCTGAACGGCAACGACAGCGACGACCAGATATTGACCGCCGTACGCCGTCATCTGAGCTGCGGCACCCATGCCGTGGCAACGTGCCGGATGGGCAGCGATGATGAATCCGTGGTCGATCCGCGCACGCGCGTTCGCGGAGTGGACGGTCTGCGGGTGATCGACTGTTCGATCATGCCCAACCTGACCTCGGGCAACACCAATGCACCGGTAATGGCAATGGCGTGGCATGCGTCATCGCTGATCCTGGAAGACGCGCGCTAGAGCGATTTCCCAAGCGATCGAGATCGATCGCTGGTTAAGAAATCGCGGCAAACAAAGGGTTAGGGCGACGTAGGCAGCCGCGAGCAAGACCCGCAAAGGGCGTGCGCGGCCAGCCATAGGATAGAATGCAGGAGAGATAATCGTGACGACCCAATGGGATGAGGAAACAGACGTTCTGGTGGTAGGCTCTGGCGCTGCCGGTTGCTCCGCGGCGCTGGCGGCCCGGACGTCCGGCGCTGAGGTACTGCTGCTGGAACGCACGGATAAGCTGGGTGGCACGAGCGCCGTTTCAGGCGGCGTCCCGTGGATTCCCAACAACCATCATATGCAAGAGATCGGGCGCAGCGATTCCCGCGAACAGGCCCTCACCTATCTTCGCCGCATTTCGCTGGGCAAGATGGACGACGTCATGATCGAAACCTTCGTGGATACGGCGCCGCAGATGCTGCTGTTCCTCGAAAAGGAGACCGATCTTCGCTTCCGCGCGCTCCAGATGCCCGATTATCATCCTGAATTTCCCGGCGGCAATATCGGCCGTTCGGTGACCGCAGGGATTTTCCCCGCCGGGCAGCTTGGCGAACTGCGTCCCGCGCTCCGGGCGAGCGCGCATTTCCCCATCCCCATTTCCATCGCGGATGTGGAAGACGGCATCAACGTGCTGGATTCCGAGATTATCGGCGGTCGCCTCAACGAAGATATGGTCGGCATGGGCGGCGCTTTGATGGCGGGGTTGCTCAAGGGGGCGCTGGATCACGGCGTCCGGATCAGGCGCAATGTCCGCGTACTGCGGCTTGTGCAGGAAGGTGATGTCGTGGTCGGCATAGAGGCGGACAATGACGGCAAGCCCCTGCGCATCGGCGCGCGCAAAGGGGTGATCCTGGCCTGCGGCGGGTATGAGTGGAACGAGGACATGACCCGCCAGTTCCTGCGCGGCCCGATGCATGGTCCGCACAGCCCGCCGTGGAACGAAGGCGACGGGCTGAAGATGGCGATCCAGGCTGGCGCGTCGCTCGGCAATATGTCGGAAGCCTGGTGGCAGCCATCCGTGACGATACCGGGCGAAGAATATGACGGGCGGCCACTCGTCCGGCTGACCGGCATCGAACGCTGCGGTCCCGGGTCGATCATCGTCAACCGCACAGGTCGCCGCTTCGTCAACGAAGCCTGCAACTATAATGATATCGGGCGGGTGTTCCAGGCCTTCGATCCGGTGAACTTCGACTATCCCAACCTGCCCGCCTGGCACATCGTCAGCCAGGATTATATGGATCGCTTCCCCTTCCTGACGCGCTATCCGGGCGATCCGGTGCCATCCTGGATGGTGAGCGCCGACACGCTGGCCGAACTGGCGGGCAAGATCGGGGTCGATCCTGCCGGGCTGGAAGCGGAAGTCGCGCGCTTTAACGATAATGCCCGCAAAGGGGTCGATCCCGACTTCCATCGCGGTGAAAGCGTCTATGAGCTGTATTGGGGCGATGCTAGCGCAGAGGGTGCCGCGAAGACGTTGGGGCCTCTGGAACGCGGTCCCTATTATGCGGTCGAAACCAAGATCGGAACGATCGGGACGAAAGGCGGCCCACGTACCAACGAGCGGGCCGAGGTGATGAGCCTGTCGGGCGGCATCGTCCCCGGCCTTTACGCGGCGGGCAACGCCATGGCGAGCATCATGGGCATGGCATATCCGGGCGGCGGCGCGACGCTCGGTCCCGCGCTGACCTTTGGCCACATTGCTGGCCGTGAAGCCGCGCGCGGATCAAACCGCTTCTGAACACCCTGTCGAGCAGGAAGGGCCTCCCCCCTTCCCGCGATGCTGACGAAGGAATTTCATCATGAATGATCCGAAAATTGTAGCGACCTATTACACGATCGCGGGGGATGCTTATCCCGGTGCGCCTGTGGCCAGCCCTTTTCCGCTGGAACGGCGGGCCGCTGCGGCAGTCGCTGCGGGCTATTACGGCATGGGCCTGTCAGGCGATGATCTGGCCGCGAACGTTGCCTTGCATGGCACGGCGGGCATTCGTCGCATCCTGGACGATGCCGGTATCCAGTTCCTGGAAATCGAGTGCCTGACTGACTGGTTTGCGAAGGGCGAGGCGCGGGCCGCTTCTGATAAGATGCGTCGCCTATGGCTGGATACCGCCGTCGAGATCGGGACCAAGCATATCAAGATCGTCGGAGACATCAGCGACAGTGGCGTATCGATGGAGACCATGGCCGCCGACTTCCGGCTGCTCTGCGATCAGGCTGCGGAGGTGGGCGCCCATGTATCGATCGAGGTCTTTCCCCTAGCCAATATTCGCGACCTCAAGTCGGGGCGGCAACTTATCGAAATGGCCGGGTCGGATAATGGCGGGCTGTTGATCGACATCTGGCACATGACGCGTCCGGGCATTCCTTATGAAGAGGTAGCAGCGCTCCCCGCCAGCTATATCAAGCATGTCGAGCTGGACGACGCGGCGGCTGAAGTCGTTGGCGGTCTGTTCGATGACTCGACGGACAATCGTCTGCTGCCGGGCGAAGGCAGCTTCGATGTACCAGCCTTTCTGCGAGCCATCGCGGCGACCGGATATGACGGCTGTTACGGGATCGAGATGTTGTCGCACGAATTTCGTGCGCTTGAGCCGGAGGAAGCGGCGAAGCGATCCTTCGACGCCGTCGCACGCCAGTTCGCGCTGGCACGAGAAAATGCCTGATCGGCCGTGGCGGCGCCTTCAATCAGGCGCCGCTGCAAAGACCATATGATAGTTTCAGGAGGACAGGGTGCCCGAGCAGGATGGGATTGAAGAAACCGACGTCATCGTGATTGGCTCGGGCGCTGCGGGGCTAGCAGCTGCCCTGAGCGCGCGTTATGCGGGAGCAGATGTCGTCATTCTGGAACGTTCGGAAAAACTCGGCGGGACCACGGCGATGTCAGGGGGCGTGCCCTGGATTCCGTGCAATCACCATATGCATGAAGTCGGGACCAGCGACAGCCGCGAGGCGGCGCTCACCTACATGCGGCGTCAGTCTTTGGGCCGTATGGATGACGAGATGATCGAAACCTATGTCGATCAGGGCGCGGACGTCATCAAGTTCATCGAGGCGCAGACGGACATTCAATTTAGGGCGCTGAAATGGCCCGATTATCATCCCGAGCTTCCCGGCGGGACGTTCGGACGGTCCCTGTCGGCTGGCTTGTTTCCCGGCAATAAGCTGGGGGATTTGCGGCCGAGATTGCGGAGCAGCCTGACCTTTCCCATTCCGGTGTCGAGCAACGACCTTGAGGATGGCGTTGACATCTTCGACCCCGCCATAATCGGCGACCGGCTGGAAAAAGGGCTGGTGGGCGTTGGTAACGCGCTCGTGGCAGGACTCGCCGCCAGCGTGGTTGAGAAAGGCGTGCGCATCCTGTTTGGCATGCGCGCGCAAAGCCTTGTCATGCATGAAGGCGCGGTCACGGGCGTTGCGGGCAGCAAGGACGGCGAGCCCTTCGAGATGCGTGCGCGGCGTGGCGTCATTATCGCCAGCGGTGGCTTTGAATGGAACGCCGGTCTGGTGAAGGACCTGCTGCGCGGGCCACATGAGGGAGCGGCGAGTCCGCCAGACAATGAGGGTGATGGTCTGTTGATGGCAGCGGAGGCCGGGGCCGCCCTTGCGAACACGGATGAGGCCTGGTGGATGCCGATCATGAAGATTCCGGGCGAGGAATATGATGGCAATCCCGCGATCCGTTTTGCCGTGACCGAGCTGACGAAGCCAGGGTCGATCATGGTGAACCGCAAGGGACAGCGGTTCGTCAATGAAGCATGCAATTATAACGATCTTGGCCGCTCTTTCTTCCAGTTCGACCCTCAGACGTTCGACTATCCCAATCGGGAGGCGTGGATCATCTTCCATCAGGCTTATCTGGACAAATATCCGGTGCTCACACGCTATCCGAGTGACCCTGTCCCGAACTGGATGATACAGGCGGCGACGCTGCGCGCGCTTGCAGAACAGATCGGCGTCGATGCCGATGGCCTGGAGCGGACGGTCGAACAGTTCAACAGATCAGCCCGCGAAGGCAGCGACCCCGCCTTTCACCGGGGCGAGAGTCAATATGATCGCTATCATGGGGATTGGTCGCTGGAAGGCGCACTTCAAACGGTCGGGCCGCTGGATCAGGCGCCCTATTACGCGTGCCGGGTCTATCCCGGCGTTTTGGGAACGAAGGGCGGCCCGAAAATCAGCGCCAGAGCGGAAGTGCAGAATTTGCGCGGAGGCAACATCCCCGGCCTCTATGCGGCAGGCAATGCCGCCGCGAGCATTACCGGGATGGCTTATCCCGGCGCGGGGGGAACGATCGGCCCGGCACTGGTCTTCGGCCACATCGCTGGCCGGGAAGCTGCGGTCAGAACGAACCGCAGATAGGCTTCTCCAAAAAATAGATACATATATTTATCGTTCGCATGTTTACTTACTTGACAGCCGTCGTTGATGGTGCTGAAATGCGCCCACCTGATAGGGGTGCGGCAGTTGGCACCCTTATGCGAAGCGGCCGAAAATGATACTACTTCATAACAAGGTCAGACAAAGAAAACATAATATTCACTTTGTTCCACTTTCGGTCGAGTAATTCATAACTATAATGTTTAGTCGAGGGGAAGATCAATGAAGAAGAAGACGTTTTCGATCGCGGGCTTATTATTGGCGAGCGTGGCCCCCATGCCCCTGCTTGCCCAAACTGATGCAGCCCCGCAAAATGACGCAGCGTCCACATCCTCGCCAGCAGGGCTTCAGGAGATCATCGTTACGGCTCAGCGCCGTAGTCAGAACCTGCAGGATGTTCCCGTCGCGGTAACGGCGTTTACAGGAGAAGCTCTGGAAACAAAGGGCATTTTCCGCGTGTCCGACCTCCAGCAGGCAGACTCGTCACTGTTCGTCTCACAGATGTCCGGCGTTGTCGTGCCGTTCCTGCGCGGCGTTGGGAATCCCGGCGCATCAACACCGGGTAACGAAGCAAGTGTTCCTGTCTATATCGACGACGTCTATTATTCACGTCTTGCGAGCGCCTATCTCGAACTGGCGAACATCGAACGTGTTGAAGTACTCAAAGGTCCGCAAGGAACATTGTTCGGTCGCAATTCAACCGGCGGTCTGATGCAGGTTTTCACGCGCGATCCCGGCCAGACCACTGATCTTTCAGCAACGCTGGGCTACGCCAATTACGATACGATCAGCGGCAAGCTCTACGCGGCGACGCCGCTGGGTGAAGGCGTGGCCGCCGGAATCTCCTTCAGCGGTCTGAACCAGGGTAATGGATGGGGCAAAAACCTGTTCACCGGCAAGGACACATATCGGCGCAAATTCTATAATATTCGATCCAAGGTCGTGTTTGAACCGAGTGACACAACCAAGATTCGCCTGAGTGGATTCTACACCTATCAGCGGCAGAATCAGGGCAATTCGGTCAATATCTATCCGGGAACGACCCGTGGCTATCCGCTGGGGTCACCCCTTGAGGGCACCCAATATTTCCAGCCGCCGGGCTTTTTCGATATCTATGAGAATACCGAGATTTTCCATCGCCTCCGCGGTTGGGGAGGGTCGATTAAAATCGATCAGGAGCTTGGCTTTGCGGATTTCACCAGCATCACGTCCTACCGGAAGGCGAAAGAATTCCTGAGTTATGAGGGCGATCATACCGAATTGAACTGGCTGGCATTTCCGATCAAGATCGGAGACCGGCAGATTACCCAGGAATTTCAGTTGAAGTCTTTGTCTTCATCGAAGATCAGCTGGATCTTGGGCATGTTCTATATGAATTCGCGCACCGACGTGAATGTAGCTATCAACGGTGACGCCCTCACTCTGAACGGTCTTGCCAGCCAGAATATTGCTAGTCAGCAAAGAATCGAGTCGCTGGCTCCCTTCGCGCAGGCGACTTTCCCCGTCGTGGATGACAAGACGAATGTCACACTTGGCCTGCGGTACACGAAAGATCGCGTGGTAGGGGACGGCCATGTGTCGCTAACGCCGCTAGTCGGGGCCGACATCCCCGCTGGAAGTTTTCACCAAGTTGCCAACTTCGACAAATGGACCTACAAGGTTTCGGTCGATCACAAATTTACTGACGATATCATGGCTTATGCGACATGGAGTCGCGGCTACAAGTCGGGCACGTTCAATACTATTCCGTTGGCCGCCCCACCGACCAATCCGGAAACGGTGACGTCCTACGAGGCGGGTTTGAAGATGACCCTGTTCGAACGCAGGGTGCGCGCGAATTTCGCCGTGTTCCGCAACGACATCAAGGATCCGCAGGTCCAGCTGGTCCAGCTTGTAGACACGCCTGCTGGTCCGACGCCCTTCGTCGCCTTTGCCAATGCGGACAAGGCGCGGACCAAAGGTTTCGAGTTCGACACATCATTCCAGGTCACTGAGCGGCTGAGGCTTGATCTGGCCGGGCAATATCTATGGGCGAAGTTCATCAGCTTCGACAGTGCGCCGATCAACGTTCCGATCTTCGCCCCGCCTTGGGGCGTGGCGCTGGCAGTCGGCGATGTGGGTGGCAACCGGCTGTCCCAGACCCCGAAATGGAAAATCAACGCTGGCTTCAACTATGATCTGCCAACCTCGGTCGGTCAGTTCAGTTTTGCCGGTCAGATGTCCTACCGTTCCAACCTGAAATGGGACCCCGACAACATCCTGACGGAACCCAAGCTGACGCTGTTCAACGGCAGCATCTCGTTCAAGCCGGAATTCAATGACAAGCTGACCTTCCGTCTATGGGGCGCGAACCTCACGAACGAGAGATATTTCAACAACGAAATTCCGCAGACCAATACGCCTGCCGGTGACCTGGGCGGCGTTGGAGATCCGCGGACTTACGGGGTCGAAGTCCGCTTCGATCTCTGATCACAGTCGCCTGCATGGTTGCTGGAAAATGAAAAAATGACCCGCGCCATTTCTATTGGCGCGGGTCATGAACATGGCCGGTATCGCCATATTCATGGTCGACAGGGCGCCTTTGCGCCCTTTCCCGGTTTTTTTGGAGGCGATTATGCTCCTGCACGAAGATTATCCCCACACAGTTCCGGCCCGGGCATGGTTGCGTTGGAAGGAAAATTACTTCTGGGTCTTCATGGACCCCGATCGCGACTTGTGTTGCCTCGCGCATAGTACCGCGGAGCCGACCTTTGACCGGGCTTTTGCCTCCTTCACGGTGCTGCATAAGGGTGTAAAAATCAGCCACAGCGGCGAGGTTCCCCTGCCCCAGCCGTTCGAACATCAGAAGCTGCTGCGCTATGGCAATCAGACGGTGCATTTCCTGAAGCCGCAGGAAGAGTTTCTTGTTGAATATGAGGATGAGAATGTTGCGGCATCGCTGCGGTTTACCCGGCGCATGCATCTGTTCGACTTCCTCGCCTGCGCGGACGTCAATCCAGACCAATTCTCTATTTCGGAGAATACCGCGCTCGACAGATTCGGCTTCCGCCATCAGGGCCAATGCATGAATGCGACCGGCAAGGTGACGTTCAAGACAGGGGAGCTTGCGGGTGTGTCCCTTGATGTGAACGGATCGGGTTATCGCGACCATAGTTGGGGCATGCGCAACGACCAGATCGTGATGGATCACAATTGGTCCTTCTTCAACTTTCCTTCGATGGGCTTCCACCTGTTCACCGTCCGTAACATCGTTCGCCCTGAGAATATGACGGCGGAAGGCTATATCGCGCGGCCGGAGGGGAATGAGGTCATCAAGACCCTCAGGATCGAGAATGTCGGCGAAGGACCGGAAGGAATGCCCGACAAGGTCATCTTCCACACCATGACCCTTGGCGGCGAGAAATTCACGCTGACCGCTGACGTTGGCAACGCCTTTGCCCGCCTGCCGCTGCATTCGCAGAAGCCCGGCGCGAAGGTCTATTATAATGTCGAGAATATGTGCCGGGTGCGATGTGAAGAGACCGGCGAGGAAGGTCTGGCCAATGTCGAGATCGGGACGTTGAAAGACGTATGAAGCGCTGACGCGCCATCCGGCCGGAATATGCCGGATGGCGCGCCCCTCTAAGCCTCCCGGATATGAGCGCCGGGGATCGTCCGTTCGTAGCAACCATAACCCTTCACCGTCCCGTTGAGGAGGAGGGTGACGGACTGCTCGTCAACCACGCGCGTCGGACCCGGATCGGTAGGATAGACACCGACATAGGTGTCATTGGGCGAAGCGAGCGACAGGTAGGAGCTGCCGTGGAATGCGGCAGTGTCGATGACCAGCGTGCCGTTCTCATAACTTAGCACCGTCCGGATCAGCTTTTGGTCGTCATCCACATGGTTGCATCGTTCGATCTGTTCGATCTTCGCTTCGAAGCTCTTGCCATCCTCATAGACGACTGCCTCTGAAAACACGACCTGTTCACCCTGATCGATCTCTGCATCGAAGAGCAGGAAGGACAAGCCGTTTTCAAAATAGCCCTGAAACCACTGATGGCTGTGCAGATTGCGGTTATCGCGGCCGCCAAGGCTGTGATCCCGGTTGGCCATCGCGTTGAAGGTGAACTGCTCGCTGCCGACGCGGATCGATCCGGAAAGAAGACCGGGCTGTTCGATGTGGCCAGCGGGCAGAAATTCCTGCAACGCGCCGACCTTGTGGAGATCCCAGATGTCGGCCGTCGATGTGAAGGTCAGGTCGAACGAAGCAGGCGTACGGCGTCCGTCTCCCACCAACCCCTCAAGCATCTGCCTGGCGGGAACACGCATCACGCCGCCTTTGAAGTGGTAGGTCAGCTTGCGCCCTGGCTCGACGATCCGCACCGCCAGATGAGGTCCGCCCGGCCCGGCCGCCGCAGCGAAAGCATCGCCTATGGCGCGATGGGCGATCACCGTTCCATCAGGCAAGCGGATGATCACGACTTCGCGGAACTGGGTGAGATCATGATGCCAGCGGCCGATATGGAACCAGAGGCCCACGCCCGATTGCGGATCGAACCCGGCGAGACAGAAATTCTCGCTCCAATTGTCGATGTTGGGGAAGGCGCCCTCCCAGGGCGTCTCCTTCAGCGGGATGTGCATGATCTTCTCCAACGCAGGGGAGCGCCGCGCCTTTAGCGGACGGAAGGAAAAACCGGCGCGCGCTTTTCGAGAAAGGCTGTCACGCCCTCTTCGAAATCAGCGTCGCCGACACAGGCGACGATGCCATCTGTTTCGGCATCGAGGACCTGCGCAAGGCTGCGCGCGGCCGATTCATTGACAAGCTTTTTCGCGGCCACGACGGCGCGTTGCGGCGCCTGCGCGAGGCGACGGGCGATCTTCATCGCCTCCCCTTCCAACGCTTCGGCTTCAACGATCTTGTGGAGCATGCCCAACCGGTGCGCTTCGGCGGCATCGACCTTCGCCCCTGTCAGTAGCAGCATGCGGGCCATGCGCGTTCCCACCACCTGCGGTAGCACCGCTGTCACGCCGCCATCGGGGCTGAGCCCCACACGCTGGTGTGCGAAGATGAAGGTCGCGCTTTCGTCGCCAACCGCATAGTCGGCGATCAGAGGGTAGAACAGTCCCGCGCCCGCAACTGCTCCCCGCACCGAGGCAATGATTGGCCGATCGAATGCGACGACGGCCTCCACCAAGTGTCGCGCCAAGGGCAAGCGGCGCGCGAAATCCGCCTGCCGCACCGCCACCTCCTGCTTGATCGAGTCCGCAAAGCTCGCGACGTCGCCGCCCGCCGAAAAAACCTTGCCCTCGCCCCGAACCAGAATGCACCGCACGGTTCGATCCGCCTGCGCGGCACGGAAGAGTTCGGTCAGCAGCGGCACCATTGCCTTAGGGATGGAGTTCCCTTGCTGTGGCCGGTTGAATGACAGACGCAGGACGCCATCTTCCACATCGACCAGATAGCTTTCGTCCGGCGCCGATTGAAGCATGCTTGTTCTTCCTTCCCTGCTGATCAGGCCAGCGCCTTGCGAACGGCAGCTTGGATCGTGTCGGCGCTGGGCGCGAACGCCTGCTCCAGCGGCTTGGAAAATGGCACGGCGCAATAGGCTGCGCCCACGCGTTGGACCGGGCCTTTGAGCGTGCCCCACAATTCCTCGGAGATGACCGACGCGATTTCGGCGCCGATGCCAAACTGCTTCACCGCCTCATGCACGACAACCGCGCGACCGGTCTTGCGCACAGAAGCAAGCACGGTTTCCCGGTCCCAGGGCGAGATGGTGCGCAGGTCGATGACCTCGACCGAAATCCCTTCCGCTGCCAGCGCATCGGCTACCGCGAGGCTCAGCGTCACCATCAGCGAATGCGCTATGATCGTCACATTGGCGCCTTCGCGGGCGATGCGCGCCTTGCCGATCGGAACGACTTGCTTGGTCACCGGCGCGGGGGTCCAGTAGCTTGGCATATTCTCGATGAACAGTACGGGATCGGGGTCGTCGATGGCGGCCCGCATCAGGCCATAGGCATCGTCGGGCGTTGAGGGGGCGACCACCTTAATGCCTGCCGTATGGGCGAACCATGCTTCAAGATAGTCACTATGCTGACCGCCCGTGGAGAAACCCGACCCCGTCATGGTGCGGATGACCATCGGCACGCCGGTCTGCCCGCCTGACATGAAGCGCAGCTTTGCAGCATGGTTGAAGATCATGTCCATCGGGACCGCGATGAAGTTCATCAGCATGATCTCGGCCACCGGCTTATACCCGCCCACGGCTGCGCCAATCGCTGCGCCGATAATCGCCTGTTCGGATATGGGCGTGGATTTGACGCGCTCTTCGCCGAAGCGGGTGGATAGCCCCTTGGTCACGCCCATGACGCCGCCATCCTGCGGATCGGCCACATCCTCGCCAAGGACGATCACCTTGGAATCGGCCTCCATCGCATCGTGAAGGGCCAGGTTGATGGCTTCCACCATCGTCATCTTCTTGGGTTCGGTGTCCTGCGACGCGGGTGAAGCCTGCGCAGCGGATGCAGTGATTGTGTCGGTCATTGCCATTACCTCAAGCGATTTCTTCAGCGAACACGTCACGCTTCAGTTCGGCGACGTCGGGGAAGTCTGCGGCTATGGCGGCTTCGATCGCGGCCACGATCCGGCTGTCAGCATCCTTTTCGATGGCGGCCAGGTCCGCTTCCGTCGCGATCCCTTCCGACAGCAGCCGGGCGCGCAGGACGGGCATCGGGTCCTTTGTCTGCGCCTCGGCATAGATGGCCTTGTCCATATAATGGCCCGCCTCACCGAGGATGTGGCCATTGAAGCGGAAGGTCATGGCCTCGATCAGCGTCGGCCCCTCCCCTGCCCGGGCACGTTCGATCGCAACCTTGGCAGCGCCGTACATCTCATCCGGGTCGTTCCCGTCCACGGTCACACCGGGCATGCCGTAAGCCGCAGCCCGATCCGAAATGCGGTCGATCGCCCGCGAATATTCGGGAGCCGTATGTTCGGCATAATGGTTGTTCTGGCACAGGAAAATGACGGGCAGCTTCCACACGGCGGCCATGTTCATCGATTCATGGAAGGCGCCGATATTCGTCGCACCATCGCCAAAGTTCGCGACGGATACCCGGTTGCGGCCGTCGAGCTTCGCTGCCCAGCCAAGGCCGGTGGCGATCGGCATGGACGATCCCACGATGCCCGTCGTCACCATCATGCCCTTTTCAGGGCAGGTGAGGTGCATCGGGCCGCCCTTGCCCTTGCACGTGCCAGTCACCTTGCCTGCAAGTTCCGCCCACAGTTCATCCAGAGGAAAACCCTTGGCGAGCATGTCGTGGATGCCGCGATAGATGGTGCAGATGTAATCATCGTCATCCAGGCTGACGGAGATCGCCGAGGGGATGATTTCCTGCCCGCGTGGGCTGTAATAGGGCATCACCAGCTTGCCCGCCATCATCTGCTTGATGACATGTTCGTCATTCTGCTTGATGAGTGTTGCCTTGCGATAGATTTCCAGGAGCGTTGCCGCGTCTGGTTTTGGCCAATTGGACATGTCATCCACTCCAGCTGATTTTCTTAATAGGACTTCGGCAGATCCAGGACTTTTTCGGCGATGAAGCTCAGGATCAGTTGCTCGGTGATCGGTGCGATCCGCATCAGGATTGACTCGCGAAACAGCCTTTCCACCTGATATTCGGTCGAATAGCCCATGCCGCCATGCGTCATGACCGCGCGGGTGCAAGCGTCAAAGGCAGCGCGGCCACCCAGGAATTTCCCGGCATTGGCCTCCGCTCCGCAGGATTTGCCCGTGTCATACAGGTGCGCCGCCCGCATGATCATCCAGTATGCGGATTCCAGATAGGTCCAGTTTTCCGCCAGCGGATGCTGGATGCCCTGATTCTGACCGATATAGCGGCCGAAAACCTTGCGCTCACCGGCATATTTGGCCGCTCGCGCCAATGCTCCCCGGCCCAGCCCAACCGCTTCGATGCCAACGAGTATGCGTTCGGGATTGAGGCTGTGCAGGATATAATGGAACCCCTTGCCCTCTTCACCGATCCTGTCCTCGTCCGGCACGAAATAATCATCGATAAAGGTCGCGTTGGAATCCACCGCGTTCCGGCCCATCTTGGGGATACGACGCACCTCAATCTGACTTTTGTCAAGGTCGGTGTAGAACAGCGTCATGCCGTCGGTCGGCTTCTTGCATTGTTCCTTGGGCGTCGTGCGGGTCAGCAGCAGGATCTTGTTCGCGACCTGCCCGGATGACGTCCAGATTTTGCGGCCAGTAACACGATATCCGCCCGGCACTTTCGTCGCGAAGGTCTTGATGCTTGTCGTGTCGAGCCCGGCGTCAGGCTCCGTTACGCCGAAACAAGCGCGGTCCGTGCCCGCGATCAGCGGTTCGAGCATACGCTTCTTCTGCTCGGCCGTGCCGTGAACCACCACGGCATGAGGACCGAAGATGTTGAGGTGGATCGTGCTCGCCGCCGAATAGCCGCCTGCGCTTGCCGACACCTCATGCATCATGATGGCGGCTTCGGTTACGCCCAGATTGGCGCCGCCAAATTCCTCCGGCATGGTTATGCCCAACCATCCGGCATCGGCCATCGCCTTGTGGAATTCGGATGGGAAGGTCTTCTCATCTTCGCAGCGGGACCAATATTCGTCCCCGAACTGGTCGCACACCTTCCGCACACTGTCACGGATGGCTTCCTGGTCCTCTGATAAGCTTATATCCACTGCACTGCTCTCTTTGCGCGGGGCTTGCCGATTCAAGCGCGCCCAAACATTGGTACGCGATATTACTATATGCTTCATCCCCTATGTCAAGCGCGCTGAGGGGTAGCAAAAGGATAGATTTTGGCCTCCAACAATGCGTCTGTTGATTAATATGTCATCGTATCATATGCATGCGGTCTAAAGAGGAAGCCAATGACAAACGCACGTCATATTTGGGCCGTGGCCGAAGCCTTGCAGCGAGAGGTTCGCCCCTTCATCACCGACCGCGATGCGCGCGCGACGCTGGACAACGGCATAAGGGTGCTGACGGCTACGGCCAATGGATTGGAAATGGGGCCGTCTGCCTTCATGGGCTCGCCCAGTCCGGTGCAGCTCGCGGACACCGACCGATTAGGAGGCCCCGCTGAAAACGCCGCGGCCTATCGAACGACGGGCGCGGTCATTGCAGACGTAGCCGGATGTCTGGACCGGGGCGATCAACTGACCGCTTTCAGGGACGCGATAGCCGGTGAACGCAGCCTTCTTGAGTCAACCATTACGCGCATGGACGAGGTAGAGCGCGCGCCACCCCGGCGGGTGGGAGCGGATAAGGACTCCATCGATCCCAAAAGATTGGAAGCCTATCTCCGGCAGCGAACCGGACGTGAGGAATTGCGCGTCGATTCGTTCAATCTGGTCGTCGGCGGCAGATCGCGCCAGACGGCGCTGCTCGGGCTCACAAATATGGGCGATCTTCCTGCCCGGCTGGTCATCCAGCGCGGCATCCCCAATCTGGCCACCAATGACAGCTTCCTGGACGAACTGACGCAGTTCAATTTGCTGGGTCTGCTGCACAAGGCAGGCATGCGCGTGCCAGCACCGGTTCTGGTGGAGACGGACCCCGCTTGGCTCGATGCCCCCTTCATGCTGGTCGAGCATGCTCCCGGCGCGACAGCGCAACCGGAATATTGGCTGCCGGTCGCCGACCGCAATGTTGTACTGGATCTCGCCAGACAGATGGCGATCCTGCACAAGCAGCCGATCGACGAAGTGGGACAGGGCCTGCGTCCTTCGCGCAGTTCATTCGACATCGAAAGCTGGCAGGCGGAACTGGAAGGGATGGCGAGCGAATGGCACGACCTTGCCCGCTGGCCCTCCATCACCATGTCGGCCGCCATTTCCTGGCTGCGCGCCAATGTCGACTGCCTGGATGATCGGCAATCGATCGTTCACAATGACATGATTTTTCATAATGTTCTGGCTGAGAACGGCAACATTACCGCGGTCCTTGACTGGGAGCAAGCGGCGATCGGTCATGCCGGTGAGGACCTTGGCTATTGCTATCCGGTCGTGATCGCGGCGACTGACTGGGAAAGTTTCATGGACGCCTATCGCGCTGCGGGCGGCCTGGACATTCCGCAGAGGCAAATCGATTATTTCGCCCTGCGCGCCGGATTGCGGTTGATGAACCTGGTGCTGAAGGGCGGCCGGGATACTTTCGAAAAGGGGCTGAGCGACGATATCTTGGTTGCCAGCGCAGGGGCACATTTTACGCAGCGGCTGATGCACCGCATCGCCCTGGTGCTGCGTTCCGTGCTGGAGCGTTCCTGATGTCGCTCATAGAACCATTCGCGCTGCACGTTCCGCAGGAGCAGCTTGGTGATCTCCGCCAGCGGCTGGAGCGGACGCGCTGGCCGGACGAGGCGCCTGTTTCAGGCTGGGAACAGGGTGCGCCATCAGCCCGGCTGCGCGTCTTGGCCGATCATTGGCGCACTAACTATGATTGGCGGAAATGCGAGGCATTGCTCAACAGCCTTGGCCAATTCCGGACGCATATCGACGGGCTGGACATCCATTTCCTCCACATCCGTTCGGCCGAGCCGGACGCCATGCCGCTCCTGCTGACGCATGGCTGGCCTGGTTCGGTGCTGGAGTTCCGCAACGTCATTGGCCCGCTGACCGATCCGCTTTCGCATGGCGGGAAGGCATCAGACGCGTTCCACCTCATCATACCCTCTCTGCCAGGCTATGGGTTTTCTGGAAAACCCCCGGTCACTGGTTGGGGGGTGGAACGGATTGCAAAAGCCTGGGCCGAGTTGATGCGACGGTTGGGCTATGACCGTTATGTCGCCCAGGGCGGCGATTGGGGTTCGCTGGTGACGATGTGCCTTGCTGTCGATGCGCCCCCGGAGCTGGCCGCGGTCCACTTCAACATGCTTTCTATCGTTCCGCCCGATCTGGCTGGCTCTCTTCACCCTGAGGAGCAGACGGCACTGGAATCCATGCGGCAGTTCAACGACGTGGAATCAGCCTATGCCCGGCTTCAGGCAACAAAACCCCAGACGATCGGCTTTGCACTGGCCGACTCCCCGATCGGTCAGGCAGCCTGGATTTACGAAAAGATTCAGCGCTGGTCCGATTGCGACGGAATGCCGGAAAGCGTCTTCTCCATGGACGAGATGCTGGACAATATCACACTTTATTGGCTGACCAACAGCGGGGCATCATCCGCGCGCCTCTATTGGGAAAGCATGAGCGGTTTCCGGCCCAGAAATGTCCAGGTGCCGTTGGGTTACAGCCACTTCCCGCGGGAAATCATCTGGCCTGCCCGCGCGTGGGCAGACCGATATTTCGAAAACATCATCCATTGGAACCATGTCGAAAAGGGCGGCCACTTCGCGGCCTGGGAGCAACCCGGCATCTTCGTGCGCGAATTACGCGACTGTTTCCGGACGGTGCGCGGCTGACGGCATAAGCAACGTAGCGCGATCCAATCACTGATATTGAGGGCATATAATGGCGTCTGAAAACATACTCCCCCTTACGGGCATCAGGGGAATCATCGCGCAGAAGATGAGTGAAAGTCTGCAAAAGACCGCCCAGCTCAGCTTCTTCTGCGACATTGACGCATCCGCGCTTGTCGCTGCGCGCAATAGCTGGAAAGCGGCCGACACGAAATTGGGCTATGAAGACCTGATCATCGCCGCACTGACATCCATCCTGCGCGATTTCCCCCTGTTCAATGCTGTGGAAACAGAGCGTGGCGTGGAGCCGCAGGAGCAAATCCATGTCGGTTGCGCGATCGCGCTGCCCGGCGCGCTGGTCGCACCGGCCATTTTCGATGCGGGCAACCTTTCCCTGCCAGACATTGCGGAGCGACGCGCTGACCTGGTGGCGCGGGCAAGGGTAAACAAGCTCACCATCGCTGAACTCACTGGCGCCACGGTGACGGTCACCAATCTGGGCCTGACGCGCGTGGAGCATTTCACGCCGATTCTCAGCTATCCTCAACAAGCGATCATCGGCCTGGGGCGCATGACGGCCAAGCCGTGGGTAGCCGAAGATGGCGAGACGATCGTGGTGAGGCCGGTTATGGGATTGTCGCTGACCGTCGATCACCGGATCATTGACGGCGCTCCGGCGGGCGATTTCCTCACCCGTTTGGCGCAGGAACTGGAAAGCGGCTCTGCCTTCTCTCCTCCCACGATATGATCCACAGCTGAAAAAAAGGAGCCACGCATCATCCGATACGCGGCCCCTTTGGCCTTACCATGCCATTTCTGGCGAAAAAGCGTGGCTCAGCTCCCCTTTTTGCCTTCCAGATAGAGATCCAGCTCAGCATAGAAATGCTGAATCCGGCGCTCCTGCTCGGAAAAGACGATGGTGCCGTTCAGTCCCTTGGATCGCATGCCGCGCTGCATCGTCACCATGTTGGCGATGTCCTGCTCGACCACTTCACCTGCCTGGGGGTTTTCATGGGTCGAACGGCGGATCGGGGGGCGAACCTTACCCGAAACATCGACATCGTCCTCCACGCCCATATAGGCTGGCGGCCGCCGTCCTTCCGCCAACTTGGCAGACAGCACCAGGACATCCTGATATCCGCGTTCCGGGTCGGTCGGATGCGGCCGGAACCGCTGGAGCAATATGCCTTCGGGATGCATGTTCATCGTCACGTTCGGGAACAGCGACGGATTCCAGTCATCAGTCAGTTGATTGTCGGTGTAGCCGGAATAATCGACGCCGAACGGATTGTTCTCGCTTCGCTTGGCCTGCTGCAATGCCCGGCGGACATGCCGCGCATCGCCTTTAAGCGCCGACATCTTCACGCCCGCTTCCTGAAGAAAATAGGCGAGACCGACATTGACGAAGCGATTGTCCGGCCAACGCGGGCTGACAGAGCCTACCGAGAACAGGTTGCGATTATGCCCGTTACGGTAGAAGTCATACTGGACATAATGGTCATCGACATAAGGCTTGATCTGGGGATGCGTTGCGTGCGCGTGATAGGTCTCATTGAACGCCGAGTACATCGTCTTCCAGTTCGCGGGGACGTCTACCGTCAAATGCTTGACGACGAACATCTCCTCGATCTTATAGGAAGCCAGCATCGGGAGAAGATCAGCGTAATATTCCTCAAACGGCATCGGATTGGGATTCATGCTGACGAACACCAATCCGCCCCATTCCCTGACATGGACCGGGGTTAGATCCAGGTTCTGGCACAGCGCTTCCTCGCGGAATGTCTCCCGGTCGGTCACGCGTACATTCTTGCCGTTCAGGTTGAAGCGCCAGCTATGCACGATGCAGGTAAAGGAGGTGGCACCGTGGCCGAAATCATCCTGTACCAGCTCATTTCCACGATGTTTGCACACATTGTAGAAGGCGGCCACGCCTTCCTTATTGCGGACGATGATCATGGACTGCTTGCCCACGTCGAACCGGAACCAGTCGCCGACATTGGGGATGTCGCTGGATACCCCCGCCAGCAGCCAGACTTTGCTCCACAGCCGATCCTCCTCGGCAGCCATCACCGCCGGATCGATGGACCTGCTGGTTTTGACGGTACGATAGTCAGCGATATTAGGATGGAGGTCTTCCAGCCGCCAGGGCGACTTCTTTTCATAGTCGGCGGTGACTTCCCCCGGCTCCAGGATAAAGCTTTCCGGATCAGACAATTGTTCTTTAATAGGACGGTCGTTGAACCGGATTTCCGCGTAGCGAGCATTTGCCGCCATTTATCTTACTCCTGAGTACCCCCGGATCAGAACTGGACACGCTTCGTAAAGCCGCCGTCGATGACCAGATTGGCCCCCGTAACGTAGCCGGCCGCCGGGCTCGCAAGGAATGCGATCGACTTCGCAACCTCCTGGGGTGTCCCCAGCCGTCCCATGGGGATCTGGGCAACGATGCCGTTATAGAGGTCCGGCATGAGCGCCTTGGCGCCTTCCCAATTCCCACCGGGATAGCTGATCGGGCCAGGCGTCACCATGTTAACGCGTATGCCCTTGGGTGCCCAGACCTGCGACAGCTGCTTGCCGTAGGTGATCAGCGCCGCCTTGATAGCGTTGAACGCCTGGGGCATCAGGAATGTCTCGATTGCTGCCGTGCTCGACATGAAGATGACAGAGCCAGCCTGCGACTTTTCAAGATATGGCTCGAGTGCTTCGCAAGCATCGACCGCGCCCAGCATGTCGATACGATAGCTTTCGTCCCAGTCCATGGCGCCTTGCGCGCCCGATGAGCTGATCGAATGGATGAATATGTCGCACCCGCCCAATTCTTCGGCGAGGCCCGTCAGCATCGCCTTATAACCTTCGCGATCCTCCAGCGTGAATTCCCGTGTGACCGCCTTACCGCCCAACTCGCTGTTAAATTCCTCCAGCGCGTCTCCGTTGCGCGAGAAGAGGCCCAACTGCGCGCCTTCCGCAGCGAACAGTTCGGCGGCAGCGCGGCTGATCCCGCGGGTCGCGCCGCCCATGATGACCTTCAATCCTGACAAGCCCAGATCCATGAACCCTCTCCCATTTTTGGATAATGACTGGCAAAGCCGGACACCGGCCTCCGCGCCCCATCATTGTTACTATGCTAGCATACTATTTTCAATAGCCGACATTAGTCATTTTTCCAGTAAAGCTGATCCATGCCTTCGCCAGCGTCGAAGCGTGCCTGAATCGCCTTCATGCTGGCCACGCTGTCGGGATGCGCGAACAGGCCCTGGCTGATCAGCTGATCATTCTCGATGCCCTGGCTCTGGTTTAGGTCTTCCGCTTCGCCCAGCATCTTCTTCATCCCGGCAACCGACTGCGGCGGGAGTGATGCGATATGCCGGGCGAGCGCAAGCGCTTCCTCGACCGCTTTGCCTTTGGGAACTACGCGATTAAGGCCGCCAAGCTCATATAGCCGTTGCGCGGTTAGGGGGCGCCCGGTCAGAACGACTTCGGCAGTGGCCGTCCGTCCTATCAAACGCATCAGACGGGAAGTCCCACCGATGCCCGTACCCGCTCCAATGGCTACTTCCGGCTGGCTGAAGCGCGCCTGTTCCTCTGCGACGCGCAAGTCGCATCCCCAGCCCAGCTCACAACCGCCACCGGATGTGTCACCGTTGATCGCAGCAATCGTGACCGCAGGCCCACGGTTGAGAAGCTGGAGCGAGCGGAACCACCCGGCTGGATCGCCGGTCGCCGCCTTCCCTTCGACCAGGTTCACGATGTCGCTCAGATAGGCATGTTCGAGCCAATGCCCCTCCATCGACGACGCGAGCACGATGACGCGCGCCTTTTGCTCGATCGCCGCCTCCAATGCATCCGCAAGCAGGCTCACCGTGGCGCAGGTGGTAAGGCTTCCCGATACACCACCATCGCCCACCGTGATCAATGCGACGCCCTCATCGGGCCATTGCGTGTCCACATTTCCCTTCACGTGCTTCTCTCCTGATTCTGGCAGATCGCGTTGCAGTATCGCTCAACGCTCCTTGACAACCGTCACTACAATATGGCGCATAAACATACAAATGTCATTTATTGATGCAGGCAAGGCCATGATGCAAGATGATGAGACAAGGCCACCGCCAAACGTCTGCATGATTCGCAGCGGCATCCGGCACGGAACAAAGGGGGATGAGGTGGCGAGAAGCAGTGACAAGATGAAGCGGGCGGAAAAGCCGGATAACGACGTGCAACAATGCTCATTCCCGATGTTCAAGAAGACATTGGCATATCAGGCGCAATTACTGGCCCGTATCACGCAAGCGGATTATCTTGAGAGAATCAGGATGACAGGAATAGCGCCCGCGCAAGCCTATGTTCTTGGAGAATTATGGCTGGAAGAACCTCTCTCTCAAGTGGAATTGTCGCGAAGACTCGAGATCGGCAAAGCCACAATCGGACAGACGCTTCAGAGGCTTGAGAAAGCCGGCATAATTGAAAGGCGACGGGTGGCGGCCGATCGGCGACTGGTGATGGTCCACTTGACCGCCAAAGGGCAGACATTGCACCAGCCGCTGAAGATCGGCGCGATTGAGCAGGACGAGCTGCTCTCGCGAAAGCTGGGGTCCGAACGAATCGCCATGCTGACGGACCTTCTGGAGGAATCAAACCGACTCCTGTCGGGTAGCTTGCCGCTCGATGCTGGCTGAAAGGAGATATTGGAATGAGACAAATTCTGCACAGCCCACATATTTTCGCGGGTGATAGTATGCTAGCGTTCTAAATTCTGCTATCTGTTGCTACAAGGTCGAGCGAGCCCAAGCATCACTGGGAGAGGACATGAAGTTCGAACATTATGAAACCCTGGCTTTCGAGCGTGAGGGACGGGTTCTGACCATAAGGATGAACCGCCCGGACGTGCTGAACGCGGTCAGTTCCGCTCTCCATGAGGAAATGGCCCGCGTCTTCTTCGACGCTGCGGACGACCCCGAGAGCGACATCATCGTCCTGACCGGATCAGGCAACGCTTTTTCCGCAGGCGGTGATCTGGAATGGCTGGAAGACCAGGCCGCCGGCCGACGTGAACCTTTCGTCAATGACGCAAAAAGCATGCGACGCATCGTCATGGGCCTGCTCGACTGCCCCAAGCCGGTGATCGCCAAAGTGAATGGCGACGCGATCGGCTTTGGCGCGTCTATTGCCCTGCTGTGCGACATCGTCATCGCCGCTGATCATGCCCGATTCGCCGATCCCCACGTTAAGCTGGGGCTGGTCGCCGGTGACGGGGGCGCGCTGATCTGGCCGCAACTGATCGGTTTTGGCAAGGCGAAGCATTATCTGCTGACCGGCGAGGCAATCGGCGCGGTGGAGGCGGAAAGATGCAATCTGATCAGCTTCGTGGTTCCGGCGGCCGAACTGGACGGCTATGTCGCCAAATATGCGGAACGCCTCGCTCGCGGCGCGCAATCGGCGATACGCTACACCAAATCGGTCACCAACATCGCCCTGCGGCAATTGTTCAGTTCCGTGTTCGAAGCTGGCGTCGCTTATGAAGGACTGGCGACCTACACCGCCGATTTCGGCGAAGCGTTGCGTGCGGTTCGGGAAAAGCGGCATCCATCCTTCACCGGCCGTTGATCGGATGGGAGGGGCGCTTTCCATCTTGCGCTCCCCTACATTACGTATGTATGCATATGGTATTGATACACACTATTTAGGGCTAGGTTGAGCCTATGGATCCCGCTTACAGTGAAGAGGATAAGGCGTTTAGAGCCGAAATCCGAGCGTTTGTGGAAGCCCACCTTCCAGCAGAGCTCGCCCGGCGCGGCCGCCACGACTTTCATCCCCACCGCGAGGATCAGGCGGCCTGGACGCGCATTCTCGCCGAGCGGGGATGGTCGATGCCGCATTGGCCTGCCGCTCACGGGGTACCGGGCTGGAGCGCCGTTCAGCGGTTCATCTTCGAGGATGAGATGCGGCGCGCCTATGCGCCTACCGCAGACCGGATTGGCGCTGAACTGGTCGCGCCTGTCATCTACACATTCGGTTCGGAAGAGCAGCGGCAGGCCTATCTTCCCGGCATAAGGCTGGGCGAGACATTCTGGGCGCAGGGATTTTCGGAACCGGGCGCGGGCTCCGACCTGTCGTCGTTGCGCACGCGCGCGGTGAGGGATGGCGACCATTATGTCGTCAACGGGCAAAAGACCTGGACTACCGAAGGGCATCATGCCGACATGATGTTCATGCTCGTGCGGTCCAACCCCGACGTCAAGCCGCAAGCTGGCATATCGTCGCTGGTCGTGGACCTGAAGACGCCCGGCATCACCCGCCGTCCAATCTGGACATTGGACGAGGGACTGACGGTCAACGAATTCTTCTTCGACGATGTGCGCGTTCCGGTCGAAAACCTGATCGGGGAGGAAGGGCAAGGCTGGACCCACGCCAAGTTCCTGCTGGGGAATGAACGCACCAACAGCGCCGAAGTACCGCACACCCGGCGCGACATCGCCCAGCTTCGCGAAATCGCCAGTATCGAAAGGAAGAACGGGCGCCCGTTGATCGAAGATCCGGTCTTTCGCGCAAAGCTGGCCCGGATAGAGATCGACACGAAATCGCTGGAAATCGCAGTGCTGCGCGCACTGACATCCGACAATCATGGCAGCGCGTCCGTCGCGTCTTTGGTCAAGGTTCGCGGATCGGAGCTACGCCAGCGCGTGGCCGACCTCGCCGCCGAAGCCTTGGGCGACTATGGCATTGCCGTCAGTACCGATGGCGACGCGGAATATCGCCTGCACGATCAGGATCATGGCGCCAGCCCCACGCCGGAGCATGGCATCGGCGTCGCGGCCAAGGCGATGTTCCGCCGCGCAACCACCATCTATGGCGGGGCGAACGAGATTCAGCGCACCCTGATCGCCAAGACCGTCCTGGAGCTGTGACATCATGGATTTCAACTATACAGCCGAGCAGGACGCTCTGCGGGACAGCGTCAGGCGCTTCGTCGAACGGGAATATGACTGGGAAAAGCGGTTCGCCATCATCCGGTCGGCGGAAGGGGTCGCGCCGGATCATTGGGGAGCCTTCGCTGAACTGGGCTGGCTGGGCGCGGGCCTGACGGAAGAGGCGGGCGGTTTTGGCGGCGGGGTCGCAGAAAATGCGCTGATAGCCGAGGAACTGGGGCGCGGTCTGGTGACCGAACCCTTTATCGGCCATGTCCTCGCCACCCAATTGCTGGCGGCCATTGGATCGGACAGGGCGGGCGCCATGCTCGCGGACCTGGTCATGGGAGAGCAGCGCGCCGCTGTCGCTTTGCAGGAGCCTGCGGGGCGCGGCGATTGGCGGACTGTCGAAACGTGCGCGGAGGGTTCGGGGTCGTCGCGGCTCCTCACCGGTGTCAAATCTCTGGTCGAAGGCGCGAGCCACGCAGACATGCTCCTCGTGACCGCCCGGCATGACGATCAGGTGGGCATTTATCTCGTTAAACAGGGTCAGGCTGGTGTCGATCTGCGCCCTTATCGTACGCTGGACAATCGGCGGGTCTGCGACATTCATCTGGACGGCGCGTCAGCCGAATTGCTCATGGAGGGCGCTCAGGCAGAATGTGCGGTCGCGCTGGCCGTTGATCATGCCACCGTTGCCGTTTGCGGCGAAGCGCTGGGCATCATGGACGCTGCGCTCTGGGCCACGCGTGACTATCTCAAGGTCCGCAAGCAGTTCGGCACGACCATCAGCAATTTTCAGGCTCTTCAACACCGCATGGCGGACATGCTGATCGAGGTGGAGATGACCCGCTCCGCGCTGTTCCATGCGCTGGGCGCGATGGAGGAAGAAGAGCCGATCAGGACCGCGGCCGTGTCAGCGGCGAAGGTTCAGGCGTCAACCGGAGGGTTGTTCGTGGGCCAGCAGGCGATCCAGCTTCACGGCGGGATCGGCGTGACAGAGGAGCTGAATATCAGCCATCATTATCGCCGCCTCTTCGTCATCGCTCGGCAGTTTGGCGACGCCGACCTGCATCTTGCTCGCTTCGCTCAAGCGACGGACGAAGTAGAAGGTCGTTAGGATTGGGCGACACCACGAAACAGGGCGACTTCCTGGTTCCCTGCTTCGCGTAGCGTAACAAGGCCCATCTCCTCGATCAGCCATTCTCCGTCTGCTAGCCTGAAGTCGTAGGAGAGCAGGCCCCAAAGCTCATGAAGCGGCGGCGTCAACTCTTCGCAACCGGCCCAGCCATAGCGTTTCGCGCGCAAGGTCGCCCGCTCGGCCGTCACGGAGACGATCGGGTTAAGCAACATGTGGCAAGACGTCTTGGCGGGAGGATTGAGGGACGCGATCCCTGTCACCAGATCGTCCACAGGCACCATAGCAGCCTCGTCGCCTACCAGAACCCCTATTCTCACAGTGACCGTGGGCGTGAAGCAACGCCTTACCCGCCGCCAATCTTTCGCATCAACGGCTTCGTCGAGCGTGTATGCGGCCTTCAATACCGCTTCGACAGGGTTGGGATGGGTCATGGCGCGTTCACCGGCATGCGCGCGCCCCACCGGATCGCCCGCCGGATAACTTCCATATAGACCGGATTGTCCCACGGCCCCACCTGCGGCTCGATCTCCGCGATAAAGGGCTGCATGTCATATCGTCCGCAACTGTGGCCCGGCGCCAGGAACAGCGCTTCGCCCTCGCCGTGACGATGGAGCACCGCTTGCGGACGCGGCGTATCCTCCAGCCACGGCCCCTTCACATATCCGGGCGCATCGCCGGTATAGCGGGACTCGAGCAGGATCTCGCTCTCACCACGCAGTTCCAGAATATAGGGTTCATCCACCACTTCGAAAGGCGGCAGGCCCGCTACGATCGGGTGGTCGGATACGGGGCGCACGGTAAAGGGCTGCGGCGCGAGGTGGGAGAGAAAGCGGCAGCCCAGCAGATCCATATAGGCCGGATGCCGGTCTGGCGTGTCCGTAAGACCGGGCAGTTTTATGCCGCCAATCTCTACTTCTGGACCGGAAAACTCGATGTAGGCCGCGCTGCCATGGATGGCGAGCCATCTCCCGCCGCGCGCCAGGAATTGCTCCAGTTCTGACAGTGCTTCGCCTTCCGGGAAAATGTTCGTGGTGTAGGTGACCAGAAAATCAGCAGCCCTCAGCGCCTCGAGATCATGAAAGCCGTTGGTGCATGTCGTCCTGATGCGCTCATGCTCCCCCAGTCGCTCCAGCAAGCGGCGGCGCACCATGTCGAAATCATGGAAGCTGCCACCGATGACGAGCAACGCCCGCACGATGCCGCTTGCCGGTTCATCCTTCATCGCTTTTCCCTTCAGTTCCAGTTCGCCTGCCCGCCATCCACCGGGATAGTCGCGCCGGTGATGTAGGCGGCATCTTCGCTCGCCAGGAAAAGGACCGCGCGACCGATATCGGATTGGGGATCACCGATCCGCCGCATGGGGATGGTGGACAGATAGGCGTCCGGCCCCTCTGGCTTGGCGTCAAGCCAGGCGAGCATGGCGGGCGACCCGGCAAGTGGCGCGATGTTGTTGACGCGGATGCCGTCTGGTCCCCATTCGGATGCCGCCGCCCGCGTCATGGCGCCGATCGCCTGCTTCGCGGCGGAATAAGCGGCGGTCCCGCTCGTGTCCCAGTTGACGGCGGTCGAAGAGACGATGTTGATGATCGCCCCACCGCCGCGCCGCTTCATATGAGGATGAACCGCCTTCATCATGCGGAAGGCAGCGAACGGCCCGCTTTCGAAGGTCAGCAAGAGCCCCTCATCGTCGATGTCGAGCAACGGCGCCAGCACTGCCTGCTGTGCATTGTTGACCAGAATATCGATGCCGCCATGCCGATCGGCGGCATAGGCGACGAGAGCCTGTATGTCCGCCGCGTTTCGGACGTCGGCGGGTGGAGCCACGTCCGCCTCGCCACCCGCAGCCGCTATTTCGGCATGCACGGCGTCCAGCTTGGCCTTTGTGCGGCCTGCCAATATCACAATCGCTCCGCCAGCCGCCAACGCCAACGCGATACCGCGCCCCACGCCTTGCCCTGCCCCCGTGACGAGCGCGATCTTGCCGGTGATATTCATTTGGCCTGCCCTTCTTTTCCAAACCAGCGCTGATGCAGGAAGGACAGGGACTGCCCGGCGATACGCCACACGCCGCCCTCCCTGCGATAGACATCCACATAATGGCCATAGGCTTGCCTGATACGGCCATGAGGCGGCGCGCGCTCAAAGAAGATGTCTTCCATGGGCCAGATCGCCTTGGCGCTGTCGCCTTCCACTTCGATTTCCGGCGTGAAGCCGTGGTGAATGCTAATGACGGGGCTCAGCGCCGCCGTGATGAACGCCACCATATCGGCGCGCCCCCGAACGACAGCTGGCTGATTTCCCGGGAATAGCTCCGCCAACTGCGCTGGCGCGAGGATGCTTCCATCCGGACCACGATCGACGATGTCATCCAGGTCGAAATAGGCGTCCTCAGTCAGCATGTCGTGCAGTTCATCAAAACATTTCGTATCGATGACCCTGAAATAGCGGCCTTTCAGGTTACGAATTGCCTCAACAGCTGATTCCTCGCGGGACATTGCACTTTCCTTATTCTGGACTGCGGCGGCCGGTTCAATATTGCGCCGACTGACCGCCATCGATCGGGATGACGGCGCCGTTCACGAAGGATGAGTCGGCAGACAGAAGGAAGGCAACGACCGACGCGACCTCTTCGGGGATACCCATGCGACGCATCGGATTATGCGCGACGAACTGCGCGGCGGCTTCCTGCCAGTCATCCGGATTTATCTGGCGCAGCGATGCTTCGACCAATGGCGTCAGGATGGCGCCCGGAGCGACCGCGTTGATGCCGATGCCCATCGCGCCATATTCCAGCGCTGCGTTGCGGGTCAGGCCCACGATCGCATGCTTGCTGGCGGTGTAACCGGCCTGCCGCCCCGAACCGCGAATACCCAGCGCGGACGCCGTGTTGACAATCCGGCCATGGCCCTGCCCCGCCATCACTTTCAGCACATGCTTCAAGCCCAGCAGGACACCTTTGGCATTGACCGCCATGATGCGATCAAAAAATTCGGCATCGACATCCTCGGTGGCGACCTGCCGGTCTTCGATGCCTGCATTGTTGAAGAAACCGTCGATCTTGCCGAAGCGGGCGACGGCCTTCTCCACATAGGCGCGGACCTGATCTTCCTGAGACACATCAGCTTGCGCCAACAGAATTTCCGCCTCCGGGCAAAGCTCCCGGACGGCACCATTGGCTTCTTCCAGACCCTCCGCGTTCACATCGACCAACGTCAGCTGCGCGCCATCCTGCGCACAGCGGATTGCTGCCGCCCGGCCAAGGCCCGAACCGGCGCCGGTGATGATGATGACCTTCCGTTCCAACCTTGCCATTGCCGCCTCTCCCACCGGGCCTTCCCCTGTCTGCTGAACATTGCAGCAGACACTAATACGCGACATATGTCATTTTTATTCCCGTGACACCGCCCTCGGTGCTGACAGATGTTGCATAAACGATCTAAAGCATATAGTACGCATACGGATTAGATGCGTAAAGAGGCAAGGACGGGCGGGGCCTATGCGACGGCTCGTTCAGCCACTGCGCACCAACATATTTTCCTAGGTAAGCAAGGAAGAGGGCATGAGTTTTCTAAAAGGCAGAGTGGCGATCGTTACGGGCGGCGGGCGTGGCGTCGGCCGCACCTATGCGCTCAAGCTCGCACAGCATGGGGCGAAGGTCGTGGTCAACGATCTGGGCGGCGACGCAGCGGGCGGCGGGGCCGACACGACCCCGGCGCAGGACGTGGTGAGCGAAATCAAGGCCATGGGCGGCGAGGCCGTCGTTAACGGTGGCGACGTTTCCAACTGGGACAATGCCCGGGAGATGGTCAACCAAGCCGTTGAAACTTTCGGCCGCCTCGACATCCTCATCAACAATGCGGGCATCCTGCGCGACCGCATGCTGGTCAACATGACCGAGGAGGAATGGGACATCGTGGTCAAGGTGCACCTGAAGGGCACCTTCGCACCCACGCATCATGCCGCCAATTACTGGCGCACGGAAAGCAAGGCGGGGCGTCAACCGGATGCCCGTGTCATCAACACGACGTCGCATTCGGCCCTGTTCGCCAACATCGGCCAGGCAAACTATGCCGCAGCCAAGGGTGGCATTGCGAGCTTCAGTCAGGTCGCCGCACGCGAATTGCAGCGGATCGGCGTCACCGTAAACGCCATCGCGCCGCGTGCTGAAACACGCATGACGGCGGGATTGCGCGAATGGACGCCCGAGCAGCTGGAGCGCCGCGACCCTGAATGGATTGCGGGATTCGTCGCCTGGCTCGCCAGCGCCGAGGCAAGCCAGGTGAGTGGCCGAGTCTTCGAAGTCTGGGGATACGGCATCACCGTCGCCGAAAGCTGGCAGCATGGTCCGAGCTGCGAAGCGTCGAAGGACCCGACCGTACTCGGCGAGCGCGTCTCCAAGATTTTGAAATTCGCGCGGTCGAACGCCGGGATCAACCCGGGCGAATGGCTCGACCCCTGATAGCAGCGTGACGGCGGCGGGCCGTCGAACGTCCGCCGCCTCTTTGTATGGGTAAGCTCGCAGGAATATAACAATGTCTCTGGACGCTTTGTTTGAACCGCTGACGATAGGGTCGCTGGAAATCCCGAACCGGGTGGTCATGGCGCCCCTGACTCGTGCCCGTGCGGACGACCGGCACGTGCCCACGCCGCTTCAAGGCGAATATTACGCCCAGCGCGCGGACGCGGGCCTGATCATTTCCGAAGCGACTGCGGTCGATCCGCTGGGCATGGGCTGGTATCGCGCTCCGGGTATTTGGTCGGATGAGATGACGGAGGCTTGGAAAGCTGTCACGCGGCGCGTCCATGCGGCGGGTGGGCGCATCTACTGCCAGCTTTGGCACATGGGCCGGTTGGTGCTGCCGGATTATATCGGGGGGCAGCAGCCGATTGCTCCGTCGCCCATTGCCGGGGAAGGCGAAACGATGGCGCCGCCTCCTGAAGACTATCAGGGCGGTTTCCTGCCGATGAAACCTTATGTCGTACCGCGCGAAATGACGCAGGCGGATATCGGCCAGCTTGTCGCCGCCTATGGCCGGGGAGCGAGAAACGCAAAGATCGCAGGCTTCGATGGCGTCGAAATCCACGGGGCCAACGGCTATATCATCGACCAATTTCTGCAATCGAAGAGCAATCATCGGCAGGATGGCTATGGCGGCAGTGTTGAAAATCGCGTCAGGCTGTTGCGTGAGGTGATCGAGGCGGTGACCGCAGAGGTCGATCCCGCCCGCGTGGGCCTGCGCGTCAGCCCGACAAGCGAGCGCAAGGGCATGGGTGATGCCGATCCGGGAGCCCTGACCGAAGCGATCGGCCGCCTCGCGCAGCAGAGCGGGCTTGCCTATATTCACCTGATCGAGCCCATCGCGTCCGGCTTCATGGAGAAGCCCGATTACCCGGTCATGGAGCGATTACGCGCCGTCTTTTCAGGGACGATCATCCAGAATGGCAGCTTCGACGGCCCCGCTGCGGGCGAGGCCATTGCCAAGGGCAAGGCGGACGCCATTTCCTTTGGCCGTCCCTACATCGCCAATCCTGACCTCGTCGCCCGGATAAGGCGCGGCCTTCCGCTTGCGGAGGCGAATTTCGACTATGCCTATGTGGGAGAGGAAAGAGGCTACACGGACTATCCTGCTTTCAGCGCGTCGGAGTGTTCCGTCTGAGAAACAAATATCACGGCGATGGACGCGTACGTCGTTCATTCGCCACGATGCTTAATCGATCATCTTCGGCGTCACGGTAGCGCCGCCCAAGGAGAAAATATCATGTCGACTGAAATCCTGCTGCCCAAGCTCGGCTTTTCCATGAATGAAGGGCTGCTGTCCGAATGGCTCGTGGCCGATGGCGGGGCAGTGACGGCCGGAGAGCCGCTATTTGCCCTGGAAAGCGACAAGTCCACCCAGGAAGTGGAAGCACCGGCATCGGGCACGCTGAAGATTTTCAAGGAAATCGGGGAAACCTATCCCGTGGGCACTGTGCTGGGCGAGATTATCTGACGAATTATTGATAAAAACTGTCATCTCTGGAGAGGCGGCGCAAAGCCGAAAGTCATATGAAACGCACTGACAAGGTCATCATCACCTGCGCCGTCACCGGGTCGATCCATACGCCGAGCATGACCCCCCATCTGCCGATCACTGCCGACCAGATCGCCGCCGAGGCGATCGCGGCGGCAGAGGCAGGGGCCGCGATGGTTCATCTGCATGCCCGTAATCCCGAAACCGGGCAGCCGTCACAAGATCCGGAGCTCTTCCGGCAGTTCCTTCCGCGGATCAAGCAGTCCACCGACGCCATCGTCAACATCACCACGGGCGGTGGTTTGGGCATGAGTCTGGCTGATCGGCTGGCGCCCGCGAAGATGTTCAGGCCCGAAGTCTGTTCGATGAACATGGGATCGGTGAACTTCAACATTTCCGGGGCCGGGGCCAAGATTTCGGATTGGCAGTATGATTGGGAACTGCCCTATCTGGAGATGACAAAAGACTTCATCCTGTCGAACACCTTCGCCCAGATCGAGCAGGCGATGACGCAATTATCGGACCAGGGCACCCGGTTCGAGTTCGAATGCTATGACGTCGCGCACCTTTACAATCTTGCCCATTTTGTTGACCGCAAGATGGTGGAGCCGCCCTTCTTCATTCAAGGCGTGTTCGGCATATTGGGCGGCATCGGGCCTGATCCTGAAAATGTCATGCACATGAAGACGACGGCGGACAGACTGTTTGGCGAAGACTTCATCTTTTCCGCGCTCGCCGCAGGAAAGCACCAGATGCGGCTCGTCACCTTGTCCGCGCTGCTGGGCGGATCGGTGCGCGTCGGACTGGAAGACAGCCTCTATGCTGGCCGGGGCAAGCTCGCGACGTCCAACGCCGAACAGGTGGCCAAAATCCGCCGCGTGCTGGAAGAACTTAGCCTGACAGTTGCCACGCCGGACGAAGCCCGCGCCCTGATGCAGACAAAGGGTGGAGACGATGTCGCATTCTGACGGTGAAGCGATCGGCGGGCTGCTAGCGCAGGGTCTGGCCTTGGCGGAAGGGCCTGCGCTGGACGATAGCGGCCTTATCCTGCCGTCCGATTATCCCAATGTCGCTGCCGCCGTTTCGCCCGACAAGCCAGCCATCATATTCGGCGATCATAGTTGGACTTATGCCCAGCTGGACCGTGGTTGCGATGCAGTCGTCACGTTGCTTGGCGAGTATGGCGTCAGGCAGGGTGGCCGCCTCGCCTATCTCGGCAAGAATAACGATCTGTTCTTCCTCATCTTGATCGGGGCCATTCGCGCTGGTGCCGTCCTCGTGCCGATCAACTGGCGCAATACGGCTCCGGAAACGGCCTATGTGCTGGAGGATAGCGAGGTCAGCCTGGTCATTACCGACAGCGAGTTCCTTCCGCTGCTCAGGGAAGCGGACAAGCGCGGCCTTCCGACGCTGGTCGTGGATGAAGAGGGGCCGCAAGGTCTACGCAGCCGGATTGTGGCGGCACAGCCAGCGCCTCGCTCGCCGCTGGACCCGCACGCACCCTGCCTGCAACTCTACACCAGTGGCACCACCGGGCGTCCCAAGGGCGTCGTCACGTCCCAATATGCGTTCGGCATCCATCGCCATGTGGAGAATGTGTCTGGCTATTTCGCCGACTGGGGCGATGACGAGGTGCTGCTTTCCCCCCTACCCACCTTTCACATCGGTGGGATGTCATGGGTATGCACAGCCTTGGTGCGCGGTGCGACCGTCCACATCATCGCGGACACCGCGCCCGCGACCATATTGGACGCTTGCCTGGAATTTGGCGTTACCCGCACTTTCATCGTGCCGACGCTGGTGCGCGGGCTGATAGCGGAGATGGACGCGCGGAATGTTCGCGTACCGACGCTGCGCGGTATCCACTATGGCGCCGCGTCGATGGACCCCGGCCTGTTGGAACGATCGGTCGATCGCTTCTCCTGCCACTTCCTGCAATATTACGGCATGACCGAAATCACCGGCACAATGTCGATCCTTGGACCGCAAGAGCATGACGTTAATCGCGCGCATCTGCTCCGGTCGGTGGGACGGCCCCTCCCCGGCTTCAGCGTTGCCATTCGCGATCCGCAAGGCCAACTTCTGCCCGTGGACCAGCCAGGCGAAATATGGGTCAAGTCGCCCAGCCTGCTGATCGAATATTGGAACAATCCGAAGGCAACGTCGGAAGCGTTGATCGACGGCTGGTATCGATCGGGCGACGGGGGAAGGCTGGACAAGGATGGCTATCTGTTCCTGACCGACCGGATCAAGGACATGATCGTTTCGGGCGGGGAGAATGTCTATCCGGCCGAGGTCGAGGCCGTGTTGCGCGATCATCCGGCCGTGATGGACTGCGCCGTGTTCGGATTGCCTCATCCCAAATGGGGCGAAGGAGTGACCGTAGCGGTCGAAGTTCGTCCCGGTCATGAACTCGATACGGAAGAGCTCATCGCCTTCGCACGGCAGTCGCTGGCTGCCTACAAGATTCCGCGCCGGATCGAACTAGGCGTTGCACTGCCCCGCACAGCGTCGGGGAAGGTTCAGCGCGGGCTGGTCCGCAAGCAATTCCTGAGCGGGGAATAAGCCGAGTATCGGCGCGCACGGAGACATATCCGTGCGCGCTGATGCCGCTCTATGCTTCGCTCACCTGCGCGGAGCAGCGGTCGAGCACCACCACATCCCGTTCCGCCGCCACCGCGCGGAAACGCAGCTGGCCGCCGCCCTGCTCGTAAAATTCAAAGCGGATCGTCTCGCCCGGCATGACCGGCTTGCTGAAGCGGACGAACATGCCCTTGAAGCGCGCCACGTCATTGTCGCAATAATGCGCCAGCACCGCGCGATTTGCGAGGCCCTTGGTGCACAGGCCATGCAGGATCGGCCGGTCGAACCCCGCCTTTCGTGCAATCGCTGGCTCTGCATGCAGCGGATTCCAATCCCCGCTCAAACGATAGATCAGGGCCTGGCCCGGCCGGGTAGCAATTTCCACCACCGCGTCGGGCTTTCCTTCCGGCACCGGATCGGCGGCCGGGATGGCATTGCCGAAACCGCCCTCCCCGCCATTGCCGCGCATGAACAGCGTCGATCGCACGGTCGCCAGATGATCCCCCGTGACCGTATCATACAGCGCCTTTTCCTGATGGAGCAGCGCGCCGCGCCCTTCACCTTTGTCCTCGATCCCGGCCACGCGATACTCGCCTCTTATCGTGCCCGTCGGGGGCAGCGGCTTGTGCATCGTCAAATCCTGCTCGGCGTGCAGAATTTTCACCCAGTCGATGCCGAATTCCGGCCGCTGCGCCCAGAATCCGGGATGACACAGGATGTTCGCAAAGCAGGGCAAGGAACGCAGTTCTTTTTCATAAACGAACGGCAGCTCTGCCTCATCCAGCGGGTCCAGGCCATAGCCCAGCCCCAGCGCATGGAGGATCGTGTCCCGTTTGTCATAGGATTGGACGATGGGCTCAATCGTCAGGTTCCTGATTTTCTCAATGTCCAAGCGTCATCCCTCCAATGGCGTTTCAAGACCACTCAACAGCCCAGCGGCGTTATATGGTGTGTTATCGTACCATACGCATTATATCTGATTTGACAACCTTTGGTGGGGGGATATAGATTGCAGGCATACGAGTTATTACCGCCTGATATGGAGCTTGCGTGCCGGACTTCATTCCTCCGTTCAGCACCCGCCTGACGAACCGGCAGGTCATCCTTGCACGCCGTCCGGCGGCCAGCCCCGTCGCAGCCGATTTCGCCCGCAAAGACGTCAGCATTGCATCGCCCGACGAGGGCCAGTTTCTGGTACGCAACCTCTATCTTGCGGCGGACCCGGTACAGCGCGGTTGGGCGGCCAATGAGGCCCTTACACCACTAGGTCAGCCGATGCGCGCGCTGGCGGTCGGTGTGGTCGTGGAAAGCCGCGATGATGGCATCCGATCAGGCGATGTAGTCTACGGCTTCTTCGGTTGGCAGGATTATAAGGTCGCGACACGCGGCGACCTGTTGTCGCACATCCCCCATCCGCGCGCGCCGCTTTCCGCCTATGCCGGGGTACTTGGCATGCCCGGCGTGACGGCATGGCTCGCACTTCAAGACATCGCGCCTCCCTATGAGGGCGCGGCCATGCTTGTATCAACGGCGGCAGGTACGGTCGGCAGTGTCGTGGGCCAGATCGGACAGCGCGCGGGCGCGTTCGTCGTCGGCCTGACTGGCAGCGATGAGAAGGTGGAAAGCTGCGTTCGCGACTATGGCTATGACGTCGCCTATAATTACAAGTCCGTCGATCTGGCGGCTACCCTTGCGGAGGCTCGCCCCGGCGGCTTCAACATATATTTCGACAATACCGGCGGCCCGATCCTGGATACGGCGATCCGCGCGATGGCCAGGCACGGACGTATCGTGCATTGCGGCACCGCCGCCACGCCCAGCTGGACCCCCCCGCCGACCGGCCTTCGCAACGAGCGCGAGATATTGATGCGCGCGCTTCTTTGCGGCGGCTTCGTCATCTTCGATCATGTCGCCCGCTTTCCCGAAGCCGTGGAAAAGCTGAGCGACATGGTACTGAACGGCGACCTGAAGTTTCACGACCATGTCGAACCCGGTATCGATCGGGTCAGTGGGGCCTTGGAGGCGCTTTTTGCGGATAGCAACGCGCCCAAGACGCTGGTCTATATTGGCGAGGATTAGCGGCTTCCGGAACTGCGCTCGCGTTCAGTCGCGCCGCCACTCGCCTATGGCAGGCCGCACCGGCTGAACGACGAAATCGCCCGTGAACACGCCTTCCTTGGTGAACGGGTCGCCCGCGAGCAGCGCGCGGACTGCGGCCTCATCTTCGGCCTCCAAAAGGAAAGAGCTGCCTTGGGGACTTGCGTCCGGCTTGTCTCCATCCAGCATCGCACCAGCGACTTTCACCGCAGCACCCTGTTCCAGCCAATAATCCAGATGGCGCTGCCGATGCTCCAGCCGAAGGGGTAGAGCGCCCGGCTTATCGGCGGCCAGAACGATAAAAAACATGAGCTTCCAGCCTTCCCGTCGCTGATTTCAGTCTTCGCCCTCGATCAGGCTCGAACCACCCTGTTCGCGCAGGACGTCCTTCAAATTCTGTTTCACCTGCAACAGCACATCCTCGCACACTCCCCGGTCGGCGTCCGATACGCCTTCCAGGATGCGGCGGTTCATCGTCGCGGCCAGTTCGATCATGAGGCCGATCACGTCGAACCCCTTTTCCGTGATGAACACACGCTTGGCCCGGCGGTCGTTGGCGTCTGCCCTGCGTTCGACATGGCCCGAGGCTTCAAGCCGATCGATCAGCCCGCCAACGGTCACCTTGCCCACTTCCATCAGCCGGGCGAGATCGACCTGCATCATCCCGTCATTGCCTGCCCGCGACAGGGTGCTCAGCACCGACCATTGCGATCGGGTGATCCCGTAAGGCCGCATCAGCAGATCCATCACGGTGCGCCGGATACGCGATACGTCATGCACCAGATAGCCGAACGTGAACTGTTGCGCGGAGGGCCGTTTCGGCGTCTTCTTTTTTGGCGCGGCCGCTTTCAGCGTGTTCGTCATTCTCACCATCCAGTCAAAGGCAATTTCAGTGCGTCATCATCATCCAACGATCCATAATTCGCCCTCACTGCAATAGCGTATGATAGCGAACCCGATGATCAGCAGGCGTATGATGTTTCATAGCCTCTCTATGCTGACCAGCTATGATCTGGCAACCGCCTTCATTTGCCGAACAGGTCGCGGCCGATAATCTGCTTCATCACCTCCGCCGCGCCGCCCGCGATGCGTACAATGCGGGCGTCGATATAAGCCCGCGCGATCGGATATTCGGTCATATAGCCATAGCCGCCGAAAAATTGCAGACACTGGTCGACGACCTTCACATGCAGATTGGTGACCACCAGCTTCACCTTCGCCGCTTCGACGCCGGTCAACTCTCCTGCAAGGAAGCGCCTGATGCACCAATCGGTGAAGGTCCGGGCGGACAGGATTTCGGCCGACAGTTCGGCGAGCACGAATTGCGTGTTCTGAAAATCCGCCAGAGTCTGGCCAAACATCTTGCGTTCGGCGGTGTAGGCGACGGTCCATTCCAGTGCGGCCTCCGCGACGCAGATGCTGCGCACCGCCTGCGTCAGCCTTTCCTGCGCCAGCTTGCCCATCATGATCCCGAAGCCCCCGCCCTCGCGGCCCAGAAGCCGCCAGGATTCCGCGCGGGCGTCCTCCAGGAAAATTTCCGACGTATCCTGGGCTTTTAGGCCGATCTTCTCAAGATTGCGGCCACGCTTGAAACCCGCTTGGTGCGTGTCGATCGCGATCAGGCTGACGCCCTTGGCGCCCGCCGCCGGATCGGTCTTGCAGGCACAGACCATTATGTCGGCGAGCTGGCCGTTGGAAATATAGACCTTTTGCCCGTTCAGCACATAATCATCGCCCTCACGCACGGCGCGGGTGCGGACTTCCTTTACGTCTGAACCAGCACCCG
This sequence comes from Sphingobium sp. Cam5-1, assembly GCF_015693305.1. Lineage (NCBI taxonomy): Bacteria > Pseudomonadati > Pseudomonadota > Alphaproteobacteria > Sphingomonadales > Sphingobiaceae > Sphingobium > Sphingobium sp. Cam5-1. The sequence continues at coordinate 8,190 of NZ_CP065139.1, read as the reverse complement.
GCTCGGTCAATCCAAGCGCGCCGATATATTCGCCCGCGACCATGCGGGGCAGAACCTCGCGCTTCAGCTCCTCGCTGCCTGCCGTCAGTATATAGGGCGCGACCATTTCCGAATGCACCATGAAGCCGGGGCCGGTGATCCCCTTCTTCGCCAGCTCCTCAATGACGACGACATTGTAGAGCCAGTCGGCGCCAAAGCCGCCATATTCCTCAGGGATGTTGGGGCAAAGGATGCCCACCTCGCCCGCCCGCTTCCATATCTCGCGGGGGACGACTTCGTCCTTTTCCCACTGATGATGGTTGGGAACCAGTTCCTCATCCACGAACCGGGCGACCGTTTCGCGAAACTGTTCATGCTCGGCGGAAAAGATACCGCGTCCGCCTTCGCTGCTGTGCTGCACGTCAACCACGGCGCGCCTCGTGCATTGCCAATGTTCTTTCCGCCTGTTTGAGGTGAGGGATATCCAACATCTTGCCGTCCAGTCCTAATGTCCCGGAATCCGGGTTGGCGGCGAACAGGTCCACCACCCGCCGGGCGAAATCCACCTCATCGGCGGATGGCGAGAAGCTTTCGTTGATGATGTCCACCTGCGCCGGGTGTATCGCCACGCGGCCGGAAAAGCCTTCCGCCCGCGCGGCCTTGCATGAGGCGCGCAGACCTTCGGGATCACGAAAATCGACGTAGAGCGTGTCCACCGCTTCGCCGCCTGCGGCATGCGCGCCGAGCAGGCACAGCGAACGCACCATTTTGTAGGTATGCGTCCATTCGCCGTGCGCATCGGTGTTACCGCTCGCGCCGATAGCTGAACTCAGATCTTCCGCGCCCCATGTCAGCCCGTACAGCCGGTCGAGACCCGCCGCCGCATAATCGCCCAGCCGGAAGGGGGAGACTGCGGTTTCGGTCGCCACCGGCAGGATGCGGATCGAACCCTGCTCGACACCGGATGCCGCTTCCAGCGCGCTCAGATAATGGCTGACCTGCGCCACATCCTCCGGACCGTTGACCTTGGGCAGCATGATGCCATCGGGCGCGACTGGTACGATCGCGGCCAAGTCTTCCAGAGTCCAGGGGGTGTCCAGCGGATTGACGCGCACCCATAGCTGCGACTTTCGTGCAGCGCGTGGACGTTCCTTGATAAAGGCCGGAACCATCTCCCGCGCCACTGGCTTGCGCGCCATGGCGACGGCGTCTTCCAGGTCCAGGATGAAGGCATCGGCAGAGACGCCATCAACCTTGCCCAGCTTCTTCTCGCTGTCGCCGGGGATGAAGAGGAAGGATCGGATCGGCAGGGTCATGACGCAGGCCTTTTGAGCTGTAGGCCGGACCGCTTGCACGACGCTACCAGTTCATCCTTCTGATTATAGGCCTTGTGAAGAAATGTGACGATCCCGGCTTCAGGCCGCGACTTTGACTCGCGCAGATCGATGACCTCGCTCGTGACGTGGATGGTGTCCCCGTGAAACAGCGGATTCGGGAAACGCACCTCATCCCAGCCAAGGTTCGCGACCGCCGTGCCCAGCGTCGTGTCCCCAACCGAAATGCCCACCATCAGGCCAAGCGTGAAGGCCGAATTGACCAGCCGCTGGCCGAAGGGCGTCCCCTTCATATATTCCTCATCCAGGTGCAGCAGCGCCGGATTGTGGGTCATGCAGGAAAACAGAACATTGTCTGTTTCGGTGATGGTGCGCCGAATGGGATGATCAAAGACCATGCCGACTTCAAGCTCGTCAAACCAGACTCCAGGCATCACGCAAGTCCCAGGATAGAGATGGCGGCGATGCCCTGATAGGGAACACCGCCCAGATTGTGGGTCAGTCCGATGGACGGGCTGGCAAGCTGCCGCTCCCCTGCCCGGCCCAGCAATTGGCTGTAGACCTCATAGGCCATGCGCAGGCCCGAAGCGCCGATCGGGTGCCCGAAACATTTGAGACCGCCGTCGATCTGGCAGGGCATCGCCCCATCGCGGTCGTAGCGCCCGTCCAATATGTCGAAAACTGCCCGACCATCGTCGGAAAAGCCAAGGTCTTCCATCGTCACCAGTTCGGTGATGGAGAAACAGTCATGCACTTCGCTGAGGTTCACCTGGCGCTTGGGATCGGTGATCCCTGCTTCCTTATATGCCCGCGCCGCCGCGTTGCGGGTGGTGGCGACATAGCTGCCATCCCACTCATTGGTCTGCGTCTCGCGGCCGGAACTGGTCGACAATTGCAGCGCCTTGATCGTCACCAGGTCCGTCTTGCCCAGCGCCCGCGCGATTTCCGGCGTGGTCACGATCGCGCAGGCCGCGCCATCCGACACGCCCGAACAGTCGAACAGGCCCAGCGGATCGGAAATCATCGGCGCGTTCATGATGGTTTCCATCGGCACCGCCTTCTGGAAATGCGCCTTGGGGCTGTGCACGCCATTCTGGTGGCTTTTCCACGACACATGGCTGATGGCGCGCTTCAAGTCTTCCTTGCTGGTGCCATATTTCGCCCGGTAATAGGGCGCGAGCTGAGCAAAGCCAGCGGGCGCGGAGCCCAACGGCATCCACATGTCGTTAAACGTACCCTTGAAAGCTGGAGGCAGGCCGCCAAAGCCCGTGTCCTTCAGCTTTTCCGACCCGATCGCCAGCGCAATATCCACGGCGCCCGACGCCACAGCATAAGTGGCTCCGCGCAGCGCTTCTGTTCCGGTCGCGCACATATTTTCGACGCGGCTCACTGGAATGCCTTCAAGCCGCAGCGCCATCGCGGCGGGAATGGAGCTGTTGCCGACATTGACGCTATCGCCCCAGCAACCGAACCATGCCGCTTCGATCTGGTTACGCTCGATCCCCGCGTCGGCGAGCGCTTCCTCAAACGCCTCCTTCATCAGGTCGGCCGACCCCATGTCCCATCGTTCGCCGAATTTGGAGCAGCCCATGCCCAGAAGGGCCACCTTGTCCTTGATACCCGTCGCCATGTCGCGAACTCCTCAGGCCGCGCTCAGCGGCGTCGATTTCCAGAAGTAGCGGTTATATCCCCGCTGGCGGTCCTTCTCCTTGATGCGGAAGACCATGCGAACCTGATCCCCGGTGTCGATCCCATCCGGGCCGATATCCACCATCTCCATCAGGACGCGCGCGCCATTGTCGAACTTGACGAAGCCAACCCACAGTGGTGGTGAAGGATGATAGGACAGCCAGTCAGCGGTTGACGTCAGGACTTCCGCAGTCTTGTTCCGCAAGGGAACGTCAGTGAACTGCTCCCCCGGGGCGTGACATTGCACGCAATATTGCATCTGAGGGAACTGAACTGCACCGCAATTGCCGCACTTTCCAGCGTTGAAACCTTCGAGCTGGTCTGCGGAGCGATACTGCTCGGTCAGAGCCGTTTTGGCGCTCTTCTCCGAACGCATGCCCCATTCATTTTCGATCCCGCCATAGAATGACAGCATCCGCAGGTAGCTGTCCGTTCGCAAGCCATCCGCGATAGAGCCGACGACGCCCCGCGCGGGGCGGACGGATGCGATTGCCTCTGTCGCCTGGAATATCAGGACATCGGCACCCTGACCGAAACCGACCAGCAAGATCCGATCGCCCGGCTGCGCCTTTTCCAGCGTCGCCGAGAACATCAGCAGCGCATGGGCCGCACCCGCATAGCCTACGCCATCGTCCAAGGCTCCGGCTACAGCGCCTCCAAACTTCAGCTTCTTGGCCACCATATCCGCCGCACCCTTCAGATAGGAGGGCATGACGAAATGCTGAATATCGCCAATGGAGAGCTGCGCCTGATCCAGCGCCGCCCTGACAGCCTGCGGCACGATCTTCGCATAACCTTCGTCGCGGACCCACCTTTCTTCCCAGCCATAATCGCTCTGGGCGTTCGCCGACCGGAAATGATCGACGAAAACTTCGGTGAGAGACGCTGATCCGATCAGCCGCGCCACCACGTCACGGTCTGAGATCACAAAGGCGGCCGCCCCCGCGCCAAAGCTCATTTCCTGCGCACTGGCAGGCTTTGCGAACGGATTGTCGGATGCCACCACAAGAGTCGGCTCCGCGCCCTTGAGCGCTTGTAGCAGGGCAGAGGTCCCCGCCCGCTGCGACCCAGCGGCGTCCGACGTAGCGACGCTTGCCGGAGCGCCGATCGCCCGCGCCATGATCGCTGCATTTTGAAGGTCGGCATAAGGCAGGCTGGTCGATGCCAGCCGTACGGCCTTGACGCTATCCAGACTGGTGTCAGCCAAAGCATCGCGGGCAGCTTCGACGCCCATGGTGATGGCGTCTTCATCCCAACTGGTGAACGCCCTGCTGCCTTTCGCCTGCCCACGCAGGCCGGGCGCCATCCAACCATGCGCTTCCGCTATCAAGGAACGATCCAGCCGAAGCCGGGGAACATAGGCGCCGTAGCGCGAAATGCCGAGTTGAGTCATTCACCTCACCTGTTCAAGGACGCGGCACCGGGCCGCTCGCCGCTCTTCATTGCGACGGTCATGTTCAGCCAAGGACTCATTTAGTTCGCTCGCGTATGTTACGCAAGGAACTTATTTTATGCAGGCCGCTTTACGCCGGGGATTCGAGGTTATATGGGGTCGTATGCATGCATACTGATGGAGAGGCGCATGAAGATTCTTGTGCCCGTGAAGCGGGTCATTGACTATAATGTGAAGCCGCGTGTGAAGGCGGATGGGACGGGCGTCGATCTGGCGAACGTCAAGATGAGCATGAACCCGTTCGACGAGATCGCGGTCGAGGAAGCCATTCGCCTGAAGGAAAAGGGCGTGGCGACCGAGGTCGTCGCCGTGTCGATCGGCGTCGCCAAGGCGCAGGAAACGCTGCGCACGGCGCTGGCCATGGGTGCGGACCGCGCGATCCTGATCCAGACGGATGACGAAGTCGAACCGCTGGGCGTCGCCAAGCTGCTCGCCAAAGTGCAGGAAGAAGAGCAGGCTGGCCTGATCATCCTGGGCAAGCAGGCGATCGACGACGACAGCAACCAGACCGGCCAGATGCTGGCGGCGCTACTGAACCTGCCGCAGGGCACCTTTGCCTCGAAGGTCGAGGTTGAGGGCGACAAGGTCAGCGTGACCCGTGAAGTCGATGGCGGCCTGGAGACGGTGAAGCTGAACACGCCTGCCATCATCACCACCGACCTGCGTTTGAACGAGCCGCGCTATGCTTCGCTGCCCAACATCATGAAGGCGAAGAGCAAGCCGCTCGCGAACAAGACGCCCGCCGATTATGGCGTCGATATCTCGTCGCGTCTGGAGACGCTGAAGGTCACCGAGCCCGCCAAGCGTTCGGCTGGCGTCAAGGTTGCCGACGTCGATGAACTGGTCGCGAAGCTCAAGGCTCTGGGAGTTGCAGCATGAAGACTCTGGTATGGGTTGAACATGAGGGCGGCGCCGTCAAGGACGCGACCCTTTCCGCCGTCACCGCCGCTGCGAAGCTGGGTGAAGTGCATCTGCTGGTCGCTGGCGCTGGCGTCGGTGGCGTGGGTGAGGCTGCTGCGAAGATCGCTGGCGTGGGCAAGGTCCATGTCGCTGATGACGCGGCATTCGGCCATGCGTTGGCAGAAAATGTCGCGCCGCTGGTCGTTGAACTGATGGCCAGCCATGACGCGTTCGTCGCGCCTGCCACCAGCAACGGCAAGAATATCGCGCCGCGCGTCGCGGCTCTGCTGGACGTCATGCAGATCAGCGACATCCTGTCGGTCGAGAGCGAAGATACCTTCACGCGTCCGATTTATGCGGGCAACGCGATCGCGACGGTCAAGTCCAAGGACGTGAAGAAGGTCATCACCGTTCGCGGCACTGCTTTTGAGAAGGCGGCGCGCGAGGGTGGTTCGGGCGCGGTGGAAGCCGTGGCCTCGACGGGTGACAAGGGTCTGTCGAGCTTCGTCGGCGCCGAGATCGCCAAGCAGGAGCGTCCGGAGCTGACGTCTGCCAAGATCATCGTGTCGGGTGGCCGTGCGCTGAAGGATGGCGAGACGTTCGAGCAGGTGATCTTCCCGCTGGCCGACAAGCTGGGCGCGGCGGTGGGTGCTTCGCGCGCTGCTGTTGATGCGGGTTATGTGCCGAACGACTATCAGGTCGGGCAGACCGGCAAGATCGTGGCGCCGGAAGTCTATATCGCCGTGGGTATTTCCGGCGCGATCCAGCATCTGGCGGGGATGAAGGATTCAAAGACCATCATCGCCATCAACAAGGACGAGGATGCGCCGATCTTCCAGGTCGCGGACATCGGCTTGGTCGGCGACCTGTTCAAGGTGGTGCCGGAGTTGAACCAGAAGCTCTAAAGGCCTCTTTTGTCAGCACGCCAATGAGCCCTCGATCCTGCGACGAGGGCTCCCATCCTGCCATCAGGGGCAAGCATCGAAACGACTGGCTTGCCTTAGGGCCGATCGACATTCAGGAGATGGCGAGCCGAGCCGAAGGCCACCGAAGGTAAAATGGTGGTTTTCCGCGACCCGGAGCGCAGCGTACTCAAAGTACGTGAGCACCGGAAGCGCGGAGAACCGCCATTTGCAGGCCGCCAGAACTGAATGTCGGTCGGACCTAGCTTTGCCCCTCAAATTCCTCCACCATCGCCTGACGTATCAGATACTTCTGTACCTTTCCAGTCACGGTGGTCGGAAACGCGTCAACGATCCGTATGAACCGGGGTATTTTATAGTGGGATATCTGGTTCACACAAAATGCCCTGACCTCATCTTCAGTCAGTTTTTCGTCGGCGCGTAATGTTATCCACGCACAGACTTCCTCCCCCATATGATCGTCCGGCACGCCCACGACGGAGACATCCTCGACGGCTGGGTGCATCCGCAGAAAATCCTCGATCTCACGGGGATATATATTCTCCCCCCCACGAATGATCATGTCCTTTATCCGGCCTACGATGCTCCCATAGCCAGCCTCGTCCAGCACGGCCAGATCGCCGCTGTGCATCCATCCGTCTGAATCGATGGCGGCCATCGTCTGCACAGGATCGTTCCAATATCCCATCATGACGGAATAGCCCTTCGTGCATAATTCTCCCGGCGTTCCGCGCGGGACGATCACGCCGTCGGCATCGACAATCTTGCATTCGAGGTGCGGTTGAACTTGGCCGATGGTGGTGGTTCGACGTTCGATCGAATCTCCGGGCACGGTCTGGAAACTGACGGGGCTGGTCTCCGTCATCCCATAGGCGATCGTCACATTTCGCATGTTGAGGCGATCCACAACGTCCCGCATCAATGGCTCCGGACAAAGCGCCCCGGCCATGCACCCAGTGCGCAATGAGGACGTATCGGTCGCATCCGTCTCGAGCCGTGCCAGAACCGCAATGAACATCGTCGGAACGCCATATAGGGCGGTACAGCGCTCCTCCGCCACCGTACGCAATACCGCCGCAGGATCGAACGCGCTCGATGGATAGATCATGGCCGATCCATGCGTGATGGCCGCAAGGTTTCCCATAACCATCCCGAAACAATGGTATAGCGGCACAGGGATGCAAATGCGGTCGCCGGGGATCAGGCCCATGGCGCTGCCGACAAAATAGCCATTGTTAAGGATGCCGCGATGGCTGAGCGTAGCGCCTTTCGGCAAACCTGTAGTGCCGCTGGTGAACTGAATGTTCACTGCGTCCTCCGCCCGAATTTGCGGCTCAATCGAACGCAGATGATCCAGAGACGGAGCCGACGATAGCAGGTCGTCAAAGCGCAGCCAGCCCGGACGCGGCTGTTCACTGATAAGGATGGCCGCTTTGAGCGTCGGCAGCCGCTTTGCTTCCAACTGCCCCGGTACGCAGCCGGGCAGCTCCGGAGCCAGCGTCTCGATCATGTCGGCATAGGCACTGGTCTTGAATCGTTCGGCTGCCACCAGCGCGCGCAATCCGACGTTGTTGATCGTATATTCGACTTCCGACAATCGATAGGCGGGGTTTATCGTTACCAGGATCAAGCCTGCGCGGACGGCTGCGAACTGCGTCAAGGCCCATTCCGCGCAGTTAGGCGACCAGATGCCGATGCGATCCCCCGGCTGCAGGCCGAGCTCCAACAGTCCGGCAGCCAGCTTATCGGAAAGAGCAAGTAGATCATCATAGGTCCAGCGGATATTCTGTTCCACCGAAACCAAAGCATCGCGATCACCCCACCGAATGGCAGCGTGCGCCAGAGCCTGTCCTATCGTCAAATCCAGAAGCGGGGGGTCCGTTCTACCCCGGACGTAGCTGAGAGCGCTCAC